>VRUG01000025.1 GCA_019456255.1 Planctomycetota bacterium | reverse complement strand
TCGTGGAAAAATGATACTTTATCACCTTTGGAGAATGCGAAATGAACATGCTAAATTCGCTTAGATGCAAAATGTTGTCTGGGCGGGGTTGCTATTTTAAAAGACGGATCAATCAAAATGAACAAGATATGCAAAACAAACCCATTTAAAAAAGTGCAGAAATGAACCTAAACCACTACCCAAAAACAAATTACAAACAAAAATACCTTTTCGCCGAAGTGAAAAACAAACCCAATCAAACCCAATTTTCCCGGCTGTTGCAAAATATAAACGTTTTACTAAACGAACCCAATTTCAGGGACAAAGAAATGAACCTAAACTTATATTTAATAAAGAATTACAACAATTTACACAATATGCAATGCAAAAAAACGAACCCAATTTTTCGGCAACCCAATTTACCCAGCCTACCCGGCCTGCCCTGAGCAACGTCGAAGGGAGCGCAGTCGAAGGGACGTCGTCTCGGATTTGACCACACTTGAAGTGATAAGTTTAAAAGGTACAATAGGTCATTATGAAAAAATATTCACCAGATAAAAAACACCTTGTCATGACAAGAGAACAGGTCAGAGCATTTGACAGCAGGGCGATAAACCAGCTGGGCATACCAGGCGCCGTCCTAATGGAAAATGCCGGTAGAAGCTGCGCCGAACTTATTAAAGAAAAACTCGCAGACATCCCAAAACCCAAAGTCTGCATCTTCTGCGGTACCGGAAATAATGGCGGAGATGGATATGTCATTGCAAGACACTTACTAAATGACAGCTTCAAAGTTACAGTTGTAATCATCGGGGACCGCGAAAAAATTAAAGACGATGCCTTAACAAACCTCAATATACTCGAAAAGATGGACCAATTTATGCCACAGGTACCGATTCAGCAACTCGACCCGCATTCACCCCACGCCAATGACAAAATAGAAACCTTTGCCAAGGACTCACATTTCCTCGTAGATGCTATTTTTGGCACCGGACTAACAGGCCAACTGAAAGATGAATATCTCAATATAATACAGTCTATCAATAAACTAAACTGCCCAGTGTTAGCCGTCGATATTCCCTCAGGTTTGGATTGTGATACTGCTGTGCCACTTGGCGATGCGATAAAAGCTGATTATACCGTGACATTTGTCGCTGTGAAAAAAGGATTTACCCTGGAAAATGCAAACCAATATACGGGCCAGATCTTCATCGCTTCAATTGGAGTTGAACCTAAAGAAGAAAACCTAATCTAAAAGGCGCCTGCCTTACCTGACTGGGTCTTATACCCGATGAAGTAAAGAAATTTCTCGTAATTAAATATCGGAACGGATAAACGGTTCGCCAATTCAAGCATCTCTTTGTAATGCGTCAGCCGCTTGATGGACTGCTCATATTTATCCATCGCAAGAGGATACATCTCCATCTCCTCAAATGATGGCTTCTTGTTAACTTTCGGAGCTTTACCGAGAACCAGAAAATCCGTCTCAACTGAAACTGAATCAGCAACCCGGCCACCCCATTTCTCTATCAACGCTCTTATCTTCTCTGAAGCGTTGTAGTCAATCTTGCCGTTATTATCAATGTCGAATGCGCCAGCTACCACAAACTCGTTCGATTTCTCGCTGCCCCAGATTAGATTCGCAACATTATCACCGAGAATAATTGGATTCTTGATCTTTGAATGGATGATGCGGGCGGTTGATGTGTTTTTATCAATATTAAATATTTCTATCTCAGCCTTTCCCTTGCCGTCCTTTGGAATAGGAAGGCTGCTGTCATAGACGGTAAATGTCAAACCACGGTAAACTCCGTCCTCACTGCCGATATTCAAATGTACAATTTTTGCCATATCGTTGATAAGTATGATCTTTCCGTCAGACTTAAACGAAGCTACTGCTCTATCCGGAGCAGGTACAAGCTTCGACAATTTCCTCTGGGCACGCTTCATACGGTTGTCTGCCATCTTATATTGTGCCTTCGTCTCAAGAAGCTTATCTTTTATTTCTTTAAGCTTCGCACGTTCTTCATCAAGCTGGGCTGCTAATATTTGAACCTGCTGCTCCGTTTTTTGTTCCATCAAATTCTTAAGGGCATTATATTGTGACTTGATATCTTCAACCTGCTGTTGATATTTCTCTTTTTCCGCTAACAGGGTCTGTTCTTTTTCAAAAGTAACTTTCCTTGTCTCATCAAATTCTTGGCGAAGTTCATCAAGTTCACCTATCAGAGTAATTTCAGATTTTTCAGTATCTTCCAGGACAGCTTCCACATTTTCTAATGTTGACAGAAGACCGTTTTCGATTGAAATGTCCCTTTTAGCCAAACTGTCTAATAAGTCTTTAGCTTTGCTGTTGCTATTTTCAACTTTTGTTTCTGCAGTAGATTCTTCAAGCGGGCCGCCAACTATCAAAGTTATCATTTCGTCGAGATAACTCACCATTGTACCAAGACCGCTTTTACCGCGGGGGATACTGCCAACGATTTTACCTAATCCCTTGCGCTGTTCCGACTTGCTGAGAATCTTTTCAAGGTCGCGACTGGCCGTATCTGCAATATCACGCTGCTTTTCGAATTGAACGTAGTAGATAACTGACAGGATTGTTGTGACCAGGAAAAGCCCAACAAACGTGATAAGAGTATAAAGCATTGCGTTACTTTGTGGTCTTTTGCCTGCGGGCATCGTAAAAACTCCTTAGAAATACTCAAAAATCAATAATTGTGGTAGTTTAGATAATGCATTATCGTCACAAAAACCCTCTAAGTCAACAAAAAAACAGCCATAACCCCTTTAATCTGTTACAAATAGGCAATTTGGGGGTTCTGCACCAAATTAATAGGACGATGAGGCATCTAACAAAACAAAAATATCACTCTTTGGGAAACCAGTTTTGCGTTCGAAGGCATATTTTCACCAGCATAAGCATAACGGGAACCTCAATCAAAACCCCCACAACTGTCGCAAGTGCAGCACCTGAGGATAATCCGAAAAGCATTACCGACGTAGCTATGGCAACCTCAAAGTGATTCGAGGCGCCTATCATAGCCGAAGGAGCTGCATCGCTGTATTTCAAACCAAAAAATCTTGCCAAACCGTACGCCAACCAGAATATCAGATTAGTTTGAATAAATAATGGAATAGCTATCCACAAAATTGTAAGCGGATTGGAAAGGATCATCTCGCCCTTAAAAGAAAAGAGCAGCACCAGCGTAAATAATAACGCGATAATCGTCACAGGTGTCAGAATGTGAAGAAATTTTTCCTTGAACCACGTTTCACCTTTTGCTCTTATTATCCACTTTCGGGAAAAATATCCTGCCACCAGAGGCAGCGCGACATATATCCCAATTGACAGCAGCAATGCCTGCCAGGGCACCGGCAGCCGACCAACACCAAGTAAAAAACCACCCAAAACCCCATAAAGTAATAACATCGTTAGTGAATTTATTGCAACCATTACAAGAGTATGACTGTCGTTGCCTTTTGCGAGATAACCCCACACCAAAACCATCGCGGTACATGGAGCAATGCCAAGCAAAATACATCCCGCCAGATAACTTCTCCAAAGCGGAACTTCAAGCATCTTGATACCCTCTCTTAACACAACCGTGCCGGCTCCATGAACTGCCCCGACATCAAGGTCAAGACCGAAAGGCATTCTGACATAGTCAACTGCTTCGGCGCCGATAAACGCGTGAAATAACGTCCCCAAAAAGAAAACCGATATCGCGTACATCGTAAAAGGCTTGATGGCCCAGTTCACAAATAACGTCAGACCTACAGGCTTAATGCTTTTCCCAGCCTGTAAGACCTCCCCGAAATCAATCTTAACCATGATCGGATACATCATAAAAAACAAACATATCGCAATAGGTATCGATACCACAGGTGCCCCGTTAACATTAACCGAAAGACTATCGAGATACTTGGCAAACCCCGGCGCAAATTTACCCAAAAGTATCCCGCCAACTATACACAAACCAACCCATACCGTTAGATATCTCTCAAAAATATTCATACCTGATTTGGTATCAAGATGTTGTTCGCTTGACATAGCTTCGCTCCCTCTATTTTATTATCAGTTATTATTACTTACTCAAACTGATTGGCAAATCGTTAAATTTCGGTATAACTTATTGCCCAACAAAAGTTGAGAATAGTTTCCGACATCTTGTCATTCCCGCGAAGGCTGGAATCCAGTACAAAACAACCTCCGACGAAGTCGGTTTCTCCGTAAGGAGTCCCCATGACTTAATTCTGCATTTCTCAAATGGGCTGATTTGTCAAAATCGGTTTGTTTGAGTTACTTAATACTTTCAAGAAGACCCGGCAATTCATCTAAGTTAGTTATCACATGTTGCGGCTTCGAATCAGGGTCATCAGAAGTCGATGTATGAATATGTCCGTCACGTGCAAGCTTGATAGTTCTAAATCCAAGCTTATTAGGCGCAATAAAATCCTTCGATTCATTGTCACCTATATAAACCATCTCATTCGCTTTGACATTCAAAGCTTCCATTATTTTCTCGAATCCTACAGGGCAAGGCTTCCAAAACTCCCTGCCAAGCTCTTCTGTATAAACGATGCACTTGAAATATTTCTCAATCCCCAACGCCGCTACCTTCAATTTTTGCGCCGGCAAAAAACCATCTGTCAACATAGCCAAAGTATATTTACCACTCAAGCCCGTAAGTATATCCGAAGAATCTTTCGGCAGACTTATCTCAGGCTCATGATTGCGGTAAACTTTCACCAGCTCTGCGATTAATTCGCCGTCATATTCTATATTAAGCTCATCAAGAGCGGTATTGAATGTTTGCGTGTGGTTGCCAGATGTAAATTGCCCCCAAAGCGAATCAAAGATTTCCCCGGAAGAAGCTGAAGCCACTTTTTCTGCTAAAAAGCGGGCGACTGCCTCAAAACCGCTCCGGCAGTAAGAAATCTCTTCGTAAAGAGTGTCATCTAAATCAAAAACAACTGTTGTTATCATAAGCAATATCTCATAATATAATACAACTTAAGGCGTTTGATTCGCCTAAAATATAATGCTACACATTATCAGGCTTAATGTCGATATTTTAATAGATACTTTTTGACCGGTCACAATATAAAAAAATGTGACATAAACATGTAGCGAAAGGATAAGCTATGAACTTCGTAAAAATAATGAGACCATGGCATTGGACAAAAAATGTCTTCGTCTTCGCTGCCCTTATTTTTGGAAAAAAGCTTTTTGGACCCATCGACGAGGTCCTAATTTCTATGGGCAGTGCTTTAGGCGCCTTCTTCTGTTTTTGTCTCGCAGCTTCCGGCATCTATATCTTCAACGATATTGTTGACCGAGACTCTGATAGGCTGCATCCCGAAAAATCAAAAAGACCAATCGCTTCAGGCCAGGTTCCAGTACCGTCCGCTATTATCTTAGCTGTCATTTGCTTCTTAGCCGCCATCGTCGGAAGCTTTCTGCTCACCGACACACTGGCTTTTATCATCATCGTCTATATTGTCTTGATGATTATCTACTCACTGATATTTAAACATGTGATGATTTTAGATTGCATAATTATATCTATAGGCTTTTGCCTAAGAGCTGTTGCCGGTGCCGTCGTAATTGGAGCCGACATCTCAACATGGTTAATTGTATGCACATTCGCATTATGCCTGTTCTTGGGCTTTTCCAAACGCCGAAGCGAAATAGCACAACTCGGCGAGAACAGTGAAGCGTTCAGAAGAACATTAGCTGGATACACACCGGAGCTTTTGGCACACATGCTCGATGTTACCAGCGGACTGGCTATCGTTTGTTTCTTACTATATGCCACCGACGATAGAACCATAAGAGTTTTCGGTACTAACAACCTTCTCTTTACTACTCCGCTGGTGCTATACTGCATCTTCCGATTTAGTGCCCTAATACAAAAAGGGAAATTCTCAGGCCCGGTTCAACTAATTACAAACGACAGACCCTTTCAATTTGGAGCCCTCCTTTGGGTACTCTCATGCATCACAATTATTTATGCGAACAGACTTGGAATAAATCTTAATTCAATTTGGGCGTATTAAACGCAAAACTTATTACTTTAAAAGCTGACAGGTATTTATTATGGCCGAAATAAGATTACAAAAAGTTTTAGCTGCCGCAGGGATAGCTTCAAGAAGAGCATGCGAAGAGATAATCACCGATGGACTTGTTCGAGTAAATAGAAAAGTCGTCGACCAACTACCCGCTTTTGTTGACCCGGACAAAGATGTTATTACCGTAAATGGAAAAAGAATTCGCGCTGAAGAAAAAGTCTATTACCTCCTGAATAAATCAAAAGGAGTCATCTGTACTAACTCCGACCCGCAGGGCAGAAGAAGAGCTATCGATATTGTTAAATCCAAACAGAGAATTTTCTGCGTCGGAAGACTCGATATTGATACCACTGGCCTGATCATTCTTACCAACGATAGCGAACTGACAAATAAGCTTACACATCCAAAATTCGAATTAGCGAAAACTTATATCGCACAGGTAAAGGGAATGATTGATTCCGCTGCTGTCGAAAAACTAAAAAAAGGAGTATGGCTCGCAGAAGGAAAAACCGGAAGAACCGCTGTGAAAATACTAAAGAAAAGCTACAAAGAATCAGCCATTGAAATTAGCGTTAGAAGAGGTATGAATCGACAGATTAGAAGAATGCTCGTAAAGGTTGGGCTAAAAGTAAGGTCCCTCAGAAGAGCGAAAATCGGAAAAATCAACGACAGGGGCGTTGGAGTCGGAAAATTCAGAAAACTTACAAAAGCCGAAGTAACATACCTCAAAAAGGTTACTGCTGGTGACAAGGGCTTACCGCCAAACCCCAAAAAATCTCGCTAATATGCCTTATTTCCCAAAAAAACCCGCATTTCTCAATAAAAACCCCTCCCATTACCGATAAATTATGCTTTGCACTTGCAATTCTTCCGCAAGACCATATAATAACTCGTTTTAAAGCACTAAAATTTAAAAGATAACAAGATAGAACAGGAGCAATTAGATGTCCAGAGTATGTCAGATTACAGGTAAAAGAACCATCGCAGGCAAAAGCATTGCCAGACGAGGTAAGGCGAAATATCTTGGCGGAGTCGGTAGGAAAGTCACCGGCATCACAAATAGAAAGTTTAAACCAAATATTCAAAAAGTAAGAGCTATTGTTGACGGTACAGTCTGCAGAATAAAGGTCACTGCTAAGGCAATTAGCAGGGGACTCATAGTAAAACCGCCGAAACGAAACTATAAGCCCGCACAAAAAGAAGCCGGTTAACAAAAAATTATTCCAATTGTATCTTTTCAAAGCGAGGCGGGATTTAGCCTCGCTTTTTATTTAAGCAGGATTAATACATGAGCCCAAAAATTGATAAGGCACAGGCAAAAAAAGTCGCAAAGCTCTCACGGCTCGACCTTACAGAAAATGAAATCGAAGAATTCTCTGCGCAGCTAAACGCTGTACTCGAATACGTAGAAAAAATGAATGAACTAAACACCGATGACGTTCAGCCGTTGGCACATTGTCTCCCTGTCAGTAATTGTTTCAGAGAAGATATAGTTAAAGAATCACTTGGCACCGAAAAAACACTCGCCAATGCCCCGCAGACAGACAACGAATTTTTCAAGGTACCGAAAATACTCGACGACAGTGCTGCTACATAAAAATAGTGATTTATATTGTTATCTTAAGGATCAAAGGATTGAAATGACCTCTGTATCAAAGCAACTCACCGGTCAGTATCCGCATGCTCTTGAAAAAACAGTAACTTCAATTGTTAACTGTAAGTATCTGCTATTCCTGCCCAAATGTTACGAAGAACAAAAAAGTTGGCCTCTAATACTTTTCCTGCACGGAAAAGGAGAATGCGGTGATGACCTTGAAAAAATAAAAGTACACGGCATGCCCAAAGTTGTCGGGCAAAATGAAGATTTCCCATTCATTGTCCTTTCTCCCCAATGCCCGGAAGGCCAGTGGTGGTCAATGCATGTGCTTATAGCTCTTTTAGATGAGATTACATCCCTCTACAACGTCGATACAGACAGGATTTATCTAACAGGTTTAAGTATGGGCGGATTCGGCACATGGAACCTGGCATGCCATTATCCCGAACATTTTGCAGCTATCGCACCGATTTGCGGCGGCGGAGAAACTTTTGCCGCTGATAGACTAAAAGATATGCCCATCTGGGCATTTCACGGTGAAAAAGATGAGGTCATACCCGTTAAAAGAACAATAGAAATGGCAGATGCTGTTAAGTCACATGGCGGCAACGTAAAAGTCACCATCTACCCAGACGCCGAACATGATAGCTGGACAGATACATATGAAAATAACGAACTCTATGATTGGTTTTTAAAGCACAAAAAAAAATAAAAGGTTATCCTTTAATGCATGAACTAACCGCAATACAACTGCGTGACAAAATAAAAGCTGGCGAAATTACCAGCACTCAGGCAACAAAGAAAGTTTTGCAGGCAATAGAAAAGCATGACAAAATAATCGGGGCCTATATAAGCGTTTTTGAAAAACAATCTTTGGAAAGAGCCGCCGAAATAGACAAAAAAATTGCCGCGGGTGAATCGGTGGGGCAATTGGCCGGCGTCCCCGTCGCTGTCAAAGATAATATGTGCACAACTTTCGGAGCTACTACATGTGCCTCGAAAATTCTCGAAAACTTTCATGCGCCTTACAACGCTGCGGTCGTACAAAAATTACTCGCCGCAGATGCGGTCATAGTCGGTAAGACAAATCTTGACGAATTTGCCATGGGTTCGAGTACCGAAAATTCAAGCCTAAAACAAACCGTCAATCCATGGGATACAACCAGGGTACCCGGAGGAAGTTCCGGCGGCTCAAGCGCAGCTGTGGCGGGGCGGCTGTGCATGGCGGCACTTGGCTCGGATACCGGAGGCTCAATTCGCCAACCCGCTGGCTTTTGCGGCATAGTGGGCCTAAAACCGACTTACGGCAGGGTTTCGCGGTTCGGCCTCGTCGCTTTCGGTTCAAGCCTCGACCAGATTGGACCCCTTGCATTGAACGTCGAGGATTGTGCCTTAATGCTAAATGTAATCGCAGGCCACGACCCGAATGACAGTACAAGCGTCGATGAAAAAAACGCCCCCCTCTGCGACTATCTTGAAAACATCGACAAACCCGTTGAAAATTTAAAAATTGGCATCGTCCCGCAGTTCGCTGCTGGCGCCGACAAGCAAATTCAAAATGCGATAAACAACGCGGTTGAACTTTATAAAAAACTCGGCGCCCAAATTATCGAAATAGACTTACCTCATTTCGAATACGCTATCGCCGCCTACTACATGGTAGCCACCGCCGAAGCCTCAAGCAATCTGGCAAGATATGATGGCGTACATTACGGACATCGAACCGAAAACCCGAACGATTACATCGAGGTATATTCAAAGTCACGCGAAGAAGGTTTTGGCAAAGAAGTCAAAAGGCGAATAATGCTTGGCACTTACGCCTTATCAAGCGGCTATTATGATGCCTACTACCTAAAGGCCCTAAAGGTCAGAAATTTAATTCGCACCGACTTTACAAACGCATTTGAAAAAGTCGATTCAATTATCACCCCCGTCACCCCGACTACCGCATTTAAGATTGGTGAAAAAGTCGACGACCCACTCCAGATGTACCTCGCAGATATGTACACAATTTCTGCTAACTTAGCCGGTATACCGGGAATAAGTCTCCCTTGCGGCTTCGACGATAATAATCTCCCAATCGGAATGCAGATACTCGCACCAGCCTTTGAAGAACAAAAGCTGTTGCGTATCGCAAAAATGTTCGAATCAAAAACCGACTACCATAAGAAAAAACCTGCAATTATTGAAAGTTAATTCAAAACTAAAAAAATATGAGCGATTTGAAATATAAAATTATTATTGGGTTGGAAATTCACGTTCAGCTTTGCACTAAGACAAAGATGTTTTGCGGCTGTGCGCTGGAATTCGCTGCCGAGCCTAATAGTCGGGTCTGTCCCGTCTGCCTCGGAATGCCTGGCGTATTGCCTGTCATGAACAAAAAAGCATTTGAATATTCCGTCCTCGCTGCACTTGCACTTAATTGTGAAATTGCTTCGTTTACAAAATGGGACAGAAAAAGTTACTACTACCCCGACCTGCCAAAAAATTACCAGATTAGCCAATACGATTTACCTTTTAGCGAAAAAGGCTTTATCGAAATTCCGCTTGAATCAGGTGAATCCAAAAGAATCAGGATCACAAGGGCGCATCTCGAAGAAGATGCCGGTAAAAACCTCCACACCGCCGGCAACTTTTCGCAGGTCGATTTAAACAGGGCGGGAACGCCTCTACTGGAAATTGTCACCGAGCCCGACATGAACAGCGCCGACGAAGTCAAGGCTTTGGCCGTAGAACTGCAGCGCATTGTTCGATACTTAGGTGTCTCTGAAGCCGACATGCAAAAAGGGCACATGCGTTTCGAGCCAAACATCAATTTAATCATCACAAAAGACGGCACCGAATACAAAACTCCAATCGCTGAAGTCAAAAACCTCAACAGTTTCCGGGCACTTGAAAGAAGTATCGAATACGAGGCCCAAAGACAGCTCGACGAATTCCTCGATACCGGCAAGGTAATGCAAATGGGAAACAAATCGACCAGAGGCTGGGACGATGCAAACCAGATGACAGTCTTACAACGCGAAAAAGAAGAGGCCCACGATTACAGATACTTCCCCGACCCGGATTTGCTGCCGGTCGAAATGAATGACGCATGGCTTGACGAAATAAAATCCAGACTCTGCGAACTGCCCCTGCAAAAACAAATACGATATGTCACCGACTACAAACTAAGCGATTATGATGCCCATGTTTTAACTGCCGAGCGTTCCACTGCGGAATTCTTTGAACAGGCGGTAAGTGCTACTATAGAACAAGCTTTTATTTTTGGCGGCGATCCGAAAAAGATTTGTAACATTATAACTCAGGCCGGATTAAAATTAGCGCATGAACAAAATTGCACTCTATCCGAATTGGGCTTTACTCCTGAAAATGTAGCTAGGCTTGCAAGAATGGTTGAAGATGGTTATGTCAATGCCAGTGCTGCTAATACTATTTTGGAAGAAATGACAAAAACTGATAAGGATCCGCAAACGATAGCTAAGGATATGAACCTCATTCAAAAAAGCGATGCCGGTGAACTCGAAGCGATAGTCGACCAGGTCTTAGCTGACAATCCAAAAGCAGTCGAAGATGTTAAAAGCGGAGGCAAAAAAGCAAAAAAAGCACAAGGCTTTTTATTAGGGCAGGTTATACAGAAATCAAAAGGACAGGCTAATCCAAAAATCGTTTCACAAATCCTCACCAAAAAACTAAGCTGATGCTTCTTTACTAAACACCTTATTCTCTGTGCCGGCTGATATCCTTTTTATATTTTCACAATGACGCAGTATCACCATAACCGGAATCCCGACAGATGCCAAAACTAAAGGCCAAAGATGAACAAAATCCCAATCAGGCTTGGCAATTGTCAAAATGATAAGACTAACAGGAAAAACAATTGACCCCACAATTGAACCCAGTGAAATATACCGCCATTTCAAAACGACGATTATCCACGCCAGAAAAGTAACTCCCGCACAAATCGTATAGTAAGGCCAAAGTCCCAACGCTATCCCGAAACTTGTCGCTACCCCTTTGCCCCCCTTGAATTTTAAATACAACGGGAAAATATGTCCCAATACCGCTGCGATACCAACTATAAGCCAAAGAAAAAGCTCTAAAACACCAGGCGGCGCCGATATGATTCGACCACCGACAAACATAGGCAAAAATCCTTTTAAAACATCCAGGCAAAAACAAAAGTACCCCCACTTTTTACCTACCGCGCGTGACAAATTTGTCGCTCCGACATTGCCAGAACCTATCTGACGCAAATCTTTGCCGTGAGCCTTAGCTATTATCACCGCAAACGAAATCGAACCCAAAAGGTAAGATGCGATAATTAAAATTACAAAATTCATTCTTGCCCTCGTCTTTCAAGCACCAACTCGTAAAGAGCTTTAAACTCCCTCACTACCCGCGTCACGCTGATTTTATCTTTGAGATTATCTTCGGCAATCGCCTCCGACGCTCTTTGAATATTATCTGCATTTGAAAAATAATTTATCGCCTCTGCCAACGCCTCAATATCTTCAGGCGTCTCAATGACAATACCATGCCGATTATCTTCAAACAAATCCGTCGCGCCATTAAATTTAGTTGTAATAACCGGTTTCTCCACAGCTAATGCTTCGAGTATATATCTGCTTGACGGGTCGTAAAACGTGGGCAGCACAGCAACACCGCTTATCGAAAGGGCGTTTTGAATGTGCCTGACAGCCCCTAAGAAAATTATTCGCTTCTCCACACCCAACTTTTTTGCCAGATGACGATATTTTTTCGTCTTGGCATTCCCAGCCACAATTAAATAAACATTATTTGACGCAGAAGATTGTTGCGCAAGATGCATCGCCTCTATCAGACAGCTTAAACCTTTCAATCGAAAATTATGCGCCGCAAAAAGCAAAAACATCGGCTCATCCGCTTCTTTCAAACCCAATTGAATCATTATCTGGGAACAAAGCTTGTCCGATTCCGAATGGTCAACCTGTTTTTTTGTATTCACACCATTAGCTATCACAATAATTCGTTCATCTGCGACATCATAATGCTTTTGGAATTGCTCTTTCACATATTCAGATAACGCCACGATCATCGGCCCGTCAGCCTGCCTGCACAATTTCTTTTCAGCTTTAAAAAGTCTCGTCCTTCGAAGATTGGCAAACGATGTCACTCTTTTATAGGATTCGACCAGCCCGTTTTGATAACTCGCCGCATTGCGAGTGACAGCTTCGGCATAACTGCCCCCGCGAGGCTGATAAATATCCGCAAAATCAAGGGGTAGAAAACTGTGAACTATATCATAATGATTTTCTTTAAGATGTTTTTTTAATGCCTTCTCAAAAACAGCAAAACTCACGCGCCCGCCCGATACATCCTGGCAAAGCAAATGAATATTCTTGCTGCTAGTTTGCCCCTTAGCCGCCAACACATCCACCTCAAAACCAGCTGCTGCCAGTGACGTTGACAACTCAAACGCCGAACGTTCCGCGCCGCCGAGGACGATATTCGCACGCTCTATTATAATTGCGACCTTCGTTTTCATTCCAGCTCACCTCAAAACTTATCAATCTGAAAAAGGCACACCTCTGCCGTGTTTCACATCATGTCTCGCCATCCGCCTTGCCTTTCTTTTCACCTTGCCAATAAAAGCCTTGTCATCGCTGCTAAGCTTTTCACTCCCGATATACGCAAGATAAAACCGCATTCGCTCTGTCCTTGAAAAATACTTTTTCGGTGCTGAGTAGTATAACTGAGCAATGTCCTTAATGCGGTATCTTTCTGAAAAAACTTTTGGCCTAAATGCCCGCGCAAGGTCTATCAAATAAAACTCACCACTCCCGCTATAGAAGATATGGCACAAATAAAGGTCACGATGACGATATCCGCTCTTATGAAATCTCCCGATGAAAGAAGCTAACTGGTTAATAAAATTTTTCCGCTCATGCAAATTATCTATCGTTGCTGGCTCTGTAAAACAGCCAGGCAGCTTCTTTTCGAGCGATTCAGCGTCAGGAATTTTTTCCGTGACTATAAAACTTTTCTTTTCAAAAAACTTGCCCATCTCCTGACCATACGAAACCGTCCTTGGCGTATTTATCCCTGCCTCGGCTAAGTTGGCCGCTGTTTCAAAATCTGCTGCCCCCAAGTTCACTCGCTTGCGATGACTGATCCAGTTTTTAAGCTGAACCATAACCGGAGCAAAGCTGTAACGTTTGAGAAAAAGCGTTCTCCCAGGCGATTCAGTTTCGAACTGTATCCGCTCTCTAAATTCAGCGAGATTTTTCTTCGTAAGATTCTCGCCCCCGCTAAAACTAAAAACGCCTTCAACCGAAGACATACCAAGTTCCGAAAGAGCATCTTTAAATTCAGCATCGACAAAAAACGACTCTGATACTTCTATCAGGTTTTGTTTGGTTTTCGATGAAGGTTTTTCGCCCCCGCTATCCAGCAATTTTTTAGCTGTCCGGCAAACTGCCTCTACGCTGATTGATTCCATGCATAGATGTTCACCCTTGTCGCATGTCGGCTTATCACAAGGAACACACGGAGCCTCGCCCACGATTTTAATTTCATTTTCATAACCCGTCTCGGTCCATTCGGGATTGTTAGGCCCGAACAGAGTGACAATCTTGCGACCCAAAGCAATTGCTATATGGCGAGGACCGGTATCATTACTGATTACCAAATCCGCTATGGAAAAAAGTGCCTTTAATTTGCCAAGGCTAATCGGCTTTTCACCAAGATTGATAACTTTGTTTCGGCTCTTAGACACAATCTCACTCGCGATTTTTTTCTCTGCCTCAACCGGCGCAACCGAAACTACAACCGTTGCATTATAATTGTCTATCAGCCAGTCAGCTACCCGGCTGTATCGTTCACTTGCCCAGCATTTACTCGGACCAAAAGCTCCCCCCGGTACTATAATAACGATAGGGCCAATGGACTCGGAAATCGCCGGCAAAACTTCCATCAATCCTCTTTCTTCTTCAAGGTCAACAAGCAGTTCCAGATTCCGCTCGCTCGTATCAGCCCCAAGCCACGAAGCAACAGCAAGATAATAGTCAACCATCGACGTCGGTTTAAATTTACTGCTCGATAACTTTGACGCGTGAAGCTTGTCGCTTAGAAACATACCACGCCATTCACGGCAGTACCCGACACGAACTGGTATCCTTGCTAAAAATACCGCCAGACCAGAAGCGAAAGAATTCTTGAAAACTATCGCGCGTGCAAATTTATGCTTTTTCAACTCCGCAGCGATACTTAACGGACTGTCACTCTCAACACCGAGCCAATGGTCACAAAAACTGCTTGGAGATAAAACTTCACGAACTACTTCCTTGGCAAAAAAATATATCTCACACGACTCGAAATGCTGACGTATCGCTCTCAATGCCGGTGTGCAAAGAATAGCATCACCTAAAGGAGAAGGAAGCCAAACTAATATCTTTTCTTTTTGCATTTGCTTTAGAAATGTAACTGCCGGTTCTATTTTCGGCCCTGCATCATAAAAAATGTCAACGCCATCAATTGAAGAACTATTGCAAAACCAAGCGATACAAATATCGCACTGCCTTTTTCATTTGGACTCATCAAAAACCAGATGCTTATCAAAAGACAAAACAAAACAAACACCTGAACAACACCGGCCAATAACCGCATTATAGAAAAATCACCGAACATATCTGCTCGCTGCGTCCTTTTTAATTGCTCAAGAATGTGCCCAAGCAACTGCTCGGTTTTGCCGTGATGCGGATGCGACTCTGTGTTTTGAATCGGCATTGTTGCGTCCTGACTTTGCCTATCGCTTGAATTCAATTTAGTTTGACCTTTCGGAATCGATTGAGTCGAAATTTTCCTTTGCCCACCGGACCGGTTGTATTTTTTTATGATATTCACGGCCTCTTTCATATTTACCGCCGTATAATCAGGTTCAATACCGTCCGGCTCAAAGGTTCTTTTGCGTAAAGGACTATCCAGCAGGATGGTTTTGCACCCTGCTCGCAAACCAGCCTCAATGTCACGGCTCGTGTCACCTATCATCCACGAATCTTCCAGCGAAATCCCAATCTCTTCAGATGCTCTAACAAGCATACCGTGATTGGGTTTGCGTAAATCACTTTCTTTACTGTATTTCTCTACGCTGCCATCGGGATGATAGGGGCAATAATATATCTTATCAAGAAAAGCCCCTTTTTCCGCGAGAAGTTTCCGCAAACGCTCATGAATCTTATCCAAAACTTTTTCCGTTACCATCCCGCGAGCGACAGCCGACTGGTTAGAAACAACTACAAGCTTATAATCCATCGACTTAAGCTCTATCAATGCATCCGCAGCACCATCCAAAAGACGAACGTGACCTGGGTCATTGATATAACCTGGATCGTATATCAACGTGTCGTCCCTATCTAAAAATATTGCTTTATTTGACATAATGGCTTTCTACAAGGTCACAAATTATATGATACGCTATCTGATGGATTTGTTGGCTATGAAAACTTGATTCTGCTGCCGCGCAAAAGCAAACATCGGACAGCTTCTCAAGCTTACTGCCATCACAACCGGTGAAACCGATAATCTTTGCGCCTTTGTGAGACGCAAGTTCTACAGCTGACAAAACATTTGCCGAATTACCGCTCGTCGAAATCGCCCACAGTATGTCACCTTCCTTTACCAATGCTTCAACCTGTCTCGCGAAAATCATATCATAACTATAATCATTTGCAATTGAAGTTATTACCGATGTGTCTGTCGACAACGCAATTGCAGGCAAACCCTTGCGCTCTCTCAGAAATCTTCCGACGAATTCGCCCGCTATATGTTGCGCATCTGCAGCAGACCCACCATTGCCGCAGATATATACACACCCGCCTTGTTCTAATGACGAAATTATCGTATCAGCCATATCTGAAATGGTTTCAATGCTATTGGCTTTAAATTCCGCTACCATCTTTTTATGTGTTTCGATTGCCGCTTCGATTTGTGCTCTAACTTTTGGCTCCATCAATGTTTCTTCCATAAAGTTTTCACTTTGTCAATTATTGAGCTTGAACTTTTACCTTCCACAAGCGGGGCCAGTTCAACTTTCCCGCCATATGATTCCACAAACTCCTGACCTACAACGCCTTTCTCCGCCCAGTCCTGACCCTTAATTAGCACATCAGGTTTCACCTTCTTTATAAGGTTCAACGGGTCAGCCTCATCGAAAATCGCAACATAATCTACCGATTCAAGTGCGCCCAAAACCGCAGCACGGTCATTTTGATTATTGATAGGACGCTCAGGCCCTTTGATTTCCTGCACGGAACGGTCACTGTTTAAACCGACAACAACAATATCGCCCTTAGATTTGCAGAAGTTCAAATATTCTATATGACCTTTATGAACGATATCAAAACAGCCGTTCGTAAACACAATTTTATCTTCCTGCATCCGATGCAGTTCAAGCTCACTCACCAAAGAATCCGCCGACTGGATCTTGCCGCTCTTACCGCGATGCTCACTGATAATCTCATTGATGATTTCTGCTATTGAAACTGGCGCCGCACCGAACTTTTCAACCTCTATCCCGCCGGTAATATTACACAGTTGTACCGCCGTCTTATAATCACAATCAGCCGCCAATGCCGTCGCCAAAGTTGCCAATACCATATCACCGGCACCGCTGACATCATACACGGTACGAGCTCTCGTCGGAATCAATTCACCCGTATCGCCAGCCTTAAGATAGGCCCCTTCGCGGTCAAGCGTAATTAGCACCGCTTCCAGATTCAATCGCCTCGACAGTTCCTCTGCTGCCTTTGCTGCATCCTCTTTTGTCTCTATCTCGTACCCAACTACAAGGGACGTCTCCTGGCGGTTCGGCGTTATTAAGGTAGCACCGCAATATTTGGAATAGTCACTCGCCGATGATGGGTCCACAAGAACCCGCTTACCTGCCGCTTTAGCCAACTCAATCATTTGACTGCACATCGACGTACTTAACAATCCCTTATTATAATCCTGAAGACATACCACGTCTGTACTTTTCAGCTTCTCTTTATACGCCTTCAAAATTTGACCGCACTGTTTTTCGGATAATGGTTCTGTAGACTCGTGGTCCATTCTAAACAGTTGCTGTTGATGACGGTGTTGAGCAAGACCTATCAGCCTTTGCTTGGTAATGGTAGGGCGGTCGCCTGTCACTATCAGACCACCAATATCGCATCCGCAATTCTCAAGCTTCTCCGTCAATATCCTGCCGTTTTTGTCATCGCCTATAATACCGATACAAAACGCAGTTGCCCCCAATGCCGCTATATCAACTGCAACAGAACCAGCGCCGCCGCAACTGTACTCAGTATTCCTGACACGCAATATCGGAACAGGAGCTTCCGGACTTATACGCAACGCGTCGCCGTAGGTATACATGTCGAGCATGAAGTCACCAACAAGTAAAACATTAGGCGAACCCAGATTCGTTACTGCTCTCAATAGTTCCTGATACATTAGCATTCCCGCTTCTAAATTTTAACTCACACTGACCAACAAATTTATGCCATAGCTATCGTTAAATCTTGCTATAACTTATTGCCCAACTTTGTCATTCCCGCCTTCCACTGTCATTCCCGCGAAAGCGGGAATCCAGTACAAAACAGCCTCCGACAAAGTCGATTTCTCTTTTATCAAAATCGGTCAGCTTGCAGCTTGAGTTTTAGGCCATTTTACCAGCTAAAGCCTCGTCTATCAATCCTCTTATTTGTGCCTCTCCAGCCGAAAATTGTAACTTAATTTGCAAATAAGCGAAAGCTATATCTTTTTTTGCCCATTCTGACAAACTTATCTTGGTCCAGTCCTTCTCCGTCGTCAAAATCAAATCCGCACCGCACCCGTGAGCCTGCTCATAAATTGTTTTTAAGCACTTGTCCATATAATGATAATGGTCGTTATAAATCCTCGAACCAACCAACTCTGCACCAAGACCACGAACAGTATTAAAAAAAGAATCAGGATTACCTATCCCGCAAAATGCAAACACACGTTTACCTTTTAACTCTTCAAGATTTATTTCATCGCCACCCGAAGACTCAGCACATACCGGACAATGAAGTGACTTTGCAATTGTCAAATCCGGATTAATTGCTAAGAGCTTTTTTTCAATATCACCTAACGCATCTTCTTTCACCTGCCCGCAACGGGTAATTATTACTGCCGACGCACGAGCCAGACAACTAACCGGCTCACGAAGAAAACCTGCCGGCAAAATCTTGCCGTAACCAAAAGGATTTGTTGCGTCAATTGTCACGATGTCAAGGTCCCTGCCTAACCTGCGATGTTGAAAACCGTCATCCAATACCAACGCCTTGACGCCAAAAAGATTGACTGCGTCATTAGCGCCCTCCACACGGTCAGAATTTATTACCAATCTCGCATCAGGGCAACTTTTCACAAGAACAGCTGGCTCATCACCGCAACTTTCAGTCTCCAGTATCGATTCCTTATTCGTCTTATAACCACGAGTAAGTATCCCGCAAAGAACACCTTTTTCTTTCAGCAAATTGCAAATCCAGATTACAACCGGAGTCTTACCCGTCCCCCCAGTAGTGATATTACCAACGCTTATAACTGCTGCTCCCGACCGATGGACCTTAAACCACTTTTTGCAGTAAAGAAAATTCCTGAACCGAACCACACCCCCATAGAATAAGGAAACCACCACAAGCAGAAAACGCAGCACACCCGCAACCGCACCTCGCGTTTGGCCTGAAATTAATTTGCGGAAACTATCCTCGTTCAATCGCAAGCCCATTTTATGTCCTTAGCTTTGTTTGATTTTCGCGATGATTGCGTCTGCCATCTCGCTCGTACCTACCGCCGTCGGGTCGTCACGGTCAGCCTTCATATCGTACGTCACATCCTTACCTTCAGCGATAACCGCCGCAACCGCCGATTCGAGCTTCTCTGCTTCTGCTATCTTACCCATATGCCTCAACATCAGCATCCCGCTAAGTATCAACGCTGTCGGATTCACCTTATTAAGACCCTTATATTTCGGAGCACTGCCGTGAGTAGCTTCGAATATCGCGCCTTTCTCTCCGATATTCGCGCCAGGTGCCATCCCCAATCCGCCAATCAAACCAGCGCACAAATCACTGATAATGTCACCATATAGATTAGGCAGCACTATCACGTCATAAAGTTCGGGCTTTTGAATAAGCTGCATGCACATGTTGTCTACAATACGGTCCTCAAATTCAATGTCACTATATTCTTTCGCGACTTCTCTGCTCACGTCAAGCCACAAACCATCTGTGTATTTCATAATATTAGCTTTGTGAACGCTCGTAACTTTCCTGCGACCCATCTTACGTGCGTAATCAAATGCAAACCGTACTATCCTCGTAGTACCCTCAACAGATATAGGCTTAATAGTTATACCAGAATCCGACCTTATCTGTTTCTCACGATGCGAGTTCAACCAGCCAATCAACTCAGACGTCTCATCTTTACCTTTTTCAAACTCTATGCCCGCATAACAATCCTCGGTATTCTCTCTAACCACAACGAGGTCGATATTTTCATACTTGCTCCGAACACCTTCATAACTTTTGCAAGGCCTAAGACACGCATACAGATCAAGCTCCTGACGAAGATGAACATTGATACTGCGAAAACCCGTACCAACCGGAGTCGTAATAGGGGCCTTCAAAGCAATTCCGTTTTTCCGTATCGAAGCGATAGTCGCCTCCGGCAGGGGGCTGCCGTCACGTTCCATTACATCAACACCTGCCTCTACCATCTCCCACTTAATATCTACGCCCGTAGCGTCAATACATCTTCTCGTAGCTTCTGCCAACTCTGGCCCAATTCCGTCACCGGTTACCAACGTCACATCTGTCATTCTAATATACTCCTTGCCTGATAACAAAACCGGCATCATAGCCTCTAATGCCGCCCATGTCAACGACACTCTTTCACCGCCCGACAAGCCGATTTTAGATTGTTTTCTCTTGCAATTACGATTCCAAGACCATAAACTGCCCTCTTTTCAATAAAAAAACAGTTTCTTTGTGATTTTGTTGCAGGACAAAACCGGTTTTTTTAGGTATAATCTGCGAAATGTTTTAGGGAGTGTAGCTCAGTTGGTAGAGCAACGGCTTTTTAAGCCGTAGGTCTTGGGTTCGAGCCCCAACACTCTCAATAACCAAACTCTCTAACCCGTCCAGCTAATTTAAAGACATCCGCTCTCAAGCCAATATTTATCCCTATGGTCAAAACAGGTTTTCCAGGCTAATAAGGGCCAGGGACTTAGCAAATTCAATACTCCTGAACCTAACAGCTAAACCATCTGATAATTAAAAAATATAGGGATTAATGCCTAAAAACCAGCAAAAATACCAAAAAACAATGACAAATGCTTAACTACTAAACCCGTTGCGAAATGCCATAAATCGCCATTGCTGCGACCGAAAAACACTTCTCAGGAACCCAATAATCCCCTTTTATTTATGAAAAATTTCAAAAAATCCTTGATAGGTGTACGATTTTTGATATACTAAAGGGTGTAGTTGTTGGTTTGAAATGAATAGGGGTTGGGGGCTTTCCCTGACTTTAATGTTTTAAGGAGATTTTATTATGAACAGAAGAAGAGCTTTTACACTGATTGAGCTTTTGGTTGTTATCTCGATTATCGCACTGCTGATGTCAATACTTATGCCGTCTCTCTCAAAGGCAAGAGAACAGGCACAAAGGCTGGTCTGTTCAAGCCACACGAGGGACCTCATGGTTGGTATGGAAGTCTACTCCGCAAAATGGGATGGCATCTATGTTCTCTGTATGGATGGAAGCAATGACGGCGATGGTGCCGGACCAGCTGGTGGTGGTGGTCAGGCAGATACACCGGCATATGGTGCATGGATAATGAATAAGGATTTTAGAAATATTATTGGATACAAAGGTTCAAAAACTAAAATTGATATGGGTGACTTAGGCGTAGAAGGACTCGGTACCGTTATGCCGGCTCAATTCTCCTGCCCGACAAATACCTATGCAAAAAAAATGACATTAGATGAACTCAATAATAATTTTGGAACATCAGCAAGCTATGGATACAATGCGACTGAGTGGTATAGTAGTGCCCAAGGAGGACTTCTTAGTGTCTGGGGGGCTACAAAACCAAGAGTTCAGGTGGGACATCGACCTGCCAATATCAGAAGGCCTGCTAACAAAGCCGTCTTTTTAGATTCGAATGACTGGTATGTACACTGGCAAGGGGCTAATTTCGAGACTGGGTGGGATGTGTCTGGACAGGATGGGCCTGGCAATTATGCCAACGCAGGACCCACGCTTTATCGTCATGGTGAGGGAACTAATGTCGCTTTTTATGACGGACATGTGGCATACATGAGAAAAGCAGCTGTCTGGAAAGAAACTTCTGAATGGATGCAAACCCCCAAAAAACCCGGGATGTGGGTAGCCGATGAATCAAAAATAATTAGGCCACATAATTATGGTACTTTCCCGTAATGATTTTATCAGCATAAATAAAACTCAAAAAAAGAAGCAATCAGATTTTACTGACTTTAAGTGTTTTAAGGAGATTTTGCTGTGAACAAAAGAAAAGCTTTCACACTCATTGAGCTTTTAGTCGTAATCTCGATTATTGCACTGCTGATGTCAATACTTATGCCGTCTCTCTCAAAGGCAAGGGAGCAGGCACAAAGACTGGTCTGTTCAAGCCGCACGAAGGACCTCATGGTTGGTATGGAAATCTATGCCGGAAGATGGGATGGCGTCTATGCGCCAGCTATGGATGGGTCCATAACTTTAACAATCGGGAAGATTACTCTTAACGCAGGCGACGATGGAGTACCGGGGGCATGGATCTCAAATCAAGATTTCAGAGATATTGTTGGCTATAAAGGTGCAAAAACTAAGATTGATTTAGATGAATTAGGGAAAAATGCAGAATCCAAACTCGGCACTGTTATGTCGGCTAAATTCTCCTGCCCGACAAATACCTATGCTAAAAAACTCACGTTTAAACAACTCGATTTCGATTATGGAACATCCTCAAGTTACGGATATAATGTGACTGAGTGGTATGGTAGTGGAAACGATAGTATTACCTTCGTCTGGGGTAAAACGAAACCAATGAGATATGTTAAAGTGGGACATCAACCTGCCAGGATTAGAAGACCCGCTGGCAAAGCCGTCTTTTTAGATTCGAATGACTGGTGGGTTCATTGGCAATCTGCCAATTTCGAGACTGGATGGGATAGGCTCGGAGAGGATGGACCGCGTAATTATAATGAAGGGGGAGGTGGGGATGGCCCCGTTCTTTATCGTCATGGAGAGGGGACCAATGTCACTTTTTATGATGGACATGTGGCATACATGAGAAAAACAGCTGTCTGGAAAGAAAAAACTGATTTTAATGTAACCCCCAAAAAACCAGGCATGTGGGTAGCCGATTCATCGAGAGTAATTGATGGGCATTACTACCTGGATTCCAGCTACGATTATCACTAAAATCTAATAAACAAAACTCAAAAAAAGAAGCGTTCAGATTTCCCTGAACGCTTCTTTTTTTTGTCAGAGCCCTAAGCGATAGCGCGCAGGGTGTTTATCTTTTTGCCGCTTGCCTGCCCTGTCTACCCTGAGCACAGTCGAAGGGAGTTCATCGAAAGGTGGTGAATTATTCTTTTTAAAAATCTCTGCGTTAATCTGTGCAAATCTGTGGAGGCTTTTCACTTTTTATTCCGCCTTAGGGGGTGTCAATTGGTTTTATACCTATCCCTTGACCGTGCCGCTCGAAAGCCCCCTCGATAAATTCCCCTTATAGCAAAAAAACACCGTTTTAGGCGATATTACCGCCAATAAAGCCCATCTCAGAAGAAATTCACTATAAAAAACCCCCATTTATGAAAAATTTCAAAAAATCCTTAGGGAAAAATACGATTTTGATATACTGGAGGTATATAGGGCGTTGGTTTGAAATAAAAAGAATTGGGAGATTTTAACATTTGTTGAAAGGAGATATTACTATGGACAGAAGAAAAGCTTTCACACTCATCGAACTGTTAGTTGTAATCTCAATTATCGCACTGCTGATGTCAATACTCATGCCGTCTCTATCAAAGGCAAGAGAGCAGGCACAAAGATTGGTCTGTTCAAGCCACATGAGGGACCTCATGGTCGGTATGGAAGTCTACTCCGTAAAATGGGATGGCGTCTATGTTCCTTGTATGGATGGAAGCAATGACGGGGACGGTGCCGGACCAGCTGGTGGTCTGGGGCAGGCAGATACACCGGCATATGGTGCATGGATAATGAATAAGGATTTTAGAAATATTATTGGATACAAAGGTTCAAAAACTAAAATTGATATGGGTGACTTAGGCGTAGAAGGACTCGGTACCGTTATGCCAGCTCAATTCTCGTGCCCGACAAATTCCTATGCAAAAAAAATTACATTAAACATACTCAATCAGAATTTCGGAACATTAGCAAGTTATGGATACAATGCGACCGAGTGGTATAGTAGTGCACATGGACAGGGAGGACTTCTTGAAATCTGGGGAAACACACTAAAAAGAGTTCAGGTAGGACATAAACCTGCCAACATCAGAAGGCCTGCTAACAAAGCCGTCTTTTTAGATTCAAATGATTGGTATGTACACTGGCAAGGGGCTAATTACGTGACTGGGTGGGATCTGTTTAGAGAGGATGGGCCTGGCGTTTATTCCGAAGGAGGACCCACGCTTTATCGGCATGGAGAGGGAACTAATGTCACTTTTTATGACGGACATGTGGCATACATGAGAAAAACAGCTGTCTGGAAAGCAACCGACTTTAATGCAAATCCCAAAAAACCCGGTATGTGGGTAGCTGATGCGTCAAAAATAATTACTCCACATGAATATCCTGGTTTCCCGTAAGAATTTTATCAGCATAAATAAAACTCAGAACGAAGAAGCGTTCAGTAATATCTGGACGCTTCTTTGTTTTATTATGAGGGCATCTTAAACAGGGCCGGCGGTGGCGCCGGGAAATTTACCTCGGCGTTCTTCAAGCTCGGCGCGAATCTCGTATGCTCTTTTTTCTGTTATTGAGTAAGTTGCCATAATCACAAGTGCAATTACGGATGTTACTATCGGAATACTTATATCGAATACCCTCAACATAAATAATGTCTTTGCCGATTGTTCGCCTGCCAGTTTGACATCAAAACCGGATACGTTAAGAAGTACCCCTGTAAGAAGTAATGCAAGCGCCATTCCTACTTTAACCATCCACCAGTAAATAGCACCGAATACCCCCTCGCGGCGCTGATGGGTTTCAAGCTCATCGCAATCGCATACATCGGCGATCATCGAACCCATCAAGGTAAATAGTGATCCGGTTCCAAATGCGACAAGTGGAGCGGCTGCAAGCAGCCAATAAGGATGCGCAGGATTATATCCGACCCATTTCAAAGCGTAGCCTACTATAGACAGGGATATTGTTATTAAAAAGGTCTGGCGTTTCCCTATCCTTGTTGCGACCCATCCGGTCAACGGTATCACACACAAAGTCGAGACCGCAAGAATCGTACCAAACAAACCATACAGTTTCCCTGCTGGTGAGTCATCTCCATTAAATAAATAATATATCATTATGTATATTGAGAAAAATATTCCGAGCTGGTAGCCATTGAAGATCAGAAATGTTGCAGCACAAAGCTTTACAAAAGGTTTGCACTTAAAGGTAATACCAATTCCCTTGAAGAACAATTTCATGTTCCCCCCAAATCCTATTGTGGTCTCATCTTTCGGAGCTGAACCAAATTTTTCTTTACAGAAAAGAGCAGGAACTATCCCGAACAGGGCAATAACTATTCCAACGGCGATAGCTAATGTACGTGCGCCATGAACTTTGTCCCTGAATAGTGTTTCATTTGCCATAATTAAATAAAACCAGGGGACTCCAAGCCATGCAAGCTGACCGATGGTATTGGCAAATGCATGCAAGCGAGTTCGTTCATGATAATCCGGCGTCATTTCATAACCGAAAGCGACAAAAGGTGTTGCATAGACAGTATAAGCCAGATAGAAGATAATCAACGCTGTCATGAAAGTCCAGAAGTAGAAACTTTCGCTGTGACCTGCCGGAAGCTGCCACATCAACGCGAATATAATTCCTGAAAGGATCGCGCCGACAAAGATATACGGCCTGCGTCTGCCCCATCGCGTTCTTGTATTATCAGAAATATAGCCCATCATCGGGTCGGAAACGGCATCGAAAATGCGAGGAACAAAACCGATAATACCAACCAGGATCGGGTTCATGCCAAGTCCAAGATTAAGAATGACCATCATGGCTGGCAGTGCCGCTGCCTGGAGATTATTTACAAACATACCAATGGCATAAGCGTTTTTTTGTCCCAAAGGGATACGGTCTTCAGGAGCTGTTATATGATGTTCGGACTTACTCATAATTTTTTAAAGGCCTGCTTCCACTATCTTTTGCCTCGACGTTTTTCAAGCTCAGCACGAATCTCATGCGACCTTGCCTCGGATAGTTTGTAAGTCGAAATGATCAGAATAGCTATCACAAATGTTATAATTGGAACACTGATATCGAATACCCTAAGGTAGAATAGCGTCTTTACCGAATTTCCTGTGCCAAGTGCCTCGTCAAACCCTGATGTCTTAAGCAAAATACCTGTCATTAGCGCCGCCATCGACATACCGATCTTCACCATCCACCAGTAGATAGCGCTAAATATTCCTTCGCGACGCTCACCGGTTACAAGCTCGTCATAATCGCACACATCAGCTACCATCGAGCCCATCAAAGTAAACAGCGAACCGATTCCAAATGCGATAATCGGCGCCGAATAAAGCAGCATGTATGGATTTCCAGGATCATAACAGAACCACTTCAATACATATCCGATCGTCGCCAAAGAAAGCGTTATCATGAGAGTTTCCTTCTTGCCCAATTTCGAGGATATCCATGTCAGCAACGGAATTACAACAATCATCGTACCAAGCACGCTCACAGTACCAAACCAACCCTGCAAGCTTCCCGCCGCTCCTCTGTCACCCCCGAAAACATAAAACACCATTACGTATATCGAAAAGGATATTCCAAGCTGGAATCCATTGAAAACCAAAAACGTCACCGCGCAAAGCTTAACGAAAGGCTTACATTTAAACGTGATCGCAAAGCCCTTAAAGAACTCCTTAGTGTTCTTCAAAATCCCGACCTTGTCCTTATCTTTAGGAAGCGAACCAAACTTCTCACGGTTGAAAATAGCCGGCACAATTCCGAATACCGCAATGAAAATTCCTACAGCTATTGCAAGAATACGTGCCCCTTCTACCGGACCTTCAAACAACTCCTCATTGTAAACGAACCACCAGAACCACGGAGAGACGATCCATGCTATCTGGCCCGCCCACTGAGCTACCGCCTGAAGCTTCGTCCTCTCGTGATAATCAGGCGTCATCTCATAACCAAGAGCATTAAATGGCACCGCAAACACCGTATAAGCAAGGAAGAAAAATATCGACATTGCCATGAAGTACCAGAAATAATGATTATAAAAATCTTCACTCTTTCGCAATTTCAAAGAATGAACCGCCGCCATACCAGAACCCGATAGCCCTGTAAATGTCACCGTGATATTATTCATCGATTGCAGGTCAAGATGACCATTACCGTTTTGATTGCCAGATGAAGTATCGCGTTTAAGCTCACTTAGGTCAAAGCGATAGAATATTCTTTCTTCTTTCTTATCTTCGAGACTTTCAATTTCCTCAGAAAGCTCCACACCGAACTTTTGAAGAACCTTATCCAAACCGTCGAACGCACGGTCTATCCCCTTGCTAAGCAAAACAATCGCTTTGTTCTCTTTCTTTTCTCCCTTAATTATAGGAGTCGGGTCAATATAATACGATTCACCATCCTCAGCTTCGTTAAAGATAACTCTTATCGATTGCCCTTTAATAGCTTCGATATCTACTTCAGCTTGAGTGAACTCATTTTCAAGATTCGTCGCAAAAGCTGGGCCGCCTGCCAATGCCAAACTGTTCGGACCGTAAAATACAAAGCTCCCTTCCAACTCCCGCTTTGTATCATAATTTAAAGTAACAGGCTTACCTTTCTCAAATGTGTAGTTCACGCCTTTAACCGCGACACCTTCGTGCTGCCTGATAGGTTGCTTCGCCGCAATATCTATGTAACCAATTGGAAGCTGCCACATTATTGCGTATATAATTCCCGCAACTATCACACCCCCGAAAATGTAAGGCCTCCGCCTCCCGAATCGCGACCGCGTATTATCAGATATATAACCCATCAGAACATCAGAGACCGCATCGACGATACGAGGCGCAAAGCCGATCAACGCCACAAGGAGAGGATCCATTCCAAGACCTAAATTCAGAATAACTATCATCGCAGGCAATGCCGCCGCCTGCAGGTTATTAACAAGCATACCGATCGCGTAAGCAGTTTTCTGGCCTATGGGAATACGGTCTTCAATGGCGGTGATATAATGCTTGGCTTTACTCATATTGACATTCCTTTATCAGAGGTAATTATCATTAAGTTTTGAGGCCTACAGAGTAAGATATTTCACCCCATAGTCAAGATGATTTCAAACCACCCCAGAATGCAGCAACAATTAAAATTTATTCCTTAAAGTTCGTAAAATAAGTAACTTACAAAGCATAGCCGCAGTTATTTATCTTGCAAAAACCTGCGTTTTTTTGTACAATATAAGCACATAAGTCCCCATTTTTGTACGTATTTCGGGCTTTTTAGGGAAGGTAGGGCACAGATGAACCGTCGTTTCCGGATTTTAGTTCTGATATTAGCGATTTGCGCAAGCTCATTTGCAACCGCGTTCGGTGATTATCTGATCACAAGCTATGAGTCCGCAGAGGCTCCGCCCCTTTCAATTACATCATCAGAGGTCACACTTTCAATGGTCAATGGCGGCAGCGGCGGGGCACCAAATGCTACAGAAGGTTCCCGAGTACTAAAAGTCACATGGACAGGCCAACCAGACGGAAAAGTCGAAATGCAGCATACAGGCTTGGCTTTCGATTTAGCAGGATACAATTATCTACTCATTGACGCCTACTTAGTCACAGATGTTTTCGCCGGTTCCGCTGACCCCCAAATCGGAATATGGGATGGAGGATGGAGCCCAACCTGGTATGGGGTCGCTACAATTCCGCCAGCTACAAACCAATGGTTTACTCTTGTAATGGATGTCTCAGCTAATACACAAACTTCACTGACAAGCATACAGGCATTTCTTTTCGACTACATGACCGTGAACAGCGGAACTTTTTATCTCGACAATATGAGACTAACTAATACACTGCCCACACCGCCTCGATACCCAGAGGACCCCACAAATACAGAGCAGGGACTTCGATACAAATACTTCCCCGGCTCATGGAACAACCTCCCAGATTTCCACGTCCTCGAACATCAAAAATTGGATATTGTTGACAACTTTGACATTTCCGTTTCACCATTGAGTAATAATTTCGCCCTGTCCTTTACTGGCTACATAGATATTCCTACTAACGGCAATTATACTTTCTACACAAATTCCAATGACGGAAGCGAACTCTATATCGGAAACACGCTCGTCGTTGATAATGACGGGCTCCATCCTATGACCGAGCAATCCGGTTCAATCGATTTAGCAGTCGGAAAACACGCCATCACAGTCTACTACTTCGACAAAACAGGCCCACACGGACTAACCGTTAGCTATGAAGGACCGTCAATCGCAAAAACCGCTATCCCGGATAATGTACTCTACCGAAAATATATGGATGGTGACTTTAACCTGGATTGGCAGGTCGATTTGCGCGACATGGCAACTATCGGCAACGACTGGGTAAATATCTATGACTTCTACGATGTACAACTCACCGCGGAAAACTGGCTCGACGGAAAATCAGGATTACAGGTCAGAGACGGATGGATCTATCTCGATAATGAAAAGTTCTTCGTCAAAGGAATTGGATACGAACCCGGTTCAAGACCCGGACAATATCCATGGTCAAGAGTCTTTGAACCAGACATCATAACAATGGATATGAACAGAATACTCGATGCAGGCTTCAATACCATCAGAATCTGGACGCCTTTGACTGACCAGGAACTACAGCTTATCGATTCTATGGGACTAAAAATTATCTTCGAGGTTTGGGTGGACGGACATGGTGACTTTGGCGACCCTGCGTTTATCGCCCAGGCAGAATCAAACACAAGAGATACTCTAAGCTATTCGAAAAACTACGACTCTATAATAACATACCTTCTTATGAACGAACCGATTGTTGAAGATTTTTATGACGCGGGTACCGCCGAAACCGTCAGCTTATGGACTAGACTAAAAAACATAATTAATCAGGAGCATCCCGGCGTGCCGGTCTCTTTCGCAAATACCGGCGCCGGTGACTACATAAACATGAATCTTTTCGATTTCTCTGCTTACAATCTTTACATGTATAATCCTAACACAATAAAAAATTCAATGGGCTATGACGGCTTTGTAGAATACCTAAAAAGCAGGGCACCGGAAAATCCGCTCGTTGTCACCGAATACGGCCTGTCTGTATCTCCAAGCGGACCGGGAAATTACGGTTACGGCGGGAACACCGAACAAGAGCAGGCCGATGGTGACATATTTATGTATCGAAGCCTGATCGACGGAGGCGCTCAGGGGGGCTGCGTGTTTACTTATCTCGATGGATGGTGGAAAAATAACGAAATCACAGACGATGCCGACACCCACGAACCAGACGCAGAAGAGTGGTTCGGCCTGTGGGGCATCGAAGATGAATTCTCCGACCCAAACGGAACAGCAAGACAAGCATGGTTCGCTATGAAAGACTACAACATGGGAATCATAACTTCTCCGAAAAATGGCGAAATTTATGATGGCAATGTCCCACTCGAATTCTTCCCCGATAGTAGGGTCGACTCGATAAGGATCAAAAAAGATTCCGTCACTTTATATGACAAACAAACTAATGGCGATACCTATATCAAAGATAACCTGGCTTTGGATATTGCCACGGCAATTGAAGATGTAAACCTGCTGTTTGAGTTCCTCGATTCAAACGATACTATCCTGAAAACCGAAAACATAGTCTGCTTATACGCCGAAACACCCCCGACCATGCCCACAATTGATGTCACTACTACACTCGGCAACCTAAACGATAGCACTAATTGCCCAATCCAAATTACTATCGTGGATAATTCAAGCTTCACCATAAAAAGCAATCAGGTCAGCTACGTTTACCTTAATCATATAGGATTCGACGCTGGTGTAGCAAGAACATCTGCCCTAAGCTTTGCAGGCGATACTGCCACGGTCTCTGATAGCTATACCGTTTCAGGCTCTACAAAAGTAATATCTCTTTCTGCCGGAATTACTATTCAGCATGGTGACTTCGAAAAAACATTGTATGATATAATCTTTATCCAGCGGGGAAACTGGGCAAACCCAATCTCACATCGTGAACTGAGATATTAACAATCCAGTCAAAATCCAGTACAGCTTCTAAATACTCTCCGCCCAGTTAAACGTCAATGCCGCAAAGTCCTTGAGATTAACCGTTCCGTCTCCGCCATCCGGTTCAATATCCGCTAACGTTCCGCTCGTTTGCCATTCACCGCCCATAATGCCAACGTCATAAAAGTCTACCGTCCCGTCAACATTCAAGTCACCGCGAATTCCAAGAGATATCTCAAGGTCAACCGAACTGCTTGCCGGTGCCGATGTTCCACCAATTGGATTCTGACTTATTACATCACCTGCTGTAACTGTATTGCTAAACGACAGACTGATTGTACCAACGCTTAAACCTGCTCCTGTAATTGCCGATGTCGCACTCGCCTGGGTCATCCCTAAAACATTAGGAACTGTCACCATACTCGCAGTAATATTGAAGTAATTAACATTGTAACCACTGCTGCTCGATGCAAATCGCATTACCTGAACGCCTGCTGATAATGTCGCAGGAGCACTTACAGTCACCCAGTTCTGCCATCCGCCCGTAACTGGGACATTGATATTGCCTGTCTCGTCAACTCCGCCAAATTCAACATGGAAAGTTCCGCCCGATGAATCCGACGCAACACGAGCTTCTAACAGGTAGTCACCCGCCGCTGCAACATCAACCGTATATTCAAGCCATTCACCAGGGTCCATCCAGCCAACATTGTATCCGCCGCCTGTGTCTGAGCAATTTTCTATATCAACGTCTTCACTGGTGCGATATTGAGTGCCGTTATTACCGCCGTCTGTATCATGGTAAGCAACGCCTTCTCCGCCAGTGTCAAAATCCTCTGCTTCTATCTTACCCGGTATGGCTTCTGGTGAACCATTGTAAGGCAACTGACCACAGCCGATGCCGACCGTAATATTAATAATATCCGTACTCGAACCACCAAGATTATCAATTGCCTTTGCCGTTAAAGTATAACACCCGTCTGTAACCGACGTCCACGTAAAACTATATGGCGAACTTGTATCTTCACCTAAATAATTTGCACTTTCATAAAACTCTACTGTCGCGACAGAACCATCACTGTCAGATGCCGTCGCATTGATAGTAATATTACCCGTAGGAAGATCGGCTCCATTAGCAGGACTCGTTATAGAAACCGTTGGTGCAATATTTCCGCTTTCCTGATAAACCCTCACCCAGTCAATTAAAAACTGTTGAGGTAAACTCGCCGTAATACAACTCGGGGCTTCACATCCAGGGTACCTGCCGCCTATCGCCGCGTTTAATATGATATAAAAATCCTCATCAAAGGGCGCACGTGAGTTACCAGGCGCTGCGTTAGTATACCATTGAGAACTTGTCCTTGTGTAATAAAGATTACCGTCTACATACCAGCGTATCGCATCGGGTTCCCATTCAATCGTAAAAATATGAAACGCGTCCGAAAAATCTACCCCGCCTGGTGAATAGGAATTGCTTGAATAAGTATTCGCTGGCCAGGCACCGCCGTAATGAATTGCGGCGCCAATATAATCGGTATCGTTTTTGGTCTCCATTATGTCAATCTCGCCGCTCGCTGCCCAGCCGCCATATACTGCAAATTGAGGCATCATCCAAAACGCGGGCCACATTCCATAGCCAGTAGGAACCTTCGCTCTCGCCTCGATCTTACCGTAAAGAAAATACTGTTTGTCTCTCGTATGGATCTTGCCGGAAGTGTACTCGCAGCTTCCGTACCAGCAGCTTCCGTATGTCTGTTCTCTGGTCTCAAGTATTAAATTGCCGCCCGAAACACTTACATTCTGCGACCTGTAGTATTGTAGTTCGTTGTTGCCCCAACCACCGCTGCCATTACCAAGGGCTACCGTCCAGTCAGATGTATTCAAACTGCTACCGTTAAACTCATCCGACCAAACAAGTGAATATGCACCGTACCCTTCTCCGCAAAATACCATAACCGCAATAATCGTTAAAAGTAAAAGGTGTTTCTTCATCATTTCGCCATCCTCTCGTAGATATTATCTCGACCAGTCATAAAACCAGAATATAATGCTAAAAATAGGGAGTGCGTCCTTAATAAAAGCTCATTGCACATAGAATCAAAGTACTCATTACTCAAATCTTTTATTAGCAAACATTGTACCAAAAATCAGCCTAAAAGTCAATAGAACGCATGCCTAAGCCCTATAAGAAGCCAAAAACATTGCAAATTTAAACGAAAACCACAAACCTAAGCATTGTTTTTTTGCCCCGATTAAGCTACAATCCGTCTTTTTACATAACTAATCAGCTATAATGTCGCTGACTTAGACAGAAAAATCCTTAGGACTAAATAGGAGAAATTACACTGATGGTAGAAAAATCACGAAATAGTTCAGGAAAATCAAAACAAACTATAGGCCAAACCAAGTACGAATTGGAACCTTGCGGAAAATACAGAATAGATAACTACGACAAGACCCCATCATTCTCGAGCTTCCTGCCCGGTATAGGCGGACTCGACGGCGTTCCATTATGGTGTATGTACGTCAACCGCGCACAAGCTGTCGTTTCGTTCGGAGTCGACAACAAAGACAATCCCATCGCCGAGTTCCTACCAGCTACTTGGGCATATCAACTCGTACCGATTCAGGGATTTAGAACTTTCTGCAACGTCAATGGAAGATTCTATGAGCCTTTCCAAAACGACCTCCCAAGTACACATTACAGTTATACCAGAACTATGTGGATTGAACCAGACAGACTCCGCATCAGGGAACAAAACCAAAAGCTCGGACTCGATTTCGACATCGAATATTTCTCACCTGTAAATCAGCCCTTGGGCACATTAATTCGCCAGCTTACTATTTCAAACTTCTCAGATGAAACAAAAGATATCGACATCCTCGATGGCCTGGCACTTATCATACCCGCAGGCTTCAACGATTTCGGCCTCAAATCCATGAGAAGAATAAGCGAAGCATACGCATCAGTAAGACTCGTCTGCGACAAGATACCATTCTACTCAACAAAAGTCGGAACACACGATGAAGCAGAAGTCACAAAAGTAGAAAAGGGCAGCTTCTACGCCGCATGGACCGTCGAAGGCGAAAAGTTTACACTCGTAGAACCTTTCGTCGACCCGGACGTCATCTTCGGACATGGAAACGACCTCATCACACCAAGATTATTCATAGCAAACGAAAAAATAGACCGAAACGCCCAGATTTGGGAAAACAGATTCACATGCGCCCTCGCACCGGCAAAAGCCACACTAAAGCCCGGACAATCCATGAAGCTCATCGCCATAGCTGGCTTTGCGCCTACCGATAAAATGCTCGCCGACTTCCTGCCGAATTTCAAAACACTCCAGGACTTCGAAAACGCGTCCACGCAAAGCAGAGAACTCATCGACGATGTCACCACGCCTGCATTCACCGTCTCACAAAAAACCGAATTCGACGCATACTCAAAACAAAACTATCTCGACAACGTCCTTCGAGGCGGCATCCCGCACCTCATGCCCTCGAAGTCAGGACCAACTCCCTTGCACATTTACTCACGCAGGCATGGCGACCTCGAAAGAGATTATAATTATTTCGTACTGCCCCCGCACCCGCTCTCAAGCGGCCCGGGTAACTACCGTGACATCTGTCAAAACAGACGACTCGACATCCTCTTCTACCCCGAAATTGCAGACGAAGAAATTCGCGTCTTCGCAGAACTACTCCAGGCCGATGGCTTCAATCCTCTTGGAATTAAAGGCTACCATTGGACACTCGACAGTCAAACAAACCCTAAAACACTTTGCCTAGCAGAAAGTGATAAAGCATGCAAGGATTTCTGCGCCATCCTAAGCGATAGCTTCCACCCAGGACAACTACTCGCATGGCTCAATCTCCATGATGTCGATGTCGGCGACAAAAACAAATGGCTAAATAATATCCTCGAACAATGCGATACGAAACTAATCGCATCCGGATGCGAAGGAGGATACTGGGTCGACCACTGGACTTATATTACCGACCTGCTCGAAGCATACAACGCCGTCTACCCCGACAAAATCAGCGATGTACTTACCGCAAAAGCAGACATCAACTTCTTCGACGAAGGCGCATACGTCGTACCAAGAACAGAAAAATATGTTATGCGTTCTTCAGGCCCGCTTCAGCTAAACGCTGTCACCGAAGGACAACCCTCTAAAACTCTGCTGCCGCCGGTAACTGTACTCGGAAAACTGTGCGCATTACTCGCCATAAAAGCGGTCTCTTTCGATTACGGATGCAAAGCTATCGAAATGGAAGCAGGGCGGCCAGGTTGGAACGATTCACTTAACGGCCTGCCCGGTGTTTTCGGCTCCTCAACCTGCGAAGCCGCTGAAACCACGCGTATGGCAAATTGGCTTCTCCAAAATCTAAAAGAAATTCCAGACACCACCTTCCCGACAGAAGTTGCAGATTTTATCCAGCAGGTGCTAACAGACTTACAACAGGAAGATTACTGCTGGAACCGAGCCGCAGACATCAGAGAAAAATTCCGGGCAGCAATCCGCAAAAATGTCACCGGAAATACAAAATCCGTCACTGGCGACGAACTGCAAACGCTCCTAAAAGCTATCGCAAAAAGAGCCGACCAAGCCGTCAAAAATTCCGTGGACCAGAAAACTTCTCTAATGCACACCTATTACACAAACGAACCGCTCGGATTCGACCCGGAAAACCTCGCTGCCTCAATAAAAAAATTCGAACAAAAACCAATGCCCCTATACCTCGAAGGACAGGTGCATTATCTCAGGCTTCTCGATTCAGTCGACGATGCCAGAAAAGTCTATAAAAGCGTAAAGAAAAGCCCGCTCTTCGACAAAAAACTACAGATGTACAAAATAAACGAATGCCTCGACGAATGCCCGCCAGAGATTGGCAGGGCGAGAACTTTCACCAGAGGATGGTTCGAAAACGAATCCATCTGGACACACATGTCATACAAGTACCTGCTCGAACTCCTAAGGGCAGGACTATACACCGAATTCTACGAAGACGCAAAGACCATGCTCGTACCATTCATGAAACCCGAAATTTACGGCAGAAGCATTCTCGAAAACTCTTCATTCATAGCCTCTTCTGCTAACCCCGACCCGGCAACTCATGGCCGAGGTTTCGTCGCAAGACTAAGCGGCTCAACAGCTGAATTCATCCACATCTCGATGCTTATGACAATTGGACAAAATCCTTTCTACATCGAAGATGAAAAACTAAACTTCGTACTCGCGCCAGCTATCCCCGGCGACTGGTTCACTACAAAACAAACCACCGCCAACTTCAAGGGCAAAACCGTTGACATAGCTGCTAACTCTTTCGCTTGTGCATTGCTTGGTGACATACTTCTCGTTTACCATAACGAATCACGAAAAGACACTTTCGGCGACTCCGCTGTTAAACCGGTAAAGTATGTATTCGATACCGACCAACAAGTCGACAATACAACTATAGGCCCGGAACTCGCACATATCATCCGTGACAGAAGAGTAAACCGTATCGACGTATACCTCCAATAACTTTGCCTTATCGGTTAGCCCTGCCATCACTATGGCAGGGTTTCTCATTCCGTGCTTGACATTACCCATCCAATAAAATAAATTAACAAAAAATCAGTTGGTCAACATAAACTGTGCACTTCCTACAGCACCGTCACTTCGTCCCAGACCAATAATCTGACCACTAAAATTCAAATAGAAAATGTGTCCTTTATTTGTCCATACGCATATTTCATTTTTATTGTCATTATCAGGGTCAATAATTTCCAGCCGGTGAGTAGATTCTCCCCTTGGTAGAATAAGGCCGTACCATTCTTGGCTACCCCTTCGTACCTGTCCATAATAAGGTGGAGCTTCCCCTTGAATATTTGTGGGGTTCAATAAGAAAACACCATATATGTAGCCAGTCCCATCGAACTGGCTACTTATATCGTTATTAAGGCCTCCAACCAAGATATTCAAAGGATACCCCCCGTCCTCCGAACCCAACACCACCCGACTTAAATGCCCTGGGTGCCAATAGGAGCCAATCTTGTTTCCAGCCGCGTCTAATAGTACTAGCCGCGATTGGTACCACCCATGAGCATCCCGATAAAGAACAACGATCTCTTTCTCTTGGTCATTAAACAAGCTCTCAACCACCAATGTCTGCACCGCTAGCTTGTTACTGCTTCCGCCAGAATAGTATTTTCGCATCTTTGGTAAATAGGACCATAGCTCCTTACCAGAAGCATCAAAGGCGATCACCTTTCCAGTATCTTCCGATTCTCCTCCTATGCCCACAATGACCTCTTTTACTTTGTCGCCAATTATATCGATCACCACACCTGCCATCACATTTCCATCGAACTTTTCTGTCCATAGTACGTCGTTCTTTTTGTTGTATACTACCAGGCGATACTCATCTAAATCAACGTATTCCGGTTCTCTAGGTTCATCAGTATTGACCTCGCCATAGCTAATATCAATATTTGAATGTGTCAACCGAAACATGGGTTACACTTTATACCGAGCACATGGGTAACACTTTTCTGGGTTTATGTTCGTTTATCT
>VRUG01000158.1 GCA_019456255.1 Planctomycetota bacterium | reverse complement strand
TTGCAGGTTTCACCGCCATCCTGGCGGCGGCTGCAACGGGCCAGGATATAGGCGACCTCATGGCGGAAGCCCGGGAGGAGATATCGGCGAAAAACTATGGCAGTGCCAGGCAGAAGCTGCAGACAATTTTACAATATAACAGTGCCTATGCTCCGGCCTATTTTGAACTGAGCAAGATAGCCCTCATCCAGGACGACCTGAAAGGCGCCCAGGACAACATTCAAGCGGCCATCGAGAATGATCCCCGCAATGAGGAGTATCGTGCCGAGGCTGAAAAAGTTGCCCAACTCAGCTCGATCATGAGTGATGCCAGACGTTCGTATGATGAGCGGGATTATATGGGGGCGGTTGCCCGTTATGAAAAAGTGCTTGAGAAACATCCTTCTTTCGCCAATGCCTACTACGGGATGGGGATGGCCTTTGCCAGGGAAGGCGATCTGCGCCAGGCGGCGGAGGCTTTTCGCAAGGCGCAAACCTACAACCCCGATGACGCCCGCTACACCAGTGCCCTCCGCAAGATCGTGGCTGACAAGTTCAATGAGGCGAACCGCCTTCTCCGTGGCCGCGATTGGGAGTCTGCTCTGGAAATCTACAAAGAGGTCGTTGAGCTGGATCCCACCTTTGAGAAGACCTATTACTGGATGGCCCGGAGCTACCGGATGTTAGGCGACAACGAGGCCGCCCTGAAGATGTTGGATCGGGCCACCGAAATAAAACCCGATTATACTACGGCCTACGTGGAGAAAGGCAATATCCTTCGCCGCGATGGCCGTTCGGAGGAAGCCGAAGCGGTCTATTGCCAGGCCCTCTCTCTTGATCCGATGTCCGACAAGGCCTGGGTGGGATTTGGCACCATTGTGAGAAGTAAAAAACCGGCTGAGGCCGTCGAGGCTTTCAAGTCTGCCCTGTCCGTCAACCCGGAGAATGGCGACGCCGCTGAGTACTTGGGCGAGATATACAGTGCCCAGGAAAAGTGGGCCGAGGCCAGGAAATACCTGGAGCAGGCAGTGAAGCTCAAGACAAAGGACCATGTGGTGGCCTGTCGGTTGGCCCACGTTTACAACGCCTTGGGGGAGCATGAGAAGGCCGGACAGATGGGCAGGCGGAGCACGAGCTTGAGAAAGACTTTCGAATACGGCTGGTATGAGCTTGGCCTTGCTGAGAAAGCCCTTGGTAACCGGGTGGCAGCAATTGAGGCTTTCAAAAACGCGTCAAATGGTCGTGATGCCAGCATACGCAAAAGCTCTCAATATGAGTTGAAACAATTGGAAATGGCTCCGCCTATTGTAGAGAAGGAAGAGGATCCTACACCTGAGTTTAAAGCAGAACCGGTGCCTGAAGCTGAAGTGGTAAAGGAACTAGAAGTCAAAAAGGAAATACCTGGTATTCCGGAAACATCTTTTTTTATTATCAAAAAACGAGCGAAAGAAGCTCAAGTAAAAACGGGGAAAGTGATGGGAATTGTCAAAACCAGAACAGGTAAGGTTTTCGTATCGGTTAAAAATGCGAGTGTTAAAGTCACTAAAGCAATTGGCAAGCCGATTAAATCTGATGTGATGAAGAAAACGGTTATCGCCTCAATGTCAGCAATAAAGCATCCGGTAAATACGGTTTCGCATTTCGATAAAAAAGTTACAAAATCCGTAAAAGGCCTTTTGGATTCGATTATAAAATAGAGACAAAACAGTTGCACACATTCCGATTAAATATTTGTGATGTCATTCTTTACAAGTAAGAAGGATACAGGTTAATTGAAAAATATCAATTGAAGGAAATAAGGTTATGACGAAAAATATTGTTGGAGCCATAGCAATATTATTGGGATTATGGGGACTGTTTGTATGGTGGGCAGAATTCGGTTTGGTCCTGCGCGGATTAGTCCCTTTTGCGCTACTTATCGTCGGCCTCTTATTTATCGCTTCTAAGTTCTACGGTAAAAAGGACTAGAAGAAGTGACTCTAATCAATCGTGATCCTGAGCAAAAGGCACACGAATGGAAACTAACATCATAACAAGATAATATTATTATGATTGCAATACACAAGAAGTTAATCGAATCATTATTGACCGATAATTACTTGGCAAGAATAATCCACTGCACCTGCGTTCATCCTGATAATTTAGGATTTATGACGGGTAGTTGGATCATAATAAAGGGGAGGTGAACATAAAGTAGGTTTTATTTTTCCCAAAGTACTGCATCCATTATGAGTAAAAAAAATAATAAGAATCCAGAAAAATGTATCAGTCCCTGGTATAAATATTTAGGCATAGTAATAGTTATAGTTCTGACATTATTCGCAATCTTTGAAGTAGAGTCAATCGATGCTTTGGATAGGATTGAAAATATTTCAAAAAAAAATAATACTAGAAATAATCTATCCGTCGGCAACCTCCTTATTGCTTCGTCAGGTAGCAACATAAATTCAGATGTTGCAGTGCAATTTGAAACAAGTCGAGACTTTATTGTCGTAGATCCGAAAACTGGAGAATATAAAATATATTCGAATAACTGGAATTCTTACAATATAGATCAGGCAAAAAATTATATTATGAAAAATAATGTTGAAGCGGTGATGACCGGCACCATGAATATCGATACTTATAATATATTGCATTCTATGAACGTAGCGATATATACTGGTGTAACTGGAACAGTTGATAATGCCGTTGAGATGTACAAAAATAATAAAATTATGCCTGCCAATAGTTCGCAAAGCACCCAGAAGAATGAGCCATACTCTAAATCCGGAGAACGATATACGGATAGACGCGTGGTCTTGTAAGTATTATGATTTGGATCGGAATGAGTAATTTAATAAACACCACAAATGAATTCTGTAAGACGAATACTACCCCCTTGATAGTTGTGCTTGTTTTTTCCGCAATCTTTGTTTTAGCGTGGGGAATATACCAGAA
>VRUG01000157.1 GCA_019456255.1 Planctomycetota bacterium | reverse complement strand
CTTTGAGCTTTTTTATTTCTTCGACAGAAAGGCCGGTGAGTTTCGCTATCTTTTCCACACCGAAATCTTCTAAAAGCATGCGTTTAGCGGTTTCTAGCTGGTTCTCGTGCACGCCTTTGTCCACGCCTTCCTGTCGGATTTCTTCTATGCTCTGAGCTAACATGCTCCTACCTCCTTCAGAGAGGTAGTCAATAACCTGCTCTACCTCTATCCCTTTATAGTTTAACAAACCACGCATATATCTGGCAAGTAGTTTTGATAATCCCGGATACCGGTCTTTTATCTCCCGGAAAATACCTCGTATCCTTTCAGAGGCTTCCTCCACATCATGCAGATTTGTTTTATCAAGCAGGAAAAAATAAGCAACCTCAGTTTTAAGTCTTTTTAAAAGCTCATCGTCCAGCCTGTTAACATCAACCAGGATGTATTTAAAATCCGGAATATACTTCTTCAGATCATCATGCGGGATCTGAAAATACCTGATGAATTGCCTATCTTCTTTCCAGGCCTCAGTCCCGTTGTATATGACAATCGGGACCACGACTGAAAGCTTATCGCTCGTCTTTAGCTGTTCTCTGTAGATTCTGAGTAAATATTCAAGCAGCCTGAGCATCATCTGTTCGTATGCACTCTGGAATTCGATAAGAATGAAGATCAGGATCTTGGTATTATCTTTAAGGGAAAACTCTAATAGCAGGTCTGATTCACGCTTGTCTTCACTTATGCCTTTGAAGGTTGAGGCTTTGACTTTCATGGTAGAGAAATCTATGAGGGTGACCCAATCCTCGCCAACGAAGTCGGTGAGTAGCGATCTCACAAGATTTACATTCGAGAAGACTTCCCTGAATGCCTCGTCATAGAACTTTTTTGTGATTCCCTCTTTTTCTGGTTCTGGCATGGCAGGACTATATATCTGTTTTGCTGCAAGAGCAACAAAGGAAGTAGAATCAAAGTATTGATGATGCTGGAAACAATATTGTTCATATGCCTGACAGGGTAACTTCACAGTCCTTCCAGCACAAACCAGCTGTCTCGTCACCAGCCATGGAGGATCCGTTCGGCACGGCGGTTAATTCCATATGGCTGGCTGCGCTGCACTCCGCCCAAATCCGGCGCAAGGCTCAAGGGCACGAGCAGCTGTTGGCGCTTCCTGTACCCTTTCCATCGATTCAGCGGGCTTTTCCGGCATCCTCGCCGGACTTCGGCCATGCCCACATTAACCGCCCTGCCGGCGAGTAATTCGATTCCTCAGGTCCGGTTAATGAGATTTCTTATCTTCTTGTGTCGCCAATGCTTCTATCATAGTGTAGATTCTATTACGGTACCCCTACCCTGCGGGCACCTTCGGCCTTCGGTCGCAATGGGTAATTTTACACTTTCGTTTTCGTAATAGGCAACAGTGCCTCGTAGGCCGGCCATCCTTTCACCGCCTATTCCGCACTAATACCTGCCTGGCCATTATCCGCCATGCGGGGGGATAGTCCCTTGCACACCGGCACAGCAGACTTAGTTTTTCTTGCGCAACCGGATTATCTTTTCTGAGAATCTCAAGAGATTATACTCGCCTCCTGGCGCAAGTTACGCTCCGGGCATCCATGCCCCTCGCTGACAGAATCACGGTTATATGCAGCATCCGCCTGGTGGCTATCGAATTCGTGCACCTATCTTTTTTTCTGTGGGCTTAACCTTTCTAAGCAACATCTATTTGCAAACCCAACGACCACCAGGCGTCTGACGCCATCACAGGCTTGAGCAGATTACCGAGATTCTGCCGACTTGCATAGCCTGTGCTTGTGTGTAACCCGTCTGCTGCACCCGGCTGTCTGTCCATCGGTTGGCATTTCATCCGTATCAGGATCCCGGAAGACTACCCTTTTGTGCCGGCGCTACGGACAGCACCTTCAGTCACCTTTCCCCTTAGTGCAGGCTCCCCTCTTTGGACTTTTTCGGTTTTAGCGGAACTGGAGAGCTCACTTGCTGGACTCATTGAGGGGTGCTGTACCGTCCTGCCACCAAGGCCCGGGCTGAAAAGGGGACTATAACTTGGCGGAGCCGGCCGATTTCCCAGAGTAGGTCAGACCGAGGGCACTCCTTTCCAGGAAAGCACCCCGCTTTTTAGCCGGCAGAGCCGACAGCAAAGAGAGCAGCGAGCGGTACCTTCCGTTAGCACCTGAGCGGAGGGCAGCTATGAAAAAAAGCCAAAGGATGGATTTAGAGGCGGAGCTAGCTTAAGGCATTTTCGGGGCTACTTTTGTCGAGAAAGTTGAGGGGCAACTTAAGGTGCTCTGACGAGCCGTGGACTGCTGCAAAACCGTCGGAAAACCAGGCGGAAAACAGAGAAAACAAACCTCTTCCTATAGCCAGGGGAGTCTCCAGCCTACTCGAAAAATGTAAAACAGGCCTTTGAAAATTTAAACCGGCAGTTTCTTCTGTGCCTGGATGAGCTAAGATTATGTGTTGCGATTTTTCGGGACTTTTATATCGTAGTTTTATCCATCCGTGTTTTACTGATAACTCTTTAGCTCTGAAAAAAGTGCCTTTGTTTCTCGCAAGATTTCAGGATTAAAATCCAGATATTTATCATGGTAATACTCAAGGATCACGATTCCCCGATAGTTGCCCAGGATCTTGAGAGCCTCTTTAAAGGGTATGGCGCCCCATCCAGGTGGAAGATTTAGATCACCCCGGCCCAGATTAAGCCTGTTGGTGTAGCTTGAGACCCGGTATAAATCGAAGTTCTTCATTCTCATCTTTTCAAAGCGTCCGAAATTGTCACTCAGATGAATATGGCCGGCTACACCGGCTGCACGTCTAATACTCTCTAAAAAATTCTCTCCGAAAAAGCGCTCAGAGAGAAAAGCATGTCCCAGATCCAGCACCAGCAGCAGATCCGGATCGTTCACTGATTCTACAAAACCGGTGGCCAGGGAAAGCCGCTCGATCTCGATGTTCTCA
>VRUG01000156.1 GCA_019456255.1 Planctomycetota bacterium | reverse complement strand
AGTATACAACCACGCTATGACCCGGCTTATCTTACCTTTACCTGACCCCAGGTCCACTCAATGTGACGCTACTAAATCCTTTACAACCCCTAAAAACCCCTAAGGAAAGAACATGTCTGAAAATACAATTTTACAAACCGCGCTCGAATTGCTTGACGAGGGGATAAGCACAATTCCTTTAAAACCCCGTAACAAGAAACCCATCCTAAAAACTTGGCTACCATATCAGAAGCGTCTCCCAACTGAGGCCGAAATCAAAAAATGGTTTACGGGTAATAATCGAAATCTCGGCATTATCTGCGGGGCCGTCTCCGGGAATCTCTACGTTCTTGACTTCGATTCCTCTGAGGAAGGCAGGAAATTCATAAACAGCCATAAAGAGCTCCTTCGCGGTGCTCTTATTGTAAAAACTGCGAGAGGGTACCATGTCTACATCCGCGCCAAAAGCGCCGTAAAATCATCCAAACTAGACGGCATGGACATCAAATCGGGCGGTGGATACGTTGTTGGCCCTGGGAGCACACATCCCGATGGGCCAAAATATAAGCGCATTCGCGGTAAAATATCGACAATCCCGATTGTAGACCCTGAGCGACTTGGTTTGTTGAAAAAAGGAAGTGGCAAGAAGAAAAAAAAAGGATGGCAGGACGAGCTCCTCGAAGATGTGGCCGAAGGTGAACAAAATATCAGGATGACGGAGCTCTGCGGTAGATGGTTTGGAAAGGGATTATCTGAAGAGGAGGTAAAACGACTGGCCCTTAAGACCTCGAACGGTTGGGGTAACCATCTTGACGAGAAGGAGGTTCTTTCTGTAGTCCACTCGATAGGGAAACTACATAAAAAAAATAAACCGCCATCTAGAGACCTTTTATCTAGACTGCCGCGAATCTGGGCAGAGGATAACCAACTTCCAGTAATCAGCGAAAAAGCTTGGGATGCTCTGAATGGAGCAAATAAATCCTTTCATTTTTTTGTGTTTCTGCGCCGGTTAGTGAGAATGGTCGACGACGGTACAGTTGAGGAGCTTACGAATTATCGACTCAGGTTTGAGCTCGCCCGGGCTGCTTATTGGTTTGAATACAATAGGAAAGATGAGGAGATACCGGCCAAACCTCCTCTGGATGTCGTTAAAGATATGATAGCCTCATCGGAGTATCCACTTCCTGACCTGGATCGTATTGTTCATACGCCGGTCTTTTCCCCGGAAGGGGTTTTATTACTCAATCCAGGGTTTTATGAAGCAAACCGGATATATTATGTATCTGATGGGCTTGAATTACCTTCTGTGTTTCCTACGGTTAAAGAGGCTTGCCGTTTAATAATAGATGATTTACTGGTGGATTTCCCCTTTGCTACTGAAGCAGACCTGGCTAATGCCGTTGCTTTGCTTTTAATACCCTTTGCGAGGGACTTGATTCCGGGGCCAACTCCTTTCCATTTAGTTGTGGCAGCGAAGGCTGGGACCGGAAAGGGATTATTGAGCGAAACCCTGCTCGATATTGCTACCGGCGGGCAATGTTGTCTCTTCCCGGAGGCAAAGGATGAAGAGGAAATGCGCAAAAGGATAACATCTTTCCTTATAGAGGGCAGACCAGCGGTTATTTTTGATAATCTCTCAGGTGCTATCAGCTCGGGTGTGCTAAGTGCGGCAATCACGGCTCATGAATGGAGCGATAGGATTTTAGGAAAAAATGAAACAATCAGGATTCCGAACCGAGCGATTTGGGTTGGAACTGCAAATAACCCAACTATGACAATCGAAACAGCAAGGCGCACGGTACGAATCCGGCTGGTGGCCAAAACGGAAAAACCATGGACCCGGACCGAATTTAAACATCCATTACTCAAGAGGTGGGCCAAAGAAAATCGAGGCAAAATAGTTGCGGCCTGCCTGGTTTTGATCTCTGCCTGGGTAGAGGCAGGGCGGCCTTCGGGGGCGGTTATCTCCTTTGGTTCTTTTGAAGACTACCAATTGGTGATCGGTGGTATCCTACAGCATGCCGGAATAAAGGGATTCTTACAGAATCATGATCAGTTAATAGAAGAAACCGACATCCAGGGTACTGCTCTTGGTATATTGACGGAAGCCTGGTGGGCAAAATACGGCGATAGACCGGTTACGGCTAAGGAACTATTCCCACTGACACAGAATATTGAGGGCCTGGACTTCCCACAAGAAACAATTCAAGGTCGTTTAACAGTTTTTGGTGGGTTGTTGCGTAAATTAAAAGATTCAGTTTTCAATGATTTTTGTATCTTGACCGCCGGTAAACCAAAGAATGCACAGGCTTACAAACTAAAAAATCTTAAAAATGGCAGGCCGGATATTTCAAGAGATACTACCGACAATACTAAGTCGCGCTTGAAGTCGCTGATCTCACGAAAGTGACCTACTTCCAGTTTGAAGTTAAGGATCAAAGATAAAAAGGTTAGCCTTGTTAGCCTGATTAGCCTTTTCCCCTTACCTAAATTTACCTAGATCTATACCAATAATTCCTTGGGAAGATCTTGTTGAACATTGATTTGATATAATGGCTCGCAACGGCAGTTAAAAGGAGTTTAGATGAAATTGGATTCCTTGGAGGAAACAAGAGTATGGATAGTATAAATTTTATTAGTTCGACGAAACGCTTTGAACTTCTTCCCTTTAAGAAGGTAATTTTGTATTTCTACCAATTTCTGATACTAGTAAAATAACAGAGCTTTTTAGAAGGCTTGTTATAAAGTATTTTCAGGAGAAAGAGCTAATAAATGATAAGTTTGCCCGAAACTTACTGTCTTGGAAAAACAGTGGATTCAGTGTTGATAATTCTATAAGGATTTATGGAAATAACGATAAAGCACGAGAGGCCTTATCACAGTATATAGCTAAACCTCCTGTTTCAATTGAAAAGGTAACATATGGTCATTAAAAATCCTGAAACATCTGGTGAAGATCGGACGCGCTCCTCCAATTTTTAATCCTATTTTTTTGAATTTACATATTTTTTTTCCACTTGTAAATTGATTGAGGGT
>VRUG01000024.1 GCA_019456255.1 Planctomycetota bacterium | reverse complement strand
TTTTGAGAACCATTATAACTCAATACTGTTACCCATGTGCTTAGCATGATCTGTAACCTATGTTACCGGTTTGTACCTGAATTTGGCCCCGCGACAATCGAGGGGGAGAACTTCCCAGATGTGCTTGATATTACAGATTCGCTCTTGGAACTGATCCTCCACCATCCTATAACTGCAAGGAGGATCGTAACAATTATCGAAATCCATTTAGGATCGCACCACCACCCTTTCTTACTATTCCACCGCTCCGTCCATAGATCAAATTTGTTTTCAACACTCTTTTTAGCTTCGGTCATGTAGGTAGTTACGCTTTTTTGGAATTGGTTATGTTCGCTTAGTTGCTGACTCTCTTGCAACCACCTAGTAACTTTGTTGCCTAAGTTCAAATACTCGGCTTCAATAGCTTTCAAAACCTGATGTTTGAACTTCCTAGGTGGCAGATGGGGATAGTCTTTTTCAAGACGTCCAATTACTTCTTGAACTAGTTTTTGCAGGTATTTTTTATTGAGCCCTATGAGGTTGCCTGCCAGTAATGTTGTATTGAATAGTCCACGACTCACCAACTCTTGAGACGTTGCCGCTTCGTCCTGTTTCAGATCCCCTCTATTTGAAGACCAAAAGTCTTTCACAAGCTTGTCAATAATATCTATGTACTTTTGCCTCACACCGTTCACCATAAGTCTATCTTCTTATTCGCCAGCCAAATACTACCCACCCCCGCACTCGCTGTCAAACCCAAAAACACATCAACTTAATACTATCCATTTTCTTCCATCAGCTTAGTAAATTCTTCAAACAGATAATTCGAATCGTGAGGTCCAGGCGATGCCTCCGGATGATACTGAACAGCAAAAGCAGGAATGTCCTTACACCGAAAACCCTCAAGAGTATTATCATTCAAATTCATATGCGTTATCTCAACGCTTTTATCTCTCAAAGAATCCACATCAATACAAAAGCCATGATTCTGACTCGATATCTCAATCTCGCCCGTCGAAAGCCTCTTAACCGGATGGTTCGCACCCCGATGCCCGAACTTCAACTTATAACTCGTCCCGCCCATCGCAAGCCCTAACAACTGCTGACCAAGACAAATCCCAAATATCGGCACCTTCCCCAACAGCTGCCGTATCGACTCAACCGCATACCCTACAGGCCCCGGATCCCCAGGCCCGTTACTCAAAAACACCCCGTCAGGATTAAGAGCCAAAACATCTTCCGCCGACGTACTCGCCGGCACCACATGAACACTGCACCCATGCGACCGCAATAACCTTAATATATTTAACTTAATCCCAAAATCATAAGCGACAACCTTATACTTAACTTCAGGCCTGCATTCGGCACCGCTGATAACATCAACAACTCCCTTGTCCCAATCATAAGACTCGCCAACCGTGACATCCTTAACAATGTCCCTGTCTACAAGCCCCGGATACCCCCCGAGCTCCTTACGCAAATGCGTTATACTAAGCTCACTCGACGAAATTATCCCCCGCATCGCACCCTCGGTACGAATATGCTTTACAAGCTTCCGCGTATCAATCCCCTCCAGCCCGACAACATTGTTCCGCTTCAAATATTCGTCAAGCGATTCGGTGTTCCGCCAGCTGCTCGGATAATCGCAGTTCTCCTTAACGATAAACCCGCTCACAAAAACCTTCCGCGACTCGACATCCTCATCGTTCGTCCCGCAATTACCTATCAAAGGATAAGTCATCGTAATTATCTGCTCGTTATACGACGGGTCCGTCAAAATTTCCTGATACCCGGTCATCGCCGTATTAAACACAACCTCCCCGCACATCTTCCCCTTAGCGCCGAACCCTCGACCCTCGAATACCGTCCCGTCTTCTAATAGCAAAATACACTTCACTTAAAACTTCCTCAATCTAATCTCTATAGGTGATATAATTGTATAGGCTTAACCGTCATCTCGCGATGCCGCAATTCCTTGATCGCCTTAGCAACCTCATCCGCCGACGTACTCGCCGGCACAACATGAACACTGCAGCCATGTGACCTAAGCAGCCGCAAAATATTTAACTTAATTCCAAAATCATAAGCGACAACCTTATACTTAACTTCCGGCTTGCACTCGGCACCGCTAATCACATCAACAACTCCCTTATCCCAATCATAAGCCTCGCCCACCGTGACATCCTTAACAATGTCCCTGTCTACCAGCCCCGGATAACCCACAAGCTCCTTACGCAAATGCGTTATACTAAGCTCACTCGACGAAATTATCCCCCGCATCGCACCCTCGGTACGAATATGCTTTACAAGCTTCCGCGTATCAATCCCCTCCAGCCCGACAACATTGTTCCGCTTCAAATATTCGTCAAGCGATTCGGTGTTCCGCCAGCTGCTCGGATAATCGCAGTTCTCCTTAACGATAAACCCGCTCACAAAAACCTTCCGCGACTCGACATCCTCATCGTTCGTCCCGCAATTACCTATCAAAGGATAAGTCATCGTAATTATCTGCTCGTTATACGACGGGTCCGTCAAAATTTCCTGATACCCGGTCATCGCCGTATTAAACACAACCTCCCCGCACATCTTCCCCTTAGCGCCGAACCCTCTGCCCTCAAATACCGTCCCGTCTTCTAATAGCAAAATACACTTCACTTAAAACTTCCTCAATCTAATCTCTATTGGTGATATAATTGTATAGGCTTAACCGTCATCTCGCGATGCCGCAATTCCTTGATCGCCTTAGCAACCGCATCCGCCGCACGTATAGTCGTCACATACGGTATCTGCTTATCAAGAGCGCTTCGCCTTATCGAAAACGAATCAACAATCGACTGCTTCCCAATCGTCGTATTAATTATCAAATCTATCTCATCGTTAATTATCGAGTCAACAATGTTAGGCCGACCCTCCGTTATCTTCTTCGCCGACTTCGACGCAATACCCGCCGCCTTGAAAGCCGCATGAGTTCCCGTCGTCGCTATTATCTCAAATCCCATCTCATCCATCCGCCTCGCAACCTCAATCGCACGCTCCTTATCAAAGTCACGAATACTAAACAATACCGTCCCCTCAACAGGCAAACAATTGCCCGCCGCCATCTGCGATTTCGCAAACGCCATCCCGAAATCATCCGCTATCCCCATCACCTCACCAGTCGAAAGCATCTCAGGTCCCAACAAAGTATCTATACCAGGGAACTTCAAAAACGGGAACACCGCTTCCTTCACCGCGTAATGGTCACGATTCACCTCTTCGGTAAACTCCAATTCCTCCAACGTCATCCCCGCCATTACCTTCGCCGCCAACTTCGCTAACGGAACACCAATCGTCTTACTGACAAAAGGTATCGTCCGCGATGCACGCGGATTAACTTCCAGAATATATATCTCATCATTCTTCACCGCGAACTGAATATTCAAAAGCCCCTTGACTTTCAACTCCAAAGCCAACAGCTTCGTCTGCCTCTTAATCTCTTCAAGCGTCTCAGCCTTTATCGATATCGGCGGCAGCGAACATGCACTGTCACCCGAATGCACACCCGCCTCCTCGATATGCTCCATTATCCCGCCAATCACAACCATCTTACCATCACTTATCGCGTCAACGTCAAGCTCAGTCGCGTCATCAAGAAACTTATCAATCAAAATCGGATGCTCACCCGACGCCTCTAGCGCGTTCTTTACACAAGCCTTTAGCGAATCCTCATCATAAACGATCTCCATCGCGCGCCCCCCAAGCACAAACGATGGCCTGATCAAAAGAGGATAACCAAGCTCATTCGCTATCTCAACAGTCTCATCATACGTCCGCGTCGTCCCGCTGGAAGGCTGCCGCAGTTTCAACTTCTTAACAAGCTTATTAAATCGCTCCCGGTTCTCCGCATGGTCAATACTATCAGGACTCGTCCCGACGATCTTCACGCCCGCCTTCTCAAGCAGAACCGCCAACTTCAATGGCGTCTGACCGCCGAACTGAACGATAACACCATCCGGCTTTTCCTTCTCGATGATACTCAGCACATCCTCAAACGTCAAAGGCTCAAAGTAAAGCCGGTCCGAAGTATCATAGTCCGTACTAACCGTCTCAGGATTGCAATTTATCATTATCGACTCAACCCCAATCTCCCGAAGCGCAAACGCCGCATGCACACAGCAGTAATCAAACTCAATTCCCTGCCCAATCCTGTTAGGCCCGCCGCCCAAAATTATTATCTTCCGATTCTCCGTCGGACTCGCCTCGCACTCATCTTCATACGTCGAATAGAAGTAGGGCGTCGTCGCCTCGAATTCCGCACCGCAAGTATCAACCATCTTATAAACCGCTTCTGTCTTCAAAATCTTCCGACGCTTGCGAATCTGCATCTCTGTCTTACCGAATATCGACGCAAGATACTTATCGCTAAACCCGTACTCCTTAGCCTTGCGCATCGTCTCACGGTTCATCTTCCCAAACCCGCCAGCTTTCAGCTCACCCTCAAGCTCAACTATCTCCCGGATATTATTCAAAAACCACGGATCGATCTTACACAATCCGAATATCTCCTCGATACTCATCCCCCTCCGGATCGCCTCTGCGACATACCATATCTTGTCCCAGTAATTCCTCTTCAATTTCTCTTTAAGCTCAGCCTCCGACAGCCCCTCATCGATATGCTTATTGTCCAGCGAATACCTGTCGATCTCAAGCGACCGAATCGCCTTTTGAAACGACTCCTTAAATGTTCGCCCAATCGCCATCGCCTCGCCAACAGACTTCATCTGCACCGTCAACTCCGGACTCGTCCCCGGAAATTTCTCGAACGTAAATCGAGGCCACTTCGTCACGCAATAATCTATCGTCGGCTCAAAACACGCCGGCGTCTTTTCCGTTATATCATTCGATATCTCATCAAGCGTATATCCAACCGCCAACAGCGACGCTATCTTCGCAATCGGAAAACCAGTCGCCTTTGATGCCAATGCCGAACTCCTCGACACTCGCGGGTTCATCTCAATTACATACATCTCTCCGTTTTCCGGATTAATCGCGAACTGAATATTCGACCCGCCCGTCTCAACCCCGATAGCCCGAATAATCTTCAAAGATGCGTCACGCATCACCTGATACTCTTTGTCGGTCAGCGTCTGTGCCGGTGCAACCGTTATACTGTCACCGGTATGAATTCCCATCGGGTCAAGATTCTCTATCGAGCAAACGATCACAACGTTGTCCTTGCAGTCCCGCATCACTTCAAGCTCAAACTCTTTCCAACCAACAACCGACTCTTCAACAAGAACCTGACTCACCGGACTAAGGTTCAGCCCCCAGTGAATAAACTCCTTATACTCCTCCTTATTATACGCAACGTTTCCGCCCATACCCCCAAGCGTATATGATGGCCTAATTATCGCCGGGTACTTCACATGCTTGATTATCTTCTTCGCCTCGTCCCACGAATGAGCATACCCACTCTTCGGAACTTTCAACCCGCATTCCTCAATCATTATCGTCTTAAACAGATCCCGCTCTTCCGCCCGCTTAATACTCCTAAGGTCCGCCCCCAATAGCTTCACCCCATGCTTCTCCAGCACACCGCTTTCAGCCAAAGCAACCGCCGTATTCAATCCCGTCTGACCGCCCAATGTAGGCAGCAAACTGTCAGGCTTCTCCGCTTCGATTATCTTCTCAACTATCTCAGGCGTTATAGGCTCAATATATGTCCTGTCCGCCATCTCAGGGTCAGTCATTATCGTCGCGGGATTGCTGTTAATCAGAACAACCTCAAACCCCTCACTTCGCAGCACCTTGCAAGCCTGGGCCCCCGAATAATCGAATTCGCAAGCCTGACCTATGACTATAGGCCCGGAACCGATTATTAGTATCTTATGGATGTCGTCGCGTTTGCCCATCAACAGTTCCTTCTTGATGTCTTTAAACCTATACTGTTATCAAAATCCCTTTTTCTAACCCCTTCAGGCTTACAATTGTCAATATTAATTAGTACATTTCGTCTTTGAAAGCCCGACCTTTTCTCGGAAATAATCAATTCCAACCCCCATACCCAGAGGTTGTCAAATTCTACCCGAACCCAAAACACATGTCAACAACTTTGAAAAATTACCCCAAAACACACGCAATATTCAACAATCTCATACAAAATCACCGACAAAAGCTGTAAGCAATATTATCAGAATTAACATAAGGAGAGCATGAAAATGGAAGGAACCTGTATAACCTGCTGTTTCTGGAAAAGATTTGATGCCAACACCGGCGAGTGTCACTGCAAGGCCCCACTCCCGTTCAACCATAACCCTAAGGATCAAATGATAAACTTTGAAACACGTTGGCCGCTAACAAACAAGGAACAGTCCTGCGGAGAACTAAAACCAATCCCCGCATCTTAAACCAGAAAAAAACACCGTGCCCCGTTAGATGTGATAACTACCTAATGGGGCTTGTCTTTCCATCATTTTACTGGCCAGTCAAATGACCCCTCGAAAACTTCAACTGCTGGCCCGGTCATATAAACGCAGCTATCTTCTTGGCACCAGTTTAGTTCCAACACTCCGCCTGGTAAATGTGCACTGCAAACCCGCTCGCAGCGCCCCGTAAGAACGCCAGCTACACAAACAGCACACGCGCCGCTGCCGCATGCCAACGTAATTCCGCTGCCTCGTTCCCACGTGCGCATCTCAAATTCCGTAGGAGTATTAACCTCTGCAAAATGAACATTGGTCCTGTCAGGGAAAATGCTGTGGTTTTCGATTACCGCCCCGAATTTCGCCACGTCCAAAATCGCAAGGTCATTGCGGAAAAAAACAGCGTGCGGATTACCCATCGATACGCATGTCATTGCAAATACTCGATTTTCAAATTGCATAGGCTGCTCTATCAATGTCTTAGCTGGCAGATTGACCGGTATCTTCTCGCTTTCTAATACAGGCTCCCCCATATTCACGCACACTCTTTGAACTTTATCTTCCTCATCGACTATAAGCCCCACAGTTAATACACCATTACCGGTTTCTATCTCCATAGATGCCCCGCAGTCCGGCTGACCTGGTACACTAAACGACCCCCCAATCGGAGCAAGCTCACGTTCATAAACATATTTTGCGACACAGCGAATACCGTTGCCGCACATCTCAGCTTCCGACCCATCAGCATTGAAGATACGCATTCTAATCCCGACCTTCTCCGACGTTTCCATGAGAATCAGACCGTCAGAACCTATATTAAAATGCCTCCCGCTTACCGCACGAGCCAATTCCGACCCGTCAGATATCTTGTTCTTCAAACAGTTCACGTAAACATAGTCGTTACCCGTCCCGTGCATTTTCGTAAATTTAATTTGAGTCGCCTTCTTAGCCATACCTGCATTCTAAATACTAAATACTAAATTGTAAATAGTAAATTAAAACGCCTCCCTCGCCAGAAACCATGTTTTTCGCTTAACGCCGTTATATTTAGCCCCCCGATTTATTCGGGGGGTTGCTTTACGCCCTTTGTCATCCTGAACGAAGTGAAGGATCTCTTGCTTAATCTATGCCTGAACGCTTAATCTCATTGGTTATTCCGTCATTGCGACCGACCTGTCCCCAAGGGAAGCGCGGCACAATTCGCCTTTATTTGCCCGATGTCGTTTCGGAAATGTTTAGCCCCGACCCCTGCGGCTGGGGTTGCTGTTCAAAAATCCTATGCATTTTCTGTGGGCTCGTGCCTTAGGTATACCCCATCATTGTAATAATAAATGTTTACATAAATTTGGTACAACTGAGTTATTATCCCTATGCTCTTTGCAATACTTACTCCTGAGATTGCTGGTAGAACGATAGCTAAAGGCTGCCGTTATGATTGCAAGTGTTGTTAAAAGTCCCGTGCACGCCTTAACAGCGTTCTGCATGGAAATAAAATCTTTTGCGGGCGAGTTGGCTGCTGATAAAGCAGAGCTTGAAGGTGTAGCAGTCTGAGCAGCTTGATTCTTAGCAACTTGAACTTGAGCTTCTTTGTGTGAGTTTAGAGCAGAGGTAAAAGGCAAGAAAATGTTTCCTATCTCAAGACTAAACGTAACGAGATAAACAATAATAACACCCAATATAAGTCTCTTGAAAAAATTGCTTTTAGGATGGCAATAACAACATGCAATTGTTGGGATTAAAAGGAAAATAGGAATAAAAACACTACTGCTTGGGCCACCAGTAAACCACACGAGAGATCCTAAAAAAAACGTGTCAGCGAAAATAAAAAACCAAAAAATTCTACGCAGAGCTTTTTCTGGATATTCAGGCTCTTTGAGGAAAAGGCAAATAATAATCATCCCATACGCTGCAGCAACCGGGCATCCAAATCCTACAAAATTGCCTAAGGCAGATAACCCTTTAAGCCCTGAAAAATAGCCCCAGTTAGCAGAAATAAAAACACCGAAGGCAGCTAAAGTTGCAGACACACCAAAAGCCTGAATTCTCATACCTGACTCCATGATATCCCTGGCAAACCTATCGAGTGGTATATTGGGTTGTTGGGTCAATTCCATAACTGTTGTTTTATCCATTTATTTTCCTCCTAAATTTAGTTCCAATCAGACAATTTTGTGATTTTTTTCATTTTTAAAGCATTCTCATTAAGTTTGTTATTAACATAATATTCTTTTTCTAAATTTTCTAAAAAAGGTATGTATTCTTTTTGCAATGAATTAAAGATTTTGCTGAACATGATCTTGCAGGTTAATAACATGCTTGCTTTCTTGAAATCACCCCTTGCAAGAGAATTTAAAATTCTTTTATAAGAATTAAAAATCTTATTAGCCTCATTAACAGCTTTTTGAAGTTTGCACGGAGAAATATTTTTAGGGAAGAAATAAATAGAATTGCCGGTAGCGTAGTCCCAATTGTTCAGAAAAACATATTTGGGGGGAATTGTTTCAGACATCTCTGGATATGGTGAGAGCATAAAGTAATATAATTGCTCCACATCCCATTTCGTAGCCACTTTAGCTGTCTGGATAATAGATTGATAATTATCCTCATCACTTCCTGCCATAAAAGTTGCCGAAACATCAAGACCATATTCTTTAATTACATTTACAGTCTGGATCATTTCATTGGCTTCCTGATGCTTATTATATTTGTCAAGTGTTTTGGAGTTTATCGACTCAAAGCCAATCATTAGTGTTTTAATACCTGCCTTGCGCATTAGCTCAAGCAATTTACGATTCTTAGCTATGTCAAGCTTTACAAATGCAGAAGCACTGAATTTTAAATTACTGTCAATTATTGCTTCTAATAGGGCAGCGGTACGCTCGACGTCAGAATCTGACGAGCCTACAAAATCATTGTCTATAAATTGTATACTCCGTGTGTATCTAAGAGCTGATTTTAGCTCGGATATGACAGCATCAATCGGCCGCTTGCGATAACCAGAACCAAACATCTTGTTTACAACGCAAAAGGAACAGTTCTTTGGGCAACCTCTTGACGATTGCACGGGGAGTGTGACTCGTCTGCCGCGAAGCAAACTTTTAACGAGACTCCAATGGGAAATATCCCGCACCAGAGAATAGTCAGCCGGTATCGATAAATCCGCAGGTGGTGATATATTCTCATTGTGTACTATATCGCCGTTATTGCTATATGATATACCTTGTATTTGAGTTAAATCCTCTTTGTTTTCCAAACAGTCAAGTAATGCTGGTAAAACATCATCGCCTTCACCACGAACAACATAATCACAATGGTCAAGACAATCTTCAGGGAAATAGGTTGCGTGAGTTCCACCGAAGATAATTTTACCCTTGTTGCGAAGTTGGTCCACCCATTGATAAGTTTTATTGGCAGAGCCACTTTTAACAGAGAAGCAAATAACATCAAACTCTTCCAAATCTTCAATAGAAAACTTGGTCACCCCTTCGACCATTACTGATGTTGTGTATCCAAGGTTGCGAAGCTTTGTTGCAAGCAGTACAATGCCATAGCATGGACAAATAAGAAAACTGGCAAGATTGGGCAAAGCCAGTTGAAGTTCTACAAAAACCACTCTTACTTTTCGTTTTAAGATTATTTTCTCCTTTCCCTGCCCTGAATGCAAAACGAACTGAATCTTTCTCCGTGGTGTGAACCAATAATTATATACATAATAAAAAATATTTGCAACTATTATTCCCCTTTTTTTCTTCATGGTGAAAAAACTATGTTAAAATAGGCAACTTCTTAATTTGTCCTTTGCCTGCCCTACGTAGCTTTACGCGAAGGAGGGGCATTGATTCCTCATTCGGACTTCTGTATTCGGCATTTGCTTCCCGCTTGTCCCCACTTGTCCTCATGTATAGATTTATGGAATAAATCTATGGGGATGTTTAGATTCATTTATGAATCTATGGGGAAATTCCTGACGTCGTTTCGGTATTACCTTGCACTAATCCCGCAAAGTCATATAATCACTCTTATTACTTAAAGACTATTAATCTTAAAAAGGAGAAACAAACATGGGCGATAGTGGAAAAAGAGATAAAGGTAAAAGAGAACAACAGAAAAAGGCCAAGCTGGACCCAAAGGAAAAAAGAAAACTGAAAAAAGACAAAAAAAATAAATCCATCTAATCTCTGGTGACATTTTGCTCTGGTAGTTTAGGTAACTGATTTATTCTCAATATGCGACACGGAGGTTTTGCATAGCAAAATTGGAGAGCCCGTGCAGCAGAATATTGCCATGTTAATCTGGGTAAATGATTTTTTCTCATTTTGAGAAAAAACTACGCAACTTAACAAAAAATCAATCAAACGCGCAAGTCCCAATTTTGAGAATTTCACTTTTCGCACCATTTTGATGCAAATCGCGCGCAATTTTGACCAATTCGCGCGCGTTTTTGCCATTTTTCACTCACTTTTTGACCCTTTTTTCCTCTCATTTTGAGAAACTTGCGCAAATGATCGCGCCTATTCCCTACATCTTAACCAGTCTAAGGAAGTACCCGACCCTCTATCTCCCAAAGAGCCCCGCCTGTCCTGAGCACTGCCGAAGGGCCTGTCGCGGCGTAGTCCAAAGGATGAAGACGGATCAATCATCATTAATCAATCAGTAATTGCGTTTCACCAATTACGACTCCCCCCCAAACCCTTACCACCTGACCCCGCAAAGCTTCTCTGTGCCGGTAGTAGTAATCCTTGTCGTCCCTAAATATCCGTTTTGTGGCAAGGCGTATATAAACAACTTACATCAATTTTAAATTACGACTCCCCCCAGACAGCCTAAACTTAACCCCACTTTCACTTTAAAAACAAGGATACCGAAAGCCTTCCTCAACTCAAAACTAAACAATTCGTTTTACTTGTCCCCATCGCCAGATTTATTTATCTTGTCCTTGCCAAAGGGAAATCTATGGGGGATTGCCCAGTCGTTTTGGCAACTAAAAACTAAAAACTCAAAATTATTTAGCTTAAAAACTGTGTTTTTCAGGCTAAATACGCATTGATTGCATCCGCTGCTTTGCGACCGCTATCGATCGCTCTAACTACAAGGGATGCTCCGCTAACAGTGTCGCCAGCAGCGAATATGTTGCATTTACTGCTCTGGCAATTACTTACAACAATATTACCTCTACCATCCAGCTCAACCCCCAAATCCTTAACAAGGCCCTCATGCACTACATGCACAAAACCCATCGCTATAAGCACCAAATCCACTTTTACGCTAAATTCCGTACCGGATACCTCTTTCATTTTCCAGTTTCCGCCATCATTAATCCATTCGATTTCACAACCGCGTAACTCGTTTATTTTCCCACCTTTAGCGACTAATTCTTTCGTCAAAATACTCCATCGCCTCTCGCATCCTTCTTCATGCGAAGTTGAGGTCCTCATAATTTTTGGCCACATAGGCCACGGCGTTTCTACCGGCCTACTTTCCGGAGGCTTAGGCAATATCTCAAATTGATAAACCTCTTTCGCACCTTGTCTTATAGCTGTTCCAACACAATCACTTCCGGTATCACCACCACCAATTACTACTACAGATTTACCTTTCGCGGTTATCATGTCACCAGCTTTAATATCGTTTTCATTGTATCTGCTCTGCTGCGATAAAAAATCCATTGCGAAAAGTACATTTTCACTATCTCTACCGGCAACTTCAAGGTCTCTCGGCTTACCAGCACCCATTGCCAGACACACGCAATCGAAATGTTTTTCAAGATACGATACCGAAATATCTTTTCCAACTTCAACACCCATTTCAAAATCGATACCTTCAGCTAACAGCTGCTCAATCCGTCTATCAATAATACCTTTATCAAGTTTGAAATTAGGAATTCCATATCGCACCAATCCGCCTGGCCTATCATCTTTCTCATAAACCACTACGCTATGGCCTATCCTTGCCAATTGCTGCGCCGCAGCAAGTCCAGCCGGCCCAGAACCGATCACTGCGACTTTTTTTCCGGTTTTTTCTTCAGCTATCAATGGTTTTATCCACCCTTCAGCAAATCCGCGTTCAACAATCTGATTTTCGATATGTCTTATCAGTACCGGCTCATCATTAATACCGAGAGTGCATGCCGCCTCGCAAAGTGCAGGGCATACCCGCCCGGTTATTTCGGGGAAATTATTCGTCGTGTGAAGTATTTGACATGCCCGCTGCCATTGGCCTTGATATATCATGTCATTGAAATCGGGGATATTGTTTTTCAGCGGGCATCCTATACCGTGACAAAACGGTACTCCGCAATCCATGCATCGAGCTGCTTGCTGGACAAGTTCATCAGGTGTCAGCGGGATATTAAATTCATTAAAATCATGAATACGCTCGGCTACAGCTTTGTGTCCGATGTCTTTTCGTTTGTATTTTAGAAATCCTCTTGTCTCAGCCATGATTGAAAACCTCCTCAGTTGCCGGTGTTGTATCGGTGTCACGGCGTTCATTTGCACGCATTTTTTCCAGTGCCTTGCGGTAATCTATCGGTATTACTTTAACGAACCTGCCCACCATATCGGGCCACGCATCGAGAATTTCTTTTGCGCGTTTGCTTTTTGTATATTCATAGTGTCTGTTTATAAGGTCGCGTAGAATTTTCTGGTCCTGCTCTTTCCAGACGCTTTCCAAATCGACCATATCAAGATTGCATAGCGTATCGAACAGCTGCATCTCATCGAGTACATATGCGGTGCCTCCGCTCATACCTGCGGCGAAGTTGCATCCTGTTTTTCCGATGACGACAACGGTCCCGCCTGTCATGTATTCGCAGCAGTGGTCGCCGACTCCTTCAACGACGGCAGTTACACCGCTGTTTCGCACGGCGAATCTCTCTCCGGCCATACCATTGATGAATACCTCGCCCCTGGTAGCGCCGTAAAGAAGCGTATTGCCGACGATAATATTTTCATGAGCTGCGAATAGTGATTTTTCCGGCGTTTTTACGATAATCTTTCCGCCTGAAAGTCCCTTGCCAAGATAATCGTTGCTGTCACCGATAAGTTTTAATGTCACGCCCGGAGCCAGAAATGCACCGAAGCTTTGTCCGGCAGAACCTGTGAGAATTATTTCTAAAGTTCCATCCGGAAGTCCGTCAGCGCCGTGTTTTTTTACAATATGGTTACTTAAGATCGCACCTATCGTTCGATTGGTATTGTGGACAGGCATTTTGATGACGGTTTTAGTTTTGTTTTCCAGTGCGTCTTTTGCTTTTTCAAGAATCTGCCAGTCGAGATTATCTTTTAGCTTATCAACCTGGGTAGTGCTAAGTCTTCTTTCGCTTGGTTTTGAGACTTTTGGCTGATAGAAGATAGACGAGAAATCCAGTCCGCGGGCCTTGTAATGTTCGATTGCTTTTCGTGTTGAAAGTCTGTCGACTCTTCCGATCATATCCTCGAATTTTTCAAAACCCAGCTGAGCCATTATCTGTCGAACTTCTTCGGCAATGAAAAACATAAATCTCGTGAGGTATTCTGGTTTGCCGGCGAATCTTTTTCTAAGTTCCGGATCCTGAGTCGCGATACCGAAAGCACATGCCCCTTCGTGACATTTTCTAAGGAGCGTACATCCTAAAGTTACCAGAGCAGCGGTTCCAAAGCCGAACTGGTCGGCTCCTAACAGGGCGGCGATAACGATATCACGTCCTGTTTTCATTTGACCGTCGACCTGAACTCTTATTCTGTCTCTCAGTCCGTTCATTACGAGTACCTGTTGGGTTTCGCTAAGTCCCAGTTCCCACGGGCATCCAGTATGTTTTATTGAAGAGAGCGGGCTTGCGCCTGTTCCGCCGTCATGTCCGCTGATGAGTACTTCGTCAGCATTACCTTTCGCGACTCCTGCTGCGATGGTGCCGACACCGACTTCTGCGACGAGCTTAACTGATACCTTTGCCTGTGGGTTGCTGCATTTGAGGTCGTATATCAGCTGGGCCAAATCCTCGATAGAATAAATATCATGATGAGGGGGCGGTGAAATCAATGTCACTCCGGGCGTCGAGTATCTCATGTTAGCTATTTCCTGGGTGACTTTATGTCCCGGGAGCTGGCCACCCTCGCCTGGTTTTGCTCCCTGTGCCATTTTGATCTGCAGTTCCTTTGCATGGGCAAGATAGTTTATAGTGACCCCGAATCGTCCGCTTGCAACCTGTTTAATTGCGCAATTTTTCGAATCGCCGTTAGGTTCCGGCGTATATCTTGCGGGGTCCTCTCCACCTTCACCGGTATTGCTCATTGCTCCGATTCGGTTCATCGCTATTGCCATGCATTCATGGACCTCTTTGCTAATCGAGCCGTGACTCATCGCGCCGGTGCAAAATCTTTTTACGATTTGGTCGGCGGATTCGACTTTGTCAATTGGTACCGGCTTGTCATTGGTGAATTCAAATAGTCCTCGCAGGGTGCACATTTTTTGCGACTGGTCGTTTACCGCTTTTGAATAATCATCGTACGCCTGGGCGTCATCGTTGATGACGGCGTGATGAAGTTTTGATATTGTAGTGGGATTCCAAAGATGTTCTTCGCCGGTATGTCTGAAGTGGTATTCACCGCCAAAGTCCAAATCGAGCATGCCCTGAGGGCGTTTAGTAAAGGCATCTTTATGTCTTGCCAATGTTTCGCGAGCGATTTCATCGAGGCCTATACCGCCTATTCTTGAGCTTACACCGGTTAGATATTTGGCGACGAAATCTTCGTTTAGGCCTATAGCTTCGAATAATTGCGATGAATGATAGCTACGAAGCGTCGAGATTCCCATTTTGCTCATTGTTTTAAGGATACCTTTTTTGACGGCGGCTATATAGTTGTCTGCGATTTGGCTTTGCTCCATCTCGGCGGGCAAATCACCTCTCCGCTGCAATTCGTTTAGTGTCTCGAAAGCGAGATAGGGATTAATAGCGTTGGCACCAAAGCCGCAGAGCAGGCAAAAATGCATAACCTCTCTTGGCTCGCCGCTTTCTACAATCAATCCTGCTTCTGCGTGGAGTCCTCGTTCGAGCATACCGTGATAGACCGCAGACGTTGACAAAAGTGAAGGAATAGGAGCCTTTGTTTTAGAAGTGTCACGGTCACTTATGATTAGAAGCGCAGCTCCTTCTTTAATAGCTTTTTCTGCGGCGTTGACCAAATCATCAAGTCCCTTGCGAAGATTGCCGGCAGGATTTTTTTCATCGGCATCGAAAACTGCTGAGATCGTTGCTACCTTAAAGTCGTCTCGACTTGAGGCTCTTAGTCTTTCGATATCTTCATTTGTCAAAACCGGATGCGGTATTTTTAATTGTCTGCAATGCAGTGGTCCTTCTTCGAGAAAGTTAGGCCTTTTGCCAGTGAACATCATCAGGCTCATAACCAGACCTTCGCGCAGTGGGTCGATAGGGGGGTTGGTGACCTGTGCGAAGAGTTGTTTGAAATAGTTGAATAGTAATTTTGGTTTTTCGGACAAAACGGCAAGCGGAGCGTCATTACCCATTGAGCCTATAGGTTCCTGTCCATTTATTCCCATAGGTTTTAAAATCATTTTAAGCTCTTCGCTTGTATAACCAAACTCGCGCATTCTTTGAGCTATCGTATCGGGGTCGCCTGGAACAAGTTTAGGCGTATCGAATAATCCTCTAAGTTCGATTCTATTTTCCTCTAACCATCTTCGATATGGTTTTTGTCTTGCGATTTTACTTTTAGTTTCGTTATCGGTAATAATTCTTCCCTCGACGGTATCGACGATGAACATATTTCCCGGTTGCAGGCGGCCTTTTTGTCGGATTTTTTCCGGCGGGAACTCAATGACTCCGGTTTCACTTGCGACAATTACCAGACCGTCAGTTGTCACCAGGTATCTCGATGGTCTTAAACCATTTCTGTCGAGTGTGCCTCCGACTATCTTGCCGTCGGTGAATACCATCGCTGCCGGTCCGTCCCACGGCTCCATGATAGCTGCGTGATATTCATAAAATGCCCGTTTATCGGTACTGATGTGGTATTTTTTCCCGAATGCTTCGGGCATCATCATCATTGTTGAATGCTGTATACTCCTGCCCGAACGTATTAAAAGCTCTAACATATTATCGAAGCATGCCGAATCGCTTGCCTCTGGTGTCAAGACCGGAATCAGGTCGCGGATGTTCTCTCCGAAAGCATCGCTTGCCATTTTTGTTTGGCGTGCCTGTGTATGTTTTCTGTTTCCGCTTAGTGTATTAATTTCTCCGTTATGGGCGATACACCTAAAAGGCTGAGCGAGCTTCCAGTTTGGAAGGGTGTTAGTGCTGTAACGTTGATGTACAATTGCCAGTGCTGATTTCACACGTTCATCGGACAAATCCGGGTAGTATGAAAAAAGCTGCCATGCCATAAACATTCCCTTGTAGTTTATAGTTCTCGATGAAAGTGAAGTGACATAAAAGTCCTCGCTTTCTTTACCGAATTTTTCTCTGACTTTATTTTCCGCTCTTCTGCGTGCCAGGTATAAACGTCTTTCGAGTGCTTCATCTTCAAGCCCCATGCCGTCAACGAAAATTTGCTTGATGGTAGGCTCAGCTGCTAAAGCTAATTTCCCAAGGCAGTCTTTATTTGTCGGGACATCTCTCCATCCAAGGACCTTCATATCGTAATGGCTTATGGCGTCTTCTAAAATTTTGTCGCATTTTCTTCTAAGTGTATTATCGCGCGGGCCAAAAATTACTCCCGCGCCATAACGCGTGGGTTCAGGAATTTCAAAGCCGAGAGCTTGGCATTGGTCTACGAAGAATTCATGTGGAATTTGAAATAGTATGCCAGCTCCATCTCCAGTGACTTCGTCTGCTCCTGCGGCCCCTCGGTGGTGAAGGTTTAGTAGAACCTGCTTGGCATTTTCGAGTATTGAATGTTCTCTCTTGCCGGAGATGTTTACAACGGCTCCGATACCGCAGGCGTCTTTTTCTCTTCGCGGTTCGTATAAACCCTGTCTTTCTACCTTTGCTCCCATCAGAATCCTTTGCATTTAGTTTGCTATTTTTTTGGGCCTGCCGGTTGTCTGACTTAACAACGCTTTCATTATACGCCAATTATTACGAATCATTATTAATATTCTATTAATAGGTACTATAAGTAAGGCTTATAGTTTTTTTAGTGATATTAATATTGGATGTTATAGGAAATGTGCCTAAATGCTTGCTAAAAATTACTTAAGGGTATGTAAATTAAGAGTTTAAAAAAAGAGGCTCACGTTATGCAAGCCTCTTCGATGCTAATCAAGTTTTAGTTGCAGCTATTACTTAAGGAAGAGCATTTCAGCGTAACTTGGCAAAGGCCAAACATCCGCATCCACGATTTCTTCCAGTTCATCAGCAGGTTCGCGCACGGCATTCATGGCAGGAATTACGTTGTCTCGACATTCCAGTGCCTGTTTTACAACGTCGTCGATGTCACTTAGTTTAGTAACTGCATTTTCAAGCGTTTTAATATTGCTGTCGAAGTCCTTAATCAAGGCAGCGACTTTTTTAAGCATTTCCACCTGCGTATCAGCATTAACACCGGCAGCGGTTACGGCCTGTATGTCACTTCCTAATCGTCCGGAATAAGTTGACGCTGCCGGTAAGATCTGGCGTTTGGCAATATTCAACATTGTCTTTGCTTCAATATTGACCTGCATGCTGTAAGCTTCGAGCAGAACCTCTTTGCGAGCATAGAGTTCCTTTTTGCTTAGAACTTTATGCTTTTCAAACAGTGCTACATTTTCAGGGTCAGTAATTGTCTGCAGTGACTCGGCAGTTGAAATAATATTCGGCAGGCCCCGTTTTTTGGCTTCTGCCACCCATTCGTCGGTATAGTTGTCACCGTTGTAGATTATTCTACTGTGCTCGGTGGCAATTTTCTGCAGTAACTTCTGGGTTGCAGCATTAACGTCACTGGCTTTTTCAAGTTCGTCTGCCACTTCGCTAAGAATATCTGCGACAATTGTATTAAGTACGAAGTTGGGACTTGCCACTGACTGTGTCGAACCGACCATGCGGAACTCAAACTTATTGCCGGTAAAAGCAAATGGCGAAGTACGGTTACGGTCGGTACTGTCTTTGGGTAATGGCGGCAATGTCGAGACGCCGAGCTTTAACTCACCGCCTTCTTTGGAAGACCTTGCACCGCCGGTAGCTAACTGTTCGAAGATATCGGTCAACTGATCTCCGAGGAAAATTGAGACGATAGCCGGCGGAGCTTCATTTGCACCGAGACGATGTTCGTTACCAGTGTTAGCAACACTTGCCCGCAGCAGTTTTGCATATTTATCTACTGCACGAACAATTGCACATAGCATTACGAGAAAGACCATGTTTTCATGTGGTGTTTTGCCCGGGTTTAGCAGGTTAATGCCGTCATCTGTAACCATGCTCCAGTTGTTGTGCTTGCCGGAACCATTGACGCCTGCGAAAGGCTTTTCGTGAAGCAGACATACGAAATCATGCCTCAAAGCGACCTTCTGCAGTGTTTCCATTGTTAGCTGATTATGGTCAGTTCCAATGTTTACTGTTGCGAATACTGGCGCGAGTTCATACTGGGCGGGTGAGACTTCGTTATGCTGAGTCTTTGCCGATACGCCCAATTTCCAGAGCTCAATATTAACTTCATTCATAAACGAAGCAACTCTTTCATGGAGAGTTCCGAAATAATGGTCATCCATTTCCTGTCCTCTGGGCGAAGGTGCTCCGAAGAGTGTCCTGCCGGTTAGCACAAGGTCGAGTCTCGCTTCATAGAATGAACGGTCTATCAGGAAATATTCCTGCTCCGGGCCAAGAGTAGCTGTAACTATTTTGGAGGTTTTGTTTCCGAGTGCCTTAAGTACCCTCATTGCCTGAGTGTTCAAAGTTTCTACTGAGCGAAGCAGGGGGGTCTTCTTGTCCAGTGCCTCGCCTGTATAGGAACAAAATGCGCTCGGGATATATAATGTTATGTTCTTTCCGTCTTCTTTGACGAAGACAGGTGAAGTGCAGTCCCATGCGGTGTAACCGCGTGCCTCGAAGGTTGCTCTCAATCCGCCTGAGGGGAAAGAAGATGCATCTGGTTCACCCTGTATTAGTTCCTTTCCGCTAAACTCCATGATGACCTGTCCGTCTGCAGTCGGTGAGATAAAGGAATCATGTTTTTCGGCGGTTGAGCCTGTCATCGGCTGGAACCAGTGACAATAATGGGTTGCGCCTTTTTCGATGGCCCAGTCCTTCATAGCATTTGCAACTAAATCCGCAGATGCCGGGTCCAAAGACTTGGAACCATCCATAGCTTTCTTTAATGACTCATAAACGTCTTTTGGCAAACGCTCACGCATAACCGCGTCATTAAAAACATTTGAGCCGAATAATTCTGATATTGATTCGAATGACTGACACATTTTTACATCTCCTAATTTTTAGGTTTTTAAAAAATAATTATTTCTCACTAAATATTCTTAGTCTCCGAACTCTTCGGAGTCTACGTATGCTTCAACTCGTCTGCCGAAGACAGAAATTATAATCCCGGCGAAATAACCTGCGATTAGCGAAATCGCAATAGTCATACCAATGCTCATCAGGTGAGCGGAGGTATTGATATCTTTTACAACAAATATCGCAGCTAATCCGCCCATCAATCCCGGCAGTCCATGCAGATTCAGGACGCCGCAAGTATCGATTTTCTTTGTCTTTTGTGCAAGGAAATTTTGTATAACGGCAAAACCGAATGTAGAGAGTACACCGGCAAGTATACCAATAATAAAGGCAACGGGCAGGCTTGCGTGGTCGCATGTTGAGCCTATGGCTACACCACCAGCTAATGCTGCGTTAGCGATGTCAGCGATACAAATCTTTCTCCTTAATGTGACGGTGGCAAAATAAGTTGCTATGGTCGAGCCGCACAGTGCTACTACGACGTTCGATACGGTAGCAGGGATGTCGGCAGGGGCCACGAGAGCGGCACAGAAGCTAGGCCAGAAAAGCCAAAGGACCATACTTCCGAGCATTGAAAATCGGTCGCTTGTAGCATCGGATTCAATTGGTGTATCAAATTCTTTTCTTGTTGTCATTGTCATAGCAACTCCCAGGCCAAACAGTGCTCCGAAAGCGTGAATGATTATCGAACCGCCTGTATCACTACATCCGCCTCGGGCAATTATTCCTAAACCATTGTCAAGCACTATCCATTCATTGAACATGTAACATGGAATGAATAGTAAACCCATAATAATATACTGGTACATTTTCAATCTTCCAAGTACGGCACCAGCACAAATCAAAAGACTTGCCGCTGCAAACTCTGCCAGTATAAGTCTGTCTATCTCTATTTTTTGCGGTTCGCCGAATATTCCCATGCTGTTGATGACGAAATACAAAGGTATCGAAACGCTAACAAGCAGATAGGTTGCCGTCATGGCTGAAAGGCCATATTTTTTGACAAAGACCATTAAAAAACCGAAACCAACCACAAGCATTGCCATAATATGTATGCTGCGATTATACTTTTGGACGTCAATCACCGAAGCGATTTCTGTTTCGGCAGTACTTGCCGCGGTTAGTTGTGTATCATCAGCCGAGATTTGTGAAGCCGACACGATTTGCGGTGAAAGCATTGCAATCACAGCGGCCAATACCAAACTCATTAGAACTAAATCACTTTTTACCATGTACCGTTTCTTTTCAGATTCTTTCTAACATTTCCTATTTTGATGTTTGTCAGATTCTGACAACTATCAAAATGTACGCATATTGGGCCAAACTTTAATACATATGATATCGCAATAATCGTGCCAGAAACGATTTATTGATGTAACTCTTTTAGGGTAGGGTGGATAGAGCAATTTTGTTGCTGTGATTTAGCTCGCAAAGTGCGACATTTTTGTCGCAAGTGTACAAAATACTACAAAAACGTAGTCTTTTTTTGACTAAAATTGCTGAAAAAAGTAAAAAAAATGCCCCCCAGTGAAGCTGAGGGGCATCGCAAACGGAATCTGAAAGAAAACCGTTTGGCCCAATTTTAGATTATCCTATAGCCTCCGGCCCAGTCTCATTTGTTCGTATTCTGATGCACTCAGGTAAATCTAATATAAATATTTTACCATCCCCGATTTGTCCGGTGCGTGTGCTGGTGACAATGGTATCAATTGTTTTATCGACGAAGTCATCATTAACAGCTATCTCCAGTCTTACCTTTTTTAATAGATTGACCTCGAATTTAACCCCTCTATAGCTTTCTTCGTAACCGGCCTGCTGTCCGCAGCCAAGGGCATTTGTTACTGACATTTTATGAACATTGGCTTCGTATAGAGCTTTTTTAACATCCTGCAATTTATGAGGCTGAATATATGCAATTATAAGTTTCATTTTGTTTCTCCTATATTTTAATGTCACTATGTAGTACTGAATACCTGGAACCCGCTATAAGCTTCCATACCGTGCTCGCTGATATCGAGTCCTTGTCTCATCTCCGCAATATTTATACCCTGGTCATCTGCGAAAGCATAATCGCCAAAAGTTGTAAGAATAATAACCAAAGCAAACAGAAAATTGCAGAGCGACATAAAATTAGTTCTTCCGGGTTTAAACATTTTTATTTCTCCTTACCAAAACAGACATTCTCATATATAACATACCCCTAAAAGAATTTTGTTGATTACTAAGTATACCTTTGCAAAAACTATGCCAGAATCTTCTAAAGGCCATAAGAGCTTGTCCGGTAAAGAGATACAGCTAATATCTCATAGATATCAGTAAGCAAAAATACGACAATAGTGTCTCTTTGTAGGCAAATCGCAACAAAATTGTATTTACCAGGTAATTATTATTAGCCGATACCGCGCATTTATTATGCGGCATCGGCTGATAAAAAGTTAACATTATCCAACAGCGGCGTTTCCATGTTCGCTAGTCCTGATTCTTATGCACTTAGGTAAATCTAATATAAATATTTTACCATCCCCTATTTGTCCGGTTCTAGCGCTGATAATGATCGCATTTATAGTTCTATCCACAAAATCTTCATTAACAGCTACTTCAATCCTTACTTTTTTTAGAAGATTTACCTCGAACTTTACACCTCTATAACTTTCTTCGTAACCAGCCTGCTGACCACAGCCCAGAGCATTTGTCACGGACATTTTCAAGATTTCTTCTCTGAACAATGTTTTTTTCACATTCTGCAATTTGTGAGGCTGAATATATGCTACTATAAGTTTCATTTTGTCATTCTCCTTAGAATCACATTTTTAAGTTGTGGAGAATATCTGGAATCCGCTGTAAGCTTCCATACCATGTTCGCCGAGATCAAGACCCTTAAGTTCTTCTTCGACGGTGACACGCAGCCCAACAGTTTTCTTGATCGCGTAGAACAATACCAGCCCAGCGCCAAAAGCCCAGCCAAAGCATGCGCCGGCCCCGACGAGTTGAACACCAAATTGTCCGAAACCGCCGCCGTAGAACAGGCCTGTGCTCTCGCCCGTGCCGAGTATACCCTCTGCATTGAACAGACCGCAGGCTAGCGTCCCCCATAGGCCACAGACACCGTGAACACTAACCGCACCAACGGGGTCATCAATTTTGAGCACCTCGTCAATAAACAATACACTCAACACCACTAATACTCCGGCTATCGCTCCGATTACCAATGCACCCATTGGTGTCACAGTGTAGCAGGGGGCAGTGATGGCTACGAGGCCGGCCAGTGCGCCGTTCAACGACATCGAGGCATCAGGTTTTTTGCCTTTAAGCCATGAAGCAAACATTGCCATAATGGCGCCTGCTGCCGCGGCCAGGTTGGTAGTAACAGCTATGCGTCCGATTTCGCCGTTACCAACTGTGGTACTGCCTGCATTGAATCCGAACCATCCGAACCAGAGTATAAAGACACCAAGTGCTGCAAGCGGTATATTGTGTCCCAATATAGCTTTGGGTTTTTTATCTGGACCATATTTACCGATACGTGGGCCAAGAATAATTGCGCCTGCCAATCCTATCCAACCACCAATGGAATGGACAACTGAAGAACCGGCAAAATCGAGGAAGCCTAATTTTTCAAGCCATCCGTTGCCGTTGAGCAGACTGCCCCAGGCCCATGACCCAAAAATTGGATAAATAAACGCACAGACAAATACACTGTAAACCAGGTAAGCCTTGAATTTCGTTCGTCCCGCCATGGCACCAGATACGATAGTCGCTGCAGTGCCGGCAAACACTGTTTGAAAGATAAGAAATGTATAGTTCCAATGTGCGCCGTCACCTAAAATATTTTTGATTGCAAAATCCGTTGTACCGAACAATCCGTTGGTTGCACCAAACATCAAACCGAATCCCAGCAGGAAAAACGCTATCGTGCCAATCGAAAAATCCATAAGGTTTTTCATCAGGATATTCACAGCGTTTTTAGCCTGTGTAAAGCCAGTCTCGACCATAGCAAAACCTGCCTGCATAAAGAACACCAGAAACGCTGCAACACATGTCCAGACAATATTTATGTTCAACTGAAGCTCTTCCTTAGCTGATGCAATAGCCGCTAATTCAGGGGAAGATGCTTCTTCTGCTAAAACAGGACCAACACATGCAGCAGACAAGAACAATAGTATGAACATTACTTTTTTCATTTTTATACCCTTTCAAGACTTATAGTTTCAGAAACTTTTTGATAAACTTATTCCTGCAAAAAAATAGTCACTTTGCTTATTGAACGTATCAGTCGCACGAATTGAACCATTGACAATTGTTACATAGTTCAGGCTTGGAGTTACGGTCAAACCAGCGAACTCAAACGGGAAAGCCACCGACAATGCTAAATCGTTTAGCTTATCAGAATCAATGGTTGCTCCCCAGTAGCCTTTGTTGTAAGAAGCACTGCCCCAGCCAAGAGTTGCGCCAATATCCATTCCGACCGGTGTATCCGAATTAAATTCGGCTATCTTTTCGATACTATGGCCTATAGCAAATGAAGCATAGGTGCCCTTGATCTCATCGACATCATGGTAAACCGTAACAGATGGGCTCAATGGTAAATCAAACCCAAATCCCCAGTAAACCTCTGTAGTCTCTCCTGCCTTATCGACAGTCGGGAAATAGTAGTTAATCACACCAACCGAATAGCCTACACCATTGAGGGATGGAACATCACCTGAATAATCCAGTGACCAGTCATGTTCGGTAAACTCACCGCTTTTACCATTTATCTTGGTAGTTTCCAGGTTGGCCCACCAGGCTGCGGTGAATCCATTCCAACTAACGCTTGCGCCAGGCTGGAAAACCGGGTCATCACTTATATTTTGTCCTCGCCAGATATACTTTCCGTAATAATCTGTTGTTACCTCGAACTCGAGCTTTTGAGCACCAGAAGTTGTCTTTGTCAAAAACACAATCACAATTAGGACCATTAAGCTACATAACTTTTTCATTTCGCAATTTTCCTTTCATTCCATATGTTTTTGTAATTACCATCTTTTAAGTTTCAGAAGAACTTTGGTAGGGGATATAGCAACTTCCGTGCCAAAAAAGTTATTTAGTGCTAAGTTCTTTGCTGGCAGGTGGTTAAGGCGTTTTTCTCGACGGGGTGCGACAAATAAAAAACTACATATTTGTAACAAAAATGTTGACATGTTACAATAGTGTTGTAATATTGCCGAAGGTAACGAAAAGGAGCAATTTATAATGACTAATAAAGGTTCAAATTCCGAAAAAACATCGAGCCCCGAAAAACACGGTGCCCGAAACGACCGGGCAATTAAAGACGAATTGTCAAAAGGGAAAAAAAGCTCATCCTCGCGTCAGCTAAGGGAGCTTGAGACACTTTACAGGATAAGTCACATCCTTGCGTCAGACGCTCAGCAAAAGCAGGTACTTAGCGAAGTTCTTGATACGCTGGACAGCGAGTTAGGTTTGAACCGCGGGACGGTGACATTATTGTCGTCCGATGGTAATGAAATCCTTATTGAAGTTGCGCACAATCTGCCAGCTGAGCACAGTCAAAAAGTAAAGTATACTATAGGTGAGGGAGTGACAGGAAAAGTTATGCAGTCGGGTAAGGCTATGATTATTCCGAAAGTTTCCAAGGAACCGCTGTTCCTTAATCGTTTCGGGCGCACCGAAGATATCAAAGAAGAAATCAGTTTTATCTGCGTTCCTATTTCTATCGGTCAGGAAGTTATTGGGGCGATATCTGTCGATAAGGTTTTTGATAAGTCAGCTCAACTTGAAGAAGATCAGCGTGTGGTTAGTATTGTTGCGAGCATGATTGCTAACGATGTAAGGTCAAGGCGTGAGGTAGCATTGCATCGTCAGGAGTTTGAAGATGAAAATTTAAGGTTGCGTCACGAACTTGAGGACAAGTTCAGGCCTGAAAATATTATTGGCAATTCCAATGCGATGCGTGACGTATACAGCCAGATTTATCAGGTGGCTTCGAGTGACACTACCGTTGTTATCCGCGGCGAATCCGGTACGGGTAAGGAGTTGGTAGCTAATGCGATTCATTATTCAAGTCCGCGTGCTAAGGGGCCTTTTATCAAAATTAATTGTGCTGCGTTGAATGAGAATCTTTTAGAGAGTGAATTGTTTGGTCATGAAAAAGGCGCCTTTACCGGTGCGATTCAGAGCCGCAAGGGGCGTATCGAAGAATCTGAAGGCGGGACGTTGTTCCTTGATGAAATCGGAGACTTCTCAAGGGCCACGCAGATCAAGCTTTTGAGGGTTTTGCAGGAGAAAGAATTTGAACGTGTTGGCAGTAACCGAACTATCAAGACGAATGCCCGAATTATTGTTGCTACAAATCGTGACCTTGAAAAAGCTGTTGAGTCAGAAGAATTTCGGCAGGACCTTTATTATCGTATAAATGTATTTCCAATTTTTATACCACCGCTACGAGATCGCAAGGATGATATATTGCTTTTGGCGGATTACTTTGTTGAGCAATACGCAAAAAAGATGAGTAAGGATGTTCGGCGAATTAGCACACCGGCAATTAATATGATGGTAGCGTATCATTGGCCTGGGAATGTAAGGGAGCTGGAAAATTGTATCGAGCGTGCGGTCTTATTAAGTAGTGATAGTGTTATTCATGGGCATCATTTGCCTCCTACGCTGCAAACCTCTGATGCATCTGATACTGTCGGCAGCGGTTCGTTGAAAGAAAGGGTCGGTTTGTTCGAGCGTGACATAGTGGTTGACGCTCTGAAGCGTTCCGGGGGTAACTTGGCATTTGCGGCTCGTGACCTTGGTACTACCAGTCGGGTCATAGGCTATAAGGTTAAGGAGCTTGGTATTGATTACAGGCGATACCGGAGGAAAAAGACTTAGGTTAGCCACGGGCGCGGGCGTTTTTTGTTTTTAGCGATTGTTTTTTTAGCGATGTTTGCGTCCGGTTCAACCTGGAAATCGAACATTCCCACACATGCAAAGTCCGCTCCGTTTTTGAAGGCGTGGTCGAATCCTTCGTTTGGATTGATGGCGCCGGCGGCGAGGATCTTGTACGCGATCCAGGGTTTTTTGACCTCTTCCATGAAAGCGATGGTTTCTTTTGGTGTCATAGCCCAGTAGTTGTCGGTGGCATAGTTGTCTATTACGTCCTTGTATTGGTCGGGGCGCCGCTTTGACCAGTAGTTATCGGTGTGGAGGGTTTTCATGTAAAAATCCAAATCGATTTTGTTTGCTTCTATATCGATGACGGTGTTTAGGGCGTGGGCGGCGACACCTGCTATAATTTTTTCATCTTTGATCTTGTTTATGACCTTTTCGACGAGATGAACTTTATCTTCTTTGCACCACAGGTCAGCTTTGTTTCCGACGAGAAAAGCTCCGACGGCTCCGAGGTCAGCGACTTTTTTTATGATGCTGTAATCGTTTTCGGTTGGTTCTATTTGTGCAAGCCACTGTATTTTCCCGCCTTTTTTGCGATAGGTTTTGAATATGTCAATGGCGTGCTGGTCGTGGGCGTAGAAGATCATTGTGTTGATACCTTGCTGTTCGCAGATTTGCCAAGTTTCGGCAATTTTTTCGTCGGTGAAGTAATGTTTTAAAAGCGAGGAGACGTAAATGAGGTCCCTTGAATGTGCGAATCCGCTGATAAGGTTACCGCCGCAAATGAGTCTGCTAATATTTACGGTGCCGATCTTTGCCATGGGCATATTCTTTTCGTTTGTTTTGGTGGGGGTGTTGTCCTTGGTTTTTGTCTGAGCTAAAAGTATTTGTTCTTCAAGGCTAAGGCCTATAGCGCCTGCGGCAGCGACATTTTTTAGAAAACTTCTTCGGTTGATGTTTTTGTCCATGTTTTTACCCTTTCGCTGGTATTGCTATATAATAATGTAAAGTCTGCATTTGGAGAAACGTTTTTTTTGAGGCATAAATTGGCTTTGAATTGGCTTTGTTTTCACTTCAGCCAAATGGTGTAAATTGTTGTAATCCTTTATTGAATATAAGCTTAGGTTCATTCTTAGTTTTTTGAAAATGGGTTTGTTTTTGTTGTATTGCATATGGTGTAAATTCCCGTAATCCTTTATTGGGTAGTGGGTTAGGTTCATTTCTGTTACTCTCAGATTGGGTTTGTTTTGCATAAAAACGTTGGGCCTTAAAATGGGTTCGTTTTTTGGTGTTGCATGTCGTGTAGATTTCCGTAATTGTTTGTTAAATATAAGTTTATGTTCATTTTTGGTTTTTTGAAATTGGGTTCGTTTATTAAAACGTTTATATTTTGCAACATCGTCGTTTGTGGTGAAGAAAACCCTGCCATACAGGATGGCAGGGCTCCCCATAGATTCATAAATGAATCTGGCGATCCCCATAGATTCATAAATGAATCTAAGCATGGGGACAAGTGGGGACAAGTAATCGATATTGAAGCCGCCTTTGGCGGAGTAGATTTTTAATAGACATATTTGGCACTTCGTGAAACCCCCGTTTTGTGTCTAACAGGCCGTTATTATACCAGATATTTGGCTTAAAATCAAGACAAAAGTTAGCTAAAAATTGCTTGCGCGGTTGATTGACCCTCCTTCGCTAAAGCTACGGAGGGCAAGCAGGAACCCCGACCACATAGGTCGAGGTTAAATGTTAAGATTACTTTTTTTATGGAGTACGTACGTTATGCATAAATCTAATTTTATCAGTTCCCTCGAACATCTTGCCATCATTTAATTGGCCTGTGACTTTTACGTCGGCGAAGATATTGAATCCGCCATTACGGTCGAGGCCTTCCTGGAGAATTAGGGTGTCTATGACAATTGCACGGTCGAACTTTACGGTTAGCTGTTGCTGGCCGGGATTGGTTTGTACATGTTGTGCGGTAACTACTCCTGCAAGTTTGATGGAGTTTTTGTCAATGTCGTTGACAGTGTAGCCTTCGGGAGTTTTTATTTTGCAATTAATCCATCTGCCTTGACTTTTAGTGTTTAGAGTTTGAGGGGTAATTTTAATTGTAACATCAACAACAAAATATTCCGTCTCATAAGCACCCATATCTACAATGTCATTTTGAATTCGCGGTTCTCCGTCAAGGTCGGTAGGGGGCAATGGCGGAATAACATCGTTCGTTCCCGCGTTATTACACGGCGAGTTAGGCAGCAATCGAAGGTTGTCATCTTCGTTGCCGGCAATATCGTCGGGTCCATCAGGATCAATAAAGCGTGGGTAGTCTCCGATATTTCCTGTCCCGGCGTATATATCCAGTAGTTGTATATCGCTATAACTAACCTGAATAGTTCCCATATTTATAATTTGTGACTCTTCCGTCACCACGTTATTAAGTGTATTACCCCAGAAGATAGAATTGCGAATAACAGCTTCACATCCTGGATTAATAATCATTCCTCCAGCTGATATTGTTACCGCGTTATAACATATAGTATTGTTAGTCAGTGTTGCCTTGGTATCTTGCCATAAATCTACTCCACCTCCATGCTTTGCGGTATTGCCGTAAATCAGACAATTGTCCAGGATAAGCTCACAGCTGAACTCGCCACCAACAGCAGCGGCACTAAATTGGGATGAATTACCATTGATAATGCAATTCGTTAGTTTTGTAGTGCCTCCATAACTCATTATACCTCCGCCTTTAGAATAGGTATCGCCCGTAGCTGAATTACCCCTGATCGTGCAATCGTTAAATACCGGATTGCTGCTATTACTAAATACAGCTCCGCCAAAAATTGCTGAGTTACCCTCGAAATGGCAGTTGTCCATTGTCGGGTCACTACTTGCACCGTTATACACCCCCCCTCCATTACTATTAGCGTTATTATTGGTAAATATACAATCAGAGATATTTGGATTGCTGTTATTTTGATTGTATATTCCTCCACCAAAAATAGCAGAGTTTGCAGTAAAAATAGAATTGGTTATCGTGGGACTGGAATTTGTGTGACAGTTAATTCCGCCTCCGTAACCTGCAGTGTTGTTTGTGAATGTACAATTCAAGATATTTGGTTCGCTGCCATCCCAGTTGTAGATTGCCCCGCCGTTGGCAGAAGAGTTGTTATTAAACGTACAGCCAATGATATTTGGATTGCTGTTATTATTATGCATCCCACCCCCAACATGGCCTGCGGAATTATTACTGAGCGTGCAGTTGGTCAATGTTGGACTGCTGTTGATGTTGTGCACTCCACCGCCGCTATCAACCGAGTTGTTATCTATAAAGTTGCAGTCTGTTATTTGTGGGTTGCTGTTCTCATTGTTAGTCATCCCACCACCATTATTTGCATTGTTGTCTGTAAAATCACAATTTGTAATTGTGGGGCTGCTGTTATGATTATTTACTGCACCGCCGCCCCAATTTGTAGAGTTACCTGTAAAAATACAATTATTTATTGTTGGGCTGCTGTTGTTACCGTTACCGATTCCTCCGCCATTTGCATTTGAAGAGTTGTCTTGGAAGATACAGTTGTCGATAACCGGTGCACTGCCATCCCAGTTGAATACGCCTCCGCCGTTATTAGCGGCGTCATTATTGCTGAACCTGCAATCCGTGATATTTGGATTGCTGTTATTTCCATTAAAAACGCCCCCGCCATCCCATGCTGCGGAGTTATCAGTAAAGTCACAATCAGTAATTTTCGGGCTGGAATTGTAGTTATCTATTCCTCCCCCGTTAGCCTGTGCCGTATTTCCAGTAAATTGACAATCAGTAATTTGCGCATTGCTGGTATTATTATGCATTGCTCCACCATTCAATGTAGTCGCCGTATTGTTGGTGAATGTACAGTTAGTCAGGATGGGATTAGCGTAGTAGTTTACCATTGCCCCGCCATGTTCGGTAGCAGTATTGTTGGTGAAAGTGGTGTTTGTAAGATTTGGATTGCTGGTATTATTGAACATCCCCCCACCATTATCTCCTGCAGTGTTGTTTGTGAAAGTACAATTTGTCAGTACTGGATTGCTGTTTGTATGGTTTTGCATTCCTCCGCCATTATTATTTGCCACGTTGTTATTAAACGTACAATGGTCTAAAGTAGGATTGGTGCTAAAATTAAAGATACCCGCACCATAGTCAGAACGATTTTCAGTAAACATGCAATTGGTCAAGGTTGGATTGCTGTTATCATCGTTGAAAACTCCCCCCCCAGCCCAGCTGGCAGAATTTTTCGTAAAGACACAATCAACTATTTCAGGGTTGCTATTATTAGTGTTTTGTACACCACCACCGGAATTGCCAGCAGAGTTTGAAGTAAATGTACAATTGGTCAATAGCGGATTGCTGTTATCATAATTGTGCATTCCACCACCAACATATAATTTAGCAGTGTTGTCAGTAAAGGTACAGTCATTCACTATTGGGCTGCTTGCTATCCAGTTGAACATCCCTCCACCAGCATTGTTAGCCGTATTATTACTGAATGTACAGTTGTTTAGTTCCGGGCTGGTGCTACTGTTAAATAGACCTGCACCATGGTCAGAACGATTTTCACTAAACATACAATTGGTCAGTGTTGGATTACTGTTATCTTCGTTGAAAACTCCACCCCCGGCCCATTCGGCAAAATTTTCCGTAAAGACACAATTTTTCAAACTTGGCGAGCTGTTAAAATTATTCCGCATTCCTCCGCCTGAGTTATTTGGCCATCCCATATTAGAATTTCCGGCAGTGATAGTGAATCCGTCCCAAACAGCTGTCGCATTGAGGCTGCTGCCACTTACAACATGGTAGCTGTTTTCGGCATTGTTCACAAAATTCGGCATATCATCGTTAGCTAAATCACCGCTAAGAGTGGTTATGTGTGTATCTGGGACACGGTCGCCCCAGTTTCCTCCGCTTGGCGGAAAGCCGCCATAAATAGCTACTCCGTTTTTTAGCTGAAAAGTAGCTACGCGATCTCCGGGAGATTCGCCACCTCCCTGGTCAGGTTTGTAAATAGCGGCAGCGACCCAAATCTGGTCACCGCCTGAAGCAGCAACTATCGCATCTTGAAGATAATTATACGCATTAGTCCATGATGAACCATTATTTGCGCCGGCAGCATTAAAATCGACGTAAATTGTTCCGGCATGCGATAAAGCTGTTGTTAGTGTTAAAAGAACCAATAAAAAAATGGGTACTCTAAAAGTGACTTTCATATATCTACTCCTCCATTATAAATATACGAGATTATACCTTTTTAGTCTGAAATGTCAAGAGTTTTCTTATGTAACAGGTTATTTGACATTTAACCATTATAGCCTTATAATTGCTATAAAGGGCAGTTGATAGGAAAGGTTAGTTAGTAATGAAGTATATGGCGTTTGCAATATTGGCAGGTATTTTATTTTGCTCGGCGACGGTTGCGGGGGCGGCAGAGAAGGATGATTTGAATAATGCATTATCGTTAGCAGCTGAAGATGGTAATTTGCCGGGTGTAAAGGAAGCGATATTGCAAGGCGCCGATGTCAATACGCGAATTTATTACAGAGTTACGCCGCTATTGCTTGCTTGTGAGAATGGTCATACTGAAATTGTTAAACTATTGCTGGAATCGGAAGCTGATGTAAATGCGGCGCGTAAAACAGATGGTGTTACCGGGTTGTCGGTGTCGTCGCAGCTAGGTTATACGGAAATCGTAAAGCTATTGCTTGGCGCGAAGGCTGATATTCATGCGAAGCGTAAAATTGATGGTGTAACGCCTTTATGGGCGGCATCTCAGCAGGGACATTTAGAGGTTGTTAAGCTGTTAATTGAGGGGGGAGCTGATGTTAATGCTGAAGATAGCGGCGGAGTTACAGTTTTGTTGGTATCGCTGCATAACGGTCATGTAGAAGTTGCCAAACATCTTTTGGGATTGAAGAGAGATGTTAGTGGTAAAGACGGAGCTGAGGTTTTATCGATAGCGTTGCGTGACGGCCGTGTGGAAGTTGTTAAAAAGCCTTTGAAATCGAAAGTGAACATTTATGCTGCGCGTAATGCCGATGGTGTTAGAGCTTTGTCGATAGCTTCTCGGAAGGGGTATGGGGATTTGGTGAAGATATTGCTGGCACGTGGTGCTAATGTAAATGCCGGTGACGACGATGGAGTGACAGCGTTGTTGGCGGCGGCAGAGAATGGACATGGTGGAATCGTTGAGCAATTGCTTAAGGCTGGAGCTGATGTTCACGCGAAGCGTAAGAGTGACGGCGGTACAGCGCTGCTGCTTGGAAGTGGTAACGGTCATGCGGGTGTTGCCGGGCAGTTGCTTAAAGCTAAGGCAGATGTTGAAGCTGCGCGCAGGAGTGACGGCAGTACATCGTTGCTTTTGGCATCGCAGGCGAACCATGTTGAAGTTGTCAGGGTTTTACTGGAAGCTAAGGCAGATGCTAACGCGACAAAGGGGAATAATGTTAGTTCGCTTTTGATGGCGTCGGTAATGGGGTATATGGAGGTGGTGGAATTGCTGCTTGGAGCGGGAGCGGATGTTGATTTGGCTAATGCGTACGGAGTGACACCGTTGTATGTTGCATCTCAGAACGGTCATGTTGAAGTTGTTAAGCGTTTGATAGAGGCCAAGGCAGATGTTAATGCTGCGGAAGAAAGAAATGGTGTAACGGCGTTGTATATTGCTTCGCAGCAAGGCTATGTAGAGATAGTCAAGCTATTGCTTGAGGGGGGAGCGGATGTTAACGCACTGATTCATATTGAGGATGAGGATTTTACACCATTAAGTGCAGCGAAAGAGAATGAGCATAGCGTGATAATCAAACTTTTGAAAAAATACGGGGGTAAGGAATAGGCGGTGTTAATAACCGGGGTCGTAAGTTTTTCCTGCCCGGTAAAGTTGCAGTCTTTTTCTGATATCGTTGGCGAGTGCGGTGTTTCTTGAGGACTGCGCCAGGTTGACGGCTTTTTCAGCAGTTTTTATGGCATTGGCGAATTGTCGTGTCGCAGCATATGCAGTTGCCAGTGTGTCCATGTAGCTTGGATTTTTATAATTGGTTAATTGGCAAGCTTTGATAGCATGTTTTACTGCCTGTGCGGGGTTTCTTAATTTTGAATCTTTGATTGTTACCAGCGCCCATGCCAGTTCATTAAGAACAGTATCGGGGAGGTCGGTTTCTCTGTCAGCGATAGTCCAGTACTTAATGGCCTGTGCATTGTTTCCGACTTGAGAATAGGCGGCACCTTTTATGATGTTATCGTTTTTGTTAATTGCTTTGTGTTTTGGGTCAAGTTTTATAGCCTGGATGTAATGTTTAACAGCTTGTTCGTTTTTGCCTTTTTGTTTTAGAAGATGCGCGAGATTATTGTGTGCACGATAAAGGTCCGGGTCCAATTCTGTTGCTTTTTTCAGATGATGAATAGCTTTTTCTATTTTTTGTGTTTCAAAAAACATTATGCCCATAAGGTTATGTGTTTCTGCATAGTATGGGTTTAGCTCAATAGATTTTTCCAGTTGCCCGAGAGCTTCATTAAATTTTCCTTTCATTTTTAGTTTTTGTGCGTTCCTGAGATATCGATATGCTTCTCGTGTTGGTGCGCTGATTGAAACTATAGCGTCGTGAGAATTGTTTAGAAATTCGGGGATGTTCACGGCTCTGTTGTCGGCGGTTGAGTTTGGAATTAGAATAGCTGGGCTGTCATTTCCGTTTTCGTCGATGTGCGTGAGGAACATTTGTGTGAAAGGTGTAAATCCTTTTGATGAGAAGACAAGCCATTTACTATTTGGCGAGAAGCTATGCCATGAATTCATGAGCGGTAGATTGCAATTCATTTTTCTTGGTGTTCCTCCCTCGGCGGGTATTATATGAAGTTTGCTGTCTGGGCGCATGAGTTGTCCGTTTTTAGCTTGTACGTAAATTATCCATTTGCCATCGGGGGAAAATTTGGGAAAAGAATTACTCATTTGGTTGTTGGAAGCTCCTTCAACCGGTTTGGCTATGCCGCCTTTGCCGTCGTTGAATGGTATTCGGTAAAGGTCGTACTGGATTTGTGTTTCTTTGGGGTCGCCTGAATATGTTGGTCTTTCATCGCTTGTGTATTTGTCTTTTGCCAGTGCTCTGGAGAAGATAATTTCCTTACCATCGGGACTCCATGTGCCATTTGTCTGGACATATTTTGTGTCATCGGCTCCGGGTAGAGCTTTCATGGTTTTTTCTTCTATTGAATAGATGACGAGAATTCCTCTTGTCGGGAAGAATGATTGCAGGAACTTGAATTCGGGATAGTTTGCAACGAAGACGGCTTCGTTTAAGGTGCTGACAACATGTTTGCCGTCTGGTGAGACCTTTGAAAATAGTCCGAAGTTTTTATGGTCCTCTGGAGTTTTGTCGTAAGAGTTCCAAGTAATAATATCATCTTTGGTAATGACCATTTGTTTTTGTACTTCATCGATTCCGTAGGCGCCTTTGTCACCGCTTGGTCCGTCCATATCCATGCCGAAAGTTTTTCCATCGCTTGAGAAGGAGTGACAGTTTGCACAGGTGGGCATATCTTTTAGTACGACCGGTGCCGATGGTTTTGCTATGTCGCGCAATCTCCAGGCGATAATAGGCAGGGCGTCATCAGGGATAGGTTTGATAGTACCTTTTTCGACAGCGGGCATTAATGGTACATCGCGGTAAAATATCGGTGCGCCAACAGGGTCCTTTGAGGTTGCAATACGGATGCTTGCTTTTGAGAGGATTTTTGAGGTGTCGTTTTTGTTAAACCCGAAGAATGTTACGGTGGCGTTTTTCTCTATGGAGTTTTGTTTTATTATTTTCCAGGTATCTTTATCCGGTGTCCATGCTTTTGCAGTTATATCGTAATCGCTTGGCTTATAATGGGCATTTGTTGGTCTTACGGCTTCGGGGTCGATGATTTGCTGGCGCTGTTTGCCGAGAGTGAAGGCGTATATGGGCTTTGGATTGCCAGAGAGGGTTACTTTTACAAGCCAAGCGTTTGCTGATTTTTGCGGGTCATGCCAAAGAAAAGTAGGGGCGACAATTTCCGGCGGGAAAATAGAATTATCAAACGGGTAATCTATTTTAATTTGAGAATATTGCTGGTTGTCTGCGATTGTCTTTTCAGAAATTTTAATGAGGTTGTCAAATTTTCCATTAGCAGTGGCCAGGACATCGGTGAGTTTAACGGCCTGGTTGAAATGCAGTGCGGCCTGGTCAGTTTCTCCGGTGAATGCAAGAGCTGAGCCCAAAATTTTATGTATGGCTGGCTGCTTTGGGTTTAATTGCAGGGACTGGTTTAAGTATGTGATTGCTTCGTCGAATTTTCTTTGCTTATAAAGCAGCAATGAAAGTCTGTTTAGAACGAATAGCTGTTCAGGTTTTAGTTGGAGAGATTTTTTATAACTTGAAACGGCATCATTAATTTTTTTCTGTTTTTCCTGTACGGTGCCGAGGTTAGTATAATTTGCGGCGTGGTAAGGGTTGAGTTCGATAGCTTTTGAGCAATATTGGGATGCCTGCTGGAGTTTTCCAGTTCCTGATAAAGCGATTCCGAGGTTACTTATTATATCGGGGTTTTCAGGTCTAAGCTGATTTGCTTTTTTAAGATGTTCAACGGCATCCTGGTATTTTTCCAAAGATATGTAGGCGATGCCGAGATTTTGATGGGCCTCGAAAGCATCAGGTCTCAATTCAAGAGATTTTAGTAAATGTGCAATAGCGGTTTCAAATTCTCGCTGTTCCATAGCAACGCGTGCAAGATTGGACCTTGCCAGGAAGAAATCCGGTCTTATCTCAATCAATTTTTCGCAGAGGGCCTTTGCGAGGTCATACTTTTTCATGGCTAAAAGTGTGGAGAATTTTTCGTTTTGATTATGAAAGCTGAGTAGGTCTTTTGCATCATCTTTTGTCTGGTCGAAAGTGAAATCTTCTTTTATGGCGTGTCCGCCGACATATCCCAGGGATTCGAGTCTTTTTCTTGCGTTCTGGTCCAGTTGTAATTTGCTTTGGTTATTTATTCTCACCTGTTGTTTTAGGATTTGCTTTAGCTCATGCTGCATTATTCTTGCTTGATTTTTCATTTTGTCTACAAGGTTGCGGGTTTCATTAGGGTCATTTTGCAAATCATAGAGTTCGGGTTTAGTGGTCTGGATATATTTGAATTTATCCGATACGATGCCTAATAAGGGGTTGGCATTATAAATTGTGGGATAAAAACTTTCACAGAATACATAGCGTTTATCGTCGGAGGTTTCTGTCTCAAAGTTTTTTGACAGGTCGACACCTTTTGCATTTTCGGGTTTTTCGATACCGAGTAAGCTGCATATAGTTGGTACGATATCAATTAGTCCAGCCAGTTTTTTGATTCGTTTTGGTTTTTGTGTGCCTGGGAGTTTGAAAATCAATGGTACTTTTACAGCGCCCTGATAAATGAAATAGGAATGCGTTTTTTCGTTATGTTCGTAGAGCATTTCGCCGTGGTCGCCTGCAATGACGATTAATGTTGAATCGTAAAGGCCTAATTCTTTTAGTTTGTCAGTTACCTGTCCGATGCAGTAGTCGGTAAATGCAATCTCAGCGGCGTATGGATTGTCGGGGTATTGTTTTTTAAATTTTTTGGGCGGTTCATAAGGATGATGCGGGTCATAGTAGTGAAGGAAGTAGAAGAATTTTTCATCTTTGTGCTGCTCGAGCCATTGTGTTGCGATTCTTGTAGTTTCGTCGCCTGTTCTTTCGCTGACAGTTCCAGCGAATCGTTCGTTTTCGAAATGGTCGTTGTAAGTATCGAATCCCTGATTGAGGCCAAATCGCGAGTCCAGTACAAAAGCACTTATAGCAGCTCCTGTAGTAAAGCCCTTTTCCTTTAAAATTTCGGCAAGTGTGGTGTTTGAGCTATCGAGTCTATAGTCCATATTATTGTGAACGCCATGATATGGCGGAATTGTTCCTGTCATCATTGATGAGTGTGCGGGCAAGGTTAGCGGTGCCGGCGAGATGACATTTTCGCATAGAATTGCCTGGTCGGCTATGGCGTCGATGTTTGGGGTGGTTTTTTTTGGGTAGCCGTAACAGCTAAGGTAGTCTGCGCGGCAGGTATCGATGCTGATGAAGAGTACGTTTTTGATTTTATTTGATGATGAGCGGGATTTGCAGGATGTGAGGCATACCGCGGCGACTATTATCAATGAGAGTATAGATAATAGGCTGACTTTTGTAAAAGCTGGGACTTTTACGAATGATTTTTTCCTGGTTATTAGAGAAGCCAAATTCATTGTATTATGTTACCAAATTTGCGTTGGTAGAGCAACTTTTCGGGGGTTATCGTCCAAATTTGCCTATCGCCGTATTATATGCCTGATAGTGCCATTTTGTTCACTTTTTTATTGTGTTGGATGATATGAAAAAAGGTACCGAAAAAAAATGTACCGGACACCTTTAATTTGTATATGCCCGTCATTTTTGTAAATTTGCAAAAGGTCTTTCCCCGTACTGCTTTCTAAAATCATTAATCAATTCACTTTCAACATCTTCAGGCTCTTCGTCATCCAGAGGCTTCCATGCGATCAAGAGTTCATCAGAGTCTTTCAGTTGCCAAATATACCTGCCTCCTCTATGACCTATGTTTTTACCTTTTCCGAATTTGATATACTGATTAATCCTTGAAAACAAAGTTGCTTTGATATCAGTTCCCCCAGCTTTGCCAATATTAATAACATAAGCACCATCAATCCAATTATCTTCTAATTCAGATATACTAACGGTTGGATTTTTTCCTTTAAAATGCCCTCCAATGCTTTCTTCTAAAAAGCAGACATTATCAGAAGACTCTCTTATAACAACATAGACTCCCATTTCTTTAGGAATGTCTCCACATCCATTTTCTTTCAAATAGGATATACCTACGAAGCCTTCAAAGCCATATTCTTCTAAGCCAGCTCTTCGGAAATCCATCATTAACTCCTGGATTTATTTTCTTAAAATCTTTTCGACGAATTAAAGGTGTCCGGTACATTTAATTGGACGAATTAAAGGTGTCCGGTATGCTCTGTAGAAAAGCTTGAATTTTTCCATAAAAAGATTTGCGCTATCGCCTTTTCTCGGTTATATAATCGAGGAT
>VRUG01000155.1 GCA_019456255.1 Planctomycetota bacterium | reverse complement strand
CGCTGTGGGCTTCGGCCGCCGGACTATTCAGATCTGGCAGCAAGTATGAGGTAGAAAGTAATGAATGTAGCAGCCGGCAGGTGTCTTCATCCCCGCAGGTCGCAGATGCCCGCAGGGTAGGGGCGGCCCGCAGAAATCGTTGTCATTATTTTTAAAGTGGTATAATATTTACAGCGTGATAAGAACTCAAATTCAACTGCCGGATCACCTATACTATCGTTTAAAAAGACTGGCGGAAAAGGAGGAGACATCCCTTGCAGAAATCGTAAGGAGAGCAGCGCAGCTACTTTTGGAGATTTATCCTGAACAAGCAGTGGAAAGCTGGCAACCGCCGGAACCGGCGGATCCAGGCAGGTTCAGAATTCCCGAGTCAGACTGGAGAATAGCTGCTCATGATATTGAGATTGGTGAGGCAAAGACCGGCATGGATTGAGCATAATGATATCCTGCGATACCGATCTATTTCTCCATGCCTATAATCTGAACAGTCCCTTTCAGCAGGCGGCAAGAGATTTTTTCATCAATCATTCTTCGAATCGAGAGTTCGTTATCTGTGAGCTCGTGCTGGTTTTAGCTTTATGTCTTGCTAAGAAACCCGGCGGTGGTTGAGAGAGCCCTCAATCGGCAGAAAGCCGTCCGGGTCTGCCGGCAATACCGGACGAACAAGAACTGGATGGTAATCGACTATCCGGGTTATCTGATGAAAGAAGTTTGGGAATATTCTGCTCAGCCGGGCAGAGGGCGTCACTCTATTTTTGATGGCCGGCTGGCCTTCACGTTGAGGCATTATGGGGTGAAGGAGTTTGCCACCAGGAATGCGAAAGATTTTCAAGACTTCGGTTTTTCCAGGGTGTGGGACCCCCTGGCCTGAACCGCACGAGGAAACAGCGCCCGGGGTTATTTCTTCTTTTTGCTTAGTGACTGTTTGGATAGCTGCCCCTTGATCCATGCTCTTAATTCCTTAGGAATCGTCTACCGCGACCTGGGCAGCCTGATAATGACCGACGGCAAGAGCCCGGAAAAGATTACGGAAGATATCATAACGCTGCTAAGAAATTGTTGCTGAATTTTGTTAGGATTTTCCCGCAAACGGACAAGGGAATTATTGATAGTACCAGTGGTTTAGATGGTCGAAGTGAATCTAAGTTTTTGATGATAATTCAATATCTTCTCTGGAGACTAATTTAGAGTTCCGCTCTCTCTCATTTTCCCTTAAAACTTCAAAGAAAGTGTGTAAATCAAAATTCGACCTCTTTGCGAGCTCTTCACCTGCTTTACGAACTTCCTGAACGATTGGATCTCTCCACATAGTTTATACCTCCATTAACTCTTCTGGTGTACAAATAATTGGCGTATGTATACCAGAAGTGGTATTGATCTTCATCAATTTTTTGGTAGCGTCACATTGAGTGGACCTGGGAGGGTTGTAAGGAAACTGAGTCCGCCGTTCCGTTGTGGATCCGCACCCAAGCGGCAGCAGCCGATGTCTGCTGCCGCCGGTAACTCATTATACCGCAAGGGCTTGTCTGTAAAGGCCAAGCCCTTCGGGTTGCTTCGCAAGCCTTGACAGCCAAGCCCTTGCTCTCCGCGAAGCTATGATTAGGCGGTCAGGTCCACTTGTTGTGACGCTACTAATTTTTTGACAAAATAATTCATTTATTCATTGCTCTTGCAATAACGTGCAGAAATTCGATGATTGGACTCCATTATTTTATCTCAAGCAACGGCGCAAACAAGCAAATTAAATTAAAGATTTACCGTAGTATCGTGCTCAAGGTATTCCAATTTGAACAGAATTCCCGTAAAAACCCAGAAGTAAACATTTATAGGGTCGAGATCGATTTGCCAGCCCTTGAAATTGTTTAGCGCCATAGTGATAACGAATGCAAGAATGGCAGCCGAACAGCTGCGGAGTCCTGGGTCTTGAAGGTTACGATGTGCCTTGTACCCAAATACTATTAAGGTTAAAAATAAGCCTATAACAATTAATAAACCCGGGATGCCGAGTTCATACACAGCTTTTGCATAATAGTTTTCAAACGCAAAAAAACTACGCGGATCATAAAACGCAAATCTGGCAGGTCCGGTATTCATCCCCGTACCAAGCCCTAATGGCGCGTTAGCGATTGCATCTACTAAGCCACTATAAGCAATTTCATCCGAGTAATGTGTTGTCAATCTGAACATCATTTGAAACATAGCAACCGGATCTATGCCGGCGATGTATAGCGCTGTGAGCATAAAAAGAGGGATGATTGCTGCCGCTTTCATCATTCCCAAAGGACCCCTATCTATCAGATAGATTAGCAGTAATAGTATAGGGATAAATATAAAAGCAGCCCGGGCGCCTGACAAGAAGGATGCCAGGATAATAAAACTCAGTGTAATTCTATAAAACCTGCGCCATTTCGACAATGGATCCATTCTCATCAAGGAATATGCCGGAACAATCATGGCAAGCGTATAGCCAAAATATTGAGCCACGAATGAAAAGGTGGAAGGGATACGAAAAAATGGTGCCCCAAGATAAAATATTGTGAAATTCTGTGTCGCACCGGCAGCGGCAGGTCCATAGAATGCTAGCATTGTCTCCCGATAGCCAAAGGTCATACTCCCAATCCATTGAGCAATTCCAATGGTGCAAGGAATCCAGGCTATCATTACCATCACTCTAAGAATCTTTACTAAATCATCGTGGTCCTGAATCAGGACAAAAATCACAAAGAACAGCGGCAAATAAAAAAGCCAGACCTTTGCTCCAATGGCTGCCACCATCCAGTTTGCAACAGAAGGATTGAACATTTGGGAAAACACCATGACGGCTATGGAAATCATAAACCCGACCACTATCCCTGGCACACGAGCCAAAGTAGTTTCTTTAAGAACTGTGTATGCCATGTAACCAGAGATGTAGGTAGGAATCACAAAGAAGATGTCTTTGTATAACTTTGGCAGGGATGAAGGATATAACGCCAGAGTTACCGCTCCCGCAAAGGGCATGTAGATAAGAAGCAGATATACCCCCCGTTGCCAATGTAATAAAATCCAAATCCAT
>VRUG01000154.1 GCA_019456255.1 Planctomycetota bacterium | reverse complement strand
TCTGCTGGTTGATTATAATGAGGTCGAGCTCAGGCAGGGCTTTTTCCAAACACTTGAGGACCAAAGCGATTGTATCCTCATGGAGAGCGTTAAAATTACCGAAATCGATCCTGTTAAGCTCCTTATCTCCTTCATAGAGCTTGGTGTAGACATGGGTGTGCCAATCTTCTTTCTGTATTTTTAATCCCTGGGTCTCAATATCCTGCTCTTTAAGGAGCCTTTCCAGCTCCTCCCCGAAGATATCACTCCCCCTGACTCCGAAGGCTAAAACGGTTTTTACTCCCAGGGCGGACAGGTTAGCGGCCACGTTGCCCGCGCCGCCCGGGAAAAATCGGCTCTTTCGGACCGGAAAAGTAGGCAAGCCGGTCTCAACGGAGCTCTCCGAGCCTGCCTGGTCGATAAAAAGGTAGGCATCCAGGCAAAAATCACCGACAACGCCAATTCGACACTCTTTTATTTTATTGAGAAGCGCTCTTAATTCCGACTCATTCATGTTAACATCGTTATTACTACAGCTTTTCAAAAAAATCAATCAGATAGTGCCGGGCGGGGTGGAGGTAATGGGGCAGGTTCTGGTCCTGCAGCCGATGAACTTGTAATACAAAAATCCGAGGCTTCCGCCGACCAGGGCGTCCAGAAGATACCTAACAACCATACTCATCCTCAAATAAGCTTTCATATTCAATCATATAGTATAGTTGCTATATATAAATGACAATACTTAAAAGGTTATTTCTACAGAACGGCGCGCCAAAATAGCCAGGACTGCGGCACCCTCAGTACTGACGCATAAATTATAAATTCTCGTATTATAGAGACTTACAGGAAAAAATATATTTTTTCTTCGCAAAAAGGGAAAGACACGCACATAGCTCATTTGATATGATAAAATGGGGAAAGGTTGGGTCGTAGATCACTTGCTCCCCTGCCGGCCCGGCCGTACTGCCAATTTCTCCTCCGTCGTTGCCGCCATAACTTTTCCACCCACATTGTACATCCTTTTTTTTATAGAAAGGGGAAGACACGCTCCTGACTTTTCTATATGATGAAGGTGTATATATGTCATTAAAAGGAGGAAGCGGTAGCTATGACAGAGAAGGAAGCTCCGGCGTTTATCCAGTGTGGACGCAGGGTCAGCGCAGAGGAGATTGAGCAGATAAAAGAGACAGGATGCGGGATCAGTGGATCGGCTGGAGTGATGAACAGCGGCTTAAGAATCTGGCCTGGGTGATCAACAACAACCGTTATCTGATTTTTCTACCCTGAAGTGCACTAAAGCCTGGGTACGGGTACGAAATCTATCCGGCTACGTGCTGGGGAGGCTTGCCCGCCAGGTTGCAGAAGACTGGGAGAATTGTTGGGGCTATAGACCGGTTTCTTGTTAAAAATCAGCTTGCTTTAAATACCGGGTATGCTTGGGTTAACTTGAAAATGACCCTGGATCTTCAAAAGGCCGGTCGGTTCTGATCTCCCCAGGCTCAATTGAGGCAAATACCCCAACCGGATGGATTCGAGTGCCTTCAGGGAATACATGGTTGAAAGTTCGCACCAATGAGTTTTCGTATGCTTTTCGTGAGAAAAATCTTTACCGCATCACTCTGTATCCGGCATCTAGCCTGTATAAATCTTCCTCCTCCCTTATGGGCTACCGTCCCCTCCCTCCGGAACCGGAGATGTTGCCGGAGACAGGAACGAGGAAGGTGTGGGAACCGCATAAGGATACTTTTAAATTTATCGGCCTGGCATCACTCGCTAGTATTATTGGTGGTATTTGGGTGCCAATAGCTTTTAGGATTGAGTATGGGGAGTATGTGGAAGGATTTCCTCTAAATCTTGGAAGCATTATTGGATGGGGTATAGGTTCTGCAGTAGGTTCTAGCGCGGCTCCCATTTGGGTATACTTTTTTAGGCTCTGCACTTGGAACTCTAAGTGGCATTATATTTGATCTAGTTCTTGTTGAAACGTCGGATTATTCTTATGAACCATATACTATGACAACCAAAAATCTTGTTTTTTTCATAAGAATTTTGGTGTGACCTTTGTAAATTTGTTAATGCTTAGAAACTTGACAAAATTAACAGAAGGTAGGGGTAAAATAATCGACAAAGCTCATTTTCCCCGCGGGGTTTCCTTTCAGTTCCAGCCGGCTTTTTCCTCGGAAACGGCCGAAACTTAAATTCTTGAGCCGGTAATAGATTAGGATCGCTCATGAAATCTTGTTAAAAAAACAAAATTTCTGCTATCAGTATATGAAGCTTGGATTGTTGATTAATTTCAATGTGGCTCTCATCAAAGAGGTAATAATCTATCAATCACTGACTTATTTTTTCCTGAAGCCATAAATTGACCAATGTTTCTGGACTAATCCCTCTTTTTATAGCTATTTCAATAAGTCTCTCAGATATATAAGAATCGATTGGATAATATTTACGTTCTGACTGAATATTTACATCTAATTCTAAAGGTTCAGTTTGTTCCCAAATATCAGCTAAATCATGATTGTCCCAATATTCACCAATCATTTGATAAGAAGATGCTTTTGAAATAGAACTCTTACCTTTGTTCATATTTTTTCCTCTCTGATTTTGTCATGTCCCTCGTTGAGACAATGAGGGCTTGATTACTTGCTTTATACACGAAAAAGACTGTCATATACCTTCCTGAGTTGGTTTGACCAAGAGCAGCATAAACATCTTCTCCTTTACGATGACCTTTTTCCACAAAGCGAAATTGGGGACGATTTTTTAAAACCTCTATCACTTCATGCTGTTTGACATTATGCTTCCGTGCCAGTTTTTCAACAATGTCTTCAAGTCAGATTACATCTGTTATCTTCAATGATCATCCTTCATTCCAATTGTTTTCTAGTTTTTTATATATTGGCAAAAAACCTCCAAAAAGGCAATAATATTTGTCAATTCATTCAGGATCTCCTCAAAGTCGATTTTCAGCACCACGGCCATAGGACCAGGTACACTCACTTTTTATTGGAAAGTTTAATCTTACCCACAATTTGAATACGCTTCGAAGAGGCTAACGTGCCTTGACAGCGCCTGGAATGC
>VRUG01000023.1 GCA_019456255.1 Planctomycetota bacterium | reverse complement strand
CTGGCCAGCTAGCTGGCCAGATAAACGAACATAAACCCAGAAAAGTGTTACCCATGTGCTCGGTATAAAGTGTAACCCATGTTTCGGTTGACACAAGATGCCTGTTTACATCGTAACAGCTTTTCATAAAGAGTTTTTTGAGGAGTTGAAAACAGCCATGAACAAAGGAATGGAGTTTGAGCTTCTTAGAAAACCTATCGGCAACAAGCAGATCGTTATACTCACAAAATGCATCCTAAACCAGCATAGGAATTCACAAGAGGTCTGCTCGATATAATTTGAAACTTTGAGTTTCTACTCAAAATGAATGATTTTGCGTAGAGGCAGTACGGCGGCTCTGTTTCCCAAATACATCATTGAAATCAACTTTTTCAAAAACATCCAGATGCCCGCCAACTGTAGCGTCGTATATTTTTTTACCAACTTGTTCAAATTTGAGCTTTGCTGTCTTATAACCTTTTTCAGAACCTTTCAAATCCGGCAAATGCCACTCGCGACCCTGCTCGAAATAACCCGAGTCAAAATGGTCACTGTCTCTGCCATGCTGAACAATTACCTGATTCGGCTTGCCTTTTTGCGCCGCATTGTAAAAATGATCGACACCAACTAAAAAGACCTCGCTAAAACCAAGATAATACGCAAGCTGCATTGCAACATATGTCACTGTGTGTGCCTGGAACACTCCTATGCAGGGGTCAGTGGAAAAAGCGTTGCCGTTTAGAGGCCTCGTATAAATCGTATCCATTCTATAGGGCAAATACTTGAACGATACAAAATCAAGAAATTTCAAACCTGATATTTCGTTGAGGATTTGCTTGGCACTCTGCTCAATAACAAATTGATTAACAGCGACATAAAATGTTGGTCTCCAGTCAAACTTATCGAATAACAAATATATCTTATTTAATCCGAAAGTATATTCATTTTTCAATAAAGACAGGTCCGTATTATTCAGGCTCGGGCCATTGCCTATAATCACACATCTCTGCCCCTGATATTTATTTTTATACTGCGTTAAAAGCCGATTGGATCTGGCTTGTATATTTTCAAACAACACACCCGCCTGCTGAGCAACTTCAGGCAGCACAAGAGCATTAGGGTTGCCCAATTTTATTTCTTCTAAAAGCTTGATGTCATCATTAGCTTTTACGTCATCTATGACATCATTCTTTACCGGGGCACAAGACAACTCCACCGAAGAATTTGCCGACTCCTGATAATTGAGAATATCCACTTTTACAATGCCATTAAATTCAGGGCAAAGTTTTTTGTAATCATCGGCAAGTTCTGTCAACACCTTAGCTGTCGGCTCTAATGCATAAGCCTGCTTGTATGCCTTCTTGAAAAGTTCCGTTTCTCCCAGTTTTGATGCCGTCGCTACCAATCCGATGAGTGTTTCTATCTTGTCAGGTTCGATTACTTCTGCTGATTTAAAATTATTAAGGGCATCCCTGTAGTCGCCCAATTCATAACAAACGTTTCCCAATCTGCTTAGAATGTCCGATTCATCCGGCGACATGACAAGTGCCTGCTCATATAAATCTTTTGCCTCGGCTAAGTGCCCTTGCTGTTGGCAGCTATTTCCAAAAATAACAAGATGCGGCATTGCTTCAGCGGTCGCATTTCCAGCTAACTTCATAACATCAGCGGCATCTTTTAATCTTTTTTGGTTCAGGAATGTATTACTCAAGCCTAAATATGCGTTAAGATGCTCGGGATAAATTTCGATACAGCTTCGCAGCACAACCACTGCAGCTTCAATGTCATTGCCCGAGTACATTTTATCCGCTAGGTCAGTTAATTTTTCCGGTTCAGCCGGATACTTTTTAGCAGTTGAATAGCTAAGGTCCCTGACATGAGACAAGCTATCGCTGACATCAGGACTTGTAGTCGCACTTGATTGAGACAGTGACTTTTCCTGCTCAATAGCGTTCTCGAACAATACTGCTTTGGTGAGTACATCCTTTGCATCTTCAACTCTGCCACACCTGGAGTATAAGTCACCAAGCCCCAAAAAAAGTTTGGCCTTGCCTGCGTTTCCAAGGTGGCCTGCTGAACACATTTTTAAATACATCTGTTCAGCTTCGTTATATTTTCCAGAATCTAAATGAAATGCACAAAAGTGTCGTACAATAGAAATTTTAGCCTCGTCAGAAATGTCCCTTGAGATTGAAACCACCTCCAGAGTGGTACTCAACGCATCATTAAATATTTTTTGCGACCGGTCACGCGGGTCTTGCGACGAATGGACATTGGTCATCCTCGAAATGAAATTATTTCGATGCGTTCCTGATGTGTCTAACAGCGACACCAACTCCAGGGATTTATCCTCTGCCTTTTCGTAATTCTCAAGCTCCAAATAATATTTGGCAAAGTAAGAATAAAACTGGACAGCCTGTTCTATAGGTACACCAGAATTTTTTTGTAAAAAGTTTGAGTATACATTTTCTGCAAATAGCCCATCTATCTCTTGGGCTGACCGTGATGTATTGCTCCTTGCGATGTCACGAAATTGGTTGACAAGTTGGCAAACCTCATTGCCTCTGCCTTCATCACTCAATCTTATAAACATCTTTGATATGAAATTGCTAAAAGCATGATTAGCAAAATATGCTTTGTTCATTCTTTCCGCACTTACGTGATGATGAACAAATGCGGCAGGGTTGTAATAAATTGTATGGCCTTGCTCGTAAATGTGAATTTGTATATCCCTTTCTTCGTGGGATAACTGAATATTTCCGATTCGTCCAAGCTGCGGTTTGAAATAGCCAATCTCTGTAAAGACCTTTCGCTTGAAGGAACAATTCGAACCAGCGAGTCCTTCCGGATAATTTAACTCTCTTGCTATATCCCCAAAATCACGGAAACCGAGATCCCGATGGTTTGATTCTGTCAGCCATTGCGGCGGCTGGACATCGAACTTAAGTAATATTCTGCCGCCGACAACCCATGCATCAGGGTGATTATCATGTGTCTCCACTAAGGCCTTTAGCCAATTGGGGTCGGCCTCTGCGTCATCATCCAGAAAGGTTATAAAATCGCCGACAGATGCACGAATCCCCGCATTACGTGCAGGTGAAAGTCCAAGCTCTTCTTCCAAAATATATTTGAATGACGGGTATCTATCGACCACTTCCCTGGTATTGTCACCTGAATTGTTATCGACAACAATTATTTCGTACAGCTGCCTGTCGAGCGTTTGATTGCTAAGACTTTCCAAAGCCAGCGCCAGATAATCAGCCCTGCGGTAAGTCGCAAGCACAACAGAAATACGAACTTTGTTATTACCGGCTAAACCTTTAGCCTGAGTTTCAATATTTAAATCACAACTACTACTTAAAGCCGGTTTAGCCTCTGACTTTTCCTGGGCAATGATCTCTTCGACCGCCACCGCTTGCTCAAGTACTTTCTTTGCATCCTCAAATCTTTCACACCTTATATACAAATCCCCAAGCCCCAAAAGAAGCTTGTCCTTGGTCTCATTTTCAACATTTTGCTGTGACAACATCTTAAGGAACCACTGCTCTACTTCTTCAAACTTTCCCTGATTCACATAGAATGAATTTAAACTCCAAACAACTGTTGCTTTGTTACCCAATGGGATACTATTTGAGTTCAGGATTCCATCAATCAGTTTACCCATTTCACAAAGTTGGCCCCGTTCACTGTAATATCCTTCAAAATTTATGAATAGCTGGTACATTTCTTGGGTATCGACCCCGTCTTCATGAATTATGTCATCCAGTATCTTTCGCGCATCGTCAATTTTATCTTGTTTCAAGTAAATAGAGGCTAATTGCAAAAGAAGCTTATGAAATTGTGTCTTTGATACATTTGGCAGCAACAACCATTCAAGACACCTTTTTTCTGCCATTTCATATTTTTTCGACTCCCAATAATATCTCAGAGCGCCGTCGCAGAATTTAAACTTCATCTCATTATAATAATCCGTATCTTTTTGTAAAAACCTCGAGTATACCCCCTCCAGAAATTGCACTTCTACCGCCTCGACCATTTCAGGCGTAGAGTTCTTTAACTTATTACGGAATTCGTTTACAAATTGGCTAACTTCATCAGTTTTGCCTTCCTCACACAATTTAATAAATATATTCGATATAAAATTACCTAAGGCATGAACAGCAAAATATGCTTTAGTCATTCTCGAGGCAGAGATATGATGATAAACGAGCGCATTGGGGTTGTAATATATTTTATGCCCTTCCTGATAAATACGTGTTTGAATCTCTGTCTCCTCGTGAGCCAGTTGAATACGTCCTATGCGTCCAAGTTCCGATTTAAAGTATCCTATCTGGGAAAAAACTTCTTTTATGAATGAACAATTCGAACCAGCCAGTCCTTCGGGATAACTTAACTGCCTCGGTATATCACCTAAATTACGTAAACCTAAATTATTATAGTTGGATTCGGTCAGCCATTCCGGCGGCTCGGCGTCCCACTTCAATAATATTTTACCTCCGACCACCCATGCATCAGGATACTTATCGTGCATGTCAACTAAGGTCTTTAGCCAATTAGGGTCTGCCTCGGAGTCATCATCAATAAAAGTTATAAAATCACCCACAGCTGCGCGAATTCCCGTATTGCGTGCAGGTGAAAGACCAAGCTCCTCTTCTAAGATGTATTTAAATGACGGGTATCTATCGACCACTTCCTTAGTGTTGTCCCGTGAGTTGTTATCGACAACAATTATTTCATATAGTTCTTTATCGAGGGTTTGCTTGCTGAGGCACTCCAATGCCATCGCCAGATAATCAGCTCTGCGGTAAGTTGCAAGTACAACAGAAATTCGCACTTTGCTCTCTTTACCCTTAGCAATAATACTTGAGCAATCCTGTACATCTTTAACAGCTTTTCCAGCAATCTTCCGGAAATTTGCAATCCGGCTAACTTTCGCCAGGTTCTCTGAACTTTGCACTGTCGCATCGTCGCGCAGAGTTAAGCACTTATCTAAATCTATAAGAGGTTTTTCGTGAATTGTACCCTCCGCAATTCTCCGCAGGTATTCTGCACATCTATTTGTCGCATCATGGTTCAGCGTACCGCAGTGCTGCTTCAGGAATTTGTGTCTATTTGCCTTATTACTATCGAGATTATTAACCGCCAACTCAAGAGCAGAAACCAATTGAGGATAATCATTTGCAAGACCTATCCCGCCGGTATCATCTTCGGCAAAAATCCTGAAAGGTTCATTATGAGGATTGTAATAAACAGCTTCTCTTCCCATCATCAATGCTTCATAGATAACCGTACTGAACCGGGCTATTAATATTGATGACTGTTCAAGCTGACTTCTAAGCTTGAACGCACCAGATTTTACGACCTTATATTCAGATGGAAAGACGCCGTTATCTCGTGGGTGTTGAGAGATAAAGAAATCGAGCCCTAACTGCTTGCAGGCATTAGCGGTATCGGTCACCCATTGGTTGCGAAACTCTTCGTAAATATCATATGTGAAATTGCAATTAATTATCACCATTGGTTTTTCGGGCAATGGAGTTTCATAAAGGTCGTCATACTTTGGGTTGCCGGTAACAATAAGACCTTCTTGCCTTTGAAGATACTTTCGCATTACAGGCCCATGCAAGAAAATATATTCTGAGTGCATTAAACGTCCTTTACTCTGGTCAAGAAAATCCAAACACCCCTCCTGGATACAAACTGTGGGAATCCCAAGTTGTTTTGCTTCCTCGATAATCTGTCTTTCTTGCGGACTCCAATCGATTCCTAAAACAACAACAGACGGATTGATAGTCTTTAAAATGTCTGGCTGATAAACTACAAAATCCTTTCTATACGCTCTTAAATAATACTCTGAATTTTCTTTTATTTTTGAGCGAATCAGAAATTGAGAATCCCCCACCTTTTCTGAAAGAGAAAGCATATAATGAACATGCGTATCATTAGATGGCATAAAAAGGTAAGTGTGAGGTGTATTTGCTAAATCAAATTTCCCACAACAAGTGGATTTATTGTTGTTTTTGCATGAGATTACCATAATTTCAGCATTACTTGATTGTATGTTTACATCTTCGTTTGGAATAACTTCATTATCCACAAACTTTTTCACACCTGGCCAAACCTTATTGCCTGTACGTGAATCAATCCGGTCAGCATAATTATCAAAAAGAATAATACCATCATCATCTACAAGCTTACCATAGTGTTCCCAATCATATTTCACACCTTCGTAACTATGGTCACCATCGATGAAAAGCAACTTTATAGAGTCGTCTGCGAAGCGGGACAGATCTACCTCATTGCTTTTTTTAGTAATCAACTCAAAGTTTTTATCCTCAAATCCAAATTTGTAAAAGTTATCTCTTGTTCGCTCAAAGGATATCTCTCCGGCACTATCAAGAGTACCTTTCTTGTAATATCCATAAAGAGGATCGATACAGATAACCTTAACAAGATCAAGAACACCCCTAAGCTTAGCGATCATCAAAGCAGCTATAGCACTGCCCCCATAAAGGGTCCCGATTTCAAGAAGAACACAAGGTTGCGATATGTTTTTACAAAGTTCGTCAACTATCTTACAGTACTCGATCTGCGTCTCTTTAAGACCACACCAACGTCCATCTATCTCACTATTAATGCTCGACACCACTTTGTTCAATACATTTAAGTCCTCCGTATCACTTAAAATAACCGATTCAAACTCAATATAAGGAAATATTGTATTGAGTTTCGAGCCCGGACTCGATGATATGATTTCAATGCCATAGGCCAAAGCATTTTGTGATAGATATCTCCAATTTTCCAACTCCGCTCTTTCCAAATCAGACTTTTGGTAACAGCAATCACTGCCGAGAAGAACTATCTGGTCGTATCCTAAAATATTTAATATTTGAACAGAACAGGCACCTACGTTACCTAATAAACTCAAATCATTAAATACCGTTCCAAAAAACTTTTCTTTGCTTAGGTGAATGAATGTAACTTTATGCGATTCTATAATTGACGGCTTGATCCAATCAGGCAGGAAAAAATGTTCGATAGGAGAATATTTGATGAGACGATTAATGTCATACTTTATATTTTCCAAAACAGCTTCATCTACACACATAAAATATGTAGGATAAAAACCCCATTCTTCATATGCGATATATGCACGGTCAAAAGATATCGTCGTCTCAGAAGAAAGTTTTTTGATATCTATCTGATTTAGACATGGGTCATTACCAATTACATATGCTCTTTTCAATATTCAAAACTCCTTTCAAGAGTAAATTAGGCATTCACATCATTGCTCGGAAATAATACTGCTTAATAAATTGTTCCATGTTACATAATAGTTATATTCTTTCTTGATTCTTGCCTGCACCTTTTCTATGTAAGGCAGTTGCTTTTCCACGTTTTCCATATAGTACATGGATTTCAGCACATACTCTGCCGGCTCGGTCTCACATACAACCTCATCCTCGTCAAAGAAATCGTAAATCCCTTCCGAATCTACAATCCCAAACCTGCCCGTAGTAAAGACCGTCCAAAATCGGTCCTGGATCCCTCTTTCAGCTTTCCAGCTTGCGGCATTAATTATGGGGCAAAGTTTACTTCTCCTTAATATTTCTTTGTGTCTCTCATCGTCTACAGGACCCTGCTCGGTTCCCTTTCCTGCTAACACACATTTTCTGCCCGGCATAAGAGGTTCCAAAAAATCCCTGACTACATCAACATTTCCCCTGCCGGTTTTGCCCCACACCGACCCTATAAAACCGATATCGCTACGGAAATCACTTATCACTGGTTTTGCGTTTTGTATTTCTTCCCAGCTATAAAGGCTCGAGCCCCACGGTATCCAGTGAATTCTGCCTTTGAGTTTTTCGCAGATTCTGTGTTTTTCAGGAAATAGACTGGTATTAGTTCTGCAGCCAAAAGCATAAATGTTTACACCGCTGTCATATAAATTTTCGACGTCTTTGTAAATAGGCCATGTCCAGTTCTTAAAAAATCCCAACGCGTCATTTCCCCAATTCACGTCTCCATATCCTTTTCCCAGCGAGGTAAGCTTTTGCAACACGACATCGCCCGGTCTGATTTTACCAAGGCTTATAAGTGTTTTTGCATCAGGCTCGTTCCAGCATATAAATATCCTTCGCTGAGACGATGTCGGGGCAATATCATCGACCTCGACCCATTGAGAAGAATATCCAAGTTCTTCAAATACTCGGTGGAACATCTTCCATGGATACCAATTTGTGTGCTCAGGGTCTGTATAGCCAAGCAGAGTTACTACATACTTTTGTTTCTTCAACTCTATACTATCATTACCCTTAGACAATGCTGCTCTTTTGGGTTGGGCATTGCCGGTAAAATTAAAAACGCGTTTGTTTTTTTCTTCAAGTTGAAATAATTCCACCAGTTTCTTGTCAATTATGAATAAAAATTTCCTGGTGAATATATCCGGATTATTTGCATGGCATGCTTCTATAATATTATGCCAAAAGTCCTGAATTTTGGGGTCATCGGTCTTCTCTGCCATCGCCTGCTTTAACGTGACCACCTTTTCCTGCAACCCTAATCGAGCGTAAGCGATTGCAAGATTGCAGGCTGTCTCCATCGAATCAGGAAATAATGACAGAGCGTTCTCAAACATTTGACATGCCAATTCAGCCCGAGCGAACTTCCACATAAGAATATTGATTCCAAAATCAAAACAAGCATCAAATCTGGCTTGTTTCTGGTCTTTGCACAATGAAATCATCGGATACAATTTCATCATATCCAATTTGTTATTATGGCGATTGAGAGCCTTTTGAAATACTCGTTGGCCAGCCCGATGTATCTCTTCCGGAATCTTTTGTGTCATACTCTCTTTATGTTCGCGATAGTAATATAGAACCTCTGGGATATAAACTGTTTGAAATTGCTCAACAATTCGCAGCCACATATCCCAGTCTTCTGCCCCTTCAACTTCTGGGTCGTAAAGACCTACCTTTTCCTGGCAAATCCGCCGATACATAAATGAAGCGGTGCCTGCATTGTGGGTAAATAAATTGTGAAGAGAGACATCAAATCGCTCGCGATTGTCTTTATATTGGCCATCTTCATCAATTACTGCATAAGCAGAATACGCAAAGCCAGCATCAGGATTGGCATCCAACGCAGCAACAAACGCCTCCAAATAAATAGGAACACAATAATTATCAGAAGAAATCCAGGTCAGGTATTCTCCCTTTGCCCCGCGAAAGCCGGTATTTAATGCCTCCGGTAAACGCTTGTTCTCCTGATGTATAACCCGAATTCGCGGGTCTTCTAACGCATCAAGATATTCAGCTGTACCATCCGTTGAGCCGTCATTAACTATAATAAGCTCAAAGTCACCGTATGTCTGGGACAAAACACTATCGATAGCTTTCGGTAAAAATTTTAGATGATTATAAGTCGGCAAAACTACTGAAACTTTTGGATTTGCTTTTTGTGCTTGCAATTTTTCGCCCATAGCTTGTCCTTCAATCCTATAGTATTGAGCTGAAAACTGCGGCACGTATGCGAAGTGCGTCACTTTCGCCATTCTTTTCCACATCTGCTGATATAAATTTTCTTCCTTTATAAATAACCCTGTTTTTTTCATCAGATTTATGCGAAACAGCACCGATGGCACAAACTCTTTGGGAGCATTCCACAATTCGAGCTTGGAATCTTCGACAGTATCATTTCCATTAACACAATCATCTTCACGTACAACCTTCCCATCTGAATATGCCAAACCAATTCCCTTATTACTGTCTAACCTCTTTTTAAGCTCATAGATGAAATCATCTTCATAACAAGCTTGCGGTGATGCCAACGCGATATAATCACCTCCCGCAGATTCTATTCCAAAGTTCAGGAGCTCAAACAATAGATGTTGTTCCAGTCGGTGATAATGAACATTGGGACGACCACTATATTTATTTAATACCGTCTGTTCTGTGTAGTTTGTTTCTTCTGCGTCGAGTATGATCAATTCATAGTAAGGCCCGACCTGAGTCAAGAGCGAATCTATACTTTTCGATAGCCACGGCGTTGCAACTTCAACCGGCATGACAATACTAATTACAGGCTTAATCTCACTGCGAGAAAATTCAAGTTTGTTCTCAGCATAAATCTCCAATGGTTTTTTGGGATTATCTATCAATCTTTCATGGACAGCTTTTCGCAATATATCTTCTATCTCAAGCCCCTGGCCTATAAGATTTTTTTTATAATCACCATCATTCTGTAAATCCATGAGCCATTCACAATCTTTTCGCCATTTATGAGTGACATACTTCCACCGCTCTGTCCTCACACACCATAAGTTCGACTCATCAGGAGAAGGCGGTGTGTCATAAGCTGCGCCTTTTTCTCTAAAAACCATGGCAGGTTTATAACCAGCAGTATCGCCAAGCATAAAGGGCAGTAAACTCTGACCTTGAGCGCCCATCGGCCCGGCACCAATGATATCGAGAATTGTAGGGGCAATATCAATAGTAGCAAACAGCCGGTCTGTAAAACACCGAGTAAGATCCTTGTTGATAAAACTATAAAATGCCTGATTGCTAACTTCTTCATGACGCGGACCAGCTTGTCGTTCATACTCAACATAAAGCTTGTCTAAAATCACGCCGTGGTCAGTTGAAACAATCAATAAGTCATCATCATTAATTTTGATTTTTTGCAACAGTTGTTCAAGACTCTCACTTAATAACGTAATATTATGTTCGTACCCCTCTGTAGGCCATATATCACCAAATGCTATATTCAAGTCATGCAAAAGATGCATATGCAGATAAGCAAACTTCGGACTTTTTTGCTGGTTATATTGGTCAATGAATTCATCACGTTTTTGACAATCCATTGTAGGGCTGGTATTTTTGATTATCTGCCCTACATGATAACCGCTTGTTTCCCACACATCAAATCCCGATTTGGGCACAACTTGCGGTGTAACACCATCACAATAATGAAATGTATGATAACCATCACGTTTTAGAAAATCCGTCAGAGACAAAGTATTCGGGTCAATCTTATCTAACGCTTCCTGGGTCCACCCTACTGTTCCACTACTGGCAGATTGCATGGAAGTAAACGCAGCATGCATAGAGGTCTGCGTGCCGGCCCCTGCGGTATATACCTTAGAAAAAAGAGCACCACGCGACAGCAGTTCATCCACAAATAATTTCGGACGCTTGGTGTTGCCGCAACAATTAAGTTTCCCAGCCATTAATCCATCAATGCAAATCCAGAAAATATTTCTCTTTTTCCTTTCAAAATCCAATTTCTTCTTTCCAATATCGACAGGAACTGATATTTGGGAAGCTTTGGATGTTTCATTATCTTGTTTTCGTTCAACAAGTTTTATAATCTCATCTGCAGCGTGCTTAGCTGCACTGCCGTCACGAAATGATACATGTTTATCTGCCCATTGTTGCCGTGCGGATTTGTAAAAATCATTTTCAAACAATTTACCTACAGCTGTTTTCAATGTGGTAGGATCGGTACAAATCGGACCAAGCTGCGTGACACCTTTAGGCTCTAACCATTCCTGAATTTCAGCCCGATTGGGGGCCAAGCCAATTGTTGTCGTATCGGTCATGATCGACTCAAAAAATGCTCCGCTGCGAGTATCTGCAATAACTAAATCAGCTACACTAAACAAGGCAGGAAGCGCATAAGCACTCTCAACAAGCGTTAGCCCGGACCTTGCGATTCTGGCCATTCGCTCAGGTTCCATTCGCAGTGTACAATGATGAGGTTTAACCAAAACATTAAACTCTGAGGTCAAACTTGAGATTTGGTCCAAGAATGCGTCTATAGAAGACCGACCTTCCCATGTGGGCAAATATACAATCGTTTGTTTCGATTTATCTAAACACCATTTCGAAGAACACTGTGAAGTGTTGATTTTACCTGCAAAAAAATCGTCATAATAAGGATAACCAATAATTGACATCTCATCCTTGGATTTCCATTGAGAAAAATATTCGAAATAAAACTGGCCATGAACAAGAAGAGCATCGAAAGGCCTGGCAGGCTTCTCACTAAGACCCCACGACTCAGGATAAACAACCGGGCCATATGGCAAGCGAATATGTAAAGATTTATAATGCCTGAGAACACTCTCATTTTGAGTTGTTATTGCCGAACAGTCATAATCTGACGTTGTAGAAAATGGGATATGTCTCGAATCATAGCAAGACTTCAAGCGCTCAAAATCAAACCACCCTTCCTGAGCAGTATTATCAGAGCCCGGGATAGCCACTAATCTGGCATCAACACCAGCAGCACATAAAGCACGCCAAATCGGTTCGTAATGAACCGCTTCAAATGCATCAACATGATAAAACTCTATTTTCATAAAACTTCTTTACTCCTCAGTTCATATAGAGAACTGACATATCCAGGTTACTCCCCTGCTCTTAAACAATGCTTTCACTCAATGACTTGCGTCTCTCTAAAAGAATCTCATTAATTAACGTTGACGACGTTCCCTTTGTATAAGGAAAATATATAACACGAACACCCACCTCTTCGAACTGCTTCTGTCTTTTTTCCCATTCAGGGCTCTTGTGCCAGTCATCGCCAACAAAGAGAAAATCAAACTTGAGTTTGTTCCAAACTTCGAACTTATCTAATGTTTCCTGGGCAATGACAACATCAACGCACTTGATATTTTTTACGATCTCGCACCTTTCAACAAATGGTACAATGGGTTCTCTTTTCTTATATTTCATCATAAGCTCATCGGTTGTCACCGCGACTATTAGCTTATCACACATAGCTTTGGCCTTATTCAGAATGTTTAGATGGCCTATATGAAACAAGTCAAAAACTCCTGTCGTATAACCAACTTTCATAGCACACTTCCTTTTCTTTTGCGGGAACCTTAATTCTTTTCCGCTATACTCAACACAAGTTGTCCCAACCACCAGGCGATAAAAAACCGAGATTCCTATTGTTATTATTAAGAAAATTTTCTTCCTCAAATTCTTTAGCAAAAATCTTGACCTTACTGAAATCTATCAGATTATTACTCACAAAATGCCGCAAATACGGAATCTGCATAACGTCAAATCCCATAAGTCTGCCGGCAACACAATCCACTGCCAAAAGATCTTCTCCTGCCAAAAGTACACCACTTTCTTTTGAAACAGGACAGAAAGGCCCATCTCCTTCGCCGCCAACTATTCCATCAACTACAGAAAAAACCCGACGAGTGCGAATCTTATTAAACGCGTTATAGATATCAACAACCATCCTCCATATAGTGTCGTTGCCGCTCCAGGCACCGCGTTTTTTTACTCTTTGAAACAAACCTTTTAACCATGCGCCAAAACTCGGGTATTCGTCACCGCCAATTCCAGGCCAACCGATACGCCAATGTACTAACAGATTCTTGTCACTGATCGCACCAACCAGTCCTTTAAGATTAAGCGTCATACCGACTTTATGGTGCGTCTTTAACTTTGGAATAGAAATATAGACATCTGCATTTACAATAGAATTGGAAAAAGTATAATCATGTCGCGAACCAAAGTGACGCCGGATTGTTTCCCATCTATTGGTAAAGACTCCTCTAAACAATAATGGATTAATACCATTAAACAGTGACGTCTTTCCTAAATTGATCGTAGTTGACCCCTCCGAATCACCCTCCTGGGACTTCATTTTGCGTTTCTTGCCATAGTCTTTCAAATCTACACATCTCAATGGCCTAAGGTCAACAAACCGACAGGGAACGTCATACTTCGTTTCCAGATCTTGAAGTTGAGACAACTGCATAAGCTTATCGAAATCAGCATCTATAGATGGGTTGTCACCAATTACAATTTCACCCTCTCCCTGCAAAGCCTTTGCTACATAGTCAGCCATAACACGTATCACCATAGGATGAGTAATCGTAGAATAAACAGAATCATGATGTCCGCAGGATTTTCGATACTCATGCGCCACCCAGTTAGGCTTGATAAAGACCTTGTCACCGGGCTTAACGATCTGGTTCAATGGGTTATCTTCATCATATCCCAACATCGAAAAAAGCTCGTCAAACGCCTTCCGAACCTTTTGCTCATCATAATTTTCAGCTTTAGCTATCGCTACTTTCATTAACTTCTATCCTATAGTTACACCTTGTCAAAACAGTTCAAAAAATGTTCGAGACAATAAATGATAAATTTCTGGTCGCCTGAGAACTGACCAATATCAATATCGTCTTTAAATTCATTTCTATTGGGGCCTGTCCAATCTTTCAGCCATTGGTCCATTGGCCTGGAAAATGCAATCTTCTCCGGAATATCCATGTCCGGATAAAGTTCCTTAAATACTTCGCGAAGCAGATATTTACTTTCACCGTTTCGAATCCGGTCCAGATCCAAAGGTGCATCCAGAAATAACTGCTCGAATGGCTCGATAGTTTTACAACCTGCTAAACCAATAGCATTGTCAAAAGCCTGAATAATACCTGTCCCATGCAAAAACTTTAGAAACTTGATAACATCAATGCCATCATCAATCTTGTATTCTTCATAACTTGGCACCATTGAAACAGCTTCTTTAAGAACCAAATCAGGCTCAACAAACGTATAACGTTTTACGAACTCATCAAACGTCCAATCTTTTGACAGTAACTTATCCATTCCGCCAAACGTAGAATCCGCACCGTTGCCAATCACCAAAGTTTGAACGCCATCAGCCTTCGCCTTACAAGCTGCTTTATAAAGAGCAACTTCAACAGGATGCAGGGGAGAATTCTTGTTAAACATAAGTGTATCCATATTTTCAAGATAGTCTTCCCACCTAACTTGCACAATATGATGCTCCAAACCGCATCGCTGGGAATAATCCTTCGCTATGTCACTTTCATCAATAGCATTTTCTGCCGCGAACTGAATCGTATAAGCCTTGCACCCGGACGGCATCAAAGCCGCTAAAATAGCTGAATCAATTCCGCTGCTAAGCAAAATCCCCACTTGGTCATCCTTGCAATTTTCTTCCATCACATCTCGCAAAGCCGCAAGTATCCCAGCTGCATCGCTAACGCAAATCTGAGACTGCTGGCCAACCTTGGGAAATGTGGGCACTATATTTTCTCTCCACTTGATACCTTCCTCTACCACATAACGAAATGCAAGGTATGAGCTTAGACAAAAATTATTAAATGTTAAAGTGCTCGAAGTCATTTTTCATTAGTCCCAGCTAAAATGTTATTTCTTTTCAAATCACTACAAACATCTCTCGTTGATATTGTGTATTCTTTCTGTCCGATCCAGGCAATGAATAAACCATCAGGCTCTGTAACTTTGTCATGTCCAATAAATTGTGCCTGTGCACGGAGGCCATTCGATAACATCATGTCTAGTAATTCTTCACGACCGAACCACTTCTCCCAGCTGGGCATCTTCAGCTGGCCAAGCTTTTCCTTGTTTTTATCGATGATCATAAGTTTGCCACCGCCAGCCAAAACACGTGACAATTCTTTAACGCCATTTTCAATATTAACTACATGCTCCAATGCTTCGATGCAAATAACCGCGTCAAACTGCCCGTCACCAAAAGGCATATCAAGAATACCGCCTTGCACCTTATTGATACCATCCGGCACATATCGCAGCATCTCCTCTGAAATATCCAAAGCCGTCACATCTGCCTGAGGATAACGCTGTTTAATTACCGCGGCATAACGCCCCTTCCCGCATCCGGCATCAAGCACACGCTTACCATTTAAGTCACCTAAATAATTTAATACCCCTTCTACTCGCGGGTCAGATTCAGATATCTCGTTCTGATAAATATTTACCGTTTGATTGAAATGGCTTGCTATTTGAAGCTGAGCAGCTTCGATCGCATACTTTACAGCCCACGAAATTTCTTCATCTGGAAAATAATCCGCTTGCCTGCCATAGGAACCAAAAAAACCACCGCTCGGATTCTGCAATACTTCGAGAAACCGCATCGCCGCATCGGCTCGTTCATTTTCTCCAAGACGATACCAAACCTGAGCCAATTGCGCCTGCCCCGTTGAACAAACCCACGTGACATCACTATACGCAGGCACAGCACCATCGCTATCCTGATACCTCCCCGCCGACGCCATACCCGCACATGCCACATCCCCGCAACCCAATTCAACCAGTGCTTCCTGTATATAGGCATAAAAATGTGTCAACGCATTAGCCGCAGAGAAATCCGTCAAAGTAACATTCTCAAGATAGTAATTAAGACTTTTATCAACAAACTGAATATAGCCAGGCTCATTCAATAATTCACCGGCTTGCCGTAACGGCTTTAATACATAAAGATTGATGCCCTCATTAACTTCACCGCGGCTGCCAAGTTTCCACACTCCACCCGCAGACGGCACCTGCAATCGCCCCGTTTGAGCATCAGCGATTTCGATAAGCCAGTTACAGGCGCGTCGCAATGGCGACTCCAATTCAGGCATCTGTTCAACTAATGCCACAAAACCACGTACAACCTGACCTGTATCAAATGCATATCCCTTACCATCCAAACCGAATGAACCATCTGCTTGTTGAACCGAAACAAGCCAGCGAGCATACTGATGTGCAAGCTTATCCTCACCAAGCGACAGCAGCGTCGGAATATAATAGCCGGTAACCTCGGGATAGCAAACTTCTCTTTTAGAAGTAATCACGATCCCTTTGCCAGGTATCGTATTATCCTTTATCCACCCAATAGCTCGTTCTAACATATACGTTTAACTTTCTATCATAAAAATCTAATCTCGGTTATCAGTTACTTTCCTTATCCAAAGGCTGCCGCCCGGATGGTTCAAACACAGAGGCATATATTCTCTGAACACATCCTCGAAAAAATATCTCAAATAGCCGTTAAAAAAAGCTATCTTAAAATCTTTATTGTATTGTAAAAAAGCTCTCACTATATACGCCTCATTCCATGCGTGTCCATCATATATCCACTCTTTAGCATATTCGAAGGGATACCAAATATCATGAAAATGGACATACACGCCTTCTTTAAGACGTGGCAAAACTTCAAAGACCAGGTAGTTAACGTCGCTGTCAATCTTAGCTACATGCGACGAGTCAATAAATAAAATGTCGTTTTCCTCAAGCCCAGAGAAAGTATCCAAAGAAACATCCTGCACCTGCCTTGTAATGACCGTAGCTTTTGCATAACCGATACTTTTAGTTTGCAAATAGAGTCGCTCAGGATTGGGGTCTATAAAAGTCAGATCAATGGAATCATCGAAAAAAAGTTTATTCGTATCAAGCATATTACACGAACTATATCCACAGCCCACCTCGATGATGCGTTTCGGTTGCAGATATCTGATCATACAATGCAAAACTATCCCATCAGTATACCCATAGTTACCATTCTCGAAATAATACCGGAATTCATCCGTCTTAGTTGGAGAAAAAGGCTGCTCGTTGTAAAATTCTTTGAACTTCTCCAGTATCTGCAACTGACCTTCTTCGTTCAAATCAATACCTGGAATTTGTCTCGGAGGCGTACCGAAAATTTTCGCTTCACGCGATTTGATCTCTTCAAGGCATGGGATTGGTGAATAGAAATGTCCCGGTGGATATTTTCTGAAAAACTTTGTATTTGCGTCACTATTATTGAAAAACTCAATATCTTCCTTGGCTTTGATTATTTGATTGAACATCGGTTCTAATTTATTCAATAACTCAAATTGACTATACTTCTCTGCTGTATCCTTAAAGCTGTTTTGTATCTTATAAATTTCTTCCAGGCTATCAACGCTCTCACTACTCTCAGAATCAGTGCTGTTTTGACTGTTTATAAAATCAAATTCATCGGCCGAGCATAGATAATACCTCCGCTGGACTATCATAAATACACCACCTAAAGAAAGGCTGACCTTCTCTCCGGAAGACTCCAATTCTCTAATTGATTCATCTAATAAAAATCCTTCAAACCTGACAAAATCATTAACAATCAATAAATATTCCCCTTTTGCCACTTCTGCCGCCATATCAACCAATCGCTTTTTCGTCAAAGACTCACTTGTATCAATGACCTTTAGCCTCGGCAGATACACCTGCAATTGCTTTTCATCAATCTGCAATGCATGATTATTTAAAACGATCAGTTCATATTCAGATGATAAATTCATGTCACCTAATAAAAGCAGGTAGGAATTAAGTTTTGCAATGTCATCGCCTGCACCTAAAATAATCGAGCAACACACTGATGTCTTGGTTTGTGTATTCTCATTTAGTATTGACATTGTTATTTACCTTAAAAAAAACTTTTAAACCGTTTCCTTGCACAGCAATCCCGGGTCGTGCAGACATATCCCGATACCGCCGTCTACATTCAAAGCTGAACCTGTTATGAAACCTGCGTTCTTACCAGCAAGAAATAATGCTAACTCCGCGACCTCCTTCGGGTCAGCTATCCTGCCAACCGGATGGTATTTCGCCAATTTATCAAACCCATCAGGATTTTCTTTGAAACCGCTGCGGAGCATCGGAGTATCGGTCGCCGCGGGCAATATCGAGTTAACACGAACTTCAGGGGCAAGCTCAACCGCCAAAGCACGAGTCAATGAAACCAGTGCGCCTTTGCTTGTTGCGTATACCGCAAAATTCTGTTTGGTTAAAATCGCGTGAATACTGGAAATGTTGACTACAGAACCGTGCGCCGCTCGCAGTAAAGGCAAAAACCGCTGAGTAAGCCAGAAAGGCGCCAGAAGATTTACATCCAAAGTTTCTCTCCAATCCGCAGTCGTAACTTTTTCGATAGGTTTAAGGATCTGAACCGCGGCATTATTGATCAGAGCGCTGAGCTCACCTCCGACAAGCTCTTCAATCTGCCTATAAAATGAATCGACCGATGAATCCCTGATGTCCAGATTGCTAATGTCAAAACACAACATCTCATAAGGTACATCTTTGATGGGTTGACAGTCAATTCCTACGACATGGTACCCTGCCTCATGAAAAACTTCACAGATAGATTCACCAATTCCTCCTGCTGCTCCGGTCACTACAACGCTTGGTATCTTGTATTCTTTTGTTTTCATGTCACTGCCTCTCTCAATCCATTAAATAAATTTTTAATTGTATTACGGTGAACTTTCTCCCACGCCTCGGCACTACTGTTAGCGTTATGAGACGCCAGCAAAACATTCTCCATCCCAAGCAACTCACTATCTAAAGGCAACGGTTCAACTTCAAACACATCCATCGCCGCACCAGCAATTTTTTTGTCCTGCAACGCTCTTATCAATGCCGGCTCATCTATCACCGGCCCTCGGGACGTATTAATTATCACCGCTGTATCTTTCATCAACGCAAATTCACTATCACTTATCAGATGCAGACTCGTCGGATTCAATGTGCAGTTCAAACTCACAAAATCCGCCTGACCCAATAGCTTCTCCTTAGAGACCATTTCAATACCAGTCTCTGTCAGAAATTCTTCCGGCATCTGTTCCAAATCATTTCCTAATACCCGCATCCCGAATGCTATAGCTCTGCGAACAATTTGCTTGCCTACATTGCCGACGCCAATTACACCAAGCGTACATTCATGCAATGCTGCGCAAGGCACTTTCTCCCAGTCCCCTTTTCGCACGGCCCGGTCAAGTTGTACTAACTTACGGGCAAAATTAAGAACATAACCCAATACCGTATCTGCAACCGCCTTACTAAAAGCGTCAGGAGTATTACCAAGAACAATCCCCAACTCTCTGCAGGCATCCTGATCTATTGAATCTATTCCCGTGCCCCACTTTGAGATAACTTTCAATCGGTTCGCTTTTTGCAAAACACGTTTCGTAAAGCAGTCATCTCCGCAAATAACCCCATCAATATCTGTCATCATCTCAAGCAGCTCTTCTTCCTCGAAACGTTCCTGCCGCGGTGCGATTACAATCTCAATACCCTCCTGCTCAAATACCGGACGAAACTCATCTATCGCCATTCGCATATACGGAGCTGTTATAAGTACTCTAAATTGCATAATTATTTTTCTTTCAATCCAACAGTGTTCGTGTATAAAAATTCCGCTATGCTAAAATCCAGTTCCTCATCGATATCCCATGCCTCATTTGAATCTATCTCGAACATAAACGGTTTTTCGCCGATGCGATTTCCACGAGCCTCAAGCACGGCCCTGCTGAAAATATAAATACATGAATTCTCCTCATAGACACCAGGCAAATCCTGAGTGCGCAGCAAAACCGCCGGGTCATGATTGATCGCTTTTGCCTGACCATCCCAAAGGCGGCTTTGCAGACGAGTAACTGAAAACAGAGAATCATACTCAGGACAATTCTCAAGAAACAATTCTATCGCCCTGCTTATTGTCTCACTGCGCAGTAACGGGTTAGTGCTGTGCGTTTGTATATAGTAATCCGCCTGTACCATTGAAGTATCATGCAGCAATACATCATTCATCGGAACCTCACCGGCGCGGAGGTGCTGCGGCCTTTCGAGCAGTTTCACCCCAGGATAATGCTGCGAAACATCTTCTGTAATTACCGGGCTGTCGGTATCAATGACAATTTCATCTACAAACGAACATTCCAGCAAAGTATCGACAATATATCTGTAGAGCATCCGCCCGGCAAAACTGCGGTAGTTCTTACCGGCAACCCGCTGGCTATCATGACGCATCGGAACTAAAGCGACTATACGCTGGCTCATAAATTTGCTCCTATTGAAATTCGCTTCTGAGCACGGCTGCTGCTCTCAGCCTCGGGCTCTGCTAAAGCCTTGCCATACTCAATCCGGCGCTGCGGATGTGATTCGGACTGCTGCCCCTTAGAAACTTTAGCTCCGCCCGGATAATAGAACTTACGCCTCAACTGACTCGAAATTTCCGTCCGCTGCGAATAACCCCTATAGGTCCCCCAAAACTGCATCAAACGAAATCCACAGATATTGAAAATGTTCCGCCAAAATACACGCCCAACTATCGATGCGTAATAATCACTTAGCGAATTGATAAATAACAGACGCAGAAAATCCCACGAATTAAATCGCTCGTGAGGGTATATCGTCTTTAAGGCAATTGCCTCCCTGCGATAACGATTGTATATATTGGACAGGCTTTCATTATGAACGTGCTTGACCTCAGCTTTATTCGAATAAGCAATCCGATAGCCCATCTGAACCGCCCGCTTCGCCCAGTCGAGGTCTTCAAGACCTGTCAGCGTCTCGTCATAAGGCATCTGCTCCCAAAGCTCTCTGCGTATCACTGCGTTGGCATTATTGCAGAAGGGATGAATCTGTCTGGAACCCGAGTTTTCAGGGAACCACTTTTTAAATATCTGCTCTTCTGAATACTTCGTTGTCTCCCCGCCCCGCTGCTTACCATAGACAAGAGCGACCTTCGGGTCATCGAAAGGCTTAATAAGATTTTCAACCCAATCTTTATAGACCGGATACACGTGGGCACTTGCTAACACTATCAAATCTCCCGTCGCCGCCTTACAGCCTATATTCAACGAACGCCCAAATGAAAAATCCTCTTTCGGTATCAGCAAAATACGCACAGGATATTGTGACGCTATCGATAGCGTCGCGTCTGTCGAACCTGAATCAACAACAATAATTTCAATATCCTTAATCGTCTGAGCAGCAATACCGCTTAGCAATTTGGCGATATGCTCTTCTTCGTTATAGCTGCGGATTATTATCGAAATTTTCATTAGCTGCGTTTCCAACTCATCTCATATTGCCCAAAAAACAACCTATACAAACCCTGTGCGCGCATACCGCGCGCCTAAAGCAATATTGATTAAGAGCAATTGCCGTGCCATTTTAAAATGATTCGGAGTCGCTGAACGCTAACACATTGCTAATAAAGCAGTTAAGTAGCCATGAGATAATCGAATGTGAAAAAAAACGAGGACTAAGCATATATAGATGCGGTTTTTTCCGACATTTCGGAAATTTTTGCCTACTGCCCCCCATCATCATGAAAAACTTCTCCAACTTCCAAAACCCCCATCAAACGCAGAATACTACCGCAACTAACTTCTCAGATTGGATGTGAAAAACGACTTGGGCTTTAGAGCATTTTAATCTTTTCTGTTCGCATTTAGGCCGTCGTGAGGATGAGGCTGGAAAAGAAGAAAACGCAACCCTACTTATTGTAGGGCGAGTATTTCTGATGCCGCCAGCCGAAACTGCAACAGGCATAAAGCGAACACGAAAAATTAAACTGCTCTATACAGAATCTTCTTTTTTAAACGGTGCAAGTGATTCAGGCTCAGCTACCTGGCGGTAACCCATCGCCTTGATAATTTCAAGAACTTCCGTCCATGTGGGGAACGGTCTTTGATTTTGCTTCTTATAATCATTAATCGCCATCAAAAAATAAAAATATATAATCTCATAAGGATATCATTCACAAGTACTTACATAACCATGCCTGGCATTTTAACTATTGTGCACTTTTTTTTAATTGACATGCATTTAATATTGATGTATCTTTTATTTTGCAAAAGGAACCTAAATCGAAAGGACTAAAAATGGTTATAAGCGGAAATGCTTGGGATTGGGAAAATGAAGAGCAAAAGACAAAAATGGAAGAAGAAATAACAAAAGAAAACTGCGGGGAAAAACTGAAGCTTATTAGAATGATTTTAGAAATTAGCCGTCGAGAACTCGCTAAGACATTAGGGGTAAGGGAATCAACAATAGGCCGTTTGGAAAGAAAGAAAACTCTGCCAAGTCAAGATTTCATGAGCAAGTTGCAGGGGCTACAATTAGTCGGGTACGCTACGTTCAGAAAGTTATCTAAAACCGATAAAGAGAAGATTTCTGAATTCATTGGAACCGGAGCCGGAGTGGCTGGCGGCGTTGGTGCTTCCGTTGCGGCAGTTTCAGTAGCCGGTTCTGTGGGGGGATTGTCAGCATCAGGTATTACGTCTGGCTTGGCTGCAGTTGGTGGTTCGATGTTAGGCGGAATAATTACCGCCGCTTTCCTTCCTATAGCAGTAGGTGCTTTAGGCTATGGTGCAATTAAAGGTGTTAAAAAGATATGTGAAGCCAATAATCTTTCTTGTAAAAAGTTAGATAATCGTTGGGAAATTACTAAAGAAGATCATAAAGAAAATGAGGAGGATTAAACAGGATCTTCCTTTTTAAACGGGGCAAGCGACTCCGGGTCTGCTACCTTGCGATAACCCATCGCCTTTATAATTTCAAGAACTTCAGTCCATGTGGGGAACGGCCTTTGGTTTTGCTTTTTATAATCATTAATCGCCAGCAGAAAAGTGAACTGCTCATCCGTCATCTGACCTTCTTCTGCTGCCTTGCGCTCATCGCTTCGACGACGACCAGGACCGCGGCGACGGTCAAGACTTAGACCTAAACGACGGTCCACAACACCACGACGCTCAATGTCACGACGCTCAGACTCGGCTGCCGCATCTTCGTTACCACTGGTTTTTTTAGCCCGTTTTTCTGACATTTTTTTCCTCTTTCAAAACATCTTCGATTGCCGCGAAAACTCAGCCATACTTATAGATGTAGAATTTAAAACTCGTCGTCGAAAATGTCCTCATCGAACATCTCATCGGCATCATCATCAACACTAAAATCATAAAAATCATCATAAGCATCCTGAGACTCGATGACAACATGGGCCTCATCAAGGTAATCCTCAGGAACAAGAATTGCTATTTCGCTACTGCTCTCTGATTCACTCTCTTGCTCCTTGACCATGGCCGGAATGTCATTATTCTTTAACAGGGCCTCATATTCCTTAGCTTGCTCAAGATCCTCTACAAAAGTGACTATGACCATCTCGCCTATCTCCGTTTTAGGCACTTTTTTGTAGTTTTCTGCCATTTTCTTATCTCCATCTCAAAATCTCTATACCAGCACATAGCCTTGAAATCTATGTGCATATACATCCTCTATTTGCCATAAATACAATAAACTTGTCGACAGGATATCCCACGCGAATAATTAAAAACTTGATAAAATACATGAAATTTTGCGACGCTTTGTGACAAAAACACCACCGATTCATAACACCTGCAAAAACCACATTTGCACCAAATAATACCATAGCTATAAAAATTTAACATTTATAGGATTTTTTTGTTGCATATTCCATTCATATCATGTAATTAGACCTTTCAATAAGGTACCGGAATTATGGATTATACCGGACTGTAAAATTTCATTTTTTTCATGGAGGTTCGAGTAATGGCAAAGAAAAAAGAGTCATTAATTGTGGCAAGCAAAGTAAAGGCTTACATCAAGAGCAAAAAGATGATGACATCATCGGACGCTCTCGGGGCACTAAGCGATAAGGTCTACTGCATACTTGATGCAGCTGCCGCACGCACAAAGGCCAACCGCAGAAGCACCGTCAAACCACAGGATCTGTAACAAAAATCCTGAAAAAATGAGTTTGACAATTGAAATTTTAAGTACGCTGATTTTATAGCAACTAAAGCCGTTCTGTCTATAACGATGGGGCGGCTTTTTAGGATTGCAACAACTGTGCGTAAACATAACCCCTGCCTTAACCACAAGTTACAATAGGTTATCTGACGTTGCCTATCTCAATACAAAATATTTGACAAAAATATTCCAAAATTAAACCAACCAACCAACACTCAACCCAAATACCCCAAGGACCTGTAAAAACTTTATTATTAGTATCAAAATTCCCATTTTACTGAAAAATTATTGAACTTAACCAATAGAAATACCGATTTATACTTATAGAAATCCGTATATAGACAGTTTCTAAGGCTTTTTTGCCGATTTGACGATTAAGACAGCCTATTTTCGTGCCGAATAACTTTCTAACGGTAAATAACAACTTTGGAGGTAAGACTTTTGAGAGGTTAATCTTGAGGGGGAACCTAACAATAAATCTTGAGATTAATGGACTATTTTGGTGAAAATTCAGGTAAGGGTAACATGAAAGTATTCATGCTGGGATGGGAATTCCCGCCGTTTATAAGCGGAGGCCTCGGAACAGCATGTTACGGCCTGACAAAGGCCATGGATCAGATGGACATAAAGGTCACTTTCGTCCTCCCGAAAATGGTACAAAGTGAATATGCAACACATGTTAAGCTTATGGACCCGGGTTCGCTGTCGCCTTCAACTTCATTTAAAATCGATGAACTCAAAAATGTCACTTTTAAGGCTGTAGGCTCATTTTTGCAACCATATTCATCACCAGCTTCATACCAGCAGAGAATGGAAGATTACCTCAGGAAAAAACAAGCCGCTGGGAATCCAGGATTCATGTCAGGGCCTATCTCTGGCATTGACTACACCGGAGATATGTACGCCGAGGTACATCGATATGCCGAAATTGCTGCTGGATTAGCCCTGCAGGAAGATTTCGATATCATACACGCACACGACTGGATGACATTCCCTGCTGCTATGAGAGCAGCTCATATAACCGCAAAGCCCCTCGTCGTGCAGATACACTCTACCGAATTCGACAGAAGCGGTGAAAATGTACATCAGATGATATACGATATCGAAAAAGCTGGCATGGAACGTGCCGATAAAGTCATTGCCGTTAGCAACATGACAAGAAACCTCATCATTGACCGTTATGGTATCAACGGAGACAAAGTCGAAGTCGTTTACAATGGCGTTGAAAGAAACAGTGCACGGGAGATAGGGGATGTCGAAATAAATAATGATGAAAAAATCGTCCTGTTCATGGGCAGAATCACAATGCAAAAAGGACCGGAGTATTTCATCCAGGCTGCTAAAAAAGTCCTCGAAGTTATGGATGATGTTAAGTTTGTAATGGCTGGCTCAGGGGACCTCATGTACAAAGCTGTGGAAATGGCCGCTGGACTGGGAATTGGAAGTAAAGTGCTCTTCACTGGATTCCTCAGGGGCGAAGATGTCCAAAAAATATATAAAATGGCGGACCTTTTCGTTATGCCATCGGTCTCCGAACCTTTCGGGTTGGTACCGCTTGAGGCTCTTGATAATGACGTACCGGTTATCATTTCAAAACAAAGTGGTGTAGCCGAAGTATTAACGCACGCACTCAAAGTGGATTTCTGGGACATTAATGAGATGGCAAACAAAATTATCGCCGTGCTTAAATATCCGCCTCTAAAGATTACTCTCCAAAATCACGGAAACTATGAAGTAAGAAAATTAAAATGGAAAGATTCTGCCGAAAAATGTGTCAGAATTTATGAACAATGTCTGGTCGCAGTCTGATTGTCCCGCCCGGATGTGGGATAACGAATTTTAGCATTAAAACTATACGAGACAACGGATATGGCTTCAGTATGTTTTTACTTTCAGGTGCATCAGCCTAACCGCTTAAGGCACTACACCGTTTTTGACAACAACGAACACTACTTCGACGATTACAAAAATGCACAAATCTGCAAAAAAGTCGCGGGAAAATGTTACCTGCCTGCAAATCGACTTTTGCTCGAACTGATTAACAGGTTCGACGGCAGGTTCAAAATCTCATACAGCATAACAGGAACACTACTCGAACAGCTTCAGCAGTTTTCCCCCGAAGTTCTAAGCACCTTTGACGCTTTAGCAAGAACAGGATGCGTTGAATTTCTCGCAGAAACCTATTATCACAGCTTAAGCTTCTTATATTCCCACGACGAATTCATCGAGCAGGTAAATAAACATTCAAAAACCATTGAAGAACTATTCGGCCAAACTCCAAGAGTCTTTAGAAACACCGAATTGATTTATAATAACGAACTGGCAAATCTCGTCGAGTCCATGGGGCGATTCGACGCTATTATTTCTGAAGGGGCAGACCATATCTTAGGATATAGAAGCCCCAACTTCATCTACAAACCGCAGGGTTGCGAAAGATTAAAGCTGCTGCTGAAAAACTACTCCCTAAGCGACGACATCGCATTTAGATTTTCAAACCGAGACTGGGCAGAGTGGCCTTTAACAGCTGAAAAATTCGCACACTGGATTAACGATGTCAACGGGAACGGCTACGTCGTAAACCTCTTCATGGATTACGAAACACTCGGAGAACATCAGTGGGAAGATACCGGAATTTTTAACTTCATCAGGCACCTGCCCGAAGAAGTCTTAAGGCATCCAGACAACGATTTCAAAACTCCAAGCGAAGCAATTGAAGCATACGATCCGGTCGGAACAATAGACGTACACAACCTCATTAGCTGGGCAGATACCGAAAGAGACCTCTCGGCGTGGCTCGGAAACGCAATGCAGTCAAACGCCCTGCATGAAATCTACCGAATCGAACAAAAAGTAAAATCGCTCAACAACGAGAAACTAATTAATGACTGGAGAAAATTGCAAACCTCCGACCATTTTTACTACATGTGTACAAAGTATTTCGCAGATGGCGATGTCCATAAGTATTTCAATCCCTACAACTCGCCTTACGATTCATATATTAATTTCATGAACGTCTTATGCAATCTTAATGAACGTTGTGCAAAAATGAAAAATAATCCAATACCGAGCACAGAAACATCTGAACTTCAGGTGGTATCTGCAGGTTAGATTTAAATTGTACTTTTTCACTTGAAGGAACGACTTTTTGTTTAATGGAGTAAGCAGTGCTAACATCACACAAAACTAACGGCCTGGAAATATTATCCTTATCAACTACGGATAGACATTTAGACGATTCCCTGGAAAAAGAATGGCTTCTCGCAAACAACAGGGGTGGCTACGCCTCCTCAACAATCATAGGATGCAATACAAGAAGATATCATGGACTCCTCATCGGCTCACTGGACCCGCCCGTAAACAGGGTACTGGCATTATCGAACTGCATGGAGATGGTCATTGCTCACGGAAAAACCTATGACATCTCAACTTTTGAATTCAATGATAAACTTACCCCTCAGGGTTACCTGCACGCAAAACGATTCCGACGTGACATAGGCGTACATTTTGATTATCAGCTCGGCAGCATTGAACTGACAAAATCCTTATATCTCTTACCCGATTCCGACACCATCGCATTGGTATACAACTTCACAGCTATAAAAGAGCCTGTCGAATTTGTTGTCAGGCCTTTCATTAGCCTCAGGGACTTTCATTCACTCCAAAAATCTCATGCTCAGCTATGCGCAAGTAAATTCGACAACGGGCTACTGATGCGGCACGACATCCCTAATAGCTGCGAACTCTTCATGAAATCAGATGACATGAATTTCCAGGATGACCCGCAATGGTGGTTCAACTTTATGTACCGAAAAGACAAACAAAGAGGACAGGAATTTAACGAGGACCTCTGGGCACCCGGCTTTTTCAAGTGCCGCATAGATTCTCCATCGCAGCTTGTACTCTGGGCACATCTCGCAAAACGTTATGAACCAGGCGCCTCAGATGCACTATTCAATCTTGAAAATGCATGCAACGAACTCCTGACCCATCAAAAAGACTTGACCGCTTCAGTTAAAACAAGAGACAAAAAACTAAAGAAACTCGTCATCGCTGCCGACCAGTTCGTAACAAAAAGAAATTCCGATATCAACCACAGAACTACTATCCTCGCGGGATTCCCGTGGTTTGCCGACTGGGGAAGAGACGTTTTTATCGCTCTGCCCGGACTACTGCTTTCAACCGGAAGATTCAAAGAAGCTAAATCCGTACTTATCACTTTTGCCCAAGCCGCAGACAAGGGAATGATACCAAACCGCTTCGACGACCACAGCAGCACCGCTTACTTTAACAGCATCGATGCCTCACTATGGTTTATAGATGCTGCTTTTAAGTATCTCGACGCCACAGATGACTCGACAACCTTCACGCAAAAACTTTTCCCAACAATCAGATGGATCATAGATTCATACAACAAAGGCACGCGATTCGACACTCACGCCAATGCTGACGGACTCATCACCTCCGGCAACAAGGACACACAACTGACATGGATGGACGCAAAATGTGACGGCATCGCGTTCACGCCAAGATACGGCAAAGCTGTCGAAATAAATGCTCTATGGTATAACGCCCTTTGCCTCGTCGCACAGTTCTACGCCGACCGTGACATCACCGTCGCCGAGCACTACCACACAATGGCAGACAAAGTAAAAAATAGCTTCCCTCTGGTATTCTGGAACGCCGAAAAAGGATATCTAAACGACTGCGTTACACTTGACACAGGCGTTGACTCGACCTTGCGCCCAAATCAGATTTTCGCTGTCTCACTGCCATTTTCGCCGCTTTGCCACGAACATCAAAAAGCCGTCGTCGACATCATCCAGAAAAAACTTCTCACGCCTTACGGCCTAAGAACACTAAGCACCTGCGACGATAATTACCACGGAATGTGCACCGGAACTCAACAAGAAAGAGACAAGGCCTATCATCAGGGAACCGTCTGGGCATTTCTGATGGGGCCTTTCATCGAAAGCTTCCTAAAAGTTCACGGCGTAAATAGAAAAACAAAAAGACAAGCCGCTGAATTCATCGAGCCTTTACTGCTGCATTTTTGTCACGAGGGATGCCTTGCATCGGTATCGGAAATCTTCGATGGTGACGCCCCGCACCAGCCAAGAGGATGCGGTGCTCAGGCATGGTCAGTAGCTGAACTCATTAGAGCTTACAAACTAATAAACGATTAATACCAATTGGAGTTAATTCTTGCGCCACACTGTCATTCTGAACGAAGTGAAGAATCTCGCTTGTCCCCATGTTAAGATTTATTCTATAAATCTATGGGGAACCCTAATCTATGCCTGAACGCTTAATCTTCTCTTTGTCACTCTAAGCGCAGCGAAGAGTCTCAACCCATAATTATAGTAGGATTTATTATCAGTATTGTCATTGCGGACAGCCGAAATTCCGTTATAATTCATATTCTCGGTAGCTTACATCGAATACACACCCTCTGCCAACGCCGAAATCGTTTATAGGATTTTGACAGGATTAAAGTATGAGAGAATGGGTATTGTTAGATAGAGTGATAGGAATACTTTTTCTTTTTGCCGGGATAAGCCTTTTACTTAGAGTGTATGGTATTTATCCGCGCAAGCCTAATGATTCAGAAGAAGTCAAAATGAAACTCAAAAAGTATGGTAAACTCTATAAAATCATAGGAATCATTTTTGTATTATTAGGGTTGGTTCATTTGCTATTAAAATGAAACAAGGCAAAAATTTATGGAGCAATTAAAGGTGTCCGCCTGCACCTTAGGTAGTACCTTTTTCTCAGTTTAAATCGCTTTTTTTATCTCGCTTATAAACACAGATACTGATTCAACGCATTTTTCTTTATCGCCGAGATTCGCTTCTATCAAACTCACTATCTTAGAACCTATTATCACACCGTCAGCGCCAGCCGCTGCCACCGCTGCGGCGTGTTCAGGCTTACTTATGCCAAAGCCAACACAAATTGGAACATCAGTAAGTCCTTTCAATTTAGCTACAAGCTCTTCGATTCGCCCGGAAAGTTCGTTCCTGCTGCCCGTCACTCCCAATAGCGAAACCGTATAAATAAATCCGCTCGTCTTTGAGGCAATCCTCTTTATCCGCTCTTCGTCTGTTATCGGCGTCACCATAAAGACCGTATCAAGACCCGCCGCCTTCGCAGGCCCGACAACCTCATCGGCATCATCAATACTTAGGTCAGCTATCAACACACTGTTAACGCCGGCATCGTGGAAATCCTTAAAAAATTTCTCCGTGCCGTATTGATACACCAGATTGTAATACATCAAAAGACCAATCGGAATGTCCTTGTGAGCCTTGACCTTTTTTATAAACTCCAGACTCTTCACAACTGTTATCCCATTATCAAGCGCACGAATATCTGCCTTTTGAATCGTAGGCCCGTCAGCTATCGGGTCAGAAAATGGTATCCCAAGTTCCAAAATATCAGCCCCTGCATCTATCGCACCTTTTATAATCTCTAAACTCGTATCGAAGTCCGGGTCACCAATAACAAAAAATGGTATCAATGCCGCTCCGTCTATCTCTGAAAAAACCTCTTTATAACTTTTCATTGCTTCCTCTTTCTGCTTTCCTAATTCCGAATTCCAAATTTCCGAATGTCGAAACAATTAATAATAACGAATTACGAAGAACTACTTCGGAAAATTTGTGAAAAAATCAGATTCAATTCTTTCGCTTCCTGCCATAAAGCCCTCGCTTCGGCTTTAAGGTCATCGTTTACTGTCGCAACCATCCTAAGCCAATGTTTGGCCTCTCTTGACTCTTTTCTGCAAATACCAATTTTATTCCTGAAATCCTTTTTAGATACCCCGTCATCCGCTTCGCAATAATTTGCTCCGACACTTGTAGCCGCCCGAACAAGCTGCGAAATCAACGGCGAATTAACAGGGTTCTTTGATATCTTCTTAGCAAACCTAAGCACCTCCTCACCGAAACAAGCCGTTCGCTCTTCCAAATCATATTTGGTATTCGTATTCTCCATAGTTTCTTTCATCATTCGTCATTGATTCCTCATTCGGACTTCCTAATTCGGAATTTGTAAACTGGCCACAGGTCAGTTTACAGGTCGATATTTCTCAACGATGCCGACATCCTTATCACCGCGACCGGATAAATTCACTACCACAACCGTCTCTGCTGGCAGCTTGCCCTTTTGACTCATCAGATAAGCCAACGCATGCGAACTCTCCAGCGCTGGTATGATCCCTTCCTTCTTTGTAAGCAATTCAAACGCATCGAGCACCTTATCATCTTCAGCCGCTACATACTCCGCCCTGCCGCTATCCTTCAACAAACAATGTTCAGGCCCAACAGATGGATAATCCAAACCAGCACTAATAGACTCAGTCTCAGTAACCTGACCCTCCTCATCCTGCAATAGATACGCCTTGGCGCCATGCAAGATACCAACTCTGCCCGCAACCAAAGTCGCCGCGTGATTACCAGATGCCACACTCTTTCCGCCAGCTTCAACGCCAACTAATCTGACATCCTTATCATCGACAAATCCGCTAAATATCCCAATCGCGTTACTGCCCCCGCCCACACATGCCACTACCATATCAGGCAGCCTGCCTATCTGCTCCAAAGATTGCTCCCTCGCTTCCTTGCCGATACACGATTGAAAATGTTTCACTATCGTCGGATATGGATGAGGACCGCAAGCCGAACCAAACAAATAAAATGTATCCTCAACATGCGCCGTCCAGTAACGAAGCGCATCATTAATAGCATCCTTCAATGTCCCCGTCCCGCACTCAACGGGAACAACTTCAGCCCCGCAAAGTTTCATCTTATGAACGTTCACACTTTGACGTTCAATATCAACAACGCCCATGAAGATTTTCGTCTCCATCCCGAACAACGCGCCAATCATCGCCGTCGCCAAACCATGCTGACCCGCACCGGTCTCTGCGATGATCTTCGTCTTACCCATATACTTCGCCAGCAACCCCTGGCCCAGAGTATTGTTTACCTTATGGGCACCGCCGTGCATCAAGTCTTCACGTTTTATATAAACCTTAAACCCGCAATACTCACTGAACCTGCTCGCAAAATAAAGCGGTGTCGGACGACCACCATAATGACGGTAATAATTATCAAGGTCAGCTAAAAAACGCTCATCCTTATAATACTTGTAGTATGCCTCCTCAAGCTCCTCAAGAACCGGTATCAACACCTCCGGCACATAGAACCCGCCGTAATCGCCGAATCTACCTTTTTCTTTCATTACTGCTTCCCTTCTTTCTAAGCACGCAAATGATGAATGTTTTTAAAAAGTGCCTGCATCTTTTCATGGTCTTTCTTGCCCGGCTCTGACTCTATCCCGCTGCAAACATCTATCCCGTAAACGCCAGGCGCTATCGCCTGAGTCGCGTTCTCCGGAGTTATTCCGCCCGCAAGAAAAACCCTTTTTTCAATATGACCGATTATGTTCCAGTCAAACGTCTTACCAGTACCTCCGTATTTCCCTTTTTCAAACGCGTCTAATAATATCGCGTCCGTAAAATATTCGTCCGCCCGCTCGATGTCACTTTCACCCTTGATACGCAGCGCCTTCATAACCTTCACAGGAAGTGACAAAAATATATCACAAAACTCAGGCTCTTCGTCGCCATGAAGCTGAACCCAACCCAACTGACACAAATCCATTATCCCCCGAATATGTTCATAAGACGAATTTACAAACACACCAGCTACATCTATAAACGCCGGCAGCCTGTTTATTATCTCCGCCGCTTTCGCGGGCTCTATATAACGAGGACTACCTTCATAAAAGTTGAAACCTATCAGGTCCGCTCCCATATTCACCGCTGCTATCGCGTCCTCATAATTCGTAATACCGCAAATTTTAACTTTTACTATTAACATATCGCTTGCTGGTCACTTTCTATCAGCCGTTACTGATTTTTATCATCTTCTCAAGACACTCTCCCGCCTTGCCCCCACTTATCGAGGCCTCCGCGATCGCATCCTCATAATTCGTAATACCGCAAATTTTAACTTTTACTATTAACATATCTTCTACTGGTCACTTTCTATCAGCCGTTACTGATTTTTATCATCTTCTCAAGACACTCTCCCGCTTTGCCATCGCTTATCGAAGCGTCGGCGATAGTAATTGCCTCACCAAAATCCTTCGTCAACCCGCCAACAACTATCGCAGCTGCCGCATTTACTACAACAATGTCTTTCTTCGCACCCTTTTCCTTGCCCAATAAAATATCTCTCACGATCCCCGCGTTCCCCGTCGCGTCAGAGCCTTTCAATTCTTCCAAATCCGCCCGCCCAATACCGTATTTCTCCGGGTCAAACTCACTAGCAGTCACATGCCCGTCCTTCAACTCCAATATCTTCGTCTTACCCATCGTGCTTATCTCGTCAAGCCCCTCACTATGCACAACCATCGCGTGCTTGACACCGAGCACATCAAGAGCACCAATCACAAGCTCCATAAGTTTCTCATCGGCAACACCCATCACCTGCGCATCAGCCCTGGCAGGATTCGCTAAAGGCCCCAACACATTAAATGCCGTCCGAAATCCTAACTCCTTCCGCACAGGCTGAACATATTTCATCGCCGGATGAAACATCGGAGCAAACATAAATCCCACATGCGCTTCTCTGATACATTCCGCCACAACTTCCGGCCCCGGGTCTATCTTAACGCCAAGCGATTCCAATACATCCGCAGAACCGCATTTACTCGTAATTCCCCGATTGCCGTGCTTAGCAATATAAATCCCCGCACCCGCCGCAACAAACGCAGACGCCGTCGAGATATTAAATGTCTTCACTGCTGCTCCGCCCGTCCCGCAAGTATCTACCAGATGCTCAACATCAACATCCACCGCCACCGCATTGTCACGCAGCGACCGCGCCAAACCTGCCAGCTCTGCCGACGTCTCACCCTTAACACGCATCGCAGTCAAAAATGCCGCCACCTGAGCTTCCGGCACCTCACCGCCAAACACCATATCCAAAAGCGCCGTCGATTCATCGTAACCCAAATCCTCACCCTTCAACAGCTTCTCAATATATTCTAATATCCCGCTCATTTTCGTTACCTCTTATCCTTCTCTTTCATCGCGATAGCCAAAACATTCTCAATAATTTTCCCGCCCGCAGGCGTCAAAATACTTTCCGGATGAAACTGCACCCCGAAAATCGGAAGCTCTTTATGCCTGGCCCCCATAACAATTCCCTCGAACTCGGCGCTCTTCTCCATACAGTCCGCAACCTCAAGCACGCATATACTATGATACCGCCCAGCCTGCAAAGGATTCTCAACTCCCGCAAAAACTCCCTTACCGTCATGACTGACCCGCGAACCCTTACCATGCATCGGCAGCGGAGCGTGCCCGATCTTACCGCCGAAATACTGACCCAATGCCTGATGACCCAAACATACCCCGAATATCGGCAGCTTATCCTTAAAATAATCTATCGCCGCCAATGTCACCCCCGATGTATCCGGCACTCCGGGCCCCGGTGATATCACCAGCAAATCAGGCTTAAACTCTTCAGCGATTTTCTTCAAATCCTCAAGCGAAGTGTCCGCGCGATATACCCGCGCGTCACAATCACGCTTACAAAATTCATCCACAAGGTTGTACGTAAACGAATCAAAGTTATCTATAAACAAAATTTTCGGGCCCTTAGCCATTTTTTTCCCTTATCCTTCCCCGCGAACTGCCCGCAGACAGGACATCGCCTTATGTTCGGTCTCTTCAAATTCCGTCGCCGGCACGCTGTCATAAACGATCCCCGCACCTACGCGTATATAAGCTGTATGGTCCTTCACCTGCAAACTCCGTATCGTTATGCAGCTGTCAAACTCACCATCTACCGTCAAATACATCACCGCACCGCCGTAATACCCGCGCTTGGTCCTCTCAAGCTCACGGATTATCTTCATCGCCTCGATCTTCGGCGCACCGGTCAATGTCCCCATATTCATCGTCGCCAGATACGCGCTCAACGCATCGAGCTCACTAGCCAACGTCCCCTTAACATTACTCACCAGATGCTGAACCGATGCGTATTTTTCCACTATCAAAAGTTCCGTCACTGCCCTGCTCCCCGCCGCCGAAACCCTCGCGATATCATTCCTCGCCAAATCAACCAGCATAATGTGCTCCGCCAGTTCCTTGCGGTCAAGCTTCAACTCCGCCTCATACCGAAAATCACTGTCATGGTCGATCTTACCGTCAACTTTCCCTCTCGGTTTCGTACCAGCTATAGGCCTTATCTCAACCGCCCGCGGCTCGCTACCGCTAACCCCCAAATTAAGCTCAGGACTCGCACCCATCAGTATCGTATTAGGCGTATTCAAATAAAACATATAAGGAGACGGATTCAACGCCCGCAAACGTTTATAAACATCCAAAGGCTCATCCGGACAAGGTTCCATCTTCGTTCTGCTAAGCACCACCTGAAATACGTCACCATCTACGATATGCTGCTTGGCCTTCTTCACTATCTCTTCATATTCTTTTTGATTCGTATCCGTCGACGCCGCCGCTATCTCACTTTCGAACCTTTTACCTTTCGGCATCGGGGCTTGCGTAATATCGCGATAATAATCGAAACACTCCTGCGCTTCAGCTATCGTCGCCTCGCGATCGCCATCAGCTATCATAACATTCACAATGCAATAGCCCTTGCTATGCTCATGATCCATCAAAAAGATATTGTCCACGAAATAAAGTTCGTAATCAGGATTGCCCAGCAAATCTTCACTGTTTTTGGGCAGCTTCTCGAACTGGTCGATAAAATCGTAACTAAGCGCACCGAGCAATCCGCATGTCACCCTGAAAGGCTTACTTGCCAGCTTAAAAGCAAAAGCCACCGCCCGCAAAACATCCATCTGATTAATACTCAAAAGCCGCGACTGCTCGTCGATTACCCCCTCATTTTCCTTGATCGTCCCCTTGATTTCCTCTTCGCCGAAATCCACCGACTCGCAAAACGAAAATCGCTTCTTGTCAGCCAGATACCCAAGCATCCGCTTCCCCGTAGCGCTCAATGCCCGAATACTAAAATCCTTGCCCGTACCGGTCAGATACAACGCAGGCCGAGCGGTACCAAACGTCAAAGCACCACTCCCAGCCAAATAGTCCCGCGATTCGAACAAACAGCAGTTTTTCGCCCTGCCGTAATCGCTCAACCGAGCAAAAAAGTCCACTGGATCCGACATCTCTATCTCTTTAACGATAGGCACTATCTGACCAGCTTTGCCATCTAATATGATTTGTCTGTAATCTTCCATTTTCCAATCCTTATAACACCACTTTTTATCCGTAAACCGCTATAAATACAAATAAAAAAATAGCAGCCCTTTTTTCCAACAGGCTGCCATTTAGCGTTTAATACAAATTGTTTACAGCAAAATACCGCTTACCCGTCGGATTTCATCCTTCAGGCCACCAACAACTAATCATCTTTTCGCAGTAACTACACCTCATAATATTCACATTAAACCATTTTCAACCATCTTTGTCAATGCTTTTGTTAAATGTTTTCGAAACGACCTGGCAAATAAAGACGATTTTTGGCTTTGATTGGGTTTGTTTTTGAGAAAATGTGGTTGATGGCTATTCGTTGGTAGTAAAAAGATTTTGGTATTCTGTATATCTGAATATCTTGCCCCTTTTTTTCCTAGGGTCTCCAACTAATATTTCAAGCTCCGACAACTTGCCGATTATCTTCATTGCCGTTGGGTAAGAAACATTGAGCATCCCTGTTACCCCTTTAATCGTAATGATAGGGCTACGGTATAACTTTTCTAATAAAACAAGAGCTTTTGTGCTCGCCTTGCCAAGTGAGTTTTGTATTTTGTTCCTATGATTTTCGCGAAGTTCTATAATTTTGCGAGCTGTGAGAGAAGCCTGTTGTGCAACACTATATACCCCTCGTAAGAAAAATTTTATCCATGCTTCCCAATCGCCTGTGTCACGTACTGCTTGGAGATAGTTATAATAAAGAAGCTGGTTATTTCTAAAGTAATGTGAAAGATATAATAATGGCTGTCTCAAGATATTTTGTTTACATAAAAAAAGGGTTATTAATAATCGGCCGATTCGACCATTTCCATCATGGAAGGGATGAATAGTTTCAAATTGAGCATGTAAAAAACCAGCCCTTACTAAAGCTGGAAGAAAAGCTTCGTCGTGAAAGAATCTTTCGATATCATTAAGCGCAGTATTCATCTCGTTGGGGGGAGGGGGAATAAATGTGGCTGTCTGCAAATCGCACCCCTCTGGACCAATCCAATTTTGAGTTGTGCGAAACTCTCCTGGTTGCCTACTTTCCCCTCTTACCCCTTGTAGCAATGTAGCATGTATTTCACGAATCAACCTAAGACTCAAGGGAAATCCATCCTCTCTCAAACGTTCAAGGCCATGATTCATTGCATCAACATAATTAAAAATCTCATTCACGTCAGACCTTGTGGTGCTTGCGGCCTCAGCTTCAACCTCTAAAACATCACTTAGGGTTGCTTGTGTGCCTTCGATTTGGCTTGACAACTCTGCTTCCCGAATAACATACATGTACACAAAAAAATCAGGGTCTGGTATATTTATTGTTGATGCATCAAGTCTACCGACCGCCCTATCAGCCAAAGAAAGAAGATGCACAAACTCGTCATCCAAGTTCAAGGGGGGATTGGGCGGTAGAGGTTTTGGTATAAACGCCCGATAACCTCCAGGCCGGACAACATACTCTCCTGCCCTATTTGACGGACTCATTTATATCACTCCTTGTTAAAAAAAAAGCCAGTTTTCTTTAATAACATCAATTTTAAATAAAGCTACCTTTTACAAAACTAAGCTTAATTTAATCTAAAATTGCTAATAAGATCTAAATAAGCATTGCCAATATTATAATTATAGCCCAATTACTTTATTTTCGTCAATTACTATTTTAGAATTTATCTAATTATTTTAATATAGTGATTTTTATTTAAAAAAAACGGTCTTTTGATGTTTTTAACTGAGATATTTTCAGCTATTCTCGTTTTTTAGCCCAAAAACAGCTTTTTTAAGCCTTTCTAAAATATCCTTGTTTCGGGACTCCAACCATCCTTTGCGAATAGCCCCCACCACCCGCAAAAGCCTGTCCTGAGCTTGTCACAGGGCCTGGCACGCCCCCCTTGACCATCCGGTAAGAGCAATATATAATCCAGAAAATAACCTTCTGCGGCAAGGAATTTATAATGGACCGAAATAAGGTCAAAAAGCTGTTGCTCGGCGATCTCACGATTTTAAGACTTATCCGCTCGATCGCTTTTATCTATATCGCCGTCGCTGTCTTTGTTTACTTCTGCTCTGATGGAATGATCTTCCTGCCGCAGCCTTCCAGCTATAAAGACGGCCCGAACATCCTAAAGATAAAAACCAAATCAGGCAAACTTATCTCGGCGTTATACCTTCCCAACCCGAAAGCAGAATTTACCATCATTTACAGCCACGGCAATGCCGAGGACCTCGGAGACATCCGTTTCATACTCGAAAGATTCAACCTTAAAGGCTTCTCCGTATTAGCCTTCGATTATCAAGGCTACGGAACAAGCACCGGCAAACCTTCACAAAAAAACGCCTATCAGGACATCGAGACCCTCTATCAATACCTTACCGAACAATTAAATACTCCCCCCAATCGAATAATCGCTATGGGCCGCTCCATCGGATCCGCCGTCGCCTCGCATCTGGCCTCTAAATACCCCATTGCCGGTCTGATTCTTCAAAGCCCGCCAACATCTGCCTTTCGCGTCATCACCCGCATTCCCCTGCTGCCCTTTGATAAGTTCAATAACCTGCGCCACATAAAAAAAATAACCTGCCCTGTCCTTGTAATTCATAGCAGCGACGACAACATAATACCCACCTGGCACGGCCGAAAGGTCTTTAAAAAAGCAAATGAACCTAAATTCAGCCTATGGGTAAATAATGCCGGGCACAATGACGATATAGCCCGAATCGCCGGATCTGCTTACTGGCAAAAAATACAAAAACTAATAACCGCCATTACGCAAAAACAACAATTTTGAAATTAAAGGTGTCCGGTATGCTCTGTAGAAAAGCTCTTTGGTCAGTAAGATAACCGCAAGGTTGTGGGTTAATACCA
>VRUG01000153.1 GCA_019456255.1 Planctomycetota bacterium | reverse complement strand
CAGTCCTTTCAAGGGCCTTCTATGGGACTCGAGCTCTTCAAGGGTCTTGGAATAGTATTTCATATCCTCCAAACAGATAAATACCGGCTGAAGCACGGAGCGCTTATACTCCAAAAGGCCCCCTTCAACCGCGGCTTTCAAAGATTCGCAAAGCTCAATTAGCCTGCGGCTGGGAATTTTGAAGTAGTCATTCAGGGTGTAGAGATCTGTTGCCGCCTCCCGGGTAACGATCCAGTCCCCGGTGATCCTCTTCTCAAGCTCGACCATCGGCCCTATTCTATTTTTTCTGACCCTGATAATCAACGTGGAAAAGAGATTTTACAACCGACTTTTAGAAAAAGTTCGTTTTAAGGCCTCCGAAGAGGCTTTAATGCCATTTTTACTTAAAAATTTTAAAAAATTGCCTTAAATTAATTTATTTTTTGGTTAAAATGCTTGAAATTTATTTTAGATGTGGTAAGCTACTTATAATTTTATGGAAAACGTATATAGAAAAAGTAATAAAGGAGGTTAATGGAAAAAAAATTGAACGGTCCGGCAAGCCGTAAAAATTGCCGAAATTGGTACTTTAAAGAGCCGTTGGCTCTGAAAATGAAATAAAATGAGGAGGAAGAACGAGTCATGAAAAAACTAATAGTTCTTTCCGTGCTTCTGGCACTGGCCAGCTTCCCGCTGATGGCCAGCGACGTCACCTTCAGCGGAGATGTGACCTATGGGTTCATTAGCGATTTTGGTGATAGTTTTGCTGAGGACACAACGGCAACCATTGATGTTAATGCGGCTGTCGATGATTACAACTCAACAGTGGTGTCGGTCAAAAATGTTGCTGGAAAAATTGAACTTGACCAGGCTACTATTGAAACCGATCTCGGCGCCGCATTCGGGCTGACCGACATGGGCGTCGGGCTGGTCCTGACCGCAGGGTACTTCGATACCGGCGATGAAGAGTATGTTATACAGTCCGGGTATGAAAACGAAAATGTGATGGGTATCGGAACCGCTAAAGCCTGGGAACTTTCAACTGTATTAACCGTAATGGACATGGTCAATATCAAATTCGCTGTCGACCCTGCTATGCCTTTGGGTACTTTGATTGCCGGCGCCTACGGAGAGTTCGGTCCTGTAAAAGCTGAGGTCTTCTACGATTTGGACGCGGGCGCCGAAGCCGCTGATGGAAAGATCGGTATTGACGGCAGTTATGCCATGGATATAGCCGATCTAAGCCTCGGCGTAGGCCTTGGATTTATGTACGATATGTCCGTTACCGACGGTGCAGCTGCTGAGCAGTGGGCTTACGGCCTCGGCCTGGGCGTCGGCTGGACTGAAATGATCAGCCTGGGGGTTGGCGTTGATGGCAACAGCATGGATGCGTTCAACGGTTTGACTGCGAATGTGGGCATCGATCCGATTGACTTGGTCGGTCTCTATGCCGGTATGGTGTTGTCATTTGCTGAAGGCGCCGACGCCTTCCAGGAAGCAGATTTAGGTATAGTGGTCCATCCCGGTGCCGCCGAGATTTATATCGGTTATCTGGTCACTTCGGTCGGCAGTGGTGGCGACCTGAATGCTCCTACCTCTCTGCCGGATGGGGGTGGTTACCTCAAGGTGGATATCGACTACTAGGAGTTGGATCTACGTCTGAAACCAAACCCCCTCGAAAGAGGGGGTTTTTTTGTGGTGCGCTCACTTTAGAACTCAAACCGGAGCCGAAAGTTGTGAATAAGCTCAATTTTCTTCCTGAACAGGGGAATATAAACAGAAGCCTGCCCGTACCTGGGAAGATTACCCATAAACACCGCATATCCTTCTGCTCTGCCGCCGGTTCCGGCATTGATTGAATTGGGGAGGACGTGATCCTTAATTACCCGTTCCTTTTTCCTTCTGTCAGTGGGTTTCGTTTCGTCCAGGTCATCCCTGGATTCCCAGAAATTGGAGAGCTGAAAGCGGTTGGTAGGATGTACGGCCTTTCCGCCGAACTGGAGCTCCATGCGGTTGAGTATGAGCTCAACCGCTTCCTGGCGGCTGTTCTGAACCTTTACCTCAAAAACCATGATCCGCTTAAACTGCAGGGTGTAGTAATGAGTTAAAAAGGGATTCCCTTTTTTTCCATACTTATTGATTAATGTTTCTTCATCCAAATATCTCAGAGTTATGGAGATACGCTCCTCGTCCGCCGTTTTAATCGGACTGTCCTTGATGACCAGGGCAGAGCGGGTGGTACCGCAGCCCGAAAGAATAATTATCCCTGCGGCCAGGAGAGCTTTAAGCATAAATTCTCTTTTAATCATTCCCTCTTCCTTTTATTGAGATTATTCCCGAACCGGGAATGTGAAGAGTATGGCCTGGATGCTAATAAATTTGAAGTACCGGAGACCATATTCCTGTTCTTATAACCGAAGGCAAATGCCGAAACCAAATCTTTTAGGAGGGCAGTATGAATAACCTAAACTCAATTCTTCTGGAGGGCAACCTGGTCAAGGACCCGGAGCTGAGCTATAGCTCGAAGGGAACCCCGGTGTGCAACTTCTCCGTGGCTTCGAACCGCTACTATAAGCAGGGCGATGAGACTAACGAGGAAGTGTCTTACTTCGACGTTACCACCTGGTCCAGGCTGGCCGAGGTCTGCAATGAGTACCTGACCAAGGGCAGGGGGGTGCGCATCGTGGGCAGGCTCAAGCAGGACCGCTGGGACGATCAGGAGGGGAAAACGAGAAGCAAGGTGCATATCGTGGCGGAGCACGTGGAGTTCAAGCCGAAGTTCAAGAGCAAAGAGGACCCCGACCAGGAAGGGGACCCGGAATCGAACCAGGATTCAGAGGAGGCGCAGGATAAGGAAGTCCTGGACCAGGCCGCTTCATTTTAACCGGCCTTTTATCGATCTACAAGGCGTCTTTCTGCGGCAGGCTTGCTCGTTTCCGGGAGCAAGCCTGCCGCTTTTATCTACACCGGTCATTGAGCATTCGTACGGATTAATAAATAAGGATGTATGTATTATTGACAGAAATGAGGTACTTGGGATAATAATGGTATATGCAGCTAAACAAGTTGACCCCCGGTGAGATCACCAGGACCGTCGACAAAATTCGGAAACGATACGAGGAATACAT
>VRUG01000152.1 GCA_019456255.1 Planctomycetota bacterium | reverse complement strand
CCCGTACCTGGGAGAGATGCTGCAGAGTTTATTAACTCTGCCCTTTGATGAGCAGCTCAGGGCTTTTATGTGTGTGCTGTTTGAGTATATACTTGGAGTAAGCAAGGATACCAAGGAAGAAGATATAGAAGAGGAGCTTCTGTCGATAGACTCCAAAGATGCGAGGGAGGTATACATGACCATAGCTGAGAAGTTGATAGAGAGGGGAAAGGTTGAAGGAAAGGTTGAAGGGGAAATCCTGGACAAACAACATGTACTGCTTCGCCTGCTTGACAAGAAGTTTGGCGGCATTCATGAGGCTGAGAAAGAAAAGGTCATGAATATCCGGGACAGAGACAGGCTGGACCGAGCAATTGACCTCATTCTGGATGCTAAATCAATTGATGAGGTACTACACGCACTTGAAAAATAGAATGGTTCTAGATCATATCAGGATAGACTGTTGAAAATTCTATATCCACAGATTTTGGCCACGCTCAAATGATTTCGGTGCCGGCAGGCCAGCTCGGCTCGCCGGCCATGAGGTAAACAATGAATGCCTTTCGTTTTTGCTGCTTTAGATCAGCCATTCTTTTTACCAACCGGTTCATAGCTTTACCCCCAGCCTTTTGAATTTTCCCGGGTTATGGCGGCCCCGCAGTTCGATTTTGCCGTTCTTGTGAACACAAACCGGGGGGGGGGCAAGGCTGCTGCTCCGGCCTGTTATGAAACGGCGGCAGCATTCATCCGCCAATTTCCGCTCTAGTGCATAGTATCATAAATTCTGCTTCAATTATAGGCGATACATAATCTCCTAAACAAATAATACGTTATAATATAATATAAAGTGATTCTCAGGGCACTTTTTCCATAAGCAGTTCGAGCCAGTCTTTTTCTTGTTCTATACCCGTAAGTATCTCGATCGGGGTTTTGCCTTTTCTTTTGCCGTCCACATAACGGCGATGGTTGTGGTAAAACATGAAAAGATTAAGGAAGCCCTGAGTTATGTGATTCTTGGAAGTGTTGAGGTACATTCGTAAAATGGAATTGATGTTTTCCACCATGGCCGAGCTCTGTACGATGTTGTCAAGCTGAGCATAAATCGTTTCCTTTAGCTCTTGAAACTCATCGCCAAGCTCATCTTTCAAGAGCTCAAGTTCTTCCTGCTCTTTATCTTTGTACTTGTTTCGCCAAGAAGTTACTTTAAAGATCATGTGGCAGGATTTGGATGAAGCACTTCAGACCACGCCGTTAGAACAGTTTGACATAATTTTTGTGTCAGATATCTTTGACAGATGGTATCTTTTTGGTGGAGACTATGAGAAAACATTTAACTTCATGAAAGATAGACTGGCTAAAAATAAAGATTCATGTGTTATTGGTAATTACAGGCATGGCTATGATATTTCATCCAGGCTGGAAGAAGCTGCAAAAGAAACCGGAATGATTTTTACGTCTCATTGTACAGGTGCAGAAAACTATTGGACCTTAAGACTGGATTTGTAGTTTTGGTGTTAATAAATATTGACAACATTAATTTTCCTCATGCTCTGTGATCTTGAAACTTACTTTTAGTTTAAGAATAAAAATTAAGGGTGTTCGGTTTAGAAGTCATTGGAGAAATCGTGAAGTGCAGGATGCAAATCAGCATTAAAGGTATTGTTCAGGGCGTTGGATTTCGCCCATTTATATACAACCTTGCTAAAAAATTCGACCTTTCCGGTTATGTCCTAAACAACACGTCTGGAGTATTAATTGAGGTTGAAGGAGAAAAAGCATCTATAGAGAAATTTATAAAGAATATTAAGAGCCAACCTCCTCCTCAGGCAGCTATTTTTGAAATGCACAGGTATAGTATTAAAGCTTTGGGTCACAAAGGCTTTGTGATACGTGAAAGCGATAACCAAGAAGAAAGGTTTGTGCCTGTATCTCCAGAGATTGCCACGTGCAATGAATGTCTAAACGAACTTTTTGAGCCCACTGACCGAAGGTACCGCTATCCTTTTATTAATTGCACAAACTGTGGACCAAGATTTACCATCGTTAAAGATATTCCTTATGATAGAAAATTCACAACAATGGCTAAATTTACAATGTGTGAGGAGTGCCAGAAAGAATATGATGATCCTGGCGATAGAAGGTTTCATGCTCAACCAAATGCATGCTCTGTCTGTGGCCCCGACTCTCTTTATTAAATGCTGAAGGTATTGGGATAGACACAACCGATATCATAAAAGAAGTATGCACATTTCTCAAGGAAGGAAGAATAGTGGCTATAAAGGGACTCGGCGGCTATCACCTTGCCTGTGACGCCTTAAATGAGGATGCGGTTTATAGACTTAGGACAAGGAAACGTCGGGAGCATAAGCCGTTTGCTATGATGGCCAAAGACATAGAAACAGTGAAACGTTTGTGTTATGTGAATGGTGGGGAAGAAAAGCTTTTGAAGGGAACAATACGTCCTATTGTCTTATTAAGAAAAAGACCTGACTGCCCGGTGGCAAAAAGCGTAGCCCCCTGCCAAAACTACCAAGGAATTATGCTCCCCTATACCCCTTTACACCATTTGATTGTTGCTGAGTCGGCACTTGTGTTGGTAATGACAAGCGGCAATATTAGCGCGGAGCCTATTGCTTACCGCGACGATGAAGCATTTGAGCGTTTAAAGGATATTGCAGATTATTATCTCCAGCACAATAGGGAGATATACATTCGCACCGATGATTCAATAGGCCGTGTATGGCATGGTAGCGAGGTTCTTTTAAGAAGGTCAAGGGGGTATGCGCCTTTTCCATTCCTTATGCCTTTTCAATTTGAGGCACAACTCTTAGCGTGTGGGGCTGAGTTGAAAAACGCAATTTGCCTGACAAGGGACAATTATGCTTTCATGAGTCATCATATAGGCGATCTTGAGAATATCGAAACCCTCACATCCTTTGAACAGGGAATAGAGCACTTTAAAAGGATTTTCAACATAAATCCTGCTTTTGTTGCCCATGACCACCACCCAGAGTATTTATCTACAAAGTATGCACTTGCACTGAACGACGTCAAAAAAATAGGCGTACAGCACCTATGGAAACAACAAACGGTTGGATTTCAGCCCAACATACCGAGTCCGGCTCACATTGGGGGTTTGAATCTGTGAC
>VRUG01000151.1 GCA_019456255.1 Planctomycetota bacterium | reverse complement strand
ACCAATCTCCCGGTACCTCCCCTCTTGAAGCAGGTACTTTCTCAGCTCCTGAGATTCCGGATCTACGATCCAGTACTCCGGTACAGCGGCTATCTGGTAAAGATCGAGCTTGAGGCGTAGGTCTTTTTCCCGGCTCCATTCCGACAGAATCTCGATGACCAGGTCGGGCGGCCCGATCACTCTGGAGGGGGAGATAATGGACCGACGCTCCTCCAAAACCACCAGGAGGTCCGGCTGCACAATATCGATCTTTGAGAGCTGAACGTCCAGCGGCGCATTAAGCACCAGGCCCAATCCCTTGTTCACGATCTGCTCGTAGAGCTGAAATTGGAGACGGCCCGAGATCATCTGGTGGTACGTTACGGGAGAAGGGGTCATATAGTGCTCTCCGTCGATGATTTCATGAATCTTTCCGTCCTCGGGAAGGAGGGCGTAGTCCTCGTAGGTGAGCTTGGTCTTTCCTTGAATTACGATCGCCATGATGCCTCATTATACTGGCACTTTAGCCTCCGCCGCAAGGTGTAAATCGTTTATCGAAAGAAACCTCAGGGCCAGGCCGGATCCCTTCCAAACCTGAGGACCTTACCGGCCAGCGCCTCGCTTCGTTACATCTCTCCGGTACAAGCCCTCTGAGTTCTTCGGAGTCAACTACAAATCCGCATCGGGGGCAGTAGTAGTGGTACTCGCGTGCCAGGAATTGCCCTATGGCCAGAGTCGCAGCCGGCTTGGTTTTTGTATTGAGTACGTTCATCCATACTCCGCACTGTGGGCAAGTGCGAGATTCGGGCCGAAAGGTAATGGTGGTCATGGTGGGCAAGAGGCTCCCGGATCTCAGATTGTTTGTCAGTCTGGCAATAATCTCACTGAGTACTTTCACTCGCTCATATTCGGTTTTTTTTTAAGCCCATGATGCTCGAGAAGATTATCTATCATATCTGCGCCAATCTTGTACCCCTCCCGCTGCAACATGTCCGACAGCTCTGCAGGCGTACTGCCCGGATGCTTGATTAACTCAACTAAGACGATGATGCTGATTGCATCTGGTGGTAGCTTCAGTACCGTAGGCACAGGTGGAAATCTGTTCTGTTTCTGCCGCCGGTAAAGCTCTTCGTCTGCCGAGAAGTACACCACCTCTTTGTTATGTTTTTCCCTTCTAACTCCCGCCAATTGCTTGTATTGGGGAAGATAGGAATTGGTGTTTACTCCAAGAATCTCCTCCAGCTCAGAATTGGATAAACCTCTTTTGGAGATCTGCACGAGATGAATGACGGTGTTCTTCAACGTACCATGTTTGGAGAAGAAGACACCTTCATGTTTCCACAACCCCTGCTTGTTGAACTCAGCAATCAAAGGGAGAGTGTAGTATTTCCCGCTCTTGTTGTAGCTGCTCAGTGCACCCCACTCTTTCAGACGCCTGCGCACGGTGGCGATGGATAGCTGGAGCAGCGAACAGAGTGCTACGATGGTTAACAGCTTATGCTGCTTGAAAGCGTTGATGGTTTGCTGATCGTGTTTTGTTTTTCTTGGTCTCATTGAGTTCCCTACCAGTTATGCAATAGTCTAAGGTGAGAACCAGTTGGTTCGCCTCAATGACGTAAATTATATCATAATAGAGATAAGAAAACACCTCTTTTCGGCAAAAAAACCATCATTTTTTGTTTAAAATAGCGGCAGATATTGAGAAAGTCTAAACAATGACCCATGAGTTATTTGCTTCTATGGTAATGATTTAGCATATTACTAACCGTTTGTTGTTTCCATAGCCAAAATCTTTGCAGATCTTCTTTGCCAGAAAATCGTTTATCTCATTATGCCTAGGGACAGTTGAAGATTTCTTTTTGATGCGGTTTACAAATACGGTATGCTTTCTGCCTTATCGGAGAAACTCACACCCATTCTTTTCTAAATAACGAATAAGGTCTTTTCGTTTCACTAGAAAGTAAGATGGAATTCTTCACGAATCACATCCTGCCCAGCAATCTCTTCTTCAGTAAGCTGACGATTTGCTTCGAGGACAAGTTGAACAGCCTCATTAAGGTTCTCTCTAGTTTCTTCGATAGTATCTCCTTGGGTATTGGCACCTGGTAATTCCTCGACGAATCCGATATATCCTTCAGGAACTTTCTGAAAAACAGCCGTAAATGACATCTGTACTCCTTTTTTTAAATTTAGTCGATTTCTATAATAATATCAACATCTCGCAATGAGGCATAATATTGCAAATATACAATTTCTTGATCCTAACAATATTCAATTGACAATTTGCGCAATGCAAAGTTGACGTAAGTTGGCCAAACTCGCCTAGGAATATTTATAGATACATATACAAATAAGGGTCTATTCCCCAATGGGTCCTATACCCTGAAGCAGGTACATTAACGATCAAAAGTATCTCCTTTCTCGAAGATGCTGTCAACGTACTGATATCCACCTCCTAGAATGCAAGAGTAATGAGGAGCAATTAGTTCAAATAATGCCTTGGACTTGGGGGGTATCCAAGTACCAAATGTCTTGAGAAAATGCACTGACGGGCCACCACGGAGTATATTATCACAGTGATAATTAGGAGATTCTCCAGAAAAATCTAAAACGTTTGATTGAGAACCTATCTGCGGATTATAATTGCCTGAGAACAGTTGTTGTTTTTTCAAAACAGTATCTCCTCTTCGTTGATCATTTCTACATATTCTGTGGTTAGCGATTTTGAGAGCCCTGTTGTGTAGGCTATTCGTTCAACACTCCATCCTTCTTTGAGGCACTCTCTGACCCGCTTAAAGTCATTGGTATATCTCACCACAGCCTGCGGCGAATGATAAGTTTCCCTGGCTGTCTGTTCTACGGTCTTGCCTTCAAAGATATGTTTCTTACAGATGATCCTTTTATGAGTCAGTGTTCTGCCCATGTCATGGATCGTACCTCTGCGAGGTACAAGCCGGCCTGTATCCTGCTCATGTTCACGAATATATTTAGAAATGGTTAACGGTGAAAGGCGCATAATCGAACTTACATCTGCATTGGTTAGCACTCCCTTCTGTTCATAGCTCTGGCTAAAGAGCCGGACAGCCACCTTCTTTTGGCGCTCCTTATGGCTTACTCCTTTGAGGACATCCTCGATATCAGTTTCGTGAATAACATCCA
>VRUG01000022.1 GCA_019456255.1 Planctomycetota bacterium | reverse complement strand
TTGTCTCCTGAAACTATTATCGTCTCAGACGACAAATCCACCTTAATCACGCGCCCAGTTTTCGGGGAGTATTATAGCTCCCATAACCCTTCGCCCACTTAGTTTTGCTTCAAGCAAGACTGTGCCAGAACCACAGAAGGGGTCTAGGACTCTACCACCATCAGGAGAGAGTAGATTGTTAGCAAGAAAGAAATGTGGAATATGCATTAGCAACTTAGCAGGATAAGGATGTATTATGTGGGTATAGCTATCAGGCTTTAACCAGTCGACCATCTTTCTGAAATCAACGCTTATAGGGCGATTACTTGCTTTGTAGCGTTTCATCAAACTATGCAATTTGTCATCAGTTCTAAATACTTCCATGTGATCCCACAAGGTTTAAAACAACAATTGTCTTGCACGAGATTATACCTTTATCAGGCTCAAAATCAACATTATAAGTTATTATAAAACACGATGTCATCTTGTTGATTTAAAATATCCCCAAAACATGGGGTTATAACTATACTAATCTCTCGGTTAAGCCAGAATAGAGTTCTTTCAATTTTGAAAAAGTAGCATTATTGGCTATTATTGCCAAGAATCAGGTTTATAACAATTAGTCGGAGGTTCGAAGCGAGTTAAATTTGAAATATAAAAAAGCCCTGAAGATTTTATCTCCAGGGCTTAATAGCGGGGACAGGATTCGAACCTGCGACCTCCGGGTTATGGGCCCGACGAGCTACCAGACTGCTCTACCCCGCGGCCAATTAAATTTTAAAATAACATAATATCTATCAATTATCAAGAGCAACAAGGCTCTAATTTTACAGTTTTTCGCGAATCTTTTCAGCTATTGTCTCTATCTTACCATCCGGATACTGCTTCGCAGGCCAGCGGTCAAAAACGCCGTCACCGCTATTGCGTGGAATTATATGAAAATGCACATGCTCAACTAACTGCCCCGACGCCCTGCCGGTATTGCACAGCACATTATATCCTTCGCATCCGGTCCCATCACTTACAGCTTTAGCGATTTTGTTCAGCTTAGAACCAACCTTACCCAGCAACTCTGATGGACATTCGTGAAGCTTTTCGTAGTGCTCTTTAGGAATAACTAACGTATGGCCATCACTTAAAGGCCCAACATCCAGAAAAGCAAGTACTGTGTCATCTTCAAAAATTTTTGTCGATGGGATTTGCCCAGCTACTATCTTACAGAAAATGCAATCTTCCTTGCTCATCCCCGCAATCTCCAGTAAAAGATTTACTGTTGCTTATCTTCCTGGCTTTCTTCTGTGGTTTCTTCGGGCTTATCATCCACAGCTGCTTCTTCTACAGGTTCGGCTTCAACAACCTCTTCTACCGCAACAGCCTTCTTGGCTTTTTTAGATGAACCCTTCTTGGTTTTCTTTTCTTTCGGAGCGGGTTTTTCATCCTCACCTAATAGCTGCAACAATACCAACTGACCGTTGTCGCCTAACCTTTTCAGCGAAAGCCGAATGATTCTCGTGTATCCCCCGTTGCGGTCAAGATATCGAGGGCCAAGTTCGCTAAATAATTTGCCAACTACGGTGCCCTGCTTGGTGACCTTGCCGTCTTCTTCTGTCACGATAGCACGATTGCCAAGCATGGAAATCGCCCTACGTCTCGCAGGCAATGTACCCTTCTTCGCCAATGTAATGAGCTTCTCGGCGAAGGGCTTGACCTCTTTAGCTTTTTCAATTGTCGTGGAAACGGTCTCATGCTCAAAAAGAGATGCTACCAGATTCCGGCGCATCGCCAAACGATGCTCACTATCTCGACCCAATCGACGACCTGCTACTCTATGACGCATATTTCTAAATTCCTCATCTACTGCTTATTTATTGTTAATATATTTCAAACTATAAGGCTGCGGCCTCTGCCATTCCTAAAGAAAGACCCATGTCAGCAAGTTTACGTTTAATCTCTCGCAATGAAGTCTTGCCAAAGCTGCGAATCTTCAACAAATCAGCCTCTGTATATTTGACTAATTCGCCAATTGTCGAAACCTTTGCTGATTCAAGGCAATTATTAGCACGCACCGAAAACTCAAGTTCGGCAAGTAAGATATTGAACTTCTCTGCCAACTCTTCATCAAGGCCGCTTTCTTCGGCGATTTCTTCTGCCTCTGCAATCTCGCCGCCAACTACTGTCTCGCCAACCTCAAAGTACTGAACGAAAGGATTAATATGCTTTCGCAATATCTTAGCCGCTTCAACCAATGCCATCTCAGATGTCACCGTGCCGTTCGTCCATATTTCGAGAATAAGTTTGTCGTAGTTGGTTTTCTGACCAACACGCGTATCTTCTGTTACATAGCGAACCCGTGTAACCGGTGAGTAAATTGCATCAAGTATTATTCGTCCGGCTTCCTGGTCAAACCTATCAGTCGCAGTAATGCGTTCCGAGGCAGGGACATAGCCTCTGCCACTCTCGACAACCATCTCCATCTCAAATTTCACATCTTTTACCAACGTAGCCAAAACTATATCTTTGTTGATAATCTCGATAGATGGGTCAGCAACTATCTGAGCAGCTGTGACTTCTCCGGCTTTATTAGCAGAAATAGTCATCGTCTTGGGGCCTTCACCTGTCAGACGGACTATAAGATTTTTTACATTCAATATTATGTCCGTGACATCTTCCATTACCCCTTTGATTGAGGTAAATTCATGCCCAACTCCGTTTATCTTTATAGATGTCACCGCACTGCCCTCAAGTGAAGACAGCAATACGCGTCGAAGACTATTACCAATAGTGGTTCCAAAGCCCCGTTCAAAAGGCTCAATCAGAAAACGACCATACTTATCACTCACTATTTTACTGTCTTTATCGACACGTGTCGGCAATTCTAGGCCACGCCATGTAACTCGCATTACTAGCCTCCTAACGACTATTTACAAATGACTACTCGTCATTTAATTTCTAAAAAATTAATATGATTATCTTGAACAGAATTCCACAACCAACTGCTCTTCAACTGGAATCTGTATATCGTCTCTCGTCGGCAAAGCTACTACTGTTGCCTCCGGGGTGGTTCGGTCAAGCTGTAACCAGCTTTGAGCCGCAAAATTGGGATTACTTTCCAACTGCTCCTTGACCCGTTTAAGGCTTTTTTCGGATTTCTTGATAGTTATCTTGTCGCCAATCTTGACAGTGTAATCACTAATGTCGACCTTATGGCCATTAATATGCAAGTGACCGTGACATATCAATTGTCTCGCCGCCTTACGAGAAGGTGCAAAATTCAATTTATATACCACATTGTCAAAACGCCTCTCCAATAACTGAAGCAATGTCTCGCCTGTATTACCCTTTATTCTTTCAGCGCGCTGAAAATAAAGTATAAACTGACGGTCAAAGAGGCCATAGTACCTTTTGATTTTTTGCTTTTCACGAAGCCTAACGCCATATTCACTGATTCGGCCTCGACGCCAGCTATGCATACCGGGTGCCAAATTACGCTGCTTCTTTTCAACTGGACATTTAGCCGTTTCGCATCGAATGCCCTTAAGCATCAGCTTCACGCCTTCGCGGCGGCAAAGTTTACAGGATGATTCAAGATAACGTCCCATCGTTTTATTTTTCTCCAGAAAATTCTTTTAAACTCTTCTTCGTTTCGAGGGTCTACAGCCATTATGAGGCAGCGGTGTCACATCCTCTATAGAGGCTATGCGAAGCCCGGCCTGCTGCAACGCAGATATCGCTGACTCGCGACCGGAACCAGGACCCTTTACGCGGATCTCAACTTCACGAACCCCGTTACGCATCGCAACAGTGGCAGCTTTCTGTGCCGCCTGCTGAGCTGCAAAAGGAGTACTCTTACGAGAGCCCTTAAAACCACTACAACCTGATGAACTCGCACATATCGTATCGCCGTCCATATCGGTTATAGTTATCAGCGTATTATTAAACGTCGCTTTTATATGAACCATGGCCTTGACCACATTTCTTTTTATTTTTTTCTTGGAACTTTTTGCCATTATATTTAAAATCCTCAACTAAAATTTCTTATCGAGTTTCTTTAACACTCTTCTTACCTGCTACTGTCTTTCGAGGTCCCTTGCGGGTACGTGCATTACTTTGAGTACACTGACCCCGAACAGGAAGCCCTCTTCGATGTCTAAGGCCACGATAGCAGGCAATCTCACGCAACCGAGCAATATTCTGAGATACCTGACGGCGAAGCTGACCACCAACAATATAGTTACGGTCAATTATTTGCGTTATTCGGCTAAGTTCATCCTCGGTCAGCTTATTAGCTTTGACGTCGGTTTCTATCTTCGCCTCTTTGAGTATCTGCGCTGAAGTATACTTACCTATACCTGGAATATAGGTTAGAGAAATCCATATCTTTTTTTCATTCGGTATATCAACACCTGTTATACGCGGCATATCAACTCCTCGTTAAATTAACCTTGTCGCTGCTTATGGCGAGGATTCGTACATATCACTCGCACTACACCTCTGCGGCGAATTACTTTACAATTTTCACATATTCGTTTAACTGAACTTCTAACTTTCATTTTTCTAATACCTTCTAATTACGAAGCACTATTCTGCCTCTATTTAAATCATATGGTGACATCTCAACCACAACGCTGTCACCCGGCAAGATTCGAATAAAATGCATTCTCATTTTACCTGATACATGCGCCATAATTTTATGTCCGTTCTCAAGCTCTACCTTGAAAACCGCGTTCGGCAAGGCTTCTATCACGTCTGCCTGTAACCTTATTGCTTCTTTTTTTGCCATACCTACCTAAATATTAGTTAACACTTCACAGCCTGTATCTGTTATCGCGATCGTATGTTCAAAATGAGCCGAACATTTATTATCACGCGTCACAACGGTCCAACCATCTTTCAATGTGCGAACATCATAGCTGCCCGCATTTATCATAGGCTCAACCGCAAGGACCATGCCCGCTGTCAAAACTATGTCATTACGCAACAAATCTTTGTTGACAAAATTAGGCACTCGCGGAGATTCGTGCATTTCCCGGCCTATTCCATGTCCCACAAAGTCACGTACCACTGAAAAACCCGACGATTCTGTGAAGCTCTGCATCTTACCTGCTACAGCACTCCACTTAACACCCGGCTTTGACTGTGATACCGCAATCTCAAGAGCTTGCTTGGTCACTTCAATCAGCTTACGATTGACTTCGGATATTTCTCCGATACCAACCGTTACTGCTGCATCGCCGCAATAGCCGTTAAGCCTGACACCAAAATCCATGCTCAATATGTCACCTTCTTTAAGTATTACCTTTTCAGAAGGTATCCCGTGAACGATTTGCTCATTTATCGATGCACATATCGCTCCGGGGAACACCGCCCGTGAAGCCGGACTGCGAACACCCTTGAACAAAGCTTTAGCACCAGCTTCGACCGCCATTTCCATAGCAACGCTGTCGAGCTGACCGGTACTAACTCCCGGTTTTGCCATCTCTTTCAGTTTTAAAAGAACTCTGGCTACAATAGAGCCTGCTTCACGCATTAAATCAATTTCTCTTTGGCTCTTAAGTATTACAGCCATATTTCAAACTTCAATTATTTCAAAGCCGATGCGAGTTCTTCAAGCTTATCCAAAACAAAGCCTGTCACCTCGTCGGCATCTTTATTTGCATCAATCTCTATTACGGTGCCATTACTTTTGTAATAGCCCACAACCGGTTTGGTCTGCTCGTGATACGTCTTAAGGCGATTGGCAACAACATCCAGAGCATCATCAGCCCTTTGCACCAAATCGGCGTCATCATTATCACACTTACCTTCAACTTTAGGTTTTAAATTCTCAATATGATAAACCGCGCCACATTCAGGACAACTCCTGCGGCCGGTCATACGCTGAGAAACCAATTCATCATCTACATTCAAATTTATAATTGCATCTATTTTCTGGCCGCTGCTTTGAAGCGAATTATCAAGCTCCTGAGCCTGATTCACCGTCCGGGGAAAACCGTCCAGTACAAAACCAGATTCAACCGACTCACTTATCGCAGATGCCATCATCTTAACTATTATCTCATCAGGTACCAATGCTCCTGAATCCATATAACTCTGGGCCTCTTTACCAAGCTCGGTTCCCTCGCTACGTTCGCGACGCAAAATGTCACCGCTCGAAAGATGAGCAAGGCCGTATTCAGCTACAACACGTTTGCACTGAGTACCTTTGCCAGCACCGGGGGCTCCTAATATTACTATTCTCATTAGCGCGTCCCCTTAATTCTGCCGCTCTCGCTAAATCCGTCATAGCTTCGCATTAACAGATTAGCCTCTATCTTCTGCACCAGGTCCAGCGACACACTTACTACAATGAGCAATCCGGTACCACCTAAAAACGACGCGATTTGCCCGCTAACACCCATCGAAACTGAAATCACTGACGGTACAATTGCAATTATTGCCAAAAACGATGCGCCATAATAAGTCACGCGCGCCATTACTGTTTCAAGATATTCCGCTGTTCGACGACCCGGACGAAGACCCGGTATGAAACTGCCTGAGTCACGAAGATTCTTCGCCATCTCTTTAGGCTGAAACTGAACCGTCACCCAGAAATACGTGAACAGGAATATAAACAACATAAACAAAAGATTATATGTAAACGCACCTGGTCCTAATGATTCCTGGAGTGTCGCAAAGAATATTACGTCAGGAAACGTAGTTTTGAACCAGTTGGCCACTACAGGCAAAAACATCATAAAACTTGACGCAAATATAATCGGCATCACGCCACCATGATTAACGCGAAGAGGCAGATAATGCCTTGCACCGCCATACATCTTCCTGCCGCGAATCTGCTTGGCCTGTTGAATCGGAATACGACGCTGACCCTGAGTAATCAGGATGGCACCGGAGACTACAAATACAAATGCCCCTACAAGGAATAACATCTTAGGCAGATTAATACTGCCGACAGGAGCATCGAGTCTAAAGTCTGCGTTTTGCAAAAGCATTCTAACTGCCCACGGCATCCGCGACACAATACCTGCCATAATTATCAAGCTGATACCGTTACCTATGCCGTACTCATCTATTTGTTCGCCAAGCCACATCAAAAATACCGTGCCAGCGGTCATCGCTATTACACCCATTATCATGGCCTGCTTTTCCATGCCCGGGTAAACATAACCGGATACGAATATCTTCAAAAACGCTACCGACTGCACAAAACATATCAGTACGGTAAGATAGCGCGTATATTCCTGTATCTTTTTATGACCGGTTTGCCCCTCCTGCCGCAATTTCTTCAAGCCAGGCAACACCTCTCCAAGCAGCATAAAAATAATAGAAGCCGTAATATAAGGCATAATGCCAAGACCAAAAACACTGCTCTGGCTGAATGACCCGCCGCTAAGCATCTGCATCATCTCTACTGCCCTGCCGAGAGGACTCTCGGTATCGCGAGAAGCCACCGACTCGGTTAGCTTGACCTGGTCAACACAAGGGATCGTTATATGAAAACCTATGCGATATATCATCAGCATCGCAATGGTAAACAGAACCTTGTTGCGAAGGTCCTTTATTCTAAATACGTTAACTACTGCTCCAAGCATTTTTTTGTTTCCGTCTGCTCTTAAAACTTTTTAGTTCTATACGACCTTAGCAGTTCCGCCCAAGGCCACTATCTTCTGTTCAGCGCTCTTGCTAAATTTCTGAGCTAATATTTCAAGCTTCTTGGTCAATTCACCGTCACCAAGGATTTTCACTTTACTCTTTTTGCTGCCAATCAAACCGGCATTAGATAATTGCTCTGCTCCGATCGACTCGCCCTCTTCAAATCTATCAAGCTGCGAGATATTAACTATCTCATAACGAGTAGCAAAGTCGTAGTTGCTAAAGCCGCGCTTCGGAATCCTTCTAAACAAAGGCATCTGGCCGCCCTCAAAAGGCGACATCGATGTTGAACCGGCTCTACTGCCGGCACCCTTATGGCCTCGACCACTGGTCTTACCATAACCCGAACCGTTGCCTCTGCCTATACGCCTGCGAGACTTGCTCTTACCTACTATTGATGTTATTTCATGATTCAGCATTTAAAACAATCACCACCTTTTCACTACTTCAACTTCTACGCCACGAATCGACTCTACATCTTCTTTACTGCGTAATCTCGTCAATCCATTCAACGTAGCTTTAACAACATTCTTAGCCGATGTACTTCCGAAAACCTTCGTCAGAACATCCTGTACGCCTGCATACTCGAGTACCGCACGGGCACTTGAACCTGCTATTACACCAGTTCCAGGACTCGCCGGAACCATAGTTACCTTTGTCGCCCGATACCTGCCGTTTATCTGATGAGGTATCGTCCTGCCAACCAGCGGTATCTTATGCATATTCTTCCTGGCATCCTTATTGCCTTTTTCAACCGCTAAGGGAACCTCGTTAGCCTTACCATAGCCAACACCAACATTGCCTGAACGGTCACCAACTACAACCAAAGCTGCAAAACTAAAACGACGACCACCCTTAACTACCTTGGAACAGCGAAAAATCTTTACAGTCGTCTCTTCCAACGCGCCTTTTTCTTCAACAGGTTTATTAATAGGTTCTACTGCCAATTTATTTCTCCAAATTTCTAACTGTTTAATTAAAAGACAAGACCGGCTTTTCTTGCTGATTCAGCAAGTGCCTTGACTCTGCCATGAAATCTATAACCGTTTCTATCGAAACGCACGCTCTGAATACCGACACCAAGTGCCTCCTTGGCTACCGCTTCGCCTATCGCTTCTGCCGCTTTGGCATTACCGCCATTGGCCAGACCACCGCGAAGGCTCTTTGCACGAGTACTCGCCGAAACAAGAGTCGCACCTGCAATGTCATCTATTATCTGAACGTAAATATGCTTGTTAGAACGAAACACCGTAAGCCTGGGCCTTTCGGATGTCCCGAGAATCTTTTTGCGAATATGATATTTACGTCTTGTTTTCGCTCTTCTTAATTTATCTATAGCCATACTAATCTACCCTAATTATGCCGCACCTGACGCAAACGCCTTGCCGACTTTTCGTCTGACATACTCTTCCGCATAACGAATCCCCTTACCTTTATAAGGCTCCGGAGGTCGCACCTTGCGGACATCTGCCAAAAACTGACCCAATTCACATTTATCAATACCGGTTACCGTAAACTTCGCAGGTGTATCATTACCACGCGTCGCAGGCACCTCAATATTAACCTTAACATTCTTCGGTATCGCCACCTCTACCGCATGGCAATATCCAACCTGCAATACAAGCTTAGCGCCCTGTTCCTTGACGTTATAACCGGTACCAAAGATTTCCATCTTGCGTTCAAAGCCCTTGCTGACACCAGAAATCATATTCGCTAACAACGCCCGCATCGTACCGTGAAGCTGTTTCGCCTGACGGTTATCAGCGTCCTCGTTCTCAGCAAATAACTGACTGCCCTCAACCTTGACCTTGATCCTAGGATGAATATCTATTTCAAGATTACCCAAAGGCCCGGTCACTTTAACGTGCTGACCTTTAAGCTCTACTTTAACTCCCGAAGGAATTTCTATTAATTTTTTGCCTATACGACTCATATTAACTCACCGAACAAAGGATTTCACCGCTGACTTTTTGTTCACGACAGCTCTTACCACTCAATATTCCCTTACTTGTTGAAACTATAAGTATACCCAATCCGCCCAATACATAAGGCAGATCCTCGACCGGCGAATATATACGCCTGCCAGGCTTACTTATACGCTTGATTGTCTCAATCGCAGAACGACCTTCAGCGTCATACTTCAAATTTACCCTAAGAATCCCCTGCTTATTATCTTCAATCAGGTCATAACCTTTGATATAGCCCTCTGTTTTCAATACAGCTGCTATACCAGAACAAATCTTCGACGCGCGAATATTAACATCATCTCTGTTTATCCTCGCAGCGTTACGAATCCTCGTTAACATATCAGCGATTGGATCGCTCAAACTCATAATAAAGCTCCACGTAAATTATAAACTTCTATTACCAACTTGCCTTTTTCATGCCGGGTATCTTACCTTCGTGTGCTAACTTCCTAAAGCATAACCGGCAAATCTTAAACTTGCGATAAACCGCACGGGGCCTGCCGCAAAGCTCACATCGCGTATAACCGCGTACACGAAACTTCGGTTTACCGTGTGCCTTATTTATCAACGCTTTTGTTGCCATGCAAATACTCCAATGCTACTTTCTTATTTCTCTTTGAACGGCATACCGAAAAGGGACAACATCTTTCTGCCCTCCTCGTCTGTCTCTGCCGTCGTGACAAATGTTATATTCATACCCTGGGTAAATTCCAGCTTCGCAGGATCTATCTCTGGAAATACACTTTGTTCGGTCAGACCCATCGAGTAATTACCTCTGCCGTCAAAGCTCTTCGGGCTAAGACCTCTAAAGTCCCTTACTCTCGGTATCGCAAGACTGATAAGCCTGTCCATAAATTCATACATCCGAATACCTCGAAGAGTAACCTTTAGGCCGGTCTTATCTCCTTCGCGAACCTTAAAATTAGATACACTCTTCTTGGCCTTGCAAATTAAAGGCTTCTGACCAGATATCAAAGTCAAATCCTTGCTTGCAAGTTCGATAAACTTCTTATCCTGAGTCGACCTGCCGACGCCCATCGATATGACTACCTTCTCCATACGCGGAACCGCCATAGGATTCTTATAATTGAATTCCTTGGTCAACTCTGAAACTACTTTTGATTTATATAATTCTCTTAATCTTGCCATCTTTAAACTCGTATCAAATTAAATTCTTCGTAACATTCAAAATTACGGCTACTTTGCCCTTTTAACTACGCCTATTTCACTACCATCAACAGCGACGCGTTTCTTGCCGCCCTTGCTGTCTACCTTATAAGTTACTCTGCTGCCCTTGGAACTCTTCGGGTTTACCGGCAAAACGTTGCTCATGTGAATCGGCTGTTCAACGCTCATTCTGCCGCCCTGAGGATTCTTTTGCGAGGGCCTGACATGTTTCTTGGCTATGTTGTGACCCTGAACTATTACTCGGTTCTTACTAAGAATTACGCGAAGTACTTTGCCGGTAGCGCCCTTGTGGTCACCTGTTATTATTTCTACCATGTCACCTTTTTTTATGTGTCGTGCCATTTTTAATCTCGAAACTTTCGTTAATTTATTATGCCTTAAACAACTTCACTCGCCAGAGAAACTATCTTCATGTAATTCTTCTCACGAAGCTCACGGGCCACTGCACCAAAAATTCTCGTACCTATCGGATTACCATCGGCATCTATCATCACAGCTGCATTACTGTCAAAACGAACATAGCTGCCGTCAACCCTCTTAATGGCGCTCTTGGTCCTGATAATCACACACTTATGAACCTTCTTATCATCGAGCTGACAGCTAGGAAGCGATTTTTTTATCGCAACACAAATAACGTCACCAACAGTTGCCGCAGGACGAGTATACTTACCTTTCCTGGCGCCGCCTCGACCGAGGACCTTAATACATAAAGCTGCCTTGACTCCTGAATTATCAGCAATATCCACCATTGTTTCTTGTTGTATCACAGCTTTACCTCTTACCTAAAAACTAATCTCTATTCTGTAACGGCCTCTTTTAATATCTCTACAAGACGCCAACTTTTACTCTTACTGTAAGGCCTGCATTCTGAAACTTTAACCACGTCTCCAACCTTGGCCTTATTGTGCTCATCATGAACACCAAACGTCGTACGTTTTCGCATATACTTGCCGTACTTAGGGTGCTTGACCTTATAGTCTATCGCAACCTTAATACTCTTGTCGCCGCTTTTACTTATTACGACTGCTTCTGCTGTCTTTGTCTCTTTTTCTGCCATCTTGGTCCTAACCTTTTATTTCTTTTGTTGCATTACTGTCAAAATACGTGCAATGTCACGACGAGCGTTTCGCAATGACCTTGAATTCTCTACCGTTTCGGTAACAGACTGCGTCTTGAGGTCGAACAGATTGCGCTTAAGCTCGCCGAGCCTTTCCTGCAATTCACTTGAACCCATCTGACGGTAATCACTTGCCTTCATTTAAAACTCCACTATAAAGAATGTCTGCGCTTAACAAACCGACATCTGATCGGCATCTTATGCGCTACTCTAACCAATGCTTGTTTCGCCACGTTCTCTTCAACGCCGCCTATTTCAAATAAAACCGTTCCAGGCTTAACTCGGGCTACCCAAAATGCTGGCTCGCCTTTACCTTTACCCATTCTCGTTTCCAATGGCTTGGAACTAACCGGCTTATGAGGGAATATCCGGATATAAACCTTACCTTCACGATGTAAAAAGTGAGTTGCCGCCACTCTGCCTGCCTCTATATTCCTCGCTGTTACCCAGCTGGTCTCTAATGACTGCAGACCATATTCACCAAACGCCACAAAATTTGTCCGGGACGCATTGCCCTTCATCTTGCCACGCTGGCTCTTACGGTGCTTCACTCTTTTGGGCATCATTGCCATAAGTCGTTACCTTCACTAAAAGTTCTATCAAATTCTTTTACTCTGATGTTTTAGTTTCACCTTCACTCGGTTTTGCTTTAGGTGCTTCTGGTGCTGCTGCTGGAGCTTCAGGAGCCTTAGCTGCCGGTGCCGCCTTAGGAGCCGCTGCTGGTGCTGCCTTAGAAGCTGTTCTTCTGGCACCTGATGCGCCGCCTCTACCGCCGCCACCTCTACCACCGCCAGGACCACCTCTACCACCGCCGCCACCGCCGCCGCCTGGACGTCTCCGTCTCGGTGCGCCAGCTCGGGGTTCAAGGACCTCACCAAATTTACCTTTATGAATCCAAACCTTAACGCCAACGGCGCCATAGGTCGTAAATGCTGTCGCAGTCGCGTAATCTACATTCGCGTCAAGCGTATGAAGCGGAATACTGCCTAACTTTTGAGTCTCTTTACGAGCCATCTCTGCACCACCCAAACGACCGCTGCACATTATCTTAACTCCTTTAGCACCGGCATTCATTGCTGACTCACAATGCTGCTTCATTGCACGCCTAAAGGATGCTCTTTTGCATAACTGCTCTGCTATCGACTCACTAACTAACATTGCATTGAGGTCAGGCTCTTTTATCTCAATTACATTGACGTTTATCTTATGACCCGTGAAATCCTCAAGCTCTTCACGAAGCTTATCAACTTCACCACCTCGCGGGCCAATAACAATTCCAGGCCTGGCACTGTGAAGAGTCACTTTTACTTCGTTGCGAGTGCGAATTATTTCTACTTTCGCTACCGCACCCTTAGGCATCTGACGGTTGTACTTCCTGTCTACGTATTTGCGAATTCTCTGGTCTTCCACAAGAAACGTACCGTAATCCGCCTTAGTGGCAAACCATGTACTTTGCCACCCAAGCGTAATGCCTGTTCTAAATCCAATTGGCGATACTTTCTGACCCATAATTATTCTTGCCTCTTATTTTTACAAAGCAATTCTTAAGCCTGTGTCACTGTCACATGAATGTGACATGCCTGTTTACCAATAGGATGCGCTCTGCCTCTGTCCTTCGGTATCCATCTTTTTGTACCGATTCGAATTCCAGCACCATCAACACGTGCTTCACTTACATAAAGACTATCAACGTCGGCCTGCTGCTCATCTGCATCTGCAACTGCCGTTTTTAAAACCTTATCAATCATTGACGCTGCTCGTTTATGAGTAAACTTCAATACATCAATCGCGTCCTGAACGCCGCGACCTGTTATCAACTGAGTTACAAGCCTGGCCTTACTCGCAGAACCCGGTGCGTAACGATAGGTAGAACGCCAACTGCTTATGTCATTGACTTCAACGCTCAATGCTGCTGCAAGACGGCGAATATCTTCTGTCTGAGGTGCAGTTTTAAAAAGACCCTTCTGCCAGTTCTTTATCGCGGAAGTCGCCGAACTCTTATCAAGGCCGCCGCGAACTATCTGGTCAGCTAACTGCTCAACAGTAACGTTCCTCGATTTACAAATCTTTTTAAATTTTAATGCGTTTAACATAAATTTAAACCTTCTAACGGTTCCTCTTTAAAAGAACCAAATATTATTTAATCTTCTTGCTCGAATGTCCCTTAAAGGTACGAGTCGGCGAAAACTCACCAAGCTTATGACCTACCATGTCCTCAGTGACAAATACCTTGTGAAACATCTTGCCGTTATGAACCATAAAAGTAAAACCGACAAATTCCGGAATTATCGTGCATCTTCTCGCCCATGTCTTGATCGGGTCGCGAGCACCGGAATCTATCTGCTTATTAACTTTAATAAACAGCTTCTCGTCTACAAAAGGACCTTTTTTAAGAGATCTTCCCATTAATCATTCCTCATTCGTTTACAGTACTAACTGACCTTGTCGTTTATTTTTTCTTCTGCGGATTATCCGCTTATTGCTGATATTGCGAGGGCTTCTGGTTTTTCCGCCCTTAGCCAAAACACCTGTTGGTGAACACGGGTCACGCCCGCCGTTGGCTCGCCCTTCGCCTCCGCCCATCGGATGTGCCACTGGATTCATCGCCTTACCTCTAACGTGAGGTCTGCGACCACGATGACGATTACGACCAGCTTTACCTATGCGAACATTCCGATGGTCAGGATTACTGACTCGTCCGACTGTCGCACGGCATTCTTTACGAACCATACGCATTTCACCGCTCGGCAAAATAATTGTCACCCAGTTACCGTCTTTAGCAGCAATCTTGGCTGCATTGCCGGCACCGCGAACCATCTTACCGCCCTGACCGGCTGTCATCTCAATATTATGAACCTCAATACCTGCTGGTATCGCTGACAAAGGCATCGCGTTACCTATCTTAGGTTCACAAATCATACCGCTCTCTATCTTGTCACCAACTGCTATGCCCAATGGTGCGAGAATATATCTTTTCTCACCATCTGCATAAAAAAGTAATGAGATGAAACAATTTCTATTAGGATCGTACTCAACGGTTGCAACCTTAGCGGGAATTCCATCTTTTTTACGTTTAAAATCGATAATACGATAAATCTTTCTTGCCCCGCCGCCCCTGAATCGTGACGTTGTAACACCGTGATGATTCCTGCCGCCTGTCTTCCTTATACGCTTACAAAGTGACTTCTCAGGCTTTGACGTCGTAAGCTCAGCATAGTCGTTCACCGAACTGTTTCTGCGTCCTGCACTTGTTGGTTTATAAACTCTAATACCCATAATCAATTACCTTCGCACTTTGTTAGAACAAATCTATGTGATACTCCGGGTCAAGATAAACAACTGCCTTTTTCCAGGTGGAAGTCATGCCGTCACTTCCGCCTCTACGTCTGTACTTGCCTCTGTGATTAGCAGTTCTGACCTTATCAACCTTCACGCTGTATATCTTCTCAATCGCGTTCTTTATCTGTATCTTATTCGCTTTTTTATGTACTTCAAATGAGTATGCACCTCTGGTATTGGCAAAGTGCATCCCCTGCTCTGTAACCAAAGGCCTGATTATTACGCTATAGTCGTCCATCTTTACACCTGTTAATTTTTAGTAGATTCGTCTCTGTTCAAAAGGGATACAAATGCTTCTTTCGTAAATAGTAATTTGCTATGATTGCAAATCTCGCCAGCATTCAACAAACTCACCGGCATAACTGCGATCTTCGGTATATTCCTCGCTGATTTGTAAACGTTGTCGTCATAGTCACTGATCATCACCAGACAACTGCGGTCAATCTTTAGATTACCCAAAACATTTACAAAATCCTTGGTCTTCGGTGCCTTAAAATTAAGCTCGTCTACAACAACAACGCTGTTATTCAAAAGTTTCGCCAATACCGCTGAATCGGTTGCCAACTGCCTTTGCTTCTTAGGCATACGCTTACCAAAATCACGCGAAACCTTAGCAAATGTCACACCACCACCGACACGCTTACCTGTTCGAGCTGAACCCGCACGAGCTGAACCTGTGCCCTTTTGGCGGAATATCTTCCTCGTTGAACCCTTAACCATACCGCGGCTCTTCGTAGCTGCTGTACCAACGCGACGATTCGCCTGATGCCGAACTATCGCCTGCTTAAGCAACGGATAACGGACCGAGCCGCCAAAGATTGCTTCATCAACCTCTAAGCTCTCGACCTCTTTGCCTTCTATATTGTAAACTGCTAAATTAATCATCGTTCTATTTCTAATCTCCACACTTAGGATTTATGCGAGCTGCGAACTATTACATATCCGCCCGATGGACCCGGGACAGAACCTTTAACTACCAAAACATTTCTCTCTGTGTCTATCGATATGACGTCGTGACTTTTTGTCGTAATGCGGCAATGACCCATATGGCCTGCCATCTTCTTACCCTTCTTAAGGTTACCGCCGTGACCAGCGTCACTGGCAAAACTCGATATCGAACCTGGTGCACGATGCTTTCGCTCACAACCATGAGAAGCTGGAAAACCGCCAAATCCATGACGCTTCATTACGCCGGCAAAACCCTTACCTTTGCTTATACCGATCACATCAACATATTTAACTTCTTCGAAAACTGATACGGTAAGTGAATCCCCCACGTTGTGTTCCGGCTCTGCCTTGTCGCAAAGACGCATCTCTTTAACAAATCTTTTAGGTGTCGTCTTGGCCTTGGCGGCATGAGCTATCTGAGGTTTCTTCTTGCGTGATTCCTTGACATCTTCATAACCAAGCTGCAATGCATTATAACCATCTGTCTCGGTAGTCTTAACCTGCATCACTGGACAAGGACCGGCATGTATGACCGTTACCGGCAGCATCCTGCCCTCACTGTCATAAACCTGAGTCATTCCTATTTTTTTACCTAACAACATTGCCATAGTAGTTTCTCTAAACCTTTATCTTTACAAAAACACCCGCTGGGACGACTAAACGATTTAAAATCTCCACCGTGCGGGCATTAGCTTCATGAATATCTATAAGACGCTTATGCGTTCTCAATTCAAATTGCTCTCTTGATTTTTTATCAATATGAGGACTGCGCAAAACTGTATATCGCTCGATACGTGTCGGCAACGGAATCGGGCCGCTTACACGAGCGTTCGTACGACGAGCATGTTCGACTATTTCTTTAGCCGACGCATCAAGTGCGCGATGGTCGTAAGCTTCCATTCTGATTCTGATTCTTTCTGTTTCAGCGGCCATAATTTAACCTCTCAACTTAGCTATATATCCCTGGTTACGATAACTTCTTTTCAAAAACAAACTTACATAAATAAACCTACAAAAGTGTATAGCTCTCCCATCTTTGCTTCACACACTTTTGTCTGATTTTTGGCAGGTAAGGTATTATTTGCTGCTGCAAAACTCTACTTGCAAATGACCTTCCTTATTGACTGTCGTTCCAGTCTTCTACTAAAACCATCGCGACAATTCTAACTAACCATCCGTGAACACTATCATTACAGATATGCCACAGCCCAACTGGTTTTACGCAAAGCCTTCCTTGACAATGCTCGCTACGGCTGAAAAACGCAGAATATAGCACGAAAATGCGTTCCTGTCAACTAAATGTCGAATTTTTATGAAAATTTTTATTTTTTTTTCAAATACTCGCCTAAGTCAGCAATATCTTCTTAGCAAGCTGCTCAGGAACCTTCTCATAGCTCAATGGCTCCATCGTAAAGGTCCCGCGACCTGCGGTAAGACCACGAATCTCACTCGAATACCCAAACATCTCCACCAATGGCACCTTAGCGTCAATTACACGCATACTGCCATGCATCACCGTATCTGTGATAAAACCGCGCTTACCAAGCAAATTACCCTGTATCGCCCCAAAATTAGACTCCGGAACAACCACCTGAAGACGCATTACAGGCTCTAACAGTACCGATACCGCCTTTTTCAGCGCACTTTCTATCGCTATCGCTGCCGCCTGCTCAAACGCTAACTCAGATGAATCAACCTGATGAAAAGAGCCGTCAATTAACGTAACTTTAACCCCTACAACGGGATAGCCGGCAAGGATACCGCCGGACAATGAGTCCTTAACACCATTTTCAACAGCAGGAATGTACTCCCGCGGCACATTACCGCTAATTATCTTATTTTCAAACTTGTTTTCTCGCTGCCAATGCCCATCTTCTGTCAGCAAAGGCTCAACTTTAAGAATAACATGACCATATTGACCATGACCACCGGTTTGGCGCACAAATTTGCCCTCCGACTCGGTTTTTTTGCTTATAGCCTCCTTATATGCCACGCGAGGCTTGCCAATCCGCACATTCACGCCCTTCTCACGCACCAGATTATGCTGCAAAACCTCCAGATGAAGCTCACCCATACCCTTAATAATCGTCTGGCCCGTTTCTTTATCGAATTTACACTCAAAAGTCGGGTCCTCGCGCCGCAAAATCTCAAGCGCAGCAGCAAGTTTTACCTTATCCGCCGCAGTCTTAGGCTCAATCGACATGCTGATCACGGTCTCAGGGAATGTTATACTCGCAAGGCATACAGGCTGTTTGGTATCACAAATCGTGTCACCGGTAAGGGTCTGCTTCAAACCGATAACCGCGACAATGTCACCGGCACTGGCTGAATCAAGCATCTTGCGTTCGCCGGCATGCATCTCAAAAATCCTCGTGATATTTTCACGCCGGTCCCTGCTCGCATCCAATACCCTGCTGCCCGATTTCAAAGTACCCTGGTAAATGCGAAGAAAATTCAAATCCCCGTGAGAATCGCTGGTTATCTTAAAAACCAACGCAACCAAGGCACCATCTTTATCACATGTCACCTTAATTTTTGTATCTTCGTCATTAGGCTTATGACCGATAATATCAGGCTTATCGAGAGGAGAAGGCAAATATGCCAGCACACCGTCAAGAAGTTTCTGAACCCCGATATTCTTCAATGCAGAACCGACAAATATCGGATGAAGCTTACCGCTAAGGGTCCCCTTGCGAATCGCTCGGCTAATCATCGCTGAATCTATAGGGTCATCATGAACATAAAGCTCCATCAACTCTTCATCATGCTCAGCGGCTGATTCGATTAATTGATGGCGGGCCTCCTTAGCTTCGACCTGAAATTCTTCAGGGATATCCAGCTCATCGAAAACCGCGCCAAGTTTCTCACTCTTATAAAAAATCGCCTTCATCTCAAGAAGGTCTATGATACCTCTGAAATTATCTTCGGCACCGATAGGAATCTGCAATATTATTGGATTGGCGACGAGCTTGTCACGAATACTATCGACGCTCATCAAAAAATCCGCCCCGGTCTTGTCCATCTTGTTGATAAAACAAATACAGGGCAGTTCATATTTTTGACCCTGATGCCAGACTGTCTCACTCTGGGCCTGAACACCTTCGCTGCCGTCAAATACCGCGACAGCTCCGTCGAGAACGCGAAGCGACCTCTCAACCTCTGCTGTAAAATCTATATGGCCAGGAGTGTCAATTAAGTTAATCTCAAAATCTCGCCATGGACACTTCGTCGCCGCTGATGTGATCGTTATCCCTCGCTCCTGCTCTTCCTCCATGAAATCCATTACCGCTGTGCCGTTATGAACCTCGCCCATCTTGTACGTCTTACCCGTGTAAAAAAGCATACGCTCGGTAACTGTCGTCTTACCGGCATCGATATGAGCCATTATACCTATGTTGCGAAGTTTGGTCAGGTCATTTGCCATAACGGAAAATCCATATTCCCTATAATAAAAAAACTGCCACGGACATTTTTTAAAAGTACCGTGGCAGTTATAATTTACCGGTTATTACCAGGCGAAATGCGCAAACGCTTTATTCGCCTCAGCCATTCTGTGGATATTCTCCCTGGTAGTCATCGCTCCGCCTGTCTTATTATAAGCATCCATAAGCTCAGCTGAAAGCCTCTCGCACATAGGCTTGCCGCTTTTGCCGCGAGCAGACTGAAGTATCCAGCGAAACGCCAACGACTGCTGACGCTTGGAGGTTATCTGCATCGGAACCTGATAGCTCGAACCACCGACACGCTTACTGCGAACCTCTATCATCGGCTTGGCATTATTTATAGCTGCCTCAAATACCTCAAGCGGTTCAGAATCCTGTATCTTCTTGGCAATTATGTCCATCGCATCATAAAAAACCCGCTGAGCGACACTCTTCTTACCATCCCACATCAGACAATTAACAAACTTAGACACCAGCTTACTATCAAACCTCGGGTCCGGTTTTAATTGCTGTTGCGATGCTGTAAATTTTTTAGCCATACTTTTCCTCTAATTTGTTTCCCTGTGGAAATTTATTTTGCCTTCTTCGCTCCATACTTACTTCTACCCTGCTTACGGCCTTCAACGCCTGCACAGTCAAGAACGCCGCGAACCACATGATAACGAACACCGGGTAAGTCACGAACTCTGCCCCCGCGAATCAGCACGGTACTATGTTCCTGAAGGTTATGGTCAATACCCGGAATATAAGCTGTCACCTCTTTGCCGTTAGTCAACCTGACACGTGTTATCTTACGCAACGCCGAGTTAGGCTTCTTAGGGGTCTGGGTTCTTACTATCAAGCAAACGCCACGCTTCTGAGGCGAGCCGCTGATATCAGATACACGCTTAGCGCCCTTTGTTTTTGTCCGCGGACGTCGTACTAATTGATTTATTGTCGGCATAAATTTCTTTCCATTCTAAAATTCTTAATTTTTATTTAATTCCCAAAGCTTCCTTAATTGCTGCATCAGCCTTGGCATCTGCTTCTTTCTCTTCTCTGACCTCTGCAAGTATCTTCGGTGCTGGTACTTCAACAAGATGCTTAACCTTAATACCAAGATAAGGCTTAAATGCTGTACCCGCAGGTATCAAGTGACCCAGGATAACATTCTCCTTCAGGCCAACAAGGTTGTCCACTCTACCACTTAACGACGCCTCAGTCAAGACTTTAGTTGTCTCCTGGAAACTTGCCGCTGCGATAAAGCTCTCTGAACGCAAGGACGCCTTGGTTATACCCAAAAGAAGCGTTTTAGCTATCGCTGGCTTCGGTTTTTTGCCCTTTGCGGGCGTTCCGCCTATCATTTCAACTTTATCATTGGCTTCGGCAAGCTTTTCCTTGGTAATGATCTCACCAACCTCAAGACCGGGGACATCGCCGATATCTGATATCTTGAGACTACCGGCAAGCTTCTCACTTGCACCCCTAAAGACGAACTTATCTATAACCTCGCCAGGCAAAAATGAACTGTCACCAACAGACTCGATCTCAATCTTACGCATCATTTGAGAAGCAATAATTTCAATATGCTTATCATTGATACCAACATTCTGCGAACGGTAAACATTTTGAATTTCAACAATTAAGTAACGCTGCAATTCCTCTTCACCCTTGATTCGAAGTATGTCATGCGGAACCAGCGGCCCGTCAGTAAGAGCGTCACCAGCTTCAGTTAAGTCACCGGTATGAACATTCAAATGCCTGTCACGAGGTACGTGATGTTCCTTTTCCATTCCACTTTCGCTGCGAACGGTTATCGTCATTTTACCCTTGCGCTTGTCACTTCGAAGCTCTACTCGACCACTGATCTCAGCCATCGCTGCAGGGTCCTTAGGCTTACGCGCTTCAAAAACTTCAGTTACACGAGGCAGACCACCGGTAATATCCTGCGTTCCGCCGGTTGTTCGCGACTGATGAGCAAGAAGCTGACCAGCCTGAACTTTCTGACCCTCGATAACTTCAATTCGTGCACCAGCCGGCAGATAGTGAACATCAAGGATCTTACCGTCCTTGTCCTCGATTATTATCTGAGGATGCTTGTCACCCTTATGCTCGATAACAACCGGCTTGTCGGCCTGACCCTTACGCTCTTCTTCAATGCGAATCGTCTCGCCTTCAAGAATATCGGTAAACTGAATTATACCACCTACCTCTGCCAGAATCGGTGTTCGGTGAGGGTCCCATTCAAATAATACGCTGCCAGTTTTAATCTTTGCGCCGTCTTTAACCGCAACAATAGCGCCATAAGGAACCTTAAATTTATCAAGCTCGCGGTCCTTATCATCAACAATAGCCATCTCGCCATTACGCTTAAGAACTATCGTCTTAGCACCCTCGTCACTCTTAATGACAACTGCGTTAATATCATGGTACTTTATCTTGCCGTCCTGTGTTGCATTCTGCTCACGGTCCAGAATAGCTCTCGATGCAACTCCACCAGTATGGAACGTTCGCAGTGTCAACTGAGTACCCGGTTCACCTATCGACTGGGCAGCAATAATGCCGACTGCCATCCCCTGTTCCACAAGCTGGCTCCTGCTCAAATCCCAGCCATAACACTTGGCACAAACGCCAAAGGGACTGTCGCAAGTCAATGAACTTCTAACCCTAAGTGCATCTATACCCAATTCTTCAATCTTGGCTGCTACCTCAGGTGTTATAACTTCGTTTTCACTAACTATCATCTCATTCGTAATCGGGTTGCGAATATTGTCACGTGCTGTCCTGCCGATAATCAATTCAGGCAACGGAACATCTACCTGCTCATTACCACCGGCAGCGCTTTTCGTAATACCCTGCAATGTGTTGCAATCGTGTTCAGTGACAATCACATTCTGAGCAACATCAATCAGCTTACGAGTCAGGTAACCGGAATTGGCCGTCTTCAATGCAGTATCCGCCAATCCCTTACGGGCGCCATGAGTCGAACTGAAATATTCAAGAACCGTCATACCTTCACGGAAGTTAGACTTAATAGGTGTTTCAATAATCTCACCACTTGGCTTGGCCATCAATGCTCGCATACCGGCAAGCTGCTGAATCTGGTCAACACTGCCTCGTGCACCTGAATCACTCATCAGGAAAATCGGATTCAAGTAAGGCTTACCATTACGAGTGTCATTCTTGAGACCCTGCATCATCTCGTTAGTTACCGCTACACGAGCATGCGTCCAGGCGTCAACAACCTGGTTGTATCTTTCACGCTCGGTCAAAACACCAATTTGATAGTTCTTGTGAATCTTCTTAACCTTAATTTCTGTTTCATCGATAATCTGCTGTTTCTTTTTGGGAATCTTGAGATCAACAAGACCAAAACTCAAACCTGAAACAGTCGCGTACTTAAAGCCGATATCTTTAATGCGGTCAAGCAGGTCAACAGTCTCTGAACCGCCTGTCTCACCATAACAGTCACTGATCACACGGCTCAGCACTCGCTTGGACATCGTTATATTGTAGAACGGCATGTCTTCGTGAAGAATGTCATTAAACAGACAACGCCCAGGCGTAGTCTCTACTGCCACACCTTTGTTTTCTTTGCAGCTTGCTATAGGCTGGACAACATCCGTCACAATCTTTTTATTTCCGGGAAGTTTCACTTTAACTTTGGCACAAAGACTAACCTTCCCGAGACTATAAGCCGTTATCGCTTCAAAGCTGTCACGGAACAGCATACCTTCACCCTTTTCGCCATCGGCCATATGAGTCAGATAATAATTACCCATAACCATATCCTGAGAAGGCCCAACCATTGGTCTGCCGTTAGCTGGCGAGAAAATATTATTAGTAGTCATCATCAATGTGTGAGCTTCGACCTGAGCCTCAACGCTTAAAGGAAGATGAACTGCCATCTGGTCACCATCGAAGTCAGCATTAAAACCACTGCATGACAACGGATGAAGCATTATCGCGTTACCTTCGACAAGGATAGGCTCAAACGCCTGAACACCCATTCTATGAAGAGTCGGTGCACGGTTCAGCAGAACCGGATGCTGATGAATCACTTCTTCTAAAACATCCCAGACCTGCTCGTCACGCCTTTCGATCATGCGTTTGGCACTTTTGATTGTATCAGCAAGACCTCGCAGTTTAAGTTTTCTAATAATGAAAGGCTGATAAAGTTCAAGAGCTATCTTCTTAGGTAGCCCGCATTGATAAAGCTTTAAGTTCGGACCAACCACAACTACAGAACGAGCAGAGTAGTCAACTCGCTTACCGAGAAGATTCTCACGGAAGCGACCTTGCTTACCCTTGATCATATCGGTCAAACTCTTTAAGGGCCTGTTGTTACTGCCGAGAACCGGACGGCGACAACGACCGTTATCCAACAATGAATCAACCGCCTGCTGAAGCATTCGCGTTTCATTACGAATAATTACATCTGGTGCGTTAAGGTCTATCAGTTTTTTCAAACGGTTATTACGGTTAATAATACGACGGTAAAGGTCATTCAAGTCACTCGTCGCAAAATTACCGCTCTCAAGCAATACCAATGGACGCAAATCCGGAGGTATCACAGGAACAACCTCAAGCACTATCCACTCGCTTTGGTTCTCACTGTTCCTTATTGCGTTAACCGATTTAAGACGCTTGGTCAGGTCCTTGATCTTCTGCTTACTGTTGGTCTTGCCTATACCTTCGTGCAATTGATCCGACAATACGTCAAGGTCAAGAGCAGTCAACATCGCCTTAATAGCTTCGGCGCCCATCGACACCTTAAATGCGCCGCCATACTTCTCGGTCGCATCGCGATAGTCCTCTTCACTTAAAAGCTGACCTACCTGCAACGGGCTTTGCCCCGCGTCAATCACTACATAGTCCTGGAAGTAAATAATCTTCTCAAGGTCCGTTCCCTTCATCGCGAGCAATGTACCAAGATGATTCGGTATCGCCTTGAAGAACCATATATGAACAACAGGCACCGCCAAATTAATATGCCCCATGCGTTTACGGCGCACTCGGCTATGAGTCACCTTAACACCGCAACGGTCACAGATTATACCTTTGAACTTCGTTCCTTTGTACTTGCCGCAAGAGCATTCCCAGTCACGTTCAGGACCGAAAATACGTTCACAGAATAATCCATCCTTTTCAGGCCTGTACGTTCGGTAGTTAATTGTCTCTGGCTTACGAACCTCGCCAAATGACCAACTGCGAATATCATTCGGACTTGCCAGTGATATCTTTACCGAACCGTAATCATTTATTCTATCGTAGATATTGCCTAACATTTAAGCATGACTCCTAATTTTTTTTCGAGTTCGCAAATGTTGACTCTTAAAGAGTCGCCGCACCAAGCCTTCGTTTCTCAAGCTGAATATTCAAACACAACCCTCTTATTTCGTTACATAAAACATCGAAAGACAACGGCGTTCCCGCCTCCAATGTATTTTTACCTTTGACCATTGACTCGTATATCTTAGTACGGCCCTCAACGTCATCACTCTTGACCGTCAACATTTCCTGCAATGTATAAGCTGCCCCATAACCCTCAAGGGCCCAAACTTCCATCTCGCCAAATCGCTGGCCACCCGTTCGAGCCTTGCCGCCTAAAGGCTGCTGCGTAATAAGACTGTAAGGCCCCGTAGCACGAGCATGAATCTTGTCGTCCACGAGATGGTGAAGCTTCATCATATAGATATAACCGATTGTCGCCTTCTGAATAAAAGGCTCACCGGTACGACCATCGTAAAGCTGAGTCTTAAGGGTCTCGGGAATATTTACGAATAGTTCACTATCTGAAGGTACGCCATTGCTCTTAGCCAAATCAGCCTCACGATTACCGACAAGCTCATTCGCTTCTCGCGTTAAATTATTTATATCCTCTTCACTCGCACCATCAAACACAGGCGTAACAGCGTTAAACCCTAACACCTTAGCAACCCACCCAAGATGCGTTTCAAGAATCTGACCAACATTCATACGACTCGGAACACCGAGAGGATTCAATAGAATGTCAAGCGGTGTACCATCTTCCAAAAACGGCATGTCCTCTACCGGCATTATCTTAGCTATCACACCCTTGTTACCGTGACGCCCTGCCATCTTATCACCAATCGAAAGGGTTCGCTTAGCTGCAACGTAAATCTTAACCATCTGAAGAACACCATTAGGAAGTTCGTCGCCATGTTTCATACACTCAAGCTTGCGGTTCTTTTCATCCTGTGTTTCTGTTATCTTCTCCCAGAATTGATCTACTATCTTCTGGACTTTCTCACGCATCGCCGCAGGCTTGATCCACTTGATATTAAAGTTCTCTATCTGCTCGTAAATAACATCTTCGTCTTCACTAATACCAACTTTCTGACGTGTCGACGGGTCTATTATATTAACCTCGTGCTTATCGTGGATAGCCTCGACCATCTGCTTGAATACAAGGCACTCTCTGCTTTGCATCTTACTGCGATATTCTTTTATCTGTGCGCGAAGAGCTTTCTTTTCCTCTTCCCCGCCCGCACCGCGGCGAGTAAACTTATCTGTCTTGATTACCACACCTTCATAACCACTTGGAAGACAAAGAGAATCATTCTTAACATCCTCACCTGCCCTGCCGAATATCGCATGCAAAAGTTTCTCTTCCGGTGTCAGCTCGGTCTTACTCTTCGGTACAACCTTTCCAACTAATATGTCACCAGGACAGATACGGGTACCTTCGCAGATAACACCGTACTCATCCAGATTACTTAAAGCTTTCTCGCTGACATTGGGAATATCATTCGTAAATTCTTCCTTACCAAGACGTGTCTCTCTGACCTCCGCGGTAAACTCGTCAATATGAATACTTGTAAACTCGTCATTCTTAACAAGTTTCTCACTGACAATAATCGCGTCCTCAAAATTAAATCCTTCAAAAGACACAAAACCGACAAGAAGATTCTTCCCTAATGCCAACACTCCATTGTCGGTGCCCCCGCCGTCAGCCAGAATCTGGCCCTTCTCAATCTTGTCGCCAAGACTAACTATCGGCTTTTGATTCAAACACGTTCTCTCGTTCAAGCCGATAAACTTTTCAAGAATATACTCATCGGTCTGATTAATTACTATTTTCGTCGCGTCAATACTCGTCACAACACCCTTATTGCGGGCACGAACTACCATACTTGAGTTCTGGCCAACAACTTTTTCCATTCCTGTACCTACTAAAGGCATATCGACCTTCAATAGAGGAACCGCTTGCCTCTGCATGTTAGAACCCATCAACGCACGGTTCGCATCATCATGTTCCAAAAATGGGATCAGCGACGCCGAAATTCCTACCGTTTGCTTCGGAGAAATATCAACATAATCAACGTCCTTATCTGATACCTGAGAAAGCTCACCATTCTTAAGAGCTAATACCATGCCCTCATGAATCCTGTTGGTCGCCTGATCAACAGTACCAGGTGCCGCGATCACCGATTTCATATCCTCATCGGCACGCAAATAGTCAACATCCTTAGTCACTTTACCTTTGACTACCTTACAATAAGGTGTCAGAAGAAATCCGTATTGGTCGATACTCGAGTAAATCGCCAAAGATGCTATCAAACCAATATTAGTACCTTCAGGCGTCTCAATCGGACAAATCCTGCCGTAATGGCTGATATGAACGTCACGAACTTCAAAACCGGCACGGCGCCTGTTCAATCCGCCAGGACCAAGTGCCGACAATCTACGCTCATGCGTCAACTGACTCAATGCATTGGTCTGGTCAACTATCTGGCTCAACTCGCCTCTGCCGAAAAAGTAATTTATACTGCTCGAAACACTCTTGGAATTTACCAGGTCAGCTATACGTACTTTGTCTTCGCTGTCCCTCTTGGAACTCATCCGCTCCTGAACCGTCTTGCGAAGTTTCAAAAGCCCCTTGCGAATCTCATCTCCTGCAAGTTCATCTATCGTGCGAAGACGCCTGTTACCAAGATGGTCGATATCATCAACAGTGCCCTCATTGTTACGAAGCTTTATTACGTATCTCATCGTATTAAGAAAATCTTCAGGACGAAGCGTCATCTCTGTCTCGCTAACATTCTGCTCGAACTTACGATTCAGTCTGAACCTGCCGACCTTGCCAAGACGATAACGATTAACATCGAAAAACTTCTCCTGGAAAAATGTCCTCGCCTTTTCAATGTTAGGAGGATTACCAGGTCGCAGCCGCATATAAAACTTCAGCAGTGCCTGCTCCTGGTCACTGCAGTCATCTTCGGCAATTGTATTTAAAATTATCGGGTCACTAACCTGCTCGATAATCTCTATCTTCTTGAGCTTACTTTGCTGAAGCAAAGACAATCGCTCACCAATCTGGGTGCCGGCCTTAACTGTAACTTCACCGGTCTCAGTATCAACTATCTGACCTACCGCCCACATGTCAGCTGTAAGTTTGGCCTTGGTTACCATCTTCGTTGGATAAAACATACGAAGAATTGTTTCGGTCTCATCATGTTCAGGGTCTATCGCACGCAAAAAAGTCGTTGCTGATATCTTGCTGGACTGGTCGATCTTGACAACCAGAACATCCTTCTTCGTCACAGAAATCTCTATCCAACTGCCACGCTCAGGAATTATCCTGCCCCCATGCAAAATACGGTCGCCTTCCTTACTGTCGATTAGAAAATCGACACCAGGACTGCGGTGAAGCTGACTCACTATCACACGCTCTGCGCCGTTGATAATGAACTCACCGCCGCCTATCATTACAGGAATCTCACCAAGATAGATAGACTGCTCGGTAAAGTCCTCACCTTCTTTGGTCTTAAGACGACAGGTTATCTTCATCGGATAACCATAAGTCAGGCGAATCTGACGACACTCTGTCGGCGAATAACGAGCCTCTTCCAACTCGTAATAAAGATATTCGAGCTTCATCGATTTATCATAACTTTCGATGGGGAATATCTCACTGAACAATGCCTCAAGACCCTGCTTCTTACGTTTGGTAGGAGCTACATCCTTTTGAAGAAAACGGGCATAGCTGCCTCTCTGTATCGCTACCAGATCCGGTATCTCTACCACATCCTTAACTTTACCAAAATTGCGAAATGTTCGCGAAACCATTTAGTGCTCCTTTAATAGCAACTAATGTCTAACGTCGTAATCCCAATCTACTAACGGTTAACTACTTCAAACTTATAACTAACTCAAACTGACCGAAAAATTCATGCCACTTGTGCCTTAGGTATAGGTATCATTAAATTTCGATATAACTTATTGCTCAACTTTGTCATTCCCGCCATCAAAGCCCTAAACGACAGCACAGGGTGTTTTGCCTGCCCTGCGTAGCCTTGGCGAAGCAGGGTCATTCCTGCGAAAGCAGGAATCCATCCCGTTTAGCCCTGCCGCTTGCGGCAGGGGGCCGTCCTATTTACCCCCGACACCTGTGGTCGGGGTTTCGCCATTTTGCTTAGCCCCCAGGTTTACCCTGGGGGTTAGGTCACGACATTTGTCAACCATTCTGAATTCCTCAAACTGACCGATTTGTCAAAATCGGTCTGGTTGAATTATTAAGCTAACTCTACTGTTGCACCAACTTCTTCAAGCTTCTTCTGAGCAGCTTCGGCGTCTTCCTTAGTTAGCCCTTCTTTGACTGCCGTAGGTGCACTTTCTACAAGGTCCTTAGCTTCTTTAAGACCAAGACCAGTCAATGCCCTAACCTCTTTGATGACCTGAATCTTCTTCTCACCGAAATTCTTCAACATAACATCAAAAGTAGTCTTTTCTTCAACTTCTTCTGCTGCTGCCGGCCCGGCTACCATTACCGCTCCGCCTGCTGCCGGCTCAATATCGTGCTCATCCTTAAGATAATCACCAAGCTCTTTGGCCTGCATCAAGGTAAGCTTAACTATCTTGTCGCCAAGAGTCTTAGTGTCCTTGCTCCATTCACGTTCACTTGATGCCTCTGCTGGTGCTTCTGTTGATTCTGTTGCTTTTTCTTCTTCTGCCATTTTACTGAACTCCTATCTCTTAACGTCTGATGGTAGCCGAAACTACTCCGTCCCGTTTAACCCGTAAAAGGGGCAGCCATCACGACTGGTTTATATTCATAATTTATGCTGCCTGATTTTCTGAATCGTCTTCGTTTTCAATCATGGTCTTTAAGCAACCTGCGATAATACCACCCGGAGATGCGATTGCACCGGCAATATTGCTCGCTGGCGACTGTATCGTAGAAACAAGCTGACTCAATAGCTCCGCCCTGTTCGACATCTTAGATAACGCCGTCGCTGACTTCGAATCAAGGATCCCACCCTCAAGGAACGCGCCCTTGATCTCCAGAGTCGGAACCTTCTTTTGCCAGTCAACCATCTGCTTGGCTATATCAACGATGCTGTCTCCGCCAAAAGCCACCGCACACGCGCCTTCGAACATCTCAGCTGCATCAGGCATATCGTGACTCTTTAACGCACGTTTGAACAGTGCGTTCTTAACCACCATCAAGCCAATGCCTTCTTTCTTCAGCTCGCCGCGAAGCAAATTGTTGTCCGTGCCGCTGATACCGGTTAGACTCATAACCAGAAAATCTTCGATACTATTGTCTTCAATCTTTTGCTTGAGTTCCGCTTCCAATAAGCCTTTTACGTATTTACTCATTTTTTCACCTTTACTCTTTTTATTATCTATCTGCCAACAAATTCATGCCGTAGGTATCGTTAAAGTTCGATACAATTTATTGCTCAACAAAAATCTGAAATAACCTCTAACATCCTGTCATTGCCTGCCCAACTTTGTCATTCCTGCAACACATTTCGTTTAGCCCTGCCATCACTATGGCAGGGTTCGTTATCATTTAGCCCCCAAGTTTACCTTGGGGGTTTCCATATCGTTTAGCCCCGACACCTGTGGTCGGGGTTCTCTCTATCCTGCAACACGAAAAACCCGCTAAATGCTTAACGCTACTCCCGGGCTCATCGTTGCCGATAGTACTATCTTCTTGATATAGGTACCTTTTGACGACGCCGGCTTAACCTTCTTTATTTGAGCAATAAAAGCATCAATATTCTCTGCAAGCTTCGCAGACTCAAAACTCTGCTTGCCGACTACCGCGTGAATATTACCGCCTGCATCATTTCTATACTCAACTTTGCCCGCTACAAACTCAGTTACCGCCGATATCACATCCGCTGTTATCGTGCCGTTCTTAGGTGAGGGCATCTTACCCTGCGGACCAAGTACTCGTCCAAGCTTACCAACCTTACCCATTACTCTCGGTGAGGCTATCGCTACATCAAAATCGAGCCAGCCCTCAGATACCTTTTTGATTAAATCGTCGCTGCCTGCTTCAATTGCCCCGGCTCCCTTAGCTGCTTCAATATCAGAATCCTCACAAAATGCGATGACCTTCTTCTGCTTACCTATTCCGTGAGGCAGTGATATTGACCCCCGAACTAATTGGTCGGCCTGCTTCGGGTCAATGCCCAGATTCATCACACACTCAACCGTCTGGTCGAACTTGGCCTTGAATGACTTGACCTTTTCAACCGCATCCGCCAAACTCAAGGCCTCCGTACCCGTCTGCTCAGCTTGTGCCTCATACCTTTTACTTTTCTTTGCCATAGTTTTCTTCACCTCGCAAAAAACTGGTTAACAAACCGTCTCTTCGCTCCCACTACACGCCGTGGTATGCGCTGCTTTTACTAACCCTCTATCTCAATGCCCATACTGCGGGCAGTGCCCTCGATAATCTTCATTGCCTGCTCGATATCATAAGCGTTCAGGTCCTCGAACTTCCTCTCTGCTATCTTGCGAACCTGTGCAGATGTCACCTTGCCAACCTTTTCTTTATTTGGTTCACCGCTGCCCTTAGCCAGCCCTGCCTCTTGCTTGAGCAAAACCGCCGCAGGAGGACTCTTAACAATAAAGTCAAAGCTCTTATCTTTATAAAGCGATATCACTACCGGCACAGTCATTCCATTAAGGTCTTTCGTACGTTCATTGAACTGTGACACGAACTGACCAATATTAATACCATGCTGACCCAATGCCGGACCTATCGGAGGTGCAGGCGTCGCCTGTCCGCCGGACGCTTGTAATTTTATTCTTAACGCTACTTCTTTAGCCATTAGTTATTCCTTGTCTCTATTCTTAAATCTTCTCTATCTGCCAGTATTCAATATCAAGCGGGGTACTTCTCCCGAATATCGATACTATCACCTTCACTATACCACGCTCTGCGTCTATCGAATCAACCACGCCCTCAAAGTTCTCAAAAGCACCTTCGCGTATCTTGATCTGGTCACCCTTATCGAATTCAACCTTAATCGTCGGTGCCTCTTCGGGCCTCTCAGCTTCCAAAAGCATCTTGGCAACATCCGTATCACGCATCGGCGTCGGAATTCCCTCAGTACCTATAAAGTCGCCAACTCCGGATGTCTCTTTGATCATAAACCACGCCTTCTCTGGGGCACGGCCATCCTCGGACGATTCCATCTCCATAAATACATAGCCGGGATATAACTTGCGCTTATGAACCGACTGCTTATTGCCCCGAACACGCTTAACCTGCTCTACCGGCACCTCTATCCTGCCGACAATATCATGCAGATTTTCCATCTCAACACGCTGTTTCAATGCCCGCTGAACACGCATCTCTTTATTCGATTGTACTCTTAATACATACCAACGCATAATTACCCTAATATCCTATCAACCACATAAAGAACGTTCTAAACGTCAAATCAACCCCCCACAGCAGCGTCGCCATCAATATAACAACGCAGATAACAATTATCGTCGATGCCGTTATTTCTTTTCTACTCGACCAGCTCACCTTCTTCATCTCACCCTCAGCCGCTATCATAAAATCTGCTATCGAAGGCTTATTGACTATCCAAACAATTAATAAGCTAAGAAGTACAAACACGCTCGCCGGAACCAGCGTCGCTATCAGCAATGTCGTTTGCTGGTCAACGCCAAATTCGGCTGCTTCAAGCTTGACATAAAGGCGTAAACAACCAAGAATCACTATCGTCGCTGCAATAAAACCGGTGATAAGGCGTGTGTATTTGCCTTGACCGCGTTTATAAATACTAAATATCATAGTTACCTTCTCGCTTTTCTAAACTTCTCTCGTCCCTTCACTACAAAACCACCACCAAATATAAAACAGGCCAGGGAGGAGTTGAACCCCCAACCTTCGGTTTTGGAGACCGACGCTCTGCCAATTGAGCTACTGGCCTACTATATTCTGTTGTCAATGTAAACCGGACACGCCCTACTTACGGCGTATCTTATGAGCCGTATGCTTACGCTCCCTTTTACAGTACTTACTAAGCTCAAACTTAGGAGTACCCTCCGCAACACTAACACTCGTGCGGTAATTACGCTCGGAACACTCCTTGCACTCAAGCCAAACATACTCACGTTTACTTTTTCTCTTAGCCATAAATTCCTGTCCCCGACTTGCGGGTTATCTTCTTTGCGGGACTTTCCCTTAATTCTCTAAAATAAACTATAAACCCTCTTACGAAGGTATTACGTGCCTTTGATTTTCACACTTACATTTTTGTCCAGCCAGTTACCTATTCGATAATCTTGGTAACTACGCCGGCACCAACTGTTCTGCCGCCTTCACGAATCGCGAATCGCAATCCTTCTTCCATCGCGATTGGAGAGATAATCTCAACATCCATCGCAATGTTGTCACCAGGCATACACATCTCTGCTGCCTTGCCTTCACGACTCTTAAGACCGTGAACTGCACCGGTTACATCCGTGGTTCTGAAGAAAAACTGGGGCTTATAGTTAGCGAAGAATGGAGTATGACGACCACCCTCTTCTTTAGTCAATACATAAACCTCTGCGTCAAATCGCGTATGAGGTGTAATGCTGCCCGGCTTAGCAACTACCTGGCCACGCTCAAGGTCTGTCTTTTCAATACCACGTAAAAGCAGCCCAACATTGTCGCCGGCCTGGCCATCATCAAGTGTCTTATTAAACATCTCAACGCCAGTACAAACTGTCTTGCGAACCTCTGCAGCGAGACCAACGATTTCGACCTCATCGCCGACATTGACCTTACCACGTTCAATTCTGCCTGTACCAACTGTACCACGGCCCTTAATACTAAAGACGTCTTCAACCGGCATCAGGAACGGCAAATCTACTGCTCGCTCTGGTATCGGAATATACTCATCAACTGCCTTCATCAACTCATCAATGCACTTGCAAGCCTCATCGTCTTTGCCTTCACTCTCCATCGCCGCCAATGCTGAACCCTGAATAATCGGAATATCATCGCCGGGGAAATCATACTTGCTAAGAAGCTCTCTAACTTCCATCTCTACAAGCTCAATAAGTTCAGGGTCGTCGACCTGGTCAATCTTATTAAGGAAAACCACTAAGCAAGGCACGTTTACCTGACGAGCCAAAAGAATGTGCTCACGAGTCTGAGGCATCGGGCCGTCACTCGCCGCTACCACCAATATCGCGCCATCCATCTGGGCCGCGCCGGTTATCATGTTCTTGACATAGTCAGCATGACCCGGGCAATCAACGTGAGCATAATGACGATTCTCTGTCTCATACTCAACGTGGGCAGTATTAATTGTAATGCCGCGCTCCTTCTCTTCCGGAGCATTATCAATTTCGTCAAACTTCTTAACATTACCGGTACCAGCCTTATGCGCAAGACGCATAGTTATCGCCGCCGTCAACGTCGTTTTACCATGGTCAATGTGACCTATCGTCCCAATATTGACATGGTCTTTCGTTCTCTCAAATACTGCCTTTGCCATCTTTCTATAAACCTCCAATAGCTGGGTTAGTATTAAATGTTCCTAACCGTTTTTATTTTCACATACTCTTAAGCTAACTCGTATTATTAACTCATTGCCAAAAACCACAATTCCATTGCAGCTTGGCACGACTTCTGCTTTTCAGCTGCTGATGGGATTCGGACCCATGACCTCGTCCTTACCAAGGACGCGCTCTACCAACTGAGCTACAGCAGCAACTGTATGTACTACACCTCTAAATTAATAGAGACAATTGCTATTACACAAAACGCCCCGCAACTTAAAGTACACCAACCACTTCGGCTCTTATAAGCCAAATAAGCCTGTACTATAACTGCGGATACGAAATTATACCCTATATTTAATTAAGTGAATTGATTATCTTATACAGCCACACCACAAAGTGCAAACTAAAAAAAACGAAAAAAACGAAAAAAAATGAAAAAAATTGCAACTTTCCCCCAAAATTTACGATTTCACCCTCAATCTTACCTATTTTAACATTTTGTACCCTGCACTCAACGTAGTGCGGGACCCCCCTTGCCCTGTTAGATATTTTTAGCTATCTAATGGGGCTTCTACCCATCTAATAGGTTTTTTTTTACAATTTTGAAAAATCTTACTTATTTCAGATAAGGAGAAAGCTTGATTTGTGACGATATTAGAATATAACTTACTAGGAGAAGAATCATTTCTCTTTTATTTAACTTTGATTTTATACATGATTACGTAAAGAACTCCTTCTTATTGGTAATATATTAAGCTATGAATGATGCAGAAATTAGACATAATTTTCATAGAAAAAGACTGCGACAGCATCATGCCCAAAAAGGCACACTTGTGATTGATGAACTTGGTCTGAATCATGGGAAATGTCGAGCAGATATTGCTGTAATTAATGGCCATCTCATCGGCTATGAAATTAAAAGTAACAAAGATTCACTGCGCAGACTTGAAGAACAAGTAAAATCATATAATGCAGTTTTTGATAAGATCTCTATTGTTGTGGGTGACCGTTATATCAATTCTATCCCAAAATACATTCCTAAATTTTGGGGAATTATTGTGTCTATAAGGGGTTCGAGAGGTGCTGTTAATTTTCATGTAATTCGTAATACTAGGACAAATAAAAACATAGATCCATTAGCTATAGCACGATTATTATGGCGCAATGAAGCAGCAGAGATATTGCAGCTGAAAAAAGTTTCACCTAAGGTCCTTCGTCAACCTCGTGCGGTGTTATATGACCATCTGGCAGACATGCTGCATATTTGTGAACTGCAAAAAACTGTTAGAGAGTATCTTAAGAATCGTAAAAACTGGCGATGTCCTGAATCACCTTCTCAATATGATGGTTTGTATCCACTCCTACCCACATTGTGAGATGGCCCGTGCTTCCTCCATTTGCACATTGCTGTATGTATTTGTCTCCCCATGAAAATGTCGGACCATAATAATAACCAGAATTTAAAATTTGTTTACTTAGTTCGTGATATTGTCCATAACCGTAATCTCTGTAATTCTTTCCTTTAACAAGGTACCACTTATCATCAACGGTATACCTAATTTTTACTTTAGGCTTAACTACTCGCCAATCTAAATCGGGTATATCAGGGTGAGAAATGGCATAGTCGCCAAAGGTAGGGAGTCGAAGACCTGCTTTTTTAAAACTATGAATGATAATCTTGTATATTTGCCATTCATGACGCGGGATGTTTGTTACTCCTGTTTTAATTCCCCCCATTGATTTTGGGAAAGAAGTACCTATGAGCGAAAAGGTTCGCCACTTGGCCAGATAGGGTATTTTTTTTACAATGTTTTGAATAACTTTTGAAAAACCATCAAGTGGTTCAAAATTCGGGGTGACTAAATCCATAATAAGATCACAATTATCTACTTGAACATTTAGAGTTGATAGTAAAGAATTAATATCTGTAGCAAATGAACCCTTTGCAGCTTCCTCGATTGACACTCTTAAACAAACACCTGATTTATCCTTTATTAAAATTGATTTAATAGCCTGCTGATATGCCTTATCCCTACCGAGGCCAGTAACAGGGATGGAGTAACATCCCCTTCTTCGCAAATCATCAAATACATATTTAACAGGATGGGTCTTATTTTCCAACCGTACAGAAGGATTAATAAGCTTTAAATCTACAAAACAAGGTAATTTACCCCATTTGTCATGGACTCGTTTTGCAAAAGGTTCTATGTGTTTGTCTATTACCTTAGGTTCTTTTCCCTTTTCGAAGTCATATCCAAATTCTGGAACTTGTATGAGTGGAGTAAACTTCTTTTTTGCTTTTTCATGCAATCTTAATACTGCTTGATACTCTCCTTGCTTCCATCGGAGGCATGGCACATAATGAGAATGATCAAAATTCATTGTAAGTCTCCTTATATTAAGGAAATTCAACTTCTGAAAAACACTTTCTTACTTCACCTTGTCCGACCATATCTTTAAGTATTATATAGTTGTCGGCCTCTCTTCTTATCTTTCCTGCGACTATTGCGGGGTTAATATCCAATTCGTTTGCAAAGTCTTTAATAGAATTTTCATTTCTTAGGTAGCGAGCCAAAGCTGTTTCCCACTTGCTTTCTGGGATAAGGATTTCCCCCGCAAGTTCATCCGCTTCTTGTTCTATGTCATTAGCCTTTGCATCAAGATCGTCAAATATACTTTCAATTTTGCCTTTATGTAAATGTTTCTGTATGTGAATAAGTTCATGAAAAAGAACAAACCAGAAGTTGTCAAGCCTATCATGACGCAAAGTCATCCCAATTACAGGTGAACCAGAAAGTAAAAATGCTGCTCCATCTAAATGAGTATGAGACAGATGGGGTACTACGATTAAATGAATCCCAAAATCTTTTAAATATTCAACAGCTTTCAAAGGGCTATCTGTTTCGGCGCTTAGATGAGCAAGTTCAGTGAACCATCTATTCGTTATTATTTCTTTTTTGTATTTTTTTATAGATTCTTTGTTTTTTGCAATAGTTATAACATAACATTGCCAAGCAATAAGAGCATATAGATTTATGACGCCACCTAAACGTATTCGTTGGCGTGCTGCTGCCGCTTGTATCGGAGTACCAAGTGAGTTTTTTACAAAATTTCCGACAAGTTCTTCTGCATTGGCCATAGCTTCCGGCAAAGAACCTGAAAAGTCTTCAAACCAACCACGAAAGTACATTTCTTTAATAGGAAATTCATTCCATGCAAAATCATTGCTATCTTGTTCTAAATATCCTTGTGATATTGTTTGAAATTCAGCAACTTCACTTATGTTTAGACTAAGAGCCTTTGCCACTTCAGCGAGTCTACGCAAATTTGCAGAAGCGTATTCTTCTGCTTCATATCTTTGAATCTGCTGTTCTTTCAAACTAAGAGCATTTGCAAGCTGGCGCTGTGAAAATCCTTTAGCAATACGTGCCCTGATAAGAATACTTGGCAACTCTTCCAAGTTAGATGCCTCAAATATCTCAACAGTTCCAGATTTTAATGTTTCGTATTCTTTAAGTTGCAGAGAGAGGTTTTCGTATTCACTCTGCAGCGCATCTAACTCTGCTTTTGCTAAAATTTTAGACTTGGTTTGTTTGGCCGCTGCTTTGATATCAAAAGCCTTAATTGTTTCATCGAGTTTCTTCAATTGAGTATTTGTGATTTTATATTGTCGCTCATTTGTTATCATGATTATACCCTTTTCTTTTTACCACTTAAGAAACTTAAACAAATAATACCCTTAGCACTTCCCGTGTATTTATCGATTTGAAAATAATCGAGAAAGAAGCATTTGCCATCTGCACAACAACTGGATGGGAAGAATTCTCCATGGAAACGCGCCTTCTGTTTTTTACGTCTGTTCTTGAAATCTAAAAAAACAGGGTCTAACTTTGCCGGGTTTACTCCCATGGAGTCCCAACATACATCAAAATCACCGGGCACCGGCTTTTCTGTAACAAAACTACCGTCCAGAAATATCTTACGACATCCAGCTTTTTGCAAAGCCATCGCACCCATTTTAAATCCAGAAAAAAGTTGTTTCCGATGTTTATTAGTAGTCGCAAAACGTAATTCAATTTCCTCAAGTGTTGCATAATGTATTCCTGCAGGCAACACTTTCCAATGACCTCCGATGTCTACGAATTCAGGTATCATGACACAACTATAATGTTGTGTTAAAAATTAATCAAGAGAATTCTTTTATTTTAATAATTTATATTTAGGGTTGCTGCCTCGTGTTGAAATAGGCAACTTATTCATTCTGCCAGCCCTATCGGGCCAAAAAAACCGCTTTTTTCTTGAAAAAAGCTGAAAATATGATATAATGACATAAATCGGGGGTTTCAAAACTTGAACATTACTATTTTAAATCAAATCCGCCGAAGGCGGTTTCCAAACTGATTACTTGTCCCCACGTGTCCTCACTCGTCCCCATTGCCAGATTTAGCCATAAATCTATGGGGATATCTAGATTTATTTATCTTGTCCTTGCCAAAGGGAAATCTATGAGGATGTCCAGACATTTTGTCGTTAATTGCTTGATGTTGTTTCAGGTATTGTAAAATCTTATACAACATTAAGCACAACTCATAACGCTAAACCTTGCAACTCTATAGGCTTACCTTTGCCAGTTTTGCATTCTTCTCTAAATCTGAAAGCTTATCCCAAGATTCAGGACAGCCTGCACAGCAAAACGCAATCTTCTGACTTCTGTAGCTACGAATCAAGTTTTCTGCAACCTTATCGGGATTAATTGGTGAAGCCATAATCGGACATTTAGCGTTAGCAAATTCAGATTTAACATCCATATCTTTAGCATTACCACTTGTAGAAGACACTTTCTGGCCTTCATCTGTTGCGTTTTCCAAGGCAGCAAGAATTTGGTCGATTCGCTCCTTATATGATTCGATATCACGATTGGCCATCTTAAGGCCATTGATAAATACCGTAGGAGTGCTGCTAACTTTGCACTTTTTGGCTTCGGCTTTATCTTCACTTAGCAATGTATCGATCGCTTTCTCATCAGCTAATATTTCGTCGAACGTTGCCAAATCCAATCCGAGTGACTCTACATAGCCACGCAAAACCGGAACCTCTAACTCTCTGGGCTTAGCAATAATCATATTATACATCTCCCAGAAACCATCCGAGCCTTTTTCTATATATGCTAACTCAGCAGCGACATGGGCAGGTTTGGCTTTTTTGTGGAAAGCCAGCAGATAATGCTTAAATACAAATTTGACCTTATCTGGATATTCTTTAAGAATACTTTCAATCTTTGTATTTTCACGAATACTGTACATACATTGAAAGTCAGCAAACATGGTGATAGTTACTGCTGCATCCACTGGTCCTAAAACGGGTGAATCTTCTGTAGTTATATCATAAACAGTAGCATCTGTTTTACGGTTATTGCCGCACCCTCCAGCTTTCTTCTTCCCGCCGCATCCGCCGCCACATCCGCCAGCTTTTTTCTTTCCACCACATCCGCTGCATCCACCAGCTGTTGCCGGTTTTAAACTGTCCAATTTAGCCATCATGACCTTCATGTCTTTACGCAGTTCTGAAATCTCGCTCCGCAGGATTCTAACCTCATTTTTGCCAGAGCCATTGCGTAAAACAACTGTCTCT
>VRUG01000150.1 GCA_019456255.1 Planctomycetota bacterium | reverse complement strand
AAAGTATACAACCACGCTATGACCCGGCTTATCTTACCTTTACCTGACCCCAGGTCCACTCAATGTGACGCTACTAATATTTTGGGACAGCATTACCAATACAATAATAAATATTGCCTACTGCGAAGGAAGCTCCAGAGCTCCTTCGGCTCTTTACAAGTTTTGCGAAGATAATCTTTTCAAGATTATTGATCCCGAAGTCATCACCGAGATTTATGCAGATTCCGAATATACCGGCGAAAAGCAACTGATATACCTGATTGTCCGTTCGGAGACAGACATAACAATGTGCTTGAAGCAAAATCCAAAAATAAAAAAGTGGAGGGAAGAGACAGTAAAAAAGGGGGAATGGGAGGAGTACGGTGAAAAATATCGAATAGCCAGTCAGGACGTCATATTGGCTGAGACAGGGAAACCATTCCGTTTTATCGTGAAGCAGAACATAGAGACTGCTGAGACCCGGTGTTTTGGAAGTACTCATGTTGATTACAGTCCAAGAAAGATATTGGATTTTTATCATATCCGTTGGCCGGTTGAGACCGGCATCAAAGATCTGGTTAAGAATTACTTTCTGAACAATCCGCCTGGAACTTCTCCTGAAAAAGTAGAGACTCACTACTATTGCGTCATGTTGGCCCGATTGACGATAGATTACTTTCTCTCTGTTTTGTGCGAACCTACCTGGCAAAGTCCTCAAGACTGGAGCTGCACCCTATCAACAATTCGCACTACCATTTTTAGTAATCAGAATTGCGAACTTACAGTCAATGATTCAGGCGACCTTCAATTAACCTACTTGGACGGTGATCCTCTCGGAATTAAAGCTAATCTGGCGAAGCTACTTGAAAAACGAAAGGAAATTGGCTTGAACAAAGTATCCTGGTGGGGAAATCGAGCTGTTGAAATTAGGATTAAAAATCAGTATGACTTTAAATAATGGCCTTCAAATCGCCCCGGCGTAGTGGCCTTGAAATCGGCCTGGAAATGTCTGTAGTCAGTTTCCTTTTCTGTTTAAAACCTCTGATACTCTGTTCTTGCCGCCTAAAATGGGAGCTAAATCGGTCTTTTTCATCCCAAGCTGCTCCATTCTAAACTTTATGGCTTCTATTGGATCAGGGGGAAGTATTTGATAATGCTTTACCTCATACGCTTCAACTATGGTTGTTAATACCTCTAATTCGTCGCCTTCGGGTGTGTTTACTTTTGCGTTCCATAGCTCCTCTATTCGTCTAAGAGCTTGTTCATGATCTTCATCTGTTTTTATTGGTCGTATATCCATTTTAAATCTCCTCGGCTTTGATGCATTGATTCTATCATATTCATTATACGTTCCAATAAATCGAATAAATACAATTTGAAATTTATATTTTATAGCTACTACTAATCGATAAGAATTACTTTTAATACTGAATACAACACGGTTGTTTTTCATTTGAGCTATTCGCTCTACTTAATTGGCCTTTCATTGCTCATTTTTGTAAAACTGCGCAACATTCGGTGACATAGCACCCATCGTGTCACGAAAATCTTGTTAAGCAAGATGCTGCAGACTCACTTCGCCTGTGCAACTTTACTGCCTGGGTTAAAAAACGCCAATGTTATGGGCGTTTTTGTGTATTGGAGATGGCATCCCTTGGGCAACACGAGGTTGCCCAAGGGATGCCATAAGAAACGGTAACAGTTTAGCAAGACAGACGCCCCACCTCAAAAAGGCGAGGGAGCAATTTATCCGTGCTTAGTCGTCGTCGTCCTCCTCTTCGTTAACCCGATCTTCCCAGTCTTCCGGTCTATTATCATAGCCGCGATCTTCCCAGTACGTCTCATTATTGGGATTCAACTGGTTAGCGTGATTATCGCTCTTGGCCTTGCTATGAGCATTGCCATTATGAGCCATAAAAGCCTCCTTGAATAGGAATTTGCTAGATTCAACATAAAATATACCATATTTTGAATGTATTGACAATTATTATAATACCATACACTGTTAGGTATGAAAAAGAAACGAGAAACCATTCAATTCCGGATTGACACAGAGTTGAAGGACCAGCTTTTTCGCGAGGCAGAGCGAATGGGTATCTCTCCTTCTGAGTTGATCCGTCGCTTGGTTAAAATGGCTGTTGAGGACGATACAAAGAAGATCCTCCGGCTTGAGGAAAGGGAGCGAGATCTGAGGGTGACGGTGATAGATATCCTGAAGTGCCTTCAAAAGATGTCAAATAAGAAGAACTGGGAGGAGGCTAAAGACGTCTTCCAGGACAGCCTCCTACCAAAGATCATGGACGAGGAACTCCACCTATACTACGCGAAAATTAAGAGGTTGGATCTATATCAAAAAGAAATGGATGAATTGTTTGGACTCTGATCTATAATCCCAATCCTTAAACAGCCTAAAGGCGGTTTCTTTCTCACGGGAAAGTGCTACTATCTAAATTCGTATGTCGCATACCATCCATTAGGGAGAATCACTCGAATTTTTCCTCTTTTATATGGGTACAAATTGTATTAAACTATTCATACAGTACAAGAGAATAGGATATGGAATATACTTTTAAAATAATAATAGAAGAATGTGAAGAGGGTGGATATTATGCTGAATGCCCCGCTTTCCAGGGCTGTCATGTGGAGGGCGAAACCTATGAAGAAATAATAAGTGAGATAAGGCAGGTTATAACCGGATTTATTGAAGAGTATAAAAAAAGCGGAGAAGAAATCCCAATAATAGATAACTATTTGATAGCTTCTATCCGTGTGCCCGTATGAGTACACGATTTCCCGATGCCGAATGGTTCAAAACAAATCGTAAAAGTAGTAGAAAAAGTAGGATTCAGATTCATAAGACAAAGTGGAACAAGTCATGCGATATATTTTAGGGAAGCAGATAGAAGGCGAACCACAATTCCGATTCACGGTAAGAAATCTATAAAAAGAAAAACCATAAAATCAATTTGCAGGGACATTGAAATTACTATCGATGAATTAAGAGATTTATTATGAGAAGTGCTTACTTCACCAATTCTTCTAAAATAAAATGCAGTTTTCCGCAAAAGTGCGCAACATTATGAGAGTTTTGCCGGAAACGCAGCTTCTAAGGACACTATTCTAAGGCAAAAAAGAAGAAGATACCTGAGAAATACCAAAGATGGATCGATGCCCGGAAGAAATTTC
>VRUG01000149.1 GCA_019456255.1 Planctomycetota bacterium | reverse complement strand
CAACAGCACAATTCCTACCGGGTATTACACCCTGGTGCTTCAGCTTAAGGATAACGGCCTACTGGTAATGGGCGCGGTGGATATGGTCAGAATCGTGAAGGATCAAATCACATCCGGGCAGTTCGAGTTCTACGAGATAAACGGCCCCGGGGGGAATATAACGATCAGCATCACCCCGGAGTTGAACGATCCTATAACAGTTACCATGGGCGGGCAGGTCGCTGAAATCTATCTCGGCGAAACCATGACGGTAACCGCCTCCGTTCCCCCGGAAGTGGGTAATGTAGTATATGCCTGGTACATCAACGGGGAGTCCAGGGCTACCGGCCCAAGCTACACCCTGGGCAGCGATCTGACCGTGGGCATATACCGGCTGGACGTGACCGCCTTCACCGCGGACGGCAGCAGGGCCGGCTCTGCGACCTACACCTTCCAGGTGCTTGAGAACCTGGTAACCCAGGCCACACTTATCTGGGACCCCAATACCGAGCCTGATCTGGCCGGGTATAAGCTATACTACGGTCTTTCCAGCGGAAACTACCCGTACATTGTTGATGTGGGCAATCAGACTACCTATACCCTGACCGACCTGGAGGTGGGCAAAACTTACTATATCACCGCCACCGCTTACAATACAGCCGGCCTGGAAAGCGATTACTCCAATGAGGTCGTTTTTAACAGTTAAGGATAAGAGGCTGCACCCTGATAATTGCCACCTGTCCGGTGAAATTGACGGACATAAAAAAACCCCCACTTTGAGGTGGGGGTTTTTCAATCAAGCCCTGTAAAAAAAAGTGAAGGATTACCTGGTCAGCTTCCCCTTGCCGTAACGTTCAATGATAACTTTCATCAGCCTTCGCAGGCTACTTTACCTGGCCGTCAATTATTTTGCCGTCAAATATCCAGCCATCGGGCAGCTCTATCTTATATCTTAAAGTGAAGCGGGTCTTCAGCATCCGCCTGATATCGCGCCTCTCTACGGCAGCCAGGGACATGAACCTTATCCCGTATCCCCTGTTCACGAGAAAATATACCAGCTTATCCTGTGGATGAAGTAGAGGCCGATACCCACCAGGGGAGTTGTGAGCAACCACAACCCCGCCAGAAGGCCGTAGCCCTTAAACAGCCTCTGGACGATCGTAGCCAGAGGAAGCTTGGCAATCAGGACCAGCAGCAGGATGTTTGCCAGCGGCGCCCAATTTCTGTCCGGTAAGTATTTCATCCCCTCCTTCCAGCTCATGCTTGAAGGCAGCCATGGTGTATAATGGACAGTCTAAGAATAATAAGATTAAGACGTTTGGGTGAAAAATTTCCCCTGCCCGGCATAAACGAGAACAAGATTGAGCTCTAAAAGCTGGAAAAGCTGGTCGGCCAGTAGAAAAAAGAGGGAAGAGAGATCGTAGTCCTTCTCGGGTTCGGATTTATCGGCACTACGGATATGCTATGATAGCTTAAAAGCTTGTTATTTTAACAAGAAATATTAAAGTCCATCGCCCATACCTATTATACTGAATTTTACCACTAAAATTTAGGTTGCGGATGTAATCTGCGATGGGGAAGCCCTAGAGGAATCTTTAAAAACCATCGCCGAATATATAGGTCCTGAAACCCTGTTACTGATTGAAACCACCGTTCCGTCCGGCACAACAGAACAGATAGCCTATCTATTATAAAGAAGATCATTGAAAACAGCTACCGGACCGCCATCCTCTCCTTTATGGACGAATGGTTGCTGTTCGCCGAGCGCAACGGCGCAGGCCTTAAAAGGGTTATTAAGGCAATCAGGGTAAGACCTACCCATTCCAATATAATCTTCCCGGGGCCTGGCATCGGGGGCTGCTGCCTGCCCAAGGACGGCGGCTTAGGGGTTTGGGCTTACAGGCATATCCTGGACTGGGATGACGAAATCTTCAAGGTTACCTCCCTGGTCATCGACATCAACGACACCAGGGCGCTCCACATTCCCCAGCTTGTCCGCGATGCCATGCGTAACATGGGCGAGCCGATCGCCGCGGTGGATATCAAGGTGCACGATCCCTATGTGGAGGTATGACTGTATAAATAGAGGTATAGGCTGAGGACCCGGCTTCGATCAAGGGATACGTATATTCTCGATGACCGGCAGATCCGCCGCCACCTGGAGCTTGGCTGTGAGGTCAAGGGCCTGGTGCGGGGCGCTGTGCTGAACTTCCCGGATAAGCTTTTTGCCGGGTGGAACAGGATGCGGTGGATAAGGCTGAGGATGAGCCTGATGCCTTTCGCGTCAATGCCGGCGGGGTTCAAAATATTGCAGAAACAGCAAAATCCCTGAACGCCGCACTGATTCATATATCCACGGATTACGTTTTAACGGTGAAAAGGAATCGGCCTACCCGGAAAGCGACCCGCCTAACCCAATGAGCGTTTACGGTAAGAGCAAGCTCAAGGCGAGCAAAGCGTCCAAAATACCATTACGGATTATTATATTATCCGCACCGCCTGGCTCTACGTAGACGACCACTAAAGCACAATCTTGCTCATCTTGAATAAGGGAATAGATGGTGAGACCTACAACATAGGCGGGGAAAACTAGTGGGAGAATACCAGACTGGTCAATATACTGTGTGAAAAAGCGGCAGAAATAAATGGAAGGGATAAAGATTAGAGCGTGGCTAATTTCGGTTTATAATTATGTATTTATATAGTGAGAAATTATCATCACTGGACACATTGAAACTGGCCCCAAAGTGTGCAAACATTAGCAAAACATAACCATATTTGCACCCTGGGAGGGGCCAGCTATGTAAATGTATGATGTTGAGGCGTTGCACGTCAAGCAAAGAAAGATATTACAAGAGATTTACGAGTATGTATGTGGAGCGGCTTCGAAGAAAGATCTATAAGGTTCCTTGAGAATGATCTGTTCAGATACATGCTCAAAATGGGGCATGCGTTTTTGCGCGAGATTATTACCCTACGCGGAACAGGTAAGGCGGAAAGGGCGGTCAGAGTGGGGGAAGAAGATCTTCCATACCACATGAATAAAGAGACCACGTATCAATCTGTGTTTGGCGAGGCAAAGATCAACCGGGCCTACTATTGGAGGAAGGGGGAAAAGGGTTACTTTCCGCTCGATGCAGAACTGAATCTTCCTTACCGGCGCTATTCGCATCTTCTGGATAAATGGA
>VRUG01000148.1 GCA_019456255.1 Planctomycetota bacterium | reverse complement strand
TAATACCTTCTTTCACGAGTTCGTATTGAATGGCATAGTGGGTCAATTCCGCATCGGTCTTCATATTCATTTTCTCCAACAGCCGGGCCCGGTAAGTGCTGATGGTCTTCGCGCTGAGGGAGAGCCTATCTGCAATCTCCCCAGTAGTTTTGCCAGAGGTAATCATAACCAGGACCTGGTGTTCGCGATCTGACAGCCTCTCATGGCGCGGGACCTTGAATTCCGTGCCTACCCGAAGTGCTAATTCTTCACCCAATTCAGGGCTGATATACTTGCCCCCCGCACCCACTTTCCTTATAGCCGTCACCAGCCGATCGGGTGTGCTATCCTTTGTGAGGTAACCCGATGCACCTGATCGCAGAACCCGGAGGGCATACTGCTTTTCAGAATACATACTTAATATGAGAACGGCCTGATCCGGCATAATGCTTTTAATATGCTTCAGTACTTCCACGCCACTATCACCAGGCATGGCGATATCCAATAATATCACATCATATTGAGCCTGACCTAGCTTGACCAGGACTTCCCTCCCGTCGCTGGCCTCATCTGCCACGACGATGTCGGAGGTTTCGGCCAGGATCTGTTTAACCCCTTCGCGAAAAAGCGGGTGGTCATCCGCGAGAAGGACTCTGATCATTTCGGCCCTCCCCCATTGTCCAGTGGAATCGTTACAGCTAAGGTTGTGCCCTTCCCTTTTCTACCTTCAATTATGGCTTTACCGTCCCATTGCAGGACCCTTTCGCGGATGCCGATGAGCCCAAATGATCGTGGACTGGCAACCTGTTCCTCAGTTATGCCGATGCCGTTGTCCCTGACTTCCATTTCTAACGTGTCAGCATGTACCTTAATACTTATCTTAACATTCGTGGCCTGCGCGTGGCGAGCGACGTTTGTGAGAGCCTCCTGGAAGATGCGGTACACAGTCGTAACCCGATCCGGATCGAGATCGAGATCCTCAGGCTCAACCGTCAAATCGCACCCGATTCCCGTTCGCTCTGTGAACTCTCCCGACTCCCACTCGAGGGCCGCTACCACGCCCAGGTCATCCAGCAGTGTCGGCCGCAACCTGGCAGTTATCCTTTTCACGGTCTGAATCATGGCATCAGACAGTTTGGTCATAGTGGCGACCTTCTCCTGGAGCAATTTCTGATCCGGGCGCAGTCTGCCTTTCATCCATGACAGGTCCATTTTCAGTGCCGTCAAGTCCTGCCCCAACTCATCGTGGATCTCACGGGCGAGCAGCTTCTGGCTTTCTTCCCTTACCGATTGCAGGTGAGCGGACAGACTGCGCAGTTGCTCGCGGGATTCACTCAATTCCTTCTCCGCCCGCTTGCGCTCGGTGATGTCACGAGCGATAGCCTGCACTGCTGGCTTGCCTTGGTAAGTAGCAGGAATTACTGTTACATCCACATCTATAACTGTCCCATCGAGCCGAATGATCTTTTCTTCTATTAGGGGAACTTCTTTTTTCCCCTTATTTATCTGTCGAATTCGCTCCTTGACAATGTCATGATAATCAGGATGTAGGAAATCCCTTATCGGTTTCCCAATGAGTTGTTCGGGGTCCGCTGCGCCGAGCTGTCTTGCCCCGGCCGTGTTTATAAAGACAATCTTACCTTCCCTGTGAACAGCGATAGAATCGGGGGAGAGTTCTACAAGCTGGCGGTATTTCTCTTCGCTCTCCCGCAGCGACTCCTCTGCCAGCTTGTTCTCGGTTATGTCACGGACATTACATTGGATTATGCTCCTTCCTCCAATCAGATAAACATTATTAATAAATTCCGCAAATATTTTTCTACCGTTCGGAATTGATTGATATGCAGTAACGAACCGGGTATATCCCTCACGCCGGAGACTCTTGAACCCTTCCTCCATCCCGAGCATACTGCTGAAAGGATGCGCCTTCCATACTACTTTGCCTATAATCGCTTCACGATTGCATTTGAAGAGCTCAGCCAGGTAAGGGTTAATATCGATAATTTCACCGCTTATTGTGTCGGCGATTAGTACCCCGTCCTGCATGGTTTCAAACAAGCGACGATACTTCTCTTCACTTATTCGTAGGTTTTCCCCCGCCTGCTGGCGCTCGGTGATGTTTTCAAAAACGGCAACAAAATAACCTCTATGGGGACAATAGACGGAAATAGAGAGCCATATTTCAAGGGGCTTGAAGTGGATGTCAAATTGAGTGCCCTCACCAGTTAAGGCAACTTTGCCGTAGATATCAAATAATTCAGGATGAGCTTCCTTTATTCCAGGGATCGCCTCTGTAACCCTTTTTCCTAAAACATCTACCTTTTTTAATCCCGTGAGTTTTTCAAAGGCATCATTTACTTCGAGATAAATGAAATCGATAGGTTGGTTTTTTTCATCGACCAGAATCTGGCAATACGCGAAACCGTTTCGCATATTGCTGAACAAAGACCGGTATTTTTTCTCGCTCTCCCGCAGCGCCTCCTCTGCATGCTTGCGCTCGATGGCTTCGCTAATATTCTTGGCCATCCCGTTGATCAGGTTCCGTTCCTCCGTCATGAACGGACCTTCATCCAGCTCCGGGCACTCCTCCAGATAATAAACCTCTATCGAACCCAGGGGCTCGCCATGCACGACAATGTCGCTTGACTGCTTCCACTCGGTCTCCGTGAATGGCTCTGAAACGTACTCTTTTTCGCCGAAGGTGACCTTTCCTCTGGTGATCTCCGGGTAATGCCAGCCGGGGGGGATGAGCTCGGCCACATCCTGAAATATCTCCTCCAGGGTGTTTCGTGCACGAATAGATTTGGCCACACCATACATGCATTGGAGTTCCTTAACACGTTCTCCCTTATCGTGCAGTAGTTTCTCGCGTTCTTCCTCCGCCTGCTTGTACTCGGCGGACTCGGCCTGGAGGGCCTCTTCCTGGGACCGGCCGGTGAGTGTTTCGGCGGCCTGGTTTATGAGCACCGCCGGTCGATCAACGTCGGTGGCGATGACCCCGTCGCCGATGCCCCGCGGGGTGGTGGACAGGCGCTCCAGCTCCATGGCAAAAGATTCCTCCGCCTGCTGGCGCTCGGTGATGTCTTCTCCAATGGATTGATATTCCACCAGCGCGCCACTCTCATCAAAGAGCCCCCGGGCTGTCCACCTCTGCCAGCGAATCGTTCCATCAGGTGATATTACCTGATGTTCATAGGTTATC
>VRUG01000147.1 GCA_019456255.1 Planctomycetota bacterium | reverse complement strand
ACCGGAGGGTAGAGGTCATGCCTATAGGAAGGCTATCAGGTGGCCCTTCTGAAGGGGAGGGGCAGACCATGGGCCTGGGCACCGGAAGGGTACAGGGAAGGCCCTTGGGTGGATCAGGGGCAGTAGGTCGAAGTCCTGACCCCGGCGTCAGTTGTGGAGGTGATCGGGGCCGGGTATCGGGTCGGGGTGCATGGGTCGATGGAAGGGTGAAGACTGCCGTGGCCAGCTACTTCCCTCCGAATATCTTCTCGTTCATCCGGGTCACCACACCAGCAGTGTGCTGGGGGCTGATGTGGGCATATCGCCGAACCATGTCTAATTGCTTGTGCCCAAGTACGGCAGCGATTTCCGCAAGGTGCAGCCTTGGAAAACACCGAAAAACCAATTCTCGGGTAATCTATAGGTAATCTGACAAAAAAACGGCCTAGCGTTGAAACGCTAAGCCATTGATATTACAAGCTCCCCGAGTAAGATTCGAACTTACGACCTAGTGGTTAACAGCCACCCGCTCTGCCGCTGAGCTACCGGGGAATGGTGGGGGGGACAGCAGTTGTCCAATCATTTATCTTAGGTGCTCCCCGCAGGTTGTCAAGGGGAGAACGGCAATATTCCATTCAATATCCGTGCACATTATCCGTGCAACATTCCCGGTCATTTCCTCCCGCCATCCCGCCCAGGGGCCGCGGCAACGATTGACATCCACGATTGACATCCCCGGGCCCGGTGTCATAATTGGCATCCGGCAACAAACCCAGCAGCGGGAATAGCTCAGTGGTAGAGCACAACCTTGCCAAGGTTGGGGTCGCGGGTTCAAATCCCGTTTCCCGCTCTGATATATCAATGGCTTACGGGTTCCCCGTAGGCCATTTTTTTTTGGCGCAAGGTGGCGCAACCCCGTTTATCCCATCACTTTTGGCGCAAAATTGGCGCAGAATCTCCCCGGATTTGAAATGTATTGAATTTCGATGGATATCTACGATATTACCCTTATTTTAAAATACTTGCGATATCTCCCATTATTCATACATATTTTAGTTGTTATGATTTTTATAGAATTTTAAGTTGATGTCGGTTTTTTCATTTATTTCTGTCTATGGAGTAACAGGTGCCACTGCCTTATAAAAAAATGTTTGTTTGGGAAATCTTACGTCATATAAAAATTCTAGAGGAATATAGGAAATTAATAGAAGATTATTTTTCAGATATAAAATATGCAGGATGGATGGCACCAGGACCGCCAACTGATGGTGATTTAGCAACAAAAATTCGACCAGAAATTAACAAATTAATGGGAGCCGCCGAGTCTAGTGCTGTAATGGCTGGAAGTGATCCTGTTACTGTTATTTACCCCGCCCCTTCTATTGGGGGTGCGATAAGGCATGTCAATGTAATAACTGGTGTATTCTACCTTTATCAAGATATTGAGGTGGTCAGCGAACAAACAACATTTGACGTTATAGACCGTGCAATAGGGAACTATGAAAGGGAAATTTGGAAATCTTGGATAAGGACAATAAATCCATTTTTCTGGTTGATACTGCTGGTAGGAGGGATTGCATCCTTACCCTTTCTCTTGCTAGGGCAAGCCGGGTTCAACAGGGAAAAATTTGAAACATCCGGTTTCGGATTACTCTTGAAGTTAATTTTTAATTTAACGGCATGGGCTGCTGCGCTATTGACGGTATTTTATTTAACAGATTTGATTTTTAAATTCGGCCTGATTACTTCCCTCCCTTAAAATTTTTTTGTATTAATTTTTTTCATCGAAAAATTCCGTACCGTTTGATCCACTATCGTTTTCCAGGATAATCCTTGCATCCAGGAAGGAAAAACGACTATTTCAAAGGATTTCATTTCATCCCGATGGTTGGGCTTTATATTTGAGCCGCCCTCACCCGTTGAACGACACTCACCCCTACCCCAATCTCCCCCGCAATCTTCCGAATCCCCTTGTCCCCTTTCTCAAGGGCAAGACGGATTTTCTGTTCGACCTCTTCCCCCACCTTCGGCCTTCCTAATCGTTTTCCGTTGGCTCTAGCCCGATCTAATCCAGCAGTGACCCGTTCCTGTAATGCAGCGGTCTCAACCATAACTGTGCCTGGCTTTCCTGCCTATTGACGACTCTCATTGAGCCAAGGCAATGCAAATGGCGCAACCACAAACGTGGTTCCGTTATCGGATTGTTTCCATACAAAACCATACAAGAAGTCGAAACCCCCAGGGTTTGGAAACCAACATACGCGCGGCTCATACGCAAAGTCTCCATTCCAACCCACTCCCTTGGCCGCCACTTTAGCCTCAGCCAGAGAGGCGAGAAATCCTTTTACCTCAAGGTCGTGTGGGACATCGGTATCTATGCTACTTGCAGCCTGTTCTCTGGCAATAGATGCAGATGTTTCTTCAATGCTGGGAAGATGCTCCCACCCCATATCAATCGGTGTCACCACATAGACATGCCATTGCATTGAAATCTCCTATGGATTAAATAGCTACAATTCAAAAGATTAATAAATATTCAATTTCTGGAGCATTGTCACCAGAAAATTCGCTCCCCCACCCGCAAAATTTCCAAACCTCCGGAGACGCAATGGCCATCGAAGTCTGGCTCACCTATACCCTGGCGGCCGGCATTCTGCTGATCATCCCGGGGCCCACCATTCTGCTGGTGGTGAGCTATGCCCTCACCGAGGGCCGGCGCTCGGCGGTTGCCATCGTGGCGGGGGTGGTGCTGGGTGACCTCACCGCAATGACCGTCTCCATCGCCGGGCTGGGGGCACTGCTGGCGGCCTCCGCTACCCTGTTCACCGTGATGAAGTGGGTGGGGGCGGCCTATCTGGTCTACCTGGGAGTGCGCATGTGGCGCTCCAGCCCCGTGTTGGAAGACGCCGCTCCCGAGGCCAACGGCCGCTCGCCCTGGGCGATGCTGGGCCATTCCTTCGCGGTAACCGCGCTCAACCCCAAGGGCATCGTGTTCTTCGTGGCCTTCCTGCCCCAGTTCGTCTCGGCGCAGCGGCCCGTGCTGCCCCAACTGTTGATCCTGGGCGGCACCTTCCTGGTGCTGGCCTTCCTCAATGCCGCCGGCTATGCCCTGATGGCCGGAAGCGTGCGCACCCTGCTGCGCCGTCCACGCACCCTGCGCAACGTGCAACGGGCCGGGGGCAGCCTGCTCGTCGGCGCGGGGGTGCTCACCGCCTCCCTGG
>VRUG01000146.1:2104-3201 GCA_019456255.1 Planctomycetota bacterium | reverse complement strand
TCGCTCCATTTCCCCGTTTCCGGGTTATTTTTTTGAAATCTGGTGTATAATTAATTATATAGTAATTAATTAGAATATTGAACAGGCTTCATTTAGGAAATAACGTTGAAAGGTTAGAAAGAGAATAAACACAGATTTAGTCGTTAAAATTGAAACTGGCATCATCTGCGGCCAATGAACAAACGAGACTGTACGAAAGTCTACCAGACCGGTCTGTAAGGTTCTCATCTCTTCGGTCATTGTAAAGGCAAAGGCTCCATCCTGCACAATTGCAACATCCGAATGGTCATCCTGTAGCCACACCCAGTGATGAAGGGGCAGCTCAGATCCATCAGTCCTGCGCCGGATTGCACCTCCGGCGCCCTGCATGGTAACGTCCGCAGAGCGGATACCTGCCGGGCTGATCTCCATTTTGAGTATTTTTTGGTCTTCAGCCCAATGAACCTTAACATCCATATAAACCTGGGGCAGCCCCTGGAACAGCGAATAAATCACCTTGACCATGGACCGCTTATGTGTCCAGAGTTGATACAATTTACTGGTAACAGGCCCGCATAGAACCGCCGAAGATTTTAAAACAAAGCTGCCCTCAACCTCGCTAAAAGAACGGACACCGTGACCCCAAGTGTCTGATTCATCTACCAGAAGCAGAAATCGGATGGGTTTTTCAAGTAACAATTTCCTTCCCTTACTTTTCGTTCCTTCAGATATCTTTCCCCCTCCTTCAATCACCACCTGATCCGTAGCGATGCTATTCCCCGGCAGAAAATGAATCTTTTCCCAGAGGGGCTCAAGGATTTCAGGGCTTTGGCATTTCATGCTAAGAGCGCGTGAGGCAAATTGCAAACCATGCTCACATTTCCGCATAGAGTCTTTTACATCGCGTAAAACAGAGTAACATCCTACAGCATGGGGGTGTAGATCGTCACTGTACACGGGGATGTCGTTTACATTTTCTGCGGAGATAAAAAAATTAAGACACGAGGAATAACCAACATCATCCTCAGGCTGGCTTTGGATAAATTTGTTATAGAACTCGATCTCAGCAATACATGGCCCGCCTCCGTGATTTCCTACTCCAAAAAAGTAACAGTTGA
>VRUG01000146.1:0-2004 GCA_019456255.1 Planctomycetota bacterium | reverse complement strand
TGAAAATGAAATACTTGAATCCCGTATCGGCCAGTATTTTGGGCAGCGTTGCCGGATGTCCAAATGTATCGGGTAAGTACGCCACTGCGCTTACTGTGCCGAAGTGCATGCTGGTGAAGGTTTGTGATAGCTCAGTATGCCTATGGAAACTGGCTTCTGTTGGAAGATTAGTGTCTGCTTCTTCCCACCGTCCTTCAGGCGCCTTGTTTGCTATGGCTGTGAGTAGTCTCTTCTTTGGGGTCATATCATTTGCTTTAACACTGATTTTGGTACGGCTATACACTTGGTCAAGCCATAATTGAATTGCCTGTATCTTTATGAAACAGGTGGATTCTATTCAGGTCAAATGAAACCTCGATCTCCTTGTTTTCCTCCAGCTTCAAATCACCAGGTTCCTTAACTACGAGAAATCCGAATTCTGTTTCAAGATGAATGATAGTATCTGACCGTAATAACTCCAGGAAGTAGACTTTGCCCTTTGTTACTGGATACGTTTTAGATTGGCTTGTCAAATAAATATGCTCCGGCCTAATGCCTAAAATATAGTTTCTACTGCCTGAATGTTCAGAGACTTTAGCTTTGAATTTATCATTTAAGGATATGGTTAAATTCTTCGCTATTAAGTTTAATCCGTTGTTACGGCTTTCTATCTCAACATCAATGAAATTCATCTGTGGCGAACCGATGAAACCTGCCACAAAAGTGTTAGCCGGATTATGATAGATTGCATCAGATATTCCAACCTGTTGAAGCTTTCCTTGATTAAACACTGCAATACGATCACCCATGGTCATTGCTTCCACCTGATCATGGGTAACATAAATGGTTGTAACAGCGAGTTTCTGCTGTAATTTTTTTACTTCACTGCGCATTCTAACGCGCAGTAGGGCATCAAGATTGGAGAGCGGCTCGTCCATTAAAAGTACCCTCGGTTCAACCACAATCGCCCTGGCGACTGCCACTCGCTGTCTCTGCCCACCGGAAAGCTGAGCCGGATAGCGGTCCAGTAATTCCTCTATCCGTAAGAGATCAGATGCCCAGGCAATTCGCTTATTTATCTCGTGTTGAGGAAATTTTTTAACCTTTAGAGGAAAGGCGATATTCTTTTCCACTCTCATATGAGGCCAAACTGCATAGTTTTGAAAGACCATCGATATATCCCTTCCCTTTGGCGAAAGATACGTCATATCATGGTCGTCAAAGAACACCCTGCCGGCAGTAACTCTCTCCAGGCCGGATATGCAGCGCAGTAATGTAGTCTTGCCACAGCCGGAAGGCCCAAGAAGCACTATGAATTCCCCTGCCTTGATTTGCAAATCTAAATTGTCAACAGCTTTCACCTTGTCAAAATATTTACATAAACCTCTGATAGTTACATTAGTCATCCTTGCCTCACCTCCATTGCTGCATCGCAAGGTTGATAAGCTTCTTACTTAAGGGAAATGCCCCACATGGTTACCAAATGTTTCCTTACGAAAAAGATAAATATTACAGCCGGTATAGACATAATGAACCCGGCTGTGAATTTAAAATAGTCCGGCGAGTCCATAGCAGTCCTAAAAATATGTGCCGGTAGTGTTCTATTCGTCAAATTCAGTATAGCTGCAATAAACACCTCATTCCACGATATGATAAATGCGAGGATCGCTGAGGCTACCAGACCCGGTAGTGCGAGCGGCAAAGTTATCTTAAAAAAAGCATGTATACGCGATAAGCCGAAAATCATAGCCGCCTCTTCATAATCCACCGATACGCTGGCTAAAATACTCGCGGATACAAGGATAATTAAAGGTAGTACCATAATAGTATGAGCCAGCGCTACACCATAGATCGTATCGCTTAAGCCAATTTTCATGTAAATTATTAGCAAAGGTATGGCCAAAATCATTACAGGAAACATCCTTGATGATAATATTAATAATTTTAAGAAGCTCTTGCCGTGAAATTTATATCTGGATAGCGCATAAGAGGCAGGCAACCCAACGGTAAAACTAAAAAGTATAG
>VRUG01000145.1 GCA_019456255.1 Planctomycetota bacterium | reverse complement strand
ATACATCCTGGTCTTTATTGATACGATCTAATATTTCAGGCTTAAATCGTAATAATTCTATAGCACTTTCTATAATCATTTTTAGAGTTGTTAGCGGGGCAGCAAGAAATATATCGTTGGTTGTCCAGTTTGGTTGAGATATTACTGACATAATTACCTCTTTCATTATTTGTTTTATGATAACGATATTTTATAGAAAATACTATAAAATAATTATGAGGTATTATAATAAATTATTGTTATTTCTTCAATGGTTAAAGTTGTTTTTTTTAGAGGTAATAGACACTATCCCTTATGTGAGGCACCTTTTCGAGTAGGGTCTAACTAGTTCTTACTAGCAAAATAGTCGTTTCTCTTAGGTTTTTCGACAATCTTTGCGCCACTCATAGAGGCAGTTCATGCTCCCGCCGCACCTCCACGTTTTTCGGATGGATCGCACCAGGCGATGGTGATGCTACCTCACCAGCAACCGCTCCATATATATCCAGAATGTATTGCGTAAACACACGGGCGAAAGCTATTATTGTATTAATTCTAAGGCAATGACTGCCAGTTCCAGCAATAAGTGAAGCAAGCTATGCCGAGCCTAAATCCACGATAAAAAAACAAATAAGCATACGGGACAGAAAGGAGAATGCTTTCAGGCTAACGAATGTAAGCGTTCGACAAAACCTACCTTTCGAGCTGGGCTAGACCGGTGTAGTATCGGAGCATGGAAAACAAGATACTGGATCATAGATCAATTGTGCCGAATAACCTCACGTCAAAGGTAACATTCTGGAAGTCGCGCCATGAGGCGTAGAATGCGAGCGGCTTGATCACCAACGCGTACTCCGATGCGAATGGACTGAAATACAGTCCCTTTAGAAGACGTGAAGTAATTTTTTGCCTTCTCCGGTGACATGATGAATAATTGAAGTTACACTTAACGGGACTGTAAGGTGCTGACTGTTCACTTCCCGGCCTTGCAAGCCAGCGAAGAAAGAGCGAGATTAGGCTTCCTATAATGATGCTGAATTTTATACTTGAGCATGCAGAATGGATATTTAGCGGAGTTGGAGTAGCCCTATGTGGCGGCCTCCTGACACTGGCAATTAGATATGCTAGCAAAAGGCGAAGGCGGAGAACTCCTTCAGACATCCTTACTCCCAATACATTTACAGACTTCTCAGCCAAAAATCCTGGAACCTTGCTGAATGCCAAGTGCAGAGTGGTTCCATTCAGAAAGGACCTTTGTTGGACCGAATGGGAGACTCTTAATCGATGGTGTAAGGATCACAAGCTTACCAGTGTCCGGTTGGTTATTGGGTCGGGCGGCGCCGGGAAAACTCGTCTCCTAATCGAGTTTATCAAACACCTGTCCCGTGGATGGTTTGCAGGATTTGTAGACGATAACCTAGGCTCCGGCGACATCGAAATACTTATTAACGCATCAAAGCCAACGTTGGTCGTTGTCGATTATGCCGAAAGCCGTCTTTCGTTTCTGTCTGATTTTCTAAAACGGGCTGGACGCCGCTCATGCAATAGGAGACGGCCACTACGGATTGTATTGTTGGCGAGAGAAACTGCTGCCTGGTGGTCTGAGCTTCTGGATATGGACCAAGATGTTCGACAAATTTTGCTCGAGAGCAAACCATTGCATCTCGCGAAAATCCCTTTGGAGATTGCGAAGAGACTATCCATCTGGGAACATGCACGAGACGCATTCGCGAATTCTTTCTCTAGTCCTAAGAATCAGCATCCGATGAATCTTGCGGACGAACGCTATAGTCGTCCTCTTTACCTGCATATGGCGGCGCTGGCAGTTATTGCGGGAGTGGAAGTCTCTGCCGACTCACTTCTGGATGAGATTCTGTCGCATGAAAAGCAATACTGGGCGGAGCGATTTGCCGAACTCCGTCCATCGGATAAATGGACCTTGGAGCGACTCGATTTCTTGGAAGCAGTTGGACGAATTCTGGCAGCGGCCACACTTCTTGGTGGCTTCCCAACCATGGAGCAAGCAGCAGATTTCTGCTCTCGGATTGGATATTATGAGACCAAATCTCTGATCAGATTTCTTAGATGGTTGTATCCCTACAAAAAGTCTGGCGTATCGCCGCTGGAGCCTGATCTTTTGGGCGAGTTTCTTGTATACGTCGTCCTCTCGAATGCCATGACGCCACCTGACTATTTGACACTAGTATTCGAAGATGCCGGTATGGAAGCAATACAGAACGGATTTATCTTACTTGGGCGTATCGCGATCCGTCATGAGATTGAGGCAAAGGAATGGATGCAACAAGTTCTCGGCTCTGATATCGACTCTATGGCACTACCAGCTCTTCGAGCGGCGCTGACAATGGTGAATGAGACCGAAAAAGGTATCATAGCCCCGTTGCTTGCAAACGAGTTAAGGAGGAAAGGAACAGTAGAACTCGCGGCTGAACTAATAGACTCAATCCCCTCTAATTTCGTTTCCTTTAGTGAAGTTGGTCTATGGGCAACGGAGCGCCTATTGGCGTTGACACCACAACATCCGAGGTATCCCCGGTTACACAGGGGTGATTCTTACTTACATGTCGAACGGGCAAATTTAATGAACAATCTGAGCATTTACTTGCACAACCTCGGACGCCATGGGGAGGCGCTGGAGAGCGCGCGAACGGCAACTAAGCTCGTCGTCATCAACGATAAGAATAGGATTTGCGGGGAACAGACTGATGCTCATAGATGTTCTCCGGTCGGAAAAGTAACAGTTGCTTCGCTTCCTTTACCCGGTTCAGAGACGAAAGTGAGCGTACCGTTGTGCTCTTTTACGATGGTTTCCGAGACGTACAGTCCTAAACCCGTGCCGCCAAATGCCCGCTTGGTGGTGAAAAACGGGTCCTTAACCTTTTCAAGATGATCTGCCGGGATGCCACAGCCTTCATCCTTCACCTTGATAATAACGGAGCCTTTTTTTTCATCATAAAAACTACAAACGGATATAGCCTTATCTCGGTCAGCGAGCGCCTGACAGGCGTTTAAGATCAGGTTGATGATGACCTGCTCGATCATCTGGGCATTGCCCTTGATGGGCGGTAACTCTTTGGCCAGTTGAAGGGTGAAGTTTCCGGTTGCATTTTGGATGAAATTTAAGGCCAATTCTATGCTCGATCGAATTACAGCGTTGATGTCCAGGCTGGTCTTCAGCTCCATGGGTTCTTCGCGGGCAAAGGCCTTCAGGT
>VRUG01000144.1 GCA_019456255.1 Planctomycetota bacterium | reverse complement strand
ATAGTTGAAGGTCGTCAGCCTCAAAAATGTCATCCCAATGAATGCTTGGTAGAGATTTCTCAAATATCGCCATGACTTGAGCCACGCAAAAAAGACCAACACCATGGTCAAGGTCGGCTTGGATACGCTGGCGTGCATTTATGTCATTCACTGAAACAGCGTACCGGGTCTTTGTGCAGAATTGGCCGTGCGCCTCTTGGGTCTCGGTGATAATTTTAGTGTTCAAGTCTGCAATGTCTTGAAGCAAGGTTTTAGGGAATTTAGGCATTGGGACTAACCTTTTTCCGTTGGTCTGACCACGAGGCCTCAGCGAGGCAAGGCGTTCTAATTGAATCAGAATGAATTAAAAGTAGTTGTTTTTACTATGGATCACGATCATTTTATTGTATGAAATGACGTTCAAATCTGCAAATTCTATGTTATAATAACTTATGAGAATTGCTATTCACATTAATATTATTCAAAAGGCATTTCCGATATGGATACCTCCAATTCCCTCACAATCATCGAGCAGAATCACCCGGCCTTACAGCCCTCGGCAAATCCTGTTGCCGTGTATTTGGCTTCGCTAGGATCGGGATCACGCAGAGCCATGAAACAGGCCCTACGGGTCATTGCTGAACTGTTGACCGGCACCGAAACCGACCCGTATTCCATTCCCTGGTGGAAAGTTGAGTATCAGCACAGTCAGGCCATCCGCAGTTTGCTCATGGAGCGGTACAGTCCCGCTTCCACTAACAAAATGCTGGCTGCCTTGCGGGGCGTGCTGCGGGAATCCTGGCGGCTCGGGTTCATGGATGCCGAGACTTTTCACCGGGCCATCGACATTAAGACCATCAAGGGCAACACCATACCCAAGGGCCGGTCGCTCGGATCGGGTGAGATCAATGCCTTGGTGGAGGAGTGCTACCATGATGTGTCACCAGCGGGCGTCCGGGATGCCGCCATACTGGCGTTATTGTATGCGGCAGGATTGCGCCGTAGCGAGGTTGTGGATTTGGACTTGGCCGACTACGACGGGGAAAGCGGCAGTCTTAAAATCATTGCCACCAAGGGCAACAAGGCTAGAACCGTGTATTTGGGAAATGGGGCAAAAGCGGCAGTTGGCGCATGGATCAACGTTCGGGGTGATGCGGCGGGGCCACTTTTGTACCGCATCCGCAAGGGCGGCAAGGTCATCCCGGTGCGCCTAACCGATCAGGCGATCTGGGTGGTGTTGGAAAAGCGGTTCCGCCAAGCGCAGGTCAAGCCCTTCACCCCCCACGACCTCCGGCGAACGTTTGCCGGAGAGATGTTGGATGCGGGTGTGGACTTGGTGACGGTGCAACACCTCATGGGCCACGCCTCGCCGGTGACCACCTCCCGCTACGACCGCCGGGATGAAAAGACCAAGATGGAAGCCGCCACCAAGATTCATTTTCCGATGGTGGGGAATTGAGGTGGAAATCGACCCCGAACCTCAAACTTACGGGGTGCCCAGGACTTTCCAAGCAGCCGTTCGGAGCGCCCGGGAAACTCGAACTCCACCTCCTCGGTGCCTTATAGGAAGACCCGCACCTAATCCATGGTGCGAATTGATGTCGTCATGACGGTAAGCACCCTCCAACGATGCCCGATCCGTCACCAGATTCAGACTCATTTCACGTTAGGATCACGCGCCTCCTTCAAACTCATCTCACATTGAAAAAGGCTCCCGCACGTATGGAACTGTGGGAACCTAGAGGAGTAATCCCCTGGGCCGCCCGGCGGGACACACCCTTTTATGGTAGATACTGGATACGCACCCTCAACGAAGGCAAACGGCGCCGGTACAGGCTTGTGGCTCGATATGATGCCTCGTTCCCAGCATTGAGTGATATCAATGGGCCGACTATTCAGTCCAGATGACGATTCCATTCGCAAAATCCATAATCAACTCGCTCATCTGGCGAAGATCACACGAATTCCCCGTCCCCTTACTTCGACCCAACCGCTCACGAGGGAACAGCTCTCGGTGCTCATCGAGACCGCATTCTGGTCAAGCCTCCGATCCAACGAGGGGAGATCAACGCGCGTCTGTATAACCGTTGCGTCTCCCGGGACTGTACCTGGCGCCTCAAAATTCACAATCCCAGTCGTGTACGACATATCGCAGATCGTAAAGCTGTCGCCCGCAGTTCCGCCAGGTGGATGCCTGTTAGCATCGGCTGTAAGAGACGATTTTGAAATTTGGGGTTTCGCGCCCGATCAGGTGGGCATGTGGATGGATTCGGTTACGGTCGAGATTTCAGAGCCTGGAACGGTGAGGGTGGACGTCGGACCGTTGCAGCCATATGCAGTACTAACCGGAGATTCGGAATCAATTGTCGAAGGCACTCGCATGGATTTGCCGGCTTACCTACAACAAATTTTGCGAAAGGCAATGCCCGAGAATGACATCACCGAGACACAGGCGGTGTGGCGGGAATGCTTGGCTCTGGCGAATATCGGGCGGATGATCGTCGAAAACGGCCACGGAGGAATCGTCTTAATCGTTCCAACAGAGGGGGACGACTGTTTAAAGTTCTTGGAGCCATTTCCGTATCGCTTTGCCTCCCCGGACACGAGAATACCCGATGCGATTCGGCACCAACTCAGCGAGCAATCTGCAATGGGAGAAGCATTCCAGCAATTGTCGGCGAGTAGTCTGCCGGACGACCAAAAGAACCTAATCATGCGGTCACTCGCGCAGCCAACCTGGGATGTAACGAAGCAGGTTCGAGAAATCGCGTCGCTTTCCGGCGTAGACGGTGCGATCGTGATGACAAGGGGACTTCAAACCCTCGGTTTCGGTGCAACACTTACCGTCGAAAAGGATTTAGCGTCGCAGGTATACTTACTCAGACCGGAACTGGGGCCCCAGGAGGCGGCTCTATCGCCTCTGGAGGATCTCGGAGGGACACGGCATCAGTCAGCTGCTCGTTTCGTTGCTAAGAACAAAGATGCGATTGCACTCGTAATCTCACAGGACCGGCATTTGTCGGTTATGCACTGGCACGAGCCATACGATTCCGTGGCTGTTGTCGAGAACGCGGAATGGTTGGGTTGAAGGAAGGGTTAGCAAGGGCGTGGTGGGCGCAAACAACCGCAAGGGCAAAAGCGGCGGTGACTGGGTGGATCAACATTCGGGGTGACGATGTGGGGCCACTTTTGTACCGCATCCGCAAGGGCGGCAAGGTCATCCCGGTGCGCCTAACCGATCAGGCGATCTGGGTGG
>VRUG01000143.1 GCA_019456255.1 Planctomycetota bacterium | reverse complement strand
TAACGATGCGGATGGCCGGACGGTATGAACGTTGGCGAATGCCGTTCCGTGTCCATCCGCTGGTTATACTATCTGTCTCTGAATTTGTGGTGCGGGTGCTCCTCTGAGTAGACCTTCACTGCTGCGGTCTTCGTAAACATCAGGCCAGTGTATACCATAACCACCGCCAGACACCTTCCAATGAGAACGCTGCTCGGGTGTCGCATTGAGTGAGTCGAGGATACCAGACCAATGGAACAGTTATGGTACGACCATCCATAGATCGACAGTTATAGTGTCATCGGTGAACCGAACCTCCCGGACTCTCTTATCTGCTTCTAATGCCAAAATACCCATGGTATTTCTCCAAAAACTTCTTCGAAGCCCGAAGGGGTAAGCTTCGGGTTTCCATTTTTGCCAAGCTATAAAATGGGATGTTTTTGGTCGAATCCTAATGTCTTTCGAGGGCTGGTAATTCAAAATCGAGATCTATGAACCAAGCGGCAAGGCGTAGATCCGAGATAAGCTCCTTATGCCACTTACGTGGTAATCCCTGCTCCTGAGTATATTAGCCTGTGGCATTCAGCACTGTTTATTGCTCATGCACCGGAAGCAGATAAAGAAAAAGACCGAACTGGTATTAGTACGGGCATGTATCAACTTTTTATGGTTGTTTGTCAAAAACCAAGTATTATGGTTTAACAAGAGGCGAGGAAAAGAGGTAGTAAAAATTTTAAAATAAAGCCTCAGCAGGAATATTCAATTCTTTATTAAGAGCCCGTATCATTTTCATAGTCAGTTTCCTTTTTCTGTTTAAAACCTCTGATACTCTGTTCTTGCCGCCTAAAATTGGAGCTAAATCGGTCTTTTTCATCCCAAGCTGCTCCATTCTAAACTTTATGGCTTCTATTGGATCAGGGGGAAGTATTTGATGATGCTTTACCTCATACGCTTCAACTAGGGTTGTTAATACCTCTAATTCGTCGCCTTCGGGCGTGTTTACTTTTGCGTTCCATAGCTCCTCTATTCGTCTAAGAGCTTGTTCATGATCTTCATTTGTTTTTATTGGTCGTATATCCATTTTAAATCTCCTCGGCTTTGATTCTATCATATTCATTATGCATTCCAATAAATCGAATAAATACAATTTGAAATTTATATTTTATAGCTACTACTAATCGATAAGAATTACCTTTAATATTGAATACAACACGGTTGTTTTTCAAAATACCGGTACTCCGATACAGATTTTTTATATCTGATGAGCTTTTCCAGTTCGCTTTTCTAGCTTCTGCATACAAAGCCTTTAGAGGTTGTTCTGAATCAGGATGTTTTTGCCGAAACTCTTTTAATGTTTTAACTGCAATAACCCACATTCCTTAAGAGCACTTGCAGGCTGTTTTTCATAAGTTTGACAGACTATGGAAAAGTCTTCGACTTGATGATGAAGATCTGCGGGCGGTAGAAGAATACCTCTGTATCCAACCAGATTATGGTAACGTCATAAAAGGTACAGAAGGATTGGAATCTGACACGTCCGGATGAAGGAAAGGTCTACAAGAATATAATCTCCGGTCTTAACGAGGCAATCAAATACGAGAAAGAGGGGGCTTTAAAGGGTGTTCGAACGCGCCGTGTTATGATAGCGCCTATACCCCATTATGGAGCGAATAAGATAAAATCGATACGCAACAAGCTAGGATTATCCCAATTAGCATTTTCAAAAGCTTTTAGAGTATCAAAAAAAACAGTGGAGGCATGGGAAGCAGGGAGAAATGAGCCGCAAGGACCGGCACAGAGGATTCTTGAGTTTCTCCAAAAAGAAAGTGACTTATTGGAAAAACATGGAATTGTCAGAACATAACAGATGATGTTTTGCATTTGAGCTATTCGCTCTACTTAATTGGCCTTTCATTGCTCATTTTCGTAAAACTGCGCAACATTATGTGAGTTTTGCCGGAAACGCAGCTTCTGAGGACACTATTCTAAGGCAAAAAAGAAGAAGATACCTGAGAAATACCAAAGATGGATCGATGCCCGGAAGAAATTTCATCTTTCTCACGCTCATATTCAATTGGCCAGGGAACTGGGTCTGAATCTTAAGTATTTTGGCAGTCTCGCCAACACTAAACAGGAACCCTGGGAATTGCCATTGCCCGATTTTATTAAGGAGCTCTATTTCAAACATTTCAAGAAAAATCAGCTCGATAATATGCGGTAAATTGAGCAGATGGCCAGCGACTATAACAAGAAAAAAGAAGAGCGCAGAGACCAGAGACTAAAGGAAAAAGAATCATAACAATCAGGTGAAGAGGTAATCCAATTATAGAAACCGATCTGATGAATCTATCTCTTTACCTATATCTCACCCGCAGCGATTATCTTCTCTTGATTTTCTCTGGTCGTCCCCCCCCTGGCGCAAAAAAACAGCCGTCCTGGCTGTTTTTTTGCTTATTGTAAAGCACGGCAACCAGGACGGTTGCCGTGCGTCCTAAAAGTATTGTTCCATCGGATTCGTCAAAGGTACAACAACACTCCGATCTACAGTCCTTCCGTTTCCCGTAAACCTACTCCCAATAAGCTAAATTAAGCTAAATCGAGTATTTTTTAGACAAATCAAGAGGAATAGTAACCGGATAACATCAAAAAAATACTATTCAAAATCGATTATACTCCCTGCTTCGAGCCCGCCGTCCTGGCGGGCTATGTTTTTTGCTTTAAGGTGTTGGGGAAATAGCTTCCAAAAAACAGGGACGTTTTTTGGAATGTCGGGAAGCCGCAAAATCAGGAAGCAAATAATGTTATATGCTCAGCTAATTCCCCCGTCATCTTGAAAAAGATAGTAAGGGAAATAGGCTGTTTTCCATTGCTTAAGAATTTCCAAATGCTATACCCCGTAAAAACAAGGAAAGAGAAGATGGCGACATGGAACGGAGGGGTTGAGGAGGAGGAAAAACTATAGAAAAACTTAAAAAAAGAAGAGCGGTTTAACAATATAGTCAGCGCTCTTGATAAGTAGGAATTAGGATTACAGGTGCCTTCAGGCGGGGAGCACCGTTGTGGCCAGGATTACCAGGCTGGATATCATCATCGGTATTGAGAAGATATCCTGCATCGTCACGGACAGGAGAGGAAATATTTGCCATGAGGCCATCATCTCATAAACCGCTTCTTCCCAGCGCAGATTACATCCGCAACCGAAGTTCTTAAAGCAAAAGTCCAACACAGGATAGATTCGGACGCTGGACTTGATTATTTTTT
>VRUG01000142.1 GCA_019456255.1 Planctomycetota bacterium | reverse complement strand
ATTGACAAGATAGCCGGCAATATGCTATAATAGTGCGAAAGCTTGTTATTTTAACAAGAAATATTAAAGTCCAGCGCCCATACCTATTATGTTGAATTTTATCATTAAAGTTTAGGTTGCGGATGTGATTCGTAGATGCCCGCAGGTCGAAGATGCCCGCAGGTCGAAGATGCCCGCAGGGTAGGGGTGCTGCGATGGGCTATTTCATTTTCCAGTGGAAAAACCTGAAATCGCGGGCGGCTAGCTCAGTTGGGAGAGCGTCTGGTTTACACCCAGAAGGTCGTCAGTTCAATCCTGGCGCCGCCCATAGTTAAGTTTTTGCAGTGTAATAAATTATAAGGCATCGTTAGAAAAGCTGAACAAACAAAACTGCAAAAGTAAGCAGTAATGTGAGCAAATCGTTTTCCGGGGAGGGGAGAATCGATGCGGTATCGAGAACCTTTTACTATTTTCCCGCGAAAGAACAAAACCGGGAAATCTATCTGGTATTTCCAGACCTATGATGAAAGTGGAAAGCGCACTACTGCCAGGAGCACTGGCCAGACCAACAAAGCTGCAGCCCGTACTTATGTTACCGAGCTTCTTAAGGCTGGCAAGCTGCAACCAAGAAAAGATCCTACATTTAGGGAATATTTCGGCGACTGGTGGGACTGGGAGAAATGTAATTATATTCAACTAAGAAAAGCGGATAATGCGGGCGGTAGTGGTATCTCACCGGTCTATGCTGAAAATTGTAGACCATTTTTAATGAATCATATGTTACCGTACTTCGGTGAAAAACGACTCTCTGCAATCACGGTAAAGACTATTGAGCAATGGAAATTATCTTTACTTGAAAAACAAACAAGATTCAAGAAACCTATGTCTGCAACTTCTGTAAATCATGTTTTACGGACACTAAAAACTATGTACAAAGAAGCGGTAAGGATTTCTGACTTATCATACGACCCCACTGACGCTGTAAGGTTTCTAAAAGAAAACAGGAAAGAAAAATCATTCCCTACTATCCAAGAAATACACCAATGGGGGTTATTACTACGGTTTTTTAAACGATGGAACCGAATTTATTGGGGGAGGTAATCCCTATATATCCGCCGGACTTGGATTCTACTACCTCATGACACCCTCGATCAGTTTAGGCATAGGAGCTTCCTACAAAAACTATCTCGGGCTGTTTAATGGATTGAGCACGTTCCTGGGAACCTCCTATTATTTCAAAGGAAGAGAAAAGCGGCGTATAAAAATGGAGAGCGGATTACCCTTGAAGCCCGATCTTCTTAATGCCAAAATCCCTGAACAGGGAGAGAGGATAGAGATCAGCCGAATCGAGTTTAAACAGATTTTTCCCGTGTTCCACAAGTACTACGACGATCATCCCATCGGTAAGGTGGTAATCCGCAATCAGGAAAAGGAACTCATAACGGATATTAAGGTTAGCTTGTTGATAAAGCAGTACATGGATGCTCCGAAAGAGAGCAATACACCTCCTGAGTTGCAGGGAGGTGAATCCCGGGAGATAGATCTGTACGCCCTATTTACGGAAAAGGTGCTCGATATAACGGAAGGGACCAAAGCAGCGGCGGAGATAATCCTTGAATATGAGTTAAACGGTGTCCGGTACAAAGATACGAAGGTTGAGACCATTCGGATATACGACCGAAATGCCATGACCTGGGACGATGATCGAAAAGCCGCCTCCTTTGTCACGGCAAAGGATACCATGGTATTAAACTTTTCTAAAAAGGTGGCTGGGTTGATAAGGGAAAAGGTCAGCATAATGTTGAATACCAATCTGCTTACGGCAGTAGGTATCCATGAGGCAATGGATCTTTATGGCATAAAATATGTAATTGATCCGAGAACACCGTATGTGAAGTTTTCCAGAAACAAGAATCAGATTGATTTTCTTCAGTTTCCCCGTCAGACCCTGGAGTATGGGGCCGGAGATTGCGATGATCTTTCTATCCTGTACAGTGCCCTTCTGCAATCCGTAGGGATCGAGACAGCTTTTGTAACCACACCCGGGCATATATTCATAGCAGTTTCTACAGATCTGAAGCCCGAGGAGGCTGTTAAGGATTTCTTTAAGGCGGATGAATTGATCTTTCGAGAGGGTAAGGCCTGGATACCGGTAGAGGTTACGGAAAGGGGGAGAGGATTCCTTAAGGCCTGGCGGGCCGGGGCCAAGGAGTGGCGGGAAAATGAAACGAGGGATCAGGCAGGCTTTTTCCCGATGCATGCCGCTTGGGAGCAGTACGAGCCTGTGGGTCTGCCGGGCGGTTCATCGGAAATAGTATTTCCTGCGCACGACCGTGTATTGGGCGCTTACCTTAGGGAAGTAAAGAAAATTACCGACCAGGCCATCTATCCGCGGGTATCCCTGCTTCAGGATGAAATAAAAAGGACCCAGGGAAGCCCCAAGGACAGGAACAAACTAGGGATACTCTATGCACAGTATGGATTCATGGAAAAGGCGGAAGTAGAGTTTGAGAAGATCCTGTCCAGGCAAGATTATGTTCCCGCTCTGGTAAATCTTGGAAATCTGCACTTCCTGAAGGAAGATTGGATGAAAGCTCTCGAATACTATGATCGGGCCGCCGGAAAGGAACCTTCCAACCCAAAGTTGCTTTTGGCTATAGCAAGGGTACATCATCAGCTTGAGAACTACGGATTCGCAAAAAGGTCATACGATAAGTTGAAGAAAATTGACCCGGAACTCGCTGAAAAGTTTGACTATCTGGATCTGAAAGGAGAGGCGGGAGCCCGGGCAGCTGAGGTTAGTGGGCTAAAGGGAGTAATGGTATGGGCGGAAGAGTAAATAATTATATTTTGATCTTGTTTGGGATTGTTTTGGTTACTCTGATCACAACCTGGGGTTGTAAGAATCCTCTGCTTGACTTTGTCAAGAAAGATGTGGAGGAGTATAATGCAGGTGAGCCAAGTGAGCCTGGAGGCCCCGAAATAAATGTTAAACAAAACTCGACCGACATTCCTTCTGGTGGAAGTTACGATTTTGGGAACACCACGATTGGAATCCCTAAAGATATTATCTTTGATATTGAGAATCTGGGGGATGCTGAATTAAGGATAACGAATTTAGAACTGAGTTCCTCTACAGTCTTTAGTTTTACATCTCAACCCTTCTCGCCGATTGCGCCGGGTGCAGCCACAAGCTTTACTATTCGTTTTAATCCTGAAACCGAAGGATTGCAATCGGCAACGGTAACTATTACCAATAACGATTCGGATGAAAACCACGGCGAACGCATCTAAATTTTTCTAAAGGAAGATTCAATATCTCCGAAATGTAGACAAACCTCTCGATAAACCC
>VRUG01000021.1 GCA_019456255.1 Planctomycetota bacterium | reverse complement strand
TGTTACGATTCTATTATAGCATATTGAACTGATTTCGTAAACAAAAAAATCTGAATTTTTCGAAAAAAGTGAAAAAAGATAAGTGTTTGTACATAAACAATATCCTGAACTATTTCGAGTGATATTGCTCTGGCCATTCTTAATGAGATAGAGAATAGTATTGTGGATAAAAAAGATATTTAAAGGACAGTTTTTTTGTTTACTTTTTGCTGAACATTGTGTATAATATATATATACAGAACTAATAGAATATTGTGGATAGAGCTTGTCCACAATCCGATAATTCTGGCAATTCTAGATACAGAATATCCACAATGGGAAGAATTAAGGAAGGGAGAGCACATCGATTTTTTATCCCTTATAGGGGTCCCATATACTTTGAACTTTCGTTTCCAAAAAACGGTTGGAGGTGGTGGCTCAGCTGAGCAACATAATCTCAGGATAAAGTAGAGCTATTTTTAGAATCGATTTCTCAGGAGTTTGCTATAGTATTGTTTGGAAAACGATCTTAATAAAGAACGCAGGATATTAGAGATGATTTTAAATAAAAAGGCCCGCCAAACCTAACCTGACATTAGGTCTGACGAGCAGGAACAGAAATAACAATGTCTAATAGTTTTTTCTTACTGGATTAAATGTTCTAAAGCATGCTGTACAAGTTACCATGTCCTCACCAACTTCTTCATCAACACCCCCCTGGATAATTGTAGGGTTTAGGTGTTTACATTCAGGACACTCTACCTCTTCAACATTGGTGTACAGTTCTTCAACAGTTGAATCACTCATCTTATGGCTCCTTCCATGACTGAGGGATTATCTCCCCTGTGCACATCTTCTTTATGGTGATCACAACAACTGCGATCATACCAGCTGCTACTAAGACACCTCCAGTCTTAATTGCGTTCTCTTTCATACCTAACATTATTATTAGGATTATCTGTATCTTTAGTATCAGTTTCATAGCTCAATCTTCCATTCAGGTTTAAACTTTGATTTGAGCGGTACTGCGCTCTTTATATTTGCCGTGTCGAAGGTCCTAATTTGAGTGTTACCGTGTATGGTATCGGTTACGTTAAGATACCCGTCTTCGAAGGAGTAAGCTGCAATAGAACGCCTAACTATTTTACCCGTACTTTTCTTAAGATAAAGAACCCTGACACGGAGATGTTTCTTTGCTGCTGTTACTATCTTATCTATAAGATCACGTGTATTTATAGTTTCAAAACCCTCCAATTGACCATCAATCTGTAAATAGTACATTAGTCCATCCCTTTCAAAATCTCTTATTTTTGACCACAACTGTGGCTTTATTTTTTCAAAGAATCCTGTATCTATTCTATAACTATCTAATCTCAAACACCCGTAAGTTATTGCGTTTTTGATTACGTGCAACCTACAACGGCGCCAAACCGTCTTATGAGATAGGTTTCTTGTATTAGGTTGCCAATGAACTATTACTCCATGTGCATCAGTCTTCTTAACATAGATAAATACAACATACCCTTCAGGTATCGCGATACCAAAACAATATAGTGACCTATCTTTCATTAGTAAACCTTCTCTATTCGTAGGGTCTCTGCGTCTTTGTGACCATCATTTTCAAGCATGAGAGCCACAGCTTCATCTGCATCTGCATAGTCCTTAGCCTCAAATGGTTTTGTTACGTGAATCTGACCGTCTAAGCGGTATTTAGCTTTATACATATCCATTTAATAAGCTCCTTTCTGCGTTTTTTATTTTAACCATCTTATTAGTAAGATTACCCATACATAAGCACTGATTGTCAGTGTTGCAGAGCAAATAGCTATCAGTACAAACTGTTCTAGATTACTCATAGGTCTCATAATCATCCTCCTCTAAGAAGCGATCTGCCTCTTCATCCGAATATCTGTCAAAGTATTCCTTCTCCTCTTCCACGAACAGGTCAATTTCTAGAAAATCCTCATAAGTTAGTTCTGGTAGTTCTTTCTTCATACGGTGGAATATTATTCTTTTCTCGGCCACCTGCATCATTATAATACGAGCACAGAACTCGATTCTTGTGCAAGTTCCACAAAGAACCTCTTCATGCTCTTTTAGGAAAATCTCAACCTCCAAGCGAATGATCTCTTTCATCTCTTCGTCAGATTCAGCAGGTAGTATACCGTGTATTTTTGCTACATAAGCCTTTCCCTCAAGGTGTCTCGCAAGAACTGCGTCTTGTAAAGCCTTCTCATCAGCTGAATTATCTTTATTTAGTGTTACCATTTTCTGTTCCTTAATTTTGGTTACTGCGTTTATTCTAACGCTTTGAATTCTTCCAAAGCATTTTCCGCTGATTTTCTAGTATCCCAGTAGTATACAGGTCCTACATTACCGCTTACGGTCAGGTAAACTTTTCTACCATTACTTAGGTAGTACTTATCATAAGGTGGAAAGTAGCTAACTGAAAAGTCTTTAATATTAATGTTAACCATCTTAATCTTCCTTTCTATCTTATTTACTGCGTTTGTTAGTTTACACACGACGTATCAAGCATGTGTTGATGCTGTAATCTTTCAATAAGTTCTCCATCAAGTTCTAATTGAATTAGCTCTACAGCAAGCTCCATTACAGAAGCTTTCTTGTAACCAGGCAATCCTTCCAAGAGCCAATGTCTAACACAGTCAGAATCATCCATTGCAACATCAAAGGCAGAATCAACCAACAAAGCAACGGCAAAATCCTTTGAAGATGCGTTTAGTAGTAATTGACTAATTTGGAGTGCTACATGCCTTTGTAAGTAAAGGATACATTCCCAGCTTTTTTGACCAAGAGATGGGATGTCCTTCACCCTTTCTTTAGTTAGTAGCATGAGGTCTTGGTCGTTGCAGATAATGTTGCTTCTGGTTGTTTTATGGTTTGCGAGTCTGTTGACAGTCTTCTTCATAACAGGTCCGCCTCCCCAGCCTATTTCTTTTACATAACTAAATAATGTTTCAGCATAATCTTCCATTTTCTGTTTCTCCTTTTCAATTTTGGTTAGTTACTGCGTTTATTAGACTAATATTATTTTTCCTTTAGGATGAAAACGTTTTGTAAATTTTCTAATCGTATCTTCAGTACCACCTTTTCTATCTGGTGCTACGCAAGCTATTAATACGTCTGACATACGTGCGATGTCCGTATTTCTAGTGAACCCAGCAAATCTTCCCTTAGACCAATCTGGCTTGAAGATGTGGATATCGATAAATTCATCCTTTGCTATCATCTCTGCAAAACGATCTCCACCTTTAGGACACCCACCACTGACGATGGAATCACCTTTCTTATAGATCTCAAGAAAAGCTTCTCTTACTTTTATATAGTCTTTATGCTTATCTCTTCTTCGAGAGCCTACTATTCCTATTTTCTTGCCCATCAGATCTTCCTTTCGATTTTTCTAACATAAGATTTTTCTATCATATCCTATTTTTAAAAACAACTATACTTAAAATTAGATTTCAAGGTCATTGGTATTGATTTCGCCAGTTATTCCTTTTTTTCTTGAACAACCTCTTTGCTTCTTTCTCATCAACACACCCAAACAGTTTAGTACCAATACAAACAGCTTCTTCATCCGTTGACACTTTCTGGTAAAGCTCTGCTCGGAAGCCTTTGTCCTTATGCCAATATAGTTTAGCATACCTAACTACCATAATCCGTGTTTTGTTTACAGCCCAAGTTTGAATTAGCACACTACTCATAATTAGTCATCACTCCCTTCTTCACCATCCCAGCACTCCTTACAAAGTTTGGCTTTAACTGCTGGAGCCTTACCACAATTGACACACATTTCGGTAACGTCTATTTCAGGTAGTAGTTCTATCTTCATAGTCAAATTCCTCGGCGATTCTACCTTAACCTCTGACACAACCCCAGAATAAACTCCTGGTGGTAGTGGCTGGTGAGCAGATACACAATGGTTCGTTGCCTCCTTAGTTGTAAGTAGCATAGCTTCTTCTATATCATCATCTTGCAGTTCTAACAGGAACTGCTGTTTATACAGATAACCATCTATCGAGCCCGTCTTTTCCTCAGCTCGTAGGAGTTCTGGTTTTTCTATCTTATGCTCATCAATAAGAAGCTCAATTGCCTGCTCAATATCATCATACAGGTCTATCCACCTATTCCCATCACTTACCCTCTCTGTTATTAGTACTATCATTTTCTGCTCCTTTCAACCAAATCCTAACGATTTGGAAATTTCTGGCGTAAAGCCACCAAAGTGTTCAAACAATCTTTTCTTAAAATAATCTCCACACTCTCCCATTATCAAAGGTGCACCTGTTTTTGCAAATCTCCAATAACTACATAACTGATGATGACTCATCTCATCAATCGTTTTCTTCCTACCATCTGTTAGTTCATATGTTTCCATTGTTCTATTCCTTTACTACCCTTAAATCTTGAAATGTTTGTGAATGAAATCCTGTACCTCATTCTCTACTTCTTCTGTCCAATCTTGAAGTTCTTCAGGCACATTCTTAAGATCTTCATCCTCAACCTTCTCTGTGAAAATAACCTCACCCTCCAAGTCCCAAAGATGATCGTTGAGGTAGTCAATTACCCTTTGAGCCAGAAGGTCACGAAACTGTTTCCGGTCCATCTTGACAATGGCTACCTGCTCATCAAACTTACGGAAGCATAACATCTTGTTAATGAAGTCAACCAAATCCTCAAGAGTTACATTCGGCTGGTATTGCATTTCTCCAGAGTCAATCTCAACCGTGTCCTCACAATACTGATAGCTCAAAACAAACGAGTCATTGAACGGAGCGAAGATAAAGAAAATTTCTTTTGCCCTGGCTCCTTTCGAGAACCGTAAGCAACCTCTATCAAACTCCTCTAAGTGAAAATCCACAATGCCCAATCGAATACCTAAATCATAAGTAAGCCTTCTTGCATAGGCATGAGCATCCTTACTGTTTTTGAAATCTTTCATTTCCATTTTCTGTTCCCTTTCAAATTATTAACTTTTCAAACAACAGTTTATTTGATGACTGCATTATAACATGTGGAACTCCCCATTAAAACAAAAAAAATAATTTTAAGGTGAAAATACTTGTCTAACTGGTTTTGGTCTCGCACGTACGTACGCGGGTTAGAATAGATCGTACGTGTGGCTCCAAACCTTAATACCTATTTGGTGTAATTCTTTTTTATTGGCTCCAAAAAAGACCCCTAGGGGACTCCCATACTCTTTTCACTTTGGTTTTCGCTTTCGCCGAGTTTTCTTAAAATTCGTCCCAGTAGGACGGTGCCGGTCTGCCTGCTTATATTTTATAACCTCCTGCACCGGCGGAATATAGTTCTGGAATAAGTCAATATCACCAATACGCTCAAACATAACCTTACCAAGCGAATATTCTATTAATCTACCACCTTGTTTCTTACCAGCTCTTATATCCAAAACTCTGTGAATTGCTAAATCTTCTATCACTTTCTTTACAGTTCCCCTACTTAGCGCAGTTCTAATAACCAAATATTGCAGCGGAAACCACTTCTTATTTGAAGCCCCCTGGACTTCTTGCGTGAACCTATAAATATGGTACAAAATAAAGGTAACGATCGCTATCACACTACCTATACAAAAGTAGATAGCCTTTTGGGCATGCTTCTTACTAACACTAGCATCACCCTCCACAATAGCAATGCTTGTAGCTATCTGAGATACCTGCTTAACTAACCTTGAGGCCACTTCAGGTTGCGGTAGTGTAGTAACTTCTTGGCCACGCGCATCTCTAGTTATGTGCGTTCTTATCTTCGCAACAAGATTAGCTGTTGTCAGAATATAGTCTCTAACATCTCTATCAACAGGAATCTCGCTTTGATCTATTCCAGGTAACCGCCTAATAAACTTATGCACACGAGGTTTTAGTGCATCACACTTATCCTCAAATCCAGAGAATTGATTATCATACGCGCGTCTCGCTAATTCCTCACGATCAGCTATCTGTAACCGAAAGTTTAAGAACCGTTCTCCAAGAGCCTGGTTATATAAGAAGTATCGATCAATAGTAGGAGTAGAGCCAATCAGTAAATTGAACCTTGACTCATACTTCTGCTCCTTCTCCATATTCCCAAAACTCTTGGTGAAGGTTCCATCATAAATCCTCCGAAGTATGCTTTGAATCTGATTCCGATCTTCTTGTCGCTGCTCCATCAGCGTTGATTCATCACTAATGATAACTACTTTACCATTCATACGAGCAAGTTTACTGGGATCCTTTCCATCTGTTCCTCTGAAACCACTAACAAATGATTTTGGAGTGAAGTCATCTACTATATATGTATGTTCGAAATCAGCTAGCATGGACAAGTGCTTAGACTTGCCAGAACCAGGAGGGCCAATTATTCTGTACCAAGTAAGGTCGTTTCGCCAAGGCAGACTAACATAAGGTAATAATATAATTTCAGGTAACCAAGCATCAACACCGTCACCATAATAAAAAGCTTCTTGGAATCCACGCATGAGGGCTGCAAATCTCTTCTTTACTCTTAAGCGTTCTCTACCATAGTTAGCCATGTAGAATCCCTTCTAAAAGAAGAGCGTGCCCCACCTAAGGCAGGACACGCTATTATCACGGTTGATTAGAAGAGCTTCTTGATGACAGCTTTTCTGAGGGCAGGAGCCTTGACGCCTTTTGTCTTGATCTTGAGATCTTCCTCTTCGATCAGATCAGCGAGCTCTTTCAAGTTCATAGCCTTGACGTCGTCTTCGTCGTACTCTTCGCTTTCCTCTTCTTCACCTTCTTCTTCTTTGCCTTCCTCTTCCTCTTCGCCTTCTTCTTCATCATCCAACTTGGTGAGTTCGTCGAGAGCGTGAGTACCAGAGGTTTCATCATCGAAGTCTACATCAGCGGTGCCTTTCTTGGTGTTGATAGCGGTGATTGCACCTTCGTAATCCTCACCATCAATTTCGGCAGACACACGATCATCTACTTCGAGCTCTACCTCTTCCTCTTCCTCTTCGCCTTCCTCTTCTTCACCTTCTTCTTCTTCGCCTTCCTCTTCCTGGTCGGCTAAAAGATCGTTGAAGTAGATGTTGGTGAACTCATCACGGGTTTGCACCGTGACCTCAGCCAGCAGACCCTGGGCCTCTTCAAGAGTAGGACCAATGTCGGCGATGTTATCAGGAATCTCGAGCTCGAGAGTCTCAAGAGTACCCTGTACCCAGTCGAGGTCTTCAGCCTTATCACAGCCGTCATACTTGTGGAGCATCTTGTTGGCATACTCCTCAGTAAGCACTGCAAGAGTCCAGTGAATCTGAAGTCTTGAAGTAGACTTAGCTTCCTCGAGAATTGCTGAATCAATACGAACTTCATACGTACCGTCAGGCACGCCAACACCACCCTGTTTGGGTGTTGCTGTCTTCCACGCCTTATTCAGCGCTTTTAGCCTAGAAGACAGTGTTGCTTTCTTTTTCTTTGCCATAATTTGTTACCTCACTAATTGATGTTTATAATCTTGTTAACGTTAACACTACTTTTTACTTTTCTTTTTCTTACGTCTTTTCTTCTTCACCTTACCTTTCTTCTTTGCCTTCTCTGGCTCGTAAGCTTCCAGAATTTGATTGATAGCGTCTTGTTCATCTTTAAAGAATATTACAGCTGGTAGCATTCCTGTTCTATCGCCAGCATCTCTTGTCTCTGTTGGCTTTGTAAACAGTGCTCTCACAGGGTCTCGTTTTCCCTTCTTCTTTGCAAACGACATGTGTAAGATAACATCACAAAGATTATTCAGTATAACAAAAGTAGTAGTAGGCATAGCAGGACTATCCTTAGTTATCTTGATACTGCGACTGATAACTTCCCGCTGTTTCTCATGCGAGATAGCAATGATTCCAGGACCAAGCGCAGCAAGTCTTAAGAACCAATGAGAAAATTCATCTCTAAAGGCTTCCCATCCTTTGCCCCACTCTTCGTCAGTTGGGTGTGCTATGTTAGCTCTACCACAGGCATACTGCATACAGAATTTTGACAGATTGTCAGCAGTATCAATACACCACATCTTTACCTGCGCAACCATCTTCGGATGTTTCTCCATCTTTTTGATGAAGGCAATGAAGGTAGCCCAGTTAGGTATCTTAGTTTTTCTAGAAGAGAAGAACTTAAAACCTGGTTCTGTAGGCAGAAAATATATCCCATCAATTCGTCTAGCAAGTTCAGACTTACCTATCTTAGGAGGACCATACAAAAGCACAAGAAAATCTTGAAAATCACCACCTGGTTTTGAAGGCTCTTCTTCAAAGAACAACTCCTTGACAGATTGCTTATACGCCTCAGCAGCTAATGATTTGCTAGCTGCACTACTTCTAGGGCGAACACTCTTTTTCTTTTTCCTTGCCATTGTTTTTATCTCCTAAAAAATATTATTATACCACAGGTTTAACCTCTGGTAAACTAAAAAAGTTTCCTCTAATTTATAAAGATAATTCTGGACCCTGAGGTACTAGAGGCAGTAAGTCTTTCTGCGCTTTTTCAAATGTCATCGCTATAACCTGTCTCTCCTGTTCAAGGTCTCGCTCGTTTGCTTGTTTGTCGGTATACTCATCCCTATAGCGGTTTTCTAGCTTTGCCTTGTTTACAAGAGTGCATACTTCAATAGTAGTGCCTATACCTCCAGCAACGAGACCAATGCCGACCACAGCGTCAGATAGGTTCTGTATAAAGCGTTCTCTATCGAAAGCTCTATTGTAGTATATCTGGCATTTCAAAATATCCATAAGTATACAAGAGCTTATGTGTACCTGTTGTATGCCAAACTGGAACACAAGTTGTTTAGGAACATTGTTAAGTGGCGGTATTCTATCAATATCTACCAACTGTTTGAAAGTAATGTCTAAAGCGTCTACCAACAAGGCGATATACCAAAGAGTGTCGCCTATCTCTTCTACAACATTAAGTCTGTCAACAGCTTTACGATTTCGAGGTGCACCAACAATGTTAGACTGGAAAACAAACATTGAGTCGTGGACAATCTCCACGAGTTCTCCAGACTCAGTAACTAGACCTATTGCCCCGTGAAAAATTCTTGGGTCAACTTCAGCCATCTCAGATTTCTCTGTCCTCTTCATCACATCAATTTGAATATCAAAAAATTCGAACATAGTCTTACTCTTTCCGCATCGCTAATTTGCCTTTTCTAACAGTACTGTATTTTAGTTTATGATTAAGCTCTGCTTTTTCTTCTTCATACCGTATCTCACGCATCATGTAGAATTTCAAGTATAGTGGATAGTTATGACAGTTTTTGCAGAGCATAAAGTAGGGGCATACTCCATAGTTAAAACAGGCTCTATCATTACGAGCCCATGTCATCGGGTTCAGCAGTTCTTCATCATCAGCACAGTCAAACTTCAACCAGAGGTCCCTAGTCTTTATTTCGATATCCTGGAAAACTGCTTCTACATTCTTCTTCCCGAAAGTAAACATCTCATGAATAAAGTACCACTCTCTTCTCTTATGTAAATCCTCATTAAGCCGCTCTAGAAATTCTTCAGTTGTTTCTGTCTGCTTCACCCTTATACTCGGTTTTCTAAGAACTATATAAGGACTTTTCTGAGGGAACTTTCCTACAATGTCCCGCAAACCTATTGCATAACCATTAAGCTGTTTATCAAACACAAGTCTCTTGAAATACTCATTATCTATACGGCTTGCAGTCTTATATTCTGGCATCAGAAAATTAACACCTTTCTTACCATAAGAATCTATCATACCAATAAACAGTACAGGTGAAAGCTGCAGTTTTACAGCAAACCTAACCTCAGTGTGTGTAATAATAAACTTGAGCTGTTTTTTACCATAAAGCTTAAGGTAAACCTTAACCATTAATATAACAATTTCTAACTGTATTTCTACTTCTGGTCGCATAATAGCATCTACTTCGTAAGGCTTAAGATATTCTTTGCTGAACTTGCGTAAAGCTTTTTCTATAAACTTTATGGATTTACCCTTAACAAACAGCTCAAAACCATAATGTGCAATAGAACCAAACCAAAAAGCAATGTTCACTTTTCTCGGGATAATGTTCATCACCCACTTCCAGAAGAATAATCTGTCACATGTCATATAGTCCTGTAGTTTGTGAACACCTATTGTTTGAAGCTCAGTGCTAGGTATTATAATACTACTAGGTCTAACAGTTGTATTCTTAACTTTTCTTCTGCGTACCTTTACTTTTATTTTCTTTTTTGCCACGTTTCTTACTCCAATACTTAACAAGAGGACTTTTAGTTAATACTTCATGTGTCTCCTTATCTATACAGACAAGGTGCCATGTGTAGTGCCGCCAGTTTTTTCCTCGCTTCTTTATTCTTTCACAGATGTTGATAATATTATCTAGGATTAACTGGAATAATTTAGAAAAGTTACTATCAATATCAAGAGAGAGATTATATGCCTTCTCCATTTCTTCAGTCATATCCTCAGGAAAGTACAACATGTGATATTGTTTCTCTTTGTTCAGCATTACTTCATTACCCATATATAAATTGTAGTCAACCAGCTAGCTTGTCCAGTTGTAAAATTACCTTTCCAATTATCCTTTAGATCATCCAAAAAATCTATCTCTTTTGCCCTAAGCCCTGATTCCACGTTCAGTAGTTCTTTAAGCATACCGTTAAGTTTCTCCATATCCTCATCATCAACAAATCTCTTGCGTTTTTTGCTTTTCCTAGGAAAGTCTGTTCCGCCAACATGATGATCATCTGACATGTTTGTGCTCCTTTCCATCAAGCCTTAAAACATCTCCTGGCTCTACTGTCTCAGAGTCAGACCAATCTTGGTCGTGTATGTTAGCAATCATACCATATACCTTCAACAATGCATTTAAAGGCATTCCCATATTATCGACAACTGCCTCTAACATATAAACTCTATGGTTAAGACTAACAACCATACAGATAAGTAGAAAAATAATTATAACCAAGATTATGCAAGCAGCAATCATCATTTCAAATCCTTTTCAAGTAATTGTGTGAATATCTCATTAACTATCGCTTTACTAACATCAGGTCTATGTCCAGTAAATATTACAGGTATACTGTATCTTATAGTTATCTCAGCCACCCAGAAGTAGAAAGTTCTTGGTGACATCCTACAATCTGGTATAGACCTTAAGACTTTAGCAACTCTGTCAGGCGAGTCTTCAATAATAAAATATTTGTATTTAAACTTACTCATTCTTTCAAGTAATTTTTTAAAGCGTGCCCTGTCACCTCTACAAATATTAATTAGTACTTCTTTTATACCACTCTTTTTTTCAATGCACAAAGTATCTTCAAAACCCTTCATAGTATAATCGCCAGTTTTAAGACGCTTCTTAACCATCCTAAACTTATCTTCGTTCAAGTCAAACGGGTTACGCTCTCTATCATCATAGTAGATTGTTACTGGCCACCTTCTCTTAATTGATTTTCTACGCTGCAAGTACACGATCAATTTGTCTCCTAAGAATTTTACCTATAGCTCTTTTACCATCCCAAGCATCCTGTGTTATCTTACTATCAACATTAAGAATTATGCCTCTATCTTCTAGTTGCGGAATATGTTTCATTCTGTGTTCGATACCAGCGATTATCTTAGGCCAAACTAATCTTGCTGCGTTCGGCATCTCTGCCATCAACTCATCATGAATAAGCAGTAGTGTAGCAAATCGATTATCATTATAAGAAGGTAACGAATCAAAATATTTCTCGACATTAATCAGAGCAATCTTCAACGCTTGTGCACAGCCACCTTGTACCTGAGCGTTGATTGCTTTGTAAGCATCCTTAACTCTAATATTATAACGTCTACCAAAGAAATCTTCTACAAAACCATACTTCTTCAAAAGACTTTCATTCAGTGCGTTTTGCGCTCGCATTTCTGGGTTGTTGCCATGCCATTCTTGTAGAAGGTCTCTAGCTTCTAATTCCTTAGTCTTGATCTGTAAAGCTAAAGCTCTAAAGCCCATACCATAGATAACACCAAAGTTAACCTTCTTACACTGAAAACGCTTAAGCTTACTAATCATCATCCACTTAAACTTCTTGCCAACAAGAACTCTACAACGTTGCCCATGCTTATTGTCAACAGCCTCTTCACCAAAGATTTGGTAAGCAGCAGAAGCATGAATATCACCACCTTCTTGTAAAATTCTCATCATTCTATTCGAACCAGCTACTGCAGCATACATCCACATTTCCATCTGTTCGTAATCAGAAAGTAAATTAGTAAATCCTTTTCGGCAGACAAAGCAATGTCTTATTGGGTTTCCTTGCTCATCACCAACACCTGTATCAGGTCGTGGAATATTATGCAGGTTAGGGTTGTTACTAGCCATTCGTCCTGTGCGAGTATCTGTTGGGTTAATGTTACAATAGACTATTCCATTATTGTACTTAGCTCTATCATACAGCGGTTCCAAATACGTACCAACAAGCTTATTAACACGTCGTACCTGAAACAATGTTTCTAAAAACTTATTAAGTCTCTTATCCTCCATGCATAACATAACCTTCTCAAGAGTGGCATGTTCAGTAGTTAGTTTACGCTCCCCCTTAACAACTTTGGTAAGCATCTTTTTTGGAATATCAAATTGCTTTCTTAATATTGGTAATAATTGTTTTGGTGATCTTTCATTAAACTTCTTTCTAGCAAGCTTATATAACCTTGCCTTATAGGAAGGTAGGGTACTTTTGAGTTTTGCAGCTTCATTTCTTGCTTGCCGCCTATCTAACTGAACACCCCTTAATTCTGACTTAAGTATGATAGAAATAATCTTGCGTTCTCTACGATAGACAGCTTTTTGTATCTTCAAGATTTCTGGCATAAGTTTGAAGTTAAGTAGCCAGGTAACAAAAGCATCTATCATAGCATATTCTGAAATAATCTCATCAGGCAGAAAAGAGTAGTTTACATAACCTTTAGGATAACCAGCTCTTGTGTGTGATGACTTCAAATTTCGCAGTACTCCTTTCAAATCGTCGTCATAACCATATAGCTCTGGAGCTACCGTGGATGTTAGCGTTTTCAGATCAAACTTCTGTCGTCGATTCCATATAATTCTAGCCATTGTAAGAGTACAGTCAACTGGTCCTCGAACCTTGCGATTGTTGACTGCGAATACCCGCAAGTCATATCTAGAATTGTGCGCATTCTTAGGTCCTTTCATCTTTAGGATTTTCAAACACTCATCATATAATGGTGTGCCAAGCCTACCCCAGAATAAGGCTAGCTGTTCTTTGTAAGGAATACAGAGACTTATGCCAAACGGGGTTATGTTGTTAACCTTAATAACTGTGTTACCTATCTTCAGGTTACCTGGTATGCCAAAAGTTAATCCAGTAGTTTCAGTATCAAACGTCATGCTTTCATATACAGGGTCTCTGTTGTGCGTGGTCCAATAACGGAAGACTCTGCGCTGGAGTGGTCCTGCGCTCATTATCTTAAAGCTTTCATTGTATAAAATCTCTGCATCCATGCTATGCTATTGCACGCTCCTTCCTCGCCAGCTTAACTGCTCTTGCTTCTACACGCTGTCTCCTCTTTGACGCAGCCATTCTACGTATACGTCGAGCCAGCTTCTCCGGGAATCGAGCTTCAAGATACCTTCGATATTCTGGTAAAGACATACAAGCAAGATTATCCTCACCAAAGTTAGTGTGGTCCATATCAAGATGAACTATACACTTTCTTTTTGGAATACTACCATTCCACTTAATCCATAAGTATCGAGAATACAATACCCAGTTAACACCGTAGTTTCCGTAAGGAATGTTGTTGATCTTGATGAATACTGTGAGTCTGAACTGTTTTTTACCTTGGCCATATCGCTGTTTCTTTACCATAGTAGTACCTATAGGCTGAAGGCGTTTTTGATTTATTCCTGTCAGTTGTCCCTTCTTAAACTCAGTGGCAGGACTATAATGTTTTCCAGGTTGTGCTCCTCTGCGTTTCTTAAACTTTCTTAAAAGCTCATTCCACTTAGTGTTTCCTAGATGTCTTATCATATTCCTGTAGAGGGTAGTTCTACTGGTCTTAAGGACTACAAGCATTTCTTTAATAGTAAGGTTATCTGCGATGAGCTTATCTATCTCAATAAACTTCTCGGTAGAGTAGACAATAACTTTAGCACCAAGTTTTAGATAGGGTCTGTTGACTCTCCGTGTCATCCCAACCTTCCCTCCGCTATTTCAACAAGCACATCTCCATGGCAGGCTTGTGGTTTGCAGTAACAACCAAGACGTTGTCCCATAAGTTCAGTTCTAATATCATCAATAGAGGGAGGAAGCGAATGATTCGGTGAAGGAGTCCTCCCTAGAATCCATTCACGGTATTTCCGTATAACTTCCTCCCGGTTACCATCCCTGCCTATCACAAACGGGTTTCCCCATTTAGAACCTCGGCCAATATAAATGTCATGTCTACTAATCCTCAGATTAACTACTTTAGTCTTTCGCTTATAGATTCTTCTATTCATGTAACACCAATTTATACATTATATGCTGAGAACTTGCTCTCATCGTTAAAAGTTCGGCACTCAATTCCATCGCAAAATATGACATGTCTTCAGCAGTTATTGTTCTAGTACCTGAATGCATTAGCATGTGGAAGTCAAAGCCACAACCCAATTCTGCCTTATTATCAAGTTCCAAGATCATAACTATTTTTACAGAAGACATTTTCTTTATGAAGTGATTAAGCCAAGTAAGCGGACCGCTAAAACAGTGGAGTGACTCACCAAAGAAAAGTACTGAAGGTCGTCGATCTTTCCATTGGTCATCAGATACTGGATCTGTCACATCTGCCTTAATTATCCGTAAATCGAACGTGTTCTGTAGAGAAGCAAAATCTATAGAATCCTTAACATAACGCTTGTCAATTCCATAGTAAGTAGCAATTCTATCAGGGTTTGCTTTACCAAACAAATCGGCATAAGGCACATAACCACAGCCAATATCAAGAAGTGTTCGTAAAACCCTTTTCGGATCAGTTTCATGCTCACAACCTACCAATGGCATATAAAAAGCATTAGTATCCCAACTGAGAAATTTCTGTTGTTCTCTCATCCTTTCCAAGTAAGCATCTTCACGCATTAACTCCAAAGTCTTTGCGTTCGTTGTTCCAGCGCTATCTGATATTTTGTTAGCGTAGAAAGCCATATCCATAAGCACATACTGAATCCAAGCTTTATTGTCTGCAAGAAACTGTTTCAGGATCTCCTCAACAGCATCATGTTCTTGCTCTAAGTCAGACTTAAACCAAGACCTGAATTCTGAAACAAGTGTTTGCCAACCAGCTTTAGCTATTGTATCATTGCTCTTAGCTCCCTTGCCTACTAGATAAGCCATAATAGGTACTAGTCTATACAATGTCAGCATCTCACACATCGAAGATTCAATTCTCTTTTTATCTATATCCATTTGTACATCTCCATACTAAGGTTAACAATCCAATCAAATACGCCAGGCCCATTACTATATAGAAAAGATGCTGGATGTTTTACATTAACAACCTCAGCATCAGTTTTAATATACTGGATTTGTTTCTTCATTACCCTTGCTGCATCAGCCCCCAAACAAATAATAATTTCGGGCTTCACTATTTCGATCTCTTTGTAAAGGAATAACAAGCAATTTTTAATCTCCCTACTCGATGAAGACCTATTTTTAAGTGGGTGGCAGTGAACAACACTTGACATGAAGACATCACGCCTTGTTAGCCCACTTAAAGCAAGAGCAGCATCTATTGCGTAGCCACTACCCATAGTAAAAGGTATCTGCGTTGCCATACACAGAGTACACAGTGATTGCCCTACAAAGAATACCTGTGAGTTTGGGTTGCCGTAACCAAGAGCTGATTCTGTTACGCCAGGAACGTTGAGGTCAGTGCATTTAGCACAAGCACGAAGTAAGACACCTAGTTTCTTAAGCTGTCTTGACTTGTCAAAAAGCAGATTGACCTCTTTAAACTTTTTCGTATTAGGTCTTCCAGTCTCTTGACTAAAAGCCTTATACCTGAGAAGCCGGCTTTTCTTGAACTCCTTGCTTTGGTCTCTCGCGCTCTGCATCTTTCTTTCGCTCTCTTTCCATAAGAACAATATAGTTTACCCAGTCTACAATCGTATCATGTAGAGACTCATTTACTGGTTTTCCATCACTATTTATTAACGTCTTATATCTAGCCATTTTCTGACCAACAAGACCAGCAGCTATTTCTGTAGCTGTAACTTCTTTTCCAGTAATCATACTAGCAAAGGCAGCACCTACTTGAAAGCTATCGTGTCCATAATCGCTTGTTTTTCCATCCAGAATACTAGCAGCTTCTCTTAAAGTTTCTGCCATTTCTTTATGAAATTTACTATTCAGTTTATTCTCGTCTTTACTCGGCATCTTGCACCTTCTTCAAAATAACTTCCTTATAATAATTCTCGCATGACTTACAGACAACTCCACAAACATCTGGGTCACAGCGCATTAAAGCATATTTATGAAACATATCATCGAACAGGTCTGCAGGAATATTAACACGAGCTGCAGCCTTTTTCTGCTCTTCTGACCAAGCTATCCTATTAAGTACAGCCTCAAGCTGTCCCCATAAAGCAGGCACGTTACCATGAAATTCTTCCTCAAGGTAATATCTGCCTACTTCTTCTAGATACTCAGCATCGTGCGTCCTACCTGTTAGTTTGAAGTGCTGTATTCCTGCAGTCTCATGGTAGTATTCCAACCATTGTGGTAAGATAACTCTTGCCATCATCCATGACCATGGCTTTTTAGCTCTCTCTGCAATACAACAAGTTAACATAGGATTCCAGTGTTTGATTTCGAGAGACTGTGACATATAACACGCTTGACGATACAATCCTTCACACTCCACTCCACCGATTGAACAGAACTCATTAACCAGCAGTTCTAAAGGCATGATACTATTTGCCTCAGTCAGCCAATCAATATTACGGTTTTTCCATAATGCAGGACAAACCTTATTAACCTTTACCCAATTACTCTTTATCCAGTGTAGTTGAGGTATCGTATGTATATTCATAATGGTACTTGCAATAATACCAATCTGATCCCCATAGAAGTGTTCATGGAGTAAGTCCATTAAATAAGGATGTGCAATAATAAGATTGTCAATATGCGGAAGGCACTTCTCAACAAAAGAAATAAACTCATCCTTCACTACCTTGCAGTCGAGAATGTTAGCAGTTATTTTCGAAGTATCTTGTGCACCTTTCAAATGAGGTAACAGTGAGTTCATTGCCAGATTAATCTCAAGACCTGCACCACGCAACCTTTCAATATTTCTAACAACATCTTCCCATAGCGTAAACACTTCACGCTTCATTGGTCTTACACTACCAAAAGGATTTGCATGACGTGGTGAGCCATACACTCCAGTAATCTTAACATCACAGCCGTTTACGTCGCCATACTCTACTAACCTCTGGATTGCCTCAACATGCGGCATCGAGAAGTCACACCCGATATTTATTCCTTTCATGACAGTACTCCTGTGTTATGGTTAGTAACTAGTCGTTAGAATCAGAATCTTCTGACTCATCCGAGTTTTCTGTATCGTCCTGAGAGGTCTCAGCATCCTTACCTTTCTTTACTGTTTCCTGTTTAGGAACAGTGATTGCCCTGACAGTAGCAACTAAATCTTCTTTGCCAATCATCACCTGGGCAGTTGTAGGATTAACCAGACAAAGTTTCACATCAACCTCTTCTCCAGGAAGCACCGTCAGCTGTTGGCATACAATACCTTTAAGTCTGAGTGCTTCACAAAGAGCAACAATGACCAAATCAGTCTGGTTGGCTTTGACTTTGAAATTTCCAAAAACTACTGTGTGTGTTTCGTACGGTAAGGCAATATTACTTCTTGCCTTAATCTCCCCAGTCTTAACGTCTGCGTTGAGGTGTGCTTGATTAACCTGCTTTTTATTAACCTTGATTTGCATTAGTTTCTCCTACTTCACTGGGTTTTTTAGTTTTGTTAATAAAAGCAAGAGTGCCACGTGTGTAGCACCCTTACTCACTTAGTCCGCCGCATTCAGGCCTATTTCTTCACCCTTTTACGGGTCTTTTTCTTGGCCACTTTCTTTTTGCTGCCTTTCTTCTTTTCGGCCGTCTTTCTGCCAACGCGACTCATAGGGATATCCAATCCCTCTTTCCGCAGCATGTTCTTCCAGGTGATAATGCTTTTCACGCCGGCGTTGCTCTGCGGAAACTTAGCCAGAAGCTTGCTAAGAGCCTTTTCGTTGGAGATGTTCTTGTCATCACCATAAAGCTCACGCAGGAAAGCAATGCACGTCAGCTTACGTGCTTTCCTTTCTGCTTTTACCTTTTTCTTTTTCTTTGCCATCATGTCTCCTAAAATATAGCCCTTAAATTTATAATTATATTATATAAAAAGAACATACTCTCGTATACTAAAAAATAATTTTAAGGAAAAAATATTTTCAGCTGAGCACGTTACGCTGAATGCTACCACTTACCTAAACTACAGTGTGAACTCGGCCATCTCGCTTTTAATCGCATACTACAGCCACACTGCCTACATCTCATAGCAGGCACAACAAATTCTGAACATTTCTTACAAATACTCAAACACTTCTGTTGTTCCTTGACACTTCTTCTTTTCATACCTCCTTTTATAAACTTAGCACTATCAGTAATAAAACTTTTCCCCATTTTTGCCATACCTGGATAAACAACTTCTTTACTAGGCACAATAATTTTAGGCTGTTCACCAATATTACAACCATGCAAACCACAGAACTTTATTTTCCCAGAAGCCCATTTACACAGTGGCTTAGTTCTAGTCCCACAATTATTAGTAATGAATTTCTCCGTGAATTTTTTAGGTGGTGTTTTACAAGGCATTATACTAACACCCAATAAGTTTCCCAATTCACGCCTATGCCTGGTTCGTCTAACGCAGTAGAAGTGTGAGCTAAAATACAAACATAACACTTACCAACAGGCAACACAACATGCAACACAGCGTCTAATTCTACGTATGGTGTAAAAAGAACCCATGTAGCAAAATTCCCTAAAGGGTCAATAAACCATTCCCCAGTTGCAATCCTACTTTCATCAGTAGCTGCAACAGTGCCTGAAGCACAAACACACGGTCCATCAGCATCTCTATTCCTAGTTTCAGACCAAAGACGTTTAGCTCCTGGTCCTGTAGGACCATAAATATCTCCATATATCGCAAAATGAATAGTACTCGTTCCTATAGCCAACCAAAACCAAATTTCACTATACCCTTGCTTACACCAACCACAACCAATCGCACTATTACACTCGGGACAGGGCCCACAATCTGCTACACAACCTCCACCCGCAGGCTCATGACAACCATCACCACAAACGCAAGTTTCAACATAAAATGTATCTGGGTCAGTAGTTTTCTTTGTCAAAAAGAAACAACCATCATTCCAAGGTGCAGTATGACCCATCCACGTTAAAGTATGGGTTCCATTTATTTCTTGGACAAGAGCTGTTGAACGTTCATAGCATTCATCATAAAATTCCTGACAAATTACTCCACCACCAGGGTCATTATAACACGCCTTATTTTGGAAGTTTGTGCAAGTAATTGTCATATCTCCATGCCTACCAGTACAGTCTTCTGTAACAGCATCTCTGCAAGCTGCACAATGGCCTCCATTACATTCCTCTGGCATTAGAACTTCGAACTCACCACTCGAATCATAACAGCCATAATAAATGTCATCACAATTTATATTATCTACAGTAACTTGTATTTGACCATCATGAATCCCTCCATCAGTAACTAAGCAGGCAGTGTAGAGACAAGCTCTAGCAGCAAACTCATGGTAAAACTTAGGTTCGCCGTCCTTATAACAACCTTTTACTATTTCATTTGCCATTATTAACAGATAATCATTTTCGTAAACGGGAAGAGTGCTTCCCAGTTTCCTGAAGTAGTATTATATTTAGCATAAAACCACATGCCATCCTTCAATGTAGGTATGGCTGCGTTTAACGCTGTACCGCTTTCTGAAATCTCACAGTAAACTGTAATAGTATCACCAACACCATCTGTATCTGAAAGCCAGCATACTACCGTTTTCGTAGTAGTAGGGGTAGTCTTAACAAAGACCTTCCTAACACTAGTACCTCTAACTGGTTTCACATACAGGTCATTAACATTTATTTTTACAACTACTAATTCTCCAGCAGCATCTTTCTCTACATCAAAATTACCGGTTTTTGGGCTAACTATATCGCCAACAGTAGCAGTGTATCCAGCGTTCTTTAAAACAACATGTAAACCGTCCCAAAAAGCTAAACCATTAGCTCCAATAGGAATTGCTTCTTGTACAACTACAACAGGTTGGCTAGGGGGAGTAGAGGCACTTTTCCTATTAATCTCCCATAACTTATCTGTTGTATTATAACTAGTAACAACACAAACACTTTTAGCAGGAATGAGAAGACCACTAACATTCTTAACTTTCGCTATTGATTTCGTAGTCTTACCAAGCCAAGTTAACGGTTGTGCATCTGTATTTTCTCCAATATCTCTTCTACCCTTTTTAACACCCAACTCACTTCTCCTATCATCAGCGGTTTGTTTGTCCTCTGCTTTTCTCTGAAGATTTTGCTCTACAAGTTGTTGCTGGAAAACTTCCTTATAGGTGTTCATATCAACTTTTGGTGCTTCAACACTTAATTGTACCTCCACCTCACCACCACCTTGCGCATCAACAGAAAGATTAATAAGTCTTATTCTACCATAAGCACCGCCGTTCCAAGTTCCAGGGTAAACTCTGATTTCTGGCAAAGTCGCTATATATAAATCATCAAGCTCGTCTAATCGTGCATTAGCATAAGCATCAAGAGCTGCAGAATTTTGAAGAACTCCTGCAATATAATAACCAGTAATAGAACTGTCTATGTAAGTAGCTGGTAATGTAATGGTTCCTCCAGCTAGAGCACGTGTCCAATAAATAAAGTCTGTTTCATCCCCCCCTGCCTTCTCTTCATAAGCTGCCACTAAGTCCATATCTGGAGCTGAAAAGTCTGTAGCTACTGCTCCTTCAGTAGTAGCTTTAACCTTCTGGTTTGTAAATTTAACAATACCAGTTTTTTTATCAATCGAGTAACCCTCATTAATCACTGCCTTAGCAATATTCTTAAACTCTGTACCATCCCAAGTAGTTTTCTCAGCAAGAATATATGGTTTGTCATGCTCAGTATTACCATCAACTGTTGTCAAGGCAGAAATTTCATTTAACAAAGGTAACACCTCAGCTCTTGTATAAGTTGCCCAGTTAATCTGGTACCATTTGAATATACATTTTTCAGCAAGCTCTCTTTGTTGTAGCGTAGATAGATTAGTAAAACAAGCAATTAACTCCTTGCCCCAATCTGCTGGTGCATAGCTAAGACTTGTAATAGGCTTAATCTTACCATCAGTGTCTTCTCCTACAGGTATTAACCCCAAAAAGGTTTTCTGATTAATTTTCCTATTCCCAGAAAGGATAAGATTAGTAGGATAAATATCATTACTATTTGAAAGAGTCTTTATACTGTAATCACCTCCCGGCATAGATCTCAATCCATTTTTAGGGCCAACAGTTATTCTACCACTAAAATTAGAAGGATCAAAACCTACAACTAAACCATACTTATCTAGAAGTTCTTGTAATGCAATTGCTGGATTCTCAAATTCCCAATTAACTTCAGGGTAAACTGTAGGAATAGAAGACATAACATATAAAGACTCATTAAGATGTGTCATCAAAAACGCTATCAACGCACTCAAATTTTTTACTTGCTTAGGTGCACCAGTCTCGTCAGGCGTGTTTGCTCTTAGCACAACCCAGCTATGCTTCCAAGCCCAACGCCTATCATAGATTGTAACCACAAGCTGCTTGCCAGAAACAGCATCTTCTTCAATGCGTGGATTAACAGCATAAATATTATTAATCTGACAACTAGTATTTAACCCATCAGCAATAATTAATGTACCAGTTTTAGGGATTGCCAAGCTGGTGTCAGAGAATGTCAGCGTTCCTGAGCCTGGCGCAATTCCTTGAACTATTGAAAACTCACCAGATTCAACATGAAAACCAGCAAATGTGCAATCAATTGTCTGCGCCATTATGAACTCCAGCCTTGCGTGATAGCAAATTCAAAAATATAAGTATACTGCAAGCCATAAATAAAATTACCAGCACCTACTTCAAATTCTGGGGCTATTCTAGTAACCTGTTCACTAAGTAAACCACTCACATTCCAATTATATCCTGGAGGAGTTGGGTAAACATCCTTACTTCTAATCGCGCCAGTCTGGGTATACCTAAAGGGTCCTTTACTCGTATCTTGTCTTATAGGAACTCCACCGCCAAGAACTCTTTTATGGACAAACTCATATAGCTGTTCCTTAATAGTAAGCGTTTCTGAAGACGAGACTTCACCTTCAGCAGTAAGAATATACCGCCTAGTAAAGCTAGTTCTGTTTGTGTGATCATTTCTAGTAGTTGAGTCTGTCAGAACAGTGTAACCAGCAGGAGCTATATCAGCGATAGCTGTTGTACAGTCAGCATCACTTCCTTCAAACCAACCTGTAACATTACACCAAGCTACCCCCATAGAATCCGTATCTATTTCTGTATTAATCTCACCGTTCGTTATCCCTGTCGGGAAAGCAATCCAATAAACAGTGTCTTCCAAAGTGAAGGTGCATACAGTATCATCCTTATTCGCATTGTTAGTGTCAGTACCTCTATTAGCCCCAATAAATGGTGCTGGCGCCCAACTATCCCAAGTTGTTTTAAGCGTGTTATATTTAGCAGTAGCGGTGCCAGCAACGTCCTTTACAGTTCCTGATACAGTTCGCCTAAGTTGTCCGCTCTGAGGTGTATCATAAATAATAGTATAATTAACCTCACCAGAAGTTAAAATAACAGTAGGAACATATTTACCAGAAACCACAATCCTATACTTTCTTCTAGTTGCCCACTCAGGACCGTTACCTTCCGGAAAAGTAAGAGACTCAACAACAATACCTTTTAACGCTTGTGCTGTAAGACTATCTAATGTAGTGTTTCCATCAGACTTTAATTCTATTGAGTCAAGTCTTGCATTAGCATAAAAACTCTCAAGCTCTGCAATCTGCTCTGTAATCGTAGCATTCGTTGAATAAATAAGAATACCATCAATAGTCCATGTTTCTATAGCCTCAACAAGTACATCATCATCAAGGTAATGTCTATTCTCTTTAGCTATTGTGACTGCAGGCATAGGGAGATGTTCATAAGTATCTACACTGTCTTTTGCAATCAGTTTCATGTTAACTCGCCATAGTCCTTTCTATTCTTTTATTCACATGTGAAACAGTACCAACCTGAAGTACTTTTTTAGCCGATTCTGACAAATCAATCTCAACCTCAACCTTTTGCGAACCGCTTTCTTTTCCGTTAACCCCTAACGCTCGTTTTGTAAAGTCCTCAAACATCTTACCCATAAACTCTTTAAGTACACCTTGCTTACCAATTATCTTCTTCTCCATCTCAGAAAGACCACCAACATCTTCAGCAGTCATACCTTTAGACTTCTCCAGTAAAAATTTTGTTTGAGCTTGTTCTACTTTAGAAGCAAGTGCAAAAGACTTTGCCATCCCCTCGGTTATCTTAAAAGTTTCCTTCAACTTCTCATTAATCTTTTCACGATTTGCAATAACACTCCTTGAAACATTCTCCTGGATATCCTGGTGTTCCTTAAGCATACGATTCCGCTCCTCCATCTTACTTACCCAACGGTCTACTCCACCTTTTGTCCAAACATCAACAACAGTATTCCAAGAAGCTGCTATTGCTTTGTCAGTCTCAAGTGCCTTAGCTAATCTTTTATTATGTATGTCTTCAATACGTGCCCAAGCAGTTTTACCATGCTCTGCCTCCATCTGCTGAGTTAAAGCAAGTAATTCCTCATCCTTACTTAACCATGCCCAAAATCTCATTGCAGAAATAACCAGAGACTCAAGTAAAACACTTGCGGTTTCTAGCCCTGCTTTTATAAGGCCGTATGTTGTGCCCCATATGTTTTTAAGAGTTTTCAGCCCATTAACTAATGTAACCATAAACCTAATCATTGCTGGATTGTCAAAACTAGACATCATTTTATCTAGTCCAGCAGTTATGCCAGTAAAAACATTGTCAGTTAGATCAATAAGTGTAGGACGCCACTTCTTAAACCAAGTATCAGCAGCTTCAACTTTACCAGAAAGCATATCAAGCATATCGCTCTGCAGTATACCATTCTGAATAAAGCTACCCATCTTCTCCTTCATATCCCCATAGGTAAGTCCCAGCAGTATCATCTTTCCTTCATAGGTTTTGGTAAGTGCTGCTGCTGTTCCCGTGTGCACTCCAAGCATTTTCATAAATTCAGCATACTTCTCTTCTTTCGAAAGTGTTGCATCAAGAATAACACCATACCGACTCAAAGTACCAAAATATCCTACACTCGCTTTCCCAGCTAAATCAAACGAAGTCTTTATATCAATGTTTTTAGCTTTTGCAAAGTCAATCAGCAATGGAGTTAGTTTTCTTATCTCATCAGCAGTTGCTCCATAAGAAGCTAGCAATGCCATGTTAATCATAATTTCTTCATCACCTACCCCCTGTAGTTTTTGTAATACTGCTGCTAGTTTCTCAAGTTCAGATAATGTTGATTTGGTGTAATTACCAAAACTTGCTAGGTTCTGGCCAAGCAGCATTACAGCCTTAGTCTGATCATCCATCATCTTTGTTAGCGAACCCAAAAACTTACCAAACCTTTGAATTGCCCTATAAGCAAACGTTGCAATGATGATTGCCTTCAAAGATATGAATGATCCCATTAATCCACCAATACTACTACGAGTAGACTTAACAGCCATGCCAAACTTAGTACCCATCTTCCGTGCCTTGTTTCCTGTTCGCTCTACCTCCTTACCAAGGTTTCGAGTCTGAGTCACTGCGTGGTTGCGCATCTTTAAAGCCATAGCAAACACGTTCTGAGCCATTATACTACTCCTACCATTCTAGCTGACATTTTAACATAAAATTCTCTAGCATCCAAACTTTCTTTCCTATCAAACATCTCATTAAGAACAACAAGAACATCAAGCAAAAACGGGTCTTGTTGGTCTGACCCACCAGGCCTTGGCAAAACACCAAAAGCTCTTGCTGCAAGAAAGACCCTAAAAATATAAGTATTCTTATGAGTAAAGCCTTCCCAAACTTTACCTGTTTCGTGATCGAACTTCTCACAGAAAGAACAGGTAACTTTAGCTTCTGGTGGTCTCAACATTAAAGAACCATCAGGATTCTTTATCGGACCAACATCATCGTAAATATACTTTTTACAGAGCTCACAGTTTCTAAAAAATTTATTCGGCGCCTCTAGATAAGTCCTTGCGCCTTTAACAAGTTTTTTACTGCGTCCTTAGCTTTCTGGGCACCGTCCATTGTGTCCTCGTTGTCATCCCGAACATTCTTAGCAATAACATCCATAATAGTATAGTCCATGCGTCTGAGTTCTTTGGTGTTCTTAAAGTCAACTACTGACCCATCAGGCTTCGACAAATCCCACTTTACCAGGTGCTTACTGACCAATGCAAGAGTAACTTCAACAGTTGCTTCCATTGACTTAGTCGCCATTACATCATCAGTAAATTTCGCTGCCTGTATAACGTTCAAAGGTCTGAACGTAAAGTTAAGGGCGGGATACCCTTTCATTGCTGGTATTTCTCTGGTGATAGTATATTCATCATCAAAATACAAGTCTCGGTTAACGACAGGTTCGGTCACTTGCTGTTCCTCATCCTGAGGTTCAGGTGCTTTTGTTTCTTCACACATAATATACTCCAAAAATTAACGGTTATTATTTATACTGCCAACGCTTTCATACACAACGGGTCAGTAGCATCCACTACACCAACAAAATCAATAGTTACCCACTGTGATTCTGGTCCAGCTATCTGCGGAAGATTACCACTCATCTTGGCTACAAAATTAAATGTAACAGTGCTTCCGCCAGAGGTATACGCAAGAGAGAATTTTACTTTTGTAGCAGTAACCATCGCTGCCCAGTAAGCTTTTGTAGTAGTATTATATGGAATTTCAACACTACCATTAAGACCAAAAACACCCTCAGGAATAACTTGTCTATCGACTGAGTTTGCAAAACCTTCAGCGTCGAGATTATTATTCATAGTAAACTCAACACTTCTAACCTCTGCGCCATCTAGATATGAAAACCCAACAGCAGCAAAGACAAGGCTCGAATGCATGTAAGGAATTCCAGTAATCCATGAATACGTTTCAACAGCTACTGCACTATCTCGCGTACCGCTCATAGCGAGGAAAGAAAGCTCACACAACAAGGGCTGATTAGCTACAGAACTGAATTTCGCAGTGTTGACTTTACAACCTACAAGTGTCAGCGTATTCTGATCTGCTTTTGTTACCTCAACTGATGCTGTTGGTAATTCAGCATTATCAGTTATCGGTCTCCAGTCGACTACCTGCACACCAAGAATTAGATCAAGAATGTCGTTCATATGATCAGGTCTTGGTCGGCAGATAACCGAACCACCGCCGTCGTTGTGTGAGACAAACTTCATCTCAGCACGTTTTTGTCTATCGCCAAACAGTTCAGGCCCTTCAAACAAAACTGGCTGGTAGTCCAAGCTTTCGCTTATTAAATCCAGCCATTCATCAGCAACGACCTCTGTGCCAGCGACAGTTTCTTTGCCAAACCCAACAATTGTGGTTAGGCCTAAAGCTGGTTTACTCATCTGAATACTCCTTACTAAAGATTAATTTACATATATTTTACTTCGCATACCACACACTGTATACTACGTTTAATCCACTACTAAAAACTAATACACCATTGCGTAACTCAGCTACTGGTTCTATTGGTTCTGATTCTACTACTGTATTATAGTGGTTAGGAACACTATCAAAAATAACAACACCATTTGCAGGCACATCGCCAAAAGCTTTATCCAGTATTACAGCTCTAATAATAGAACTAAAAGCACTTACCAACTGAAACAGTATTACAGCACTAGGATGTTTAAGCGCAATGCACACCTTAAACCTGTAATGTATTTGTTGGGAATTTCCACTGATATTAGGTTCATCAAGCTCTACGCCTGCTGGTAAGATTATACAAGAAGGAGTCTGAACAACCTCATCCTCATTTAAAAAACCAGTAACAGTTCTGAAAAGTCTACCAGGTGTACCAGCATTAGTATTAATAAGCTTTGCAGTCCTATACTGTAGCTCACCATAATCTCCCTTAACAATAGGGTCAACAAGTACTCCAGTATTTAAAAACGTCCAATCTGTAAATGCTGTAGTCATGTTCCCATATTCTCCGTTTTCTTAACTTCACTTGCTATTATCTTCTTAATCTTCAAACGTAACTCAGTATCAAAGCCAAAGAAAGGTCTTGCAGGTATAGTAATTCTACCTATACCATAAGGTCTACCTTGCTTGTTCATCAGGTTAATCCACAGCCATAACTGCTGCCTAGGTCCAGGTGTATATGAGCCGCCCATTTGTTGGAGTCTAGCATAGGGTACTCCAGCAGTAATAACTAACTCACTACCATAGAAAGTTGCTCTAATCTTTCTTTGAAGTTTTCCAGTAAATAACAGCGGTTTTCTATGTCCTTTCCTAGCCACAGTCAAAGGACTTAACGCTTGCCAACGCACACGGTTAGGGCCGTATCCACCAGTAAACCTATTCCGAATAGTACTCATAATAACTCTGTGCGATCGATTCAAAATATTCTTCACAAGCCTGTTATCCTCCCACGCTTCCATCCAATCACCCAAGTCAAAATTGGATTCCAAAGTAAACGTAACATCTTGCGTATTATATTTATATAGCGTTTTCATTTCCTTAGGGAGTCTCCATACACTATTGACTTTTTAGTGGCAGGAAGCCGATCGTCCCAAATCGGCCTCCTACCGGCAAAAGCAACAGCGACCTCTCGATAATTTCTCATTACGAATAAAATCCTAAACTTTCATTAATACTTATCAAATCCATGCCAACAGCAAATGCTGATTTTCCTTCAAGAAGTATACCGCCAGTAACATCAAGTACCGCAATATTCTCAAGCTCTTTTCTTCGATCGAACGGCTTAATCCAATCTTTGTCTTCATCATGCCTACCACCCCAGCCACACTGACGGCCATACCAATACAGCGCAATAGCATATTGAAATTCAGCCCCCCTGGACCAAGTATCAGCTGCTGCTTTCGTTAGTCCACGCGTCACAAGCACACCTATAATATGATTGTATGCATCAGTCAAGTGCCTCGTAGATATTACTACATCTTCTGCAGGCATATCCATATTATTATCTGCTGCCAATTTCTTTATTGCTGCTTGAAATACTGCAGTGTCAGCATATCCTATAATTGCCATAATACATTCTCCTAATTTGCGTATGCGCCTTTCATTGCATACCTTAATACTTTATCTAAACTACCTGGGGTCGTGATTGTAATAAAAAGCCAATAAGATTCATCAAACGCAATACCAACAGTGTCAGGAATTGTTCCAGAATATATTCCATCACTGGCTGACTCATAAGCCATAGAAATATCTACTCCTCCACTCCCAAGCTTAGTCTCAAAGAACAACTGTTCTACACCACGCATGATGACACTGGAATAAGTATCACTAATAATAATCTTATTAGCATCCCCTCCAGTTATCAGTGTCCATAAACCGTCATGACCAACTCCGCTGCCTTTTCCAGAACCGCAAAGCCTAACATATTGACCAACATCATAAGTAATTCCATGAGCTGTAATCACAAGGCCTGTATCAGCTCCACCAGTTTCTGAGGTAGTAGCTGCAGCATCCAAAGTAGCAAAAACACTTCGCATAATATCACATTTTACAGTAGCATCATTAACATAAACCACTGGGTCAACACTAAGGTCTCGAAGACCCTCAATCTTTATAAGATTATCTGATGAAATATAAATAACATCTGTACTTAAGCCCATAACAATCTCCTATAATTTATGTATCTTCGAACTACTAACTAATTGTGCATCTCTTGAAACGCTACTCACAAGTCGTGTGCCATTTACAGTATTATGAGAAAGTTGCGCATTACTTGTTGGTCCCTCAAAAGTTACCTCATGGTCAGTTTCATCCAAAATTGCCTCATACAGGGCTATTTCAAAAAGTTCCAGAAGCTTTCCAGGCGGGCCACTAACATAAAGCCTAAAAGCATTAGAATAATTACCTGCAATTATCTCATAACTATATTGACCTGGGCCAAGTAAATGAATATTTATTTTGCCAATATCATCAGTAGTAGCAGCGCACAGAAGAATACCACAAATCCCGCTACCCAAAGCACCACTCTTATTAAAATCTAAAAAATAAGTAGCACCTTGCACAAGAGTTAGGCCCGTATAAACACAATAAGCTAAAGCTCCTCCCCAAAACTCCACACGCGAAGACCCCTGTCTAAAGTAGTTAATATCATAAGTCCACGCGTTAAGATTAGTGAACAACTCGTTAAATAACATTCTACCTCTTCGATAACTCATATCTCTACCATAAAGCTCAACTTATCATCAATTGCTTGCAACAGTGCTTCTCGCTTCTGTTGCTCTGGAAGTATCTCATTTTTAATCTTGTTTTTAAGAGCCTGTACTATTACTGCTTTTGTTGTTGGCCAAGCTACTGAAATAGAATAATTCAAATATAGGTTTATCTTGGTAACCTTAAAAGCAAAACTAAGATTCTCAACACTTGCTCCTACACCACCATTAGCATCAGGGTCCCAAAAAGTACCAAAAGCAATTGTGCTCCGATTAATTTCTATCACATATCTCATAGCGAGTTCACGTGCTTCCATGTCAATGACCTGCCAATAAACGACATAGCAAGTCTGTTAATATTATATTCAATACTCCCAAGAATATTAATTTGTTCAATATTGGTTTTATGGTTTTTCTGCATATCCTGTACTTGAGCCATCATTACCTCTAAATGGTCTTGTTCTCGTTCCATTACCCATCAACACCTCCCTTTGTTAGTAGGTTGCAAATCTTATCAAGTTTACCATCCATCTTTTCTTGTCCTTCTTTAATATTCCTAAAATGAACTTCATTAAGCTCTTGCACTTTTTCACAAACAGCAGAGTTAACAAAGGCATCATTCTCACCAACATGCACCTTACCGTTTTGGATATGCCCATTAACCACCTTGTAAATCTCCCCTAAACTTTTTGCAACTCTCCAAATGTGAGCTATAATCAAAGCATAACAACCAATAACACCAGTAAAGCAAATTACAGCAATAGTTAGCGAGTTCTCAATGTTTGCTAATATCATTTTCCTAGCTCCTTAACGTAACGCGCGTGTAGAAAGAAAGGTGCCCCGCGAACGAGGCACCCACCAATTAACCATAACAACAGTGTTCATCACACCTTAGCTTACACTGTTGAGAGCCTCAGGAGCTGTTCCTCATTGAGGTATGCTCCATATCGACCCCAGCCTACAGTTTCGGTTGCGTAGGATGCTGCTTTGAAGTCAGCCCATACCGTCAGGTCCATTCTATTGGCATATTTGTTCTTTATGCCTTTAACACCCATGTACCACTTGTCGGTAGAGGCTGAACCAGCGTTAAGAACTTTCATGCTAAAGGTAGGAATAACGTTATACTCAAGCTTCAGTTCAGCGTTTGATGCTCCAGGAGCCATGTTAACAGCAGCCAAAGCTCTGTTTAACCTAGCTCTCAGCTGAATCGGGCTTAGAATTTGAACTGGCGTACTTGGCGTAACAGCATATCCTGCCGTATCCAGGGCAGTCAACAACTGAGCTGCAGCAGTATTGATAGTGTTGATATCTTTCTCCAACTGATCAGCACCAACAGTATCATAGGCAACATTTTGGCCAGAACCAAGTGCACCAATTAAGGTGTACATTACAACAGCCAAATCGCGATACCATTTTGCACGGAACTCAGCGGCGGTATCTTCTATCATCCACCATTGCTGGTCGTCAAACCAGGCTTGGTCAAATTCAAGACCTCCACCGTACATATCGAAACCAACCCACTGTCGTGCGCCAGTTACACGGTAGATTCTTGCCCTACCACCTTCAGGTCTCTTCCCGAAAGTCAGACCACTCGATACAGTTTGAATGCCGAAGCCGGATTCTCTTGTACCAGTGAAATCTTTCATATCGAAGAAGGCCTGCCAGCCGGAATCGATCATGTCAAGACCAAGGTGCAGCTTTTCAATTATCGTACGAACGTCGTCTGGAAACTGGCTTGTAGCCGTGAAGTTCGTAATGCCCGCAGCGATCAATTGGTCCATCGCCTCTCTAGGCTGATGCATAAAAGCTGTAAGGGCACCATAAAAATTCTGGCGACCTTTCTTGGTACTAAGATCAATCAGGCTGTAATCTGAAAAAACTTGATTGTTCATTATAATACTCCAACTAATTTTCAATTTCAAATCTTATTTTATCATCAATAGTTAGCTCTTACTTTTAGTTACTGCCAGGAATGTATGTTAGAACACAACTCCCAACAAACGAACTGCTCGACTGGTCTGTACTTGAAGAGATAGTAACATTACCATCATCATCACATACAAACGGACCTGCTGCAAGATCAGCACCACGGTGGGTAGCTGCAACATCCATCGCTTCTTGTATTCCAGTAGCGTTTGCGTTACCAGCTTTCAAGAGGGAATCAACATCTTTAGTTGTTCCATCTAAGTCCACATCTGTACCGATAGTCACAACACACACACTGCCCGCTGCTGTTCCTACGATTAGAGCTACATTAAGGATAATGTCGCCAGTTTTCATAGCAAACAAAGTATTCTCGATAGTATCAAGCAAAGCTTCCAATTGAGTAGTCGCAATAATCTTTGTCGCAACACTCCCAACTGTTATTCCGCCAGATGCTTGTGCAATTCCGCCAAGACGTCCATCGAAGTGCATTTGTACTGTTGTCACGTCGTTTGCAGAAGCTTCGACAGCATAACCACAGAAGATGTTGCCAGTAGCGACCAATGTCACTCTTGTATTTGCTACATCATAGAACAGTCTATTACCAGCAGCAATTACATCTGTACCTAAACAGGTAATCTTAACATCCTCATGGACAAACAAGCAAGCGCACCTGTCAGGTGAGGCAATGGAGCCAGCAGCAATTTCTGCGGCTCTAAGGGTTGCGCCCTTAGCTTTTTCCACTGCAATTGCAAGCAGACTCTCACCAATTTGAATCACGTCTCCAGAAACAATTGACTGACTAGCAGTCAGGTCTGTGAAGGTGAATTGGAAGCCTCTTTCAATGCTTGCACTAAGTATTGCATTCGCGACCATAATCATATCTCCAAAATAATTCTTTAATTACCAAACATACTTACAAATATTTTAATAACCTACGGAAATAGGTTAATAATCTCATGCATTAGCTGTCGCTTTAGCCTTTGCCTCTTCATGTCCAGGAATAAGCGGATTAGTCTCTTTGCTGGTAAACTCCTTACCAATCTTTTGACCGTCAACTCTGTCCGCATTCTTGTTGTCTGCCTCATTAGCTTCTTTACCTTCAGTGTTTTCGCTTTCATCTTTGCTTCCGGACGGTTTGATCGTAACGCCAGAAGTCTTCATCACCTCCAGTTGCTTAGTAACAGCAGCATCAACAACTTTCTGCTTGTCGTCTTTACCAGCAACGTCAACCTTCATCGTATCAACAAGATACTTGACAGTAGCTTTGTCTGTATCCTTCAAAACTTCAGACTTGTTGATCAGTGTAGAAATTTCACTGTTCGCTTCTGCATCAAGGAACGGCTGTAGTTTGGCCTCAACCTCCTTAACGGCTTTTTCCTTATCAGCCACTGCGTTCTTGATCTCATTCTCAAGAGCGTCACTAACTGACTTTTGTTCAAGAATAGTCTTCACGCTGAACAGGTCTGTCGGGACCATTTTATGCTGTTCAACAAACTTTCTTACGTCTTCTGTTGTGATGTCACCTTCTGCCATCAGAACTCCTTTCACTTTTGCCTTATCCTCTTCAGCCATAGCATTAACGACCGCGAGGATATTAGAATTATCAAAGCCGGTAGGGGTCGTATCAGCATTACACAATGCTACACCAGCTAGCTTTCTTACTTCCTGGACAATAAACCGTAAAGCACCTTCGTTTGCTTGGAACAAGCACTCTGCTTCAAGACTGCAAGCATTCAATTCACCAGTCTTTATTTTCTTCTTAGTACTGAAGTTAGTAATATATGCTACACCTAATGCATGTGTAACACCATCAATAACTTTCTTAGTGGCAGAAACAATATTTCCAACAATTAACCTACCACTCTTACCAGGTTCATGTGCTTCATATATTGGGATGTGATCTTCGCCCCTCATTAGCGTTACGAGAGCCTTAACAGCCTTAAGCGGCCATAACTGCTTAAACCACTCTTTTAGCTTTTTGCCAGAAGCTAATGACTCGAACAGCTTACCCTTACTCTCTCCTTCATAGCCAACAGTCATCATTACAAACATAGGAGAAGTGTCCTGCTGCTTAATCTCAGCAAGTCTCTCATCTGGAACAAGTGATAAAACCTCATTATCACTCATTAGTGTTATTCCACCACAAACTTGTACCATTTTGTTTTTCATACGCTGCATTTTAGCAAAAGATTAAAACTAGTATACTATATTTCATCGAGTACTATTAAAACTTATTCCTCCTCAGCAGCATTGTCATTAGGGGTTTCTTCGCTGTTTTCCTCTTCATTATTCTCATTACTATTTTCTTCTGATTTCCTTTCTTCATCTTTAATTTTCTCCAGCTCCTCCTCAGCATCCAAGTCAGGTATCTTGTTTAGCAAGGTCACATGGCTAATAGCTTTCTTTTCAAAGAGTGGCAGATAAATATCCTTAATAACCCTCCACTGCCTATCAGTCAGCGGTATAAGTCTAGGCAACACAACGTTAGTTGGAAGCTGCCCCTGCAAATGAGCATTCCTCATAATAATAGCTTTTCTGAACAATCCCACATAAAAGCCTGTCCAACTCGTTATTTCTGAGTGAAGAACTACCTCAGTCGGCTCTCCCATACTATCCGCAGTAGCTCTGTTACTCATTACATTTGCAAAACCTAGGAAGTGTATACCTATACCTGTGTGTGCACTGATAATTTTTGCTGCGGTTGTTATTGCAAGCATGAGCAGGTTTGCTTCCGCGCCAGATGGTCCCTTAAGTTGAAAGTTTCCATTTGTAGCAATAGCGGTACCAATCTTCCAACCAAGAGTTGTTATCAAATTATTAATGGCATCAGCTTCATCCTTTGTCTCACACTGGAAATGTGGCGTTGGGTGCGCAAACAAATGGTTAAGCTTTCTCCAATCTAAAAGGTCCTTATAGAGGTTCTCAATAGTTTTCAAAATCGGACCACAAGTTGGGTATCCTTGTATAGTTTCTGCACTAAGCTCATCATTAAAACCAATATACACAAATTTATTATCCGATAAGGTAACACGTTTACCATCAAGAGTTGACACAAAAGTTCTTGGACCCTTAAAAGCATATCTAGTTTCTTGCTTAATAGTATATGTAGCCTGATTCCAAGGATAATATTTCAAAACCACATTCTTCTGCTTTCGGTCCCAGACTAAGCCAAGTGCAACTTGTCCTTGTAACTCCGACTCTTTACACAGCTCTCTTGGTACTTCAGCATCTAACCCATTAATAGCCATAAAGTCACCCAGGAAATTCTTGGAATCCTCCACCTGCTTATCAGATAACTTATTCTTTTTTTTAACAGCCATATCAGTAGTTAGAAACAGTCTATTTGGTACAGAAAAAGCAACCCTGAGGTTTATAAGTCTCTGCAAAACAGGTGCACCAAGATTACCGATTCCCCTATACTTGTTTCGTAGTTCCAAAACTTGAGCGCTCTTTGTACTATAAGGATTATCCCTATTCCTACCAGACATATCATACTCCTGCAAATCCTCAAGTTGCGATAACATTATACCAACAGTTTTGTTTAGCAAGTTGTTCTGCACAGTAATAGCCTCAATCACTTCTTCCGCTCTTTTTGTAGCTTTCGTTTTGAATTCCATTAGTAATCTCCTATAACATCTGGAAGGGTTATTAAACCATAAGAATACCTACAAATAAGTGGATAATAACAAAGAGTCATTGAATCCCCTTTATCTGGGCTTCTCTTCATACGCTTTCTAAATTCTGGCTTTGGTTCTAACATTATTCTACCATGCGAAGATGTTCTATATTTTCTTGAACAAAGGTCTGATTTAAGTTGTTCACATTTCTTCCCTATAAAATATTCTTCGTATTGATCGCTTGCAGGGTTTAACATATTTCTTACATTCCACCATGCTTCAGTTCCTTTATTCTCAAACTCATTTTCATTTACTGCCGTTTCGCTAGCAACAAATCTTCTTATTTTCGGGAAATCTTCTTTAAGCACCGAATAAACCACAGCTCCAGCGCCAATGCCATCTATTGTAACATTCTCTTCGATCAATGAATACTTCTTTATTAACTGTTTGGTTAAGCCGATAACGGCAGAAGGCTCTACGTTGCTCCTGGACACAGTTTCAACACGACTTCTTTTTTTTCCTATGAACCACTCAGCTTTGTCCTCACCATATTCCGGAACATCAACACCCATATATAGAGGTCCTTCATCATGACTCTTAGTTTTCTTCATTTCCTCAGCTTGTTCAAACCAGATAATGCTTATAATAATATCAGAAGCAATTCTTGGAAATTGACCTAAAACACGAGACTGCCAAAACGCAGAATCTTCTCCCCAAAGCTTTCTCATCTTGTCAACCCACTTTAAAGTAACAGCTCCAGGAATAAGGTCTTCACCAGAGATTACATTAGGATGGTCCAAACAAGATAATGTAGCTGTCTTTGTATGTCCATCAGAAAACGAGTCAAAGAAAGGACCAACAGGCACAATAGGATTACCAATCTGAAATAACACTTTTCTAATTCCACCACTAACTAATCCTAACAATGCTGCAAACAATTCTGGGTCATAACCATTTGATTCATCTACAATAATCATAATGTTCGGGTTGTGGAAACCTTGCATTTGCTGAACATCATTAGTTGAAAAACCAAGCATATAATCAATAGGACCTAAATCTAATTTCATAGTTAGAGGTTTGCCTGGTAAGTAAATCTTAGACTTCATTTTTCTATACCTTATCTCACGCCAAAGTACTTCCTTAACCTGGCGTTCAGTAGGTGCAGTAGTCAAAACAATAGATGGCGTGTAAGAATATTTAAACCATAATGCCAATGCGGCTGCTAAAGCCGACTTCCCTGCCCCATGACCGGACTTGCAAGATACATCATCATTTTCACCTAACAATCCAGCTACGCCTTTTTGGCCATCTGTCAAATCCATCCCCAGCACTTCATCAATGAATCCCGCTGGCTCCCCCTGGTAATCTTCGAACGGGCTTTTCTTGGTCTGGCTGTGGAGTTGTTCCGAGAGGAGACGGCCAAATAATGTTGTCGAACTCTTTCGCAATTTTCTTCAAATCTTCCTGATCAGTTACATACTTAGAAACAATTCTAGCCAAATGACCGACTATGATAGTAACCTTACCAATATCAATCAATTGACCAAGTTTAATCTCTGCTTTTGTACAGCTATCCGTTAGCTGTCTTATCTCACCTACAACTGTGGCAATATTCTTCAAAGAAGAAGTATCTAGAAATTTTGTATTCTTCCTAACAATCTGAGCAAGTAAGGTTCTTAGCAAAGCTAACTCTTCCTGTATACCCACCATTTCTACATTATCACCTTGCAAACACTTCTTATAAATTGATTTCATCTTCTTATCTTGTATAAATGGTGAGTATATTCTTGTTTTTCCTGACTTAATTCTTTGTAAAGTTCCTCCATGTATATGACAAGTTAGTTCTCCAGGAATAGCGAAGTTCTTACAACGCAGTCCTGTTGACCCTACCATTGACGTACATCGTGGGCAGCCATCTTCATTATGTAGTACACCCTCACTATCATAATAACCACCAGCACTGATTGCTTTTTTCTCATCATCGTTTAGCCAGCCATCTTCGCGCTTTACAATTGCAGTCTTCTTTTTGCGTTTTCGCTTTATTTTCTTCTTTACTACTCTTTTCTTAGCCATCTACGGTAGTATCTCCTGTACCATAACTAACCTGATTTAACATAAAATCTTTTACCGTTGAGAGACACAGCGGAATTAGATATTTCAAATTTTTCATCACTGTTTTAGGCAGTTCATCAAGGAAAAATCCTCTTAACTCTTCCTCTTCTAACTGCCTGTATGATATGCTTGAACCTTCTACAACAGAAGCAAAAACAAAAACAGTACCACCTGGGTGGATAAAAGTACCTCGCTGTTCCCACACATAATGCATACCAACTTCTTCAAGGGTCTCTCTTTTCATCGCTTCCATAGGTGTTTCTTTTTCTTCAACTTTTCCACCAATACCGTTCCATCGGTCTTTCATCCATTTTGGCTTATTCTTCTTAACTAATAAAACCTTATCACAATTGCTAGTAAAGAGAAAACCTAATACATAATGTTTCATCGCTATTCCTTTCCTTCATTAATTAATTCTAACATTCTCGTGTTAGGGGACTTACCACTGATTGTTGCATTCATACCCTTCTCTAGCTTCTGAAGATATAAAAACATTCTTCTCGCTTGTCTAGCTACACGATAGACATAGTAGAGAGAAGTGCTTGTAAATTGATTAGATTGTGCGGGTATCGCTTTCATTATCCCAAGTCGAATAGCATCATCACAGGTTTTAAGCCTGCCTATAGCACCAATTGTAACTCGGTACAAATAAAACTTAGGGTCAACTAGAAACTTACCATCCCACGGTACATCATGTATATACCTCGCGCTATAACCATCCAAGATTCTAATAACATCCTTGCCAATATAATCTTTTACACTGTCGACAAGGTAATCAAACTCATCCTGAGGGGCTACTGGTATTAGAGTTATCTTGAGTACCTTTTGTGTCATTTTTTACTACCTCAAGTGCCTCTTTATAATTCAACTTGTTAGTCTCATTTGTATACATAAAATCTGGTTTATCGTGTGTTTTCCTGATAAATGCAAGAGCACAAACAGGACACACTCTACTAGCTTCAATAACATCACCTACCAACGGGTTAAGCAAATGGGTAGGGAAAGGCATACTGCAAACCTCACAACACTTACCATTACTAATAACCATACGTTTTCTCCTAAAACTCGTCAAACAATACTGGGACTTTTCCGCGAATATCCTTAAGAAGCATATTAGCTATTTCCTGCATCTGTGAGTGCGGTGCTCCTGCGCCGTAGAATATTCCATTTACTTTTTTCTCTACTGGTATACTCTTTGGTGTGCACCTTAAACTGAAGAAATGCCTCCACTCTCTTAAGTTCGCTGTCATTATTATTTCAGTTTTAAGAGAGTTGGGCAAGACTGAGCGTGCTTGTTGTGGTGTCCAGCCATCATCTAAAAGTTGTATATATTCTTGCTCAGCTACCTGTATAGCAAATAACCAACGACATTCTGGTGTATGTATGCTTTGTCTTACTTGATCTTCTGTACAAGTATGTGCATTTTCTGCTGGCATATGCTTTGTCCAAGGTGGGATTATAAATGTAACACCGCTTTTGTAATTGCAGAATCTTGTACTTTCTTGGCCGTAACTGAAAAGACGATGTCGAACTATCTCATGCGTTACGCCTCTGTCGCATGTAACTCGATAAGAAGCTGATGCGTGTTCTATCATAGCATGATGTCCTCGGTCAAGGAGTTTCTGAACAAACTTTGCTGCGCTTCCCACATGAATGTTTCCTTCACTCTTATAACAAGTACGACCTGCTTCTTCAATTGTTATAAGCGGGTCTGGTGTCAACCACAAGAATTCAATACTCGGTTTTACTAGTTTCATAAAAATCTCCTTAATAATTGAGCAGCTGGAGCGCTTGGATAACAAATCCGTTGTAACTCCAGCCCACTCATCTGCCTATGGCACAACGTTTCCACCGACACACTATTCTTCTACTTCGTCCTCTTTTTCCTCTTCTTCCGACTCAGATTCCTCTTCGTCGATATAATATACAGCATCCTCAGGATTCATGTACGGCTCTTTGACCAGAATGTCATTCTTTTTCTGCCACTTTCTCATAGCTTGTGCATGTGCTCTTACCTGGGCTACCAGTACCGTATCGTGACCCGCAACACGGGCAACACGATTAGAGTACTCCTCAAGAACGCCTGGGGCATTTTTATCAATAGCACGCAGCAAAAAGACAGGCTCGTCACTCCTTATAAGGTTATCATTATCCTGAATACGATCGTTATAATCTTCCCTTTCATGTAACATTTTGTACTCCTTTTATTTGTCGTTATTGCTCTCAATTAAAAGCCAGGGGGCCAAGACAAAATCTTCGGCCCACACTAGCCTCGGAGGAGGGTGATGAAAAGCTTTCTACATTTTAGGTAGCATTCCCATTACCAGCCTTTAACTCTGTAATAACACCGTCCTTGCGCCTGTTATCATATCCTTTGCCGACACCATACCCAACTGAACCAAGGGTAAGAAGTGCAGCTATGACACCTGGAGCTGTTATACCTCCAGTGGCTACTGTGGTGGCAAGAGCACCACTTACTTTTATAAACTTTGCTGCCCGAAGGTCTTTCTCATTTAAGCTTGCATAGCCGGTTTCGATTTGTTTGTGCAAAGTTTCAAGTCGGAGATTGTACGTAACTAAAGCGGCTTCAATCTGTGACCGCTCAGCTGCCATTTCTCCTTCGACAAAGATAACCTCCCTGTCGAACGCGTCTCTCGACAACACCTCTCCCGGACTCATTAGTGACGGGGTTGTACTTGTACACCCGATCGTCACAAAAAAAATAACCAGGACAGCAATCAACGGCCCAATCACTGAACCGCGATTATGGTCGATTGACTTTAAAAACCCAGTTAACCAATTCACAAATACTCCTTCCTTGCCCTAATAAAAAGACAAGCAGGGTGACTACCACATAGCAGCCAACCCACTCACCGCATCGAACCTGTAGGGCTATTTTGCAGCTTCGACTGTCAATTTAATCTCGCCAGGTTTTCCTAGCTTTTCGAATGCAGTATTTTGCAGATAGAAAGAACTACCCACATCTTCAGCATCCTTGCCTTCCGTCCCAAAACGTACGCAGGACTTGCAGGTCTTGTTCTTCTTCATTGTTACTGTTAGCTTCTTTGGATCCGCCATCAAACTACCCTTTCAAAAAGAGGCCTCAATTACTAGCGAACGTAGGGTCGCCTTCCCTTTTCGTAGACTATCACACTTCCAGCATGTAGCCTATTATACCTTCTGAGTCTGCGGTTCTTTAGTCTTATCGGTGTGCTAAAATATCCTCTTCGTACACGCCATCCACAGTCTCTTCTGTACCTTCTGTTTGATCGTCTGTCCCTGTATCTTCTATACCTCCTGTACGCGTAACTATTAAATCCGCGTCTACGCACGTTCAAGCAGCCTCTTGAGCTGCGTATACTACCTCTAATAAGTTGTCCATTTCTGTAAGTAGGCGTTGCTCCTTCAGCAGTTGAGCAAAGCAAGAAGATACAGAAAACCAAAAGTATTATAGTTACAACCAGCCTAAAAATTTTTCCTGCATACCACATAATTTTCTCCTTTCATTAAATAGTAAAGAGCATAGAGCATCGTCAGCATAAAACCTTATTCACATGTCTGGTCAACAAATTACACATATCGGAAAACCGTAAAGAGCGCGCCTGACTTCAGTCTCAGGCTAACCTGTTATAGAAATTCTCAACAAAAAACGAATCCACGGACGAGTCTATGCCCTTTACTAAGTAATAAAAGAAGGGACAGCAAACTTACTCCTAAGAGGTTCACTGCCCTTCCGGAGGGGAGAAAAATCTTTCGCAACTTAATTCTTATTCTTAAACCGACCAGAAGGCCTCGATACCTTCACACATAACTCATTCACAAGACCGAAGTCTCAGAGCCCTAGCAATTCTTGGTCATGCTCCCAGGGCATCAGCGTCTCAATTCCGCCACAGTCGGATAAGACCTAAATTATTAACTTGTCAAATAGCCCTACATACCATTTATATACGCATTATATCATAGGCTGCTCACCACGTAAACTATAAAATAAAATTGAGGTGAACATTTATTCTATAGTAAAAGACAAGCCTGCTATAGGAGCTTTCGATAAGCTCTGTAGTATAAGATCAGCATTGTCTATCCACAACTGCTTAACACCCTTCTCAAAGTAAGCTCCTTTCCTGAACTCATCTACAGAAAGAGGCATTGGTATTGGTTTCCCCATTTTCTTTGCTAAATGAAAAACTCTTATAGCTTCTCTAATACTACAACACACCATATACCCACCCTGTTCATGACAAAGCTCTATTAATTTAGAGGTCTTACCACAAGCGTGTCCACCTGAAATAGCTATACTTCTCATAAACAATCTCCTTTATTCCTGGAAAACCTTAAAAAGAATTATCACAAAAACCACAATACCACAGAAAGCATACGCTGCAGCAGGCGTATCTATTAGCCACCTTACATTCTCAATCATATTCTCTAGTGTAAACATATTAACAATCCAACATTATATGAACACATCCAGGTCTTCTCTGATCTTCACACTTCACTCGCTCATCAGTACCATCCAATGCAGGATCTCCTTGCTTCCTTATAGACCACCCTGCATCTAGGCCAGAAGGACTAGCACTATTAGCAAAGTCTACAACCTGACCATCCGTCCAATTCTTTGGTACACATACCTGCACATCTAGTGCACCTCTTCTTGTTATTGTTGCTTACCTACCCATAAGATTATTCCTTTCAATCTTTTATGTAGTAATTCTTGAATATCCTACCTAACTTCTTATCCCCTTTCGTATACTCACTTATATTCATAACACCAACAAAACCACTAACATGCGGCCTCTCAGGAAGGTAAGTTCTTTGGTGACCTACAACATCGTGCTCCCGCTGTATAGTTTCCTTACAAATATTCTTTATAATAGATGGCTCATAAACAATACGACCCCGCTTCGTTTTTACAGTTAGAATGTAATATGTATCACCAAGAGCCTTTCCCTTCTTTCCTTTCTTCTTGTTCTCAACCATGCGTTTTTCGACATCAACACCCTTATTAGATAGATAGTTTAATAAAGATGCTATCATTATACTAAAGCTTTGGTAAGCATCCTCCTTATTATCAAAAGCATCATGAGCTTGTGCTGTCATTGAAACCAGATATCCACGCAGATCAAGTGTGAACTGTACCAAAGATAAGCAAGTAAGTACGTTATCAAGAAAACCAAAGAAGAGACAACTCATTATGTGTGTATTATCAACCTTATCAGTTTGGCATAAAAGACCACAAGGTGCTTCATCCATAGTAAATTCCGCCCAGAAACGCTTAGAAAGAATATAGAATCGATACCCCTCAGGATTACCAAGCTTTTCTAAATTACTATGTATAAAATTACCAAGCCCAGTAAAGTCAAACTTTTTTGCACTGGCTATCTTCATGATCAATTGATTTCGTACCACACTATCTGAGTAGTTCTGCACTTCTTTCACCTTAGCTTGCCTAACCAACGATACATCAAAATTACCACCAAATATCGTCCTTAGCATTCTACAGTATTCTTCCTTCATCCTTTTTCTCCTGTAGGACATTCCTTTCGATAAACTTTCTCATACCTCTCTCTGAGTGCCTTTGTTTTCGCATCAATTGCGTTTTGTATTAAGAACCACTTACCCATCTGTAACCTTTCCGCTAACTTAAGTACTATCTTAGGTGATGGTACTAATCCTTCTTCCTCTATCATATATAAGTAACTATAAGACATCCCTACGGTTTTAGCAAACTGTCGCAAAGAAGGACCCATAGCCAGTCGCCGTGCTCTAACTTTCTCACCAAAAGTCATAACTTACCCCTTAAAATGAAACCTTAATCCTACCTGTACCATTCTTTTATTATGCATAATAGGAATCACACCTATTAGATTTAGCGTTTGTTCTACCTTTAGGACAATCTCATCCTGTTCTTCTTCCTCTAGATGATCAGTCGATTGTATAATTATGTTAGATTTCACGGTCCTTCTCATAGGTTTCTCCTTTAAGAACATTTGACCTACCACATCTTGGGCAGGTATCCAATTTAACTAGTTTCTCTATAATCCATAGCAAAAAACAATCCGCACAATACCTACTATAGAATATCCGCGTCCATAGTATAACAAACTCCTTATTCATTTATGTTTTCTCAATAGTTTTTTAAGACTAATAATAACATCGCTAAGTCTTACCATTTCTTTGGCTTGGTGTCTGACTGTCTTTTCAAGTTCCTTCTTTTCTTTGATAATTTTTTGTATTACATCATCAAAAGCACTCATAGCTCTTTCTCCTCACAACATAGGCCTATCTTCAAAACCACTATATTTCTTATGTCCACATTTAGGGCACCACTGATAACCTTCATAATCTGTCTCCCCTTCTTTTTGATGCCACATGACCCACTCACGCGATCGATTCTTACAGCCCCAACAAAACTCACCAAAGATAATATCAAGAAACAATTGCCCAAAAAAGAGTACTGCACACAACCCGAAGCCTCCCACAATAAGCCACAAGAACATACACTCATTCTCAGTTAAATTTTCTGTGCTCATAGTTTTACCCTTAAAACTTATTCCAAAAAGATTCCATAACATCATTAATACCTTTGCCAAGCTCGTTTACTGCACAAAGCAATACTGCTATAAAAGCTACCAATACAACAACTACCACAACCAAGATCCAGCTAAGTATATTCATATTTATTCCTTTCGCTTAATACGAGCATTATAACAATAGAGCTGATCTTTGTAAGCCATAAAATAAAATAAAGGATGACCCTATAACCATGATTTATAAAACGTTTTATTGCTTAGAGACTCTATGAATTAGGCCCATGAGATGAATATATTGTTTCTTTCAAAAATAAAAGAGCATGAGGGGTCTATCTTAATATTATAAAACGTTTTATTGTAGGGTATATCTATGTCATAGGAAAACTTATTCAACGATCTAACGATCTCTAGGGGTGACTTAGCGTAATAAAGCGTTTTATAAACTAAAGGATTATGGTTAAAAAGAGCCTTTTTAAAGCATCTTTTCTAATTACTAACTCCCCTACCCATTGGTGCGCCTCTGACTCCACGTCGTTACGTCCAAAAAAGGTGTATCTAGTTTCATTAAACCTTTACGTTATAACCTCCAATACCGACGCTACGTAATAATATTTTGCATAAACCCAACGACCTTAAGATCAATTTATAGGTTACAGACGCTTTCACGACCAGTTTGACACGATTTTCGGGTGAACTGATTATAGTTTAGGCGTTCTTTATATAGATTAACGCAATAAGATACTTGTCTATTAGAGCATCTATTAGTATGGGTCAAGCATCTATTAGTACTTGATCCTATTCTTAGGTAATCCTCAACGCTAGGGAATCTCGTGCAAAAGTGAATGCTACCAACAGTTGTTTCTCAGGGTCAAAGGTAATCTCAATCTAAAGAACGCGGTAACCTACAGGTCAATCTTAATGGAAGGGGGCCTTCTGCTGATAGGTGACAATCTTCTGGTCAAATACTCTGGAAAAAGTACATAATTTTCTTTCATAGGTAGCGGAAGCTATCCTACCCTACCCCTACCTCAGTTTCTGGTAATTCTACTCTATTCTGATATAGAAATGGAGTATGTTTCAAGATCTGGATTCGGAGAGGAATTATACTCTGATCTCAAATAATTCTCGAGTAAGAAAGGCTGGTTTGGATAGGGGGCAGTTCGTGGCAGAATTTCGTTTCCCTCGCCATAAGCTGAGCATTGTGTATAGAATATGTCCAGTATATTGTGTATAAACAATGTCCTGTATTCTGGCGAAAAAATAAGGAAGTGATTAAGGATAGAATTATACTCAATTTAATTTGGGACATTTTGGATATACAATATTCTGGATATTGTAGATCTACTTGCTCTTCTTCTTGCTTTTCTTGGTGGAAGCGAGTATTTCCGCTCGCTTTCTATAATCGTTCTTGTACCACGAGAAATGCGATTTGGAATATTTACTCTGAGGCATTATACTCAGAGCAATTTCTCTCGATTTATCATAATCCGCTTCGTCAACTCCAACAGAGTCAAAATACTCGCGAATCGCATTTCCCAGAGAACCCTTGCGATAAGTCGCTTTTTTGGTCTTTTTTACTCTGGTTTTCTTTTTGGACGATTTTTTCGTTTTAGACATTGTCGATCTCCTTTGTCCTTAATCATCTTCCTTATTAATTTGTGAAAGAGCGAAAATACTTGTTTTTTGTTACGATTCTATTATAGCATATTGAACTGATTTCGTAAACAAAAAAATCTGAATTTTTCGAAAAAAGTGAAAAAA
>VRUG01000141.1:1341-3335 GCA_019456255.1 Planctomycetota bacterium | reverse complement strand
CATGGCTGGGATGAGACCCGCCAACGATGGATCGAGGAGGGGTTGCCGGTCGATGTTGACGAGCATGAATACTTTAATGCAGTCCGGCAGTGGTATAAATTTGGCGCCAATATTCACCCCTTTCCACCTTTTGAGGAGGAAACGATTGAGGAAACCGAAGAGTACAGGGTTTTCCGCGATGAAACGGGAGTAATCCAAAAGGATTGGAAACACAAAAGCAGCATTCCTCACTATATCGATTTCACACTAAAACAGGCGAAAGACTGGGATGAATATAAGAAGCGTCTGCAGCCCGACTCGAGGCGTATCCCCGATGATATTGACGAGTATATCGCCAGAGCGGAAGCTTCCGGCATCGCGATAGGTTTTTGGTGCGGGTCGCTGATGGGATATATACGAAACTGGATGGGGCTTGAAAACATGGCATTCCTGATGTACGACTCAAGGGATACCTATGCCGATATGGTTGATACATTGGCTGAACTTGCCTGCTGGAGCATCGACCAGATCATTCCGAAAATGAATACGGTTCCCGATATGGGCCACTGCTGGGAGGACATCTGCGGTAAGAACGGTCCTATGATCAGCCCCGATGTGTTTAGAGAATGTGTCGCTCCGGGGTATATTAAGATCCGCAACAAACTTGAGGAGTATGGAATTAAACTGTTAAGCATTGACAGCGATGGCGATATATCACAGCTCATCGAACCCTGGTTGGACGCCGGGGTCAACGTTCAGTTCCCTATTGAAATCGGCACCTGGAATGCCGATCCGATGGCATTTAGGGAAAAGTATGGCAAGGAACTGCGGATCATTGGCGGGCTCAACAAACTCGAATTGGAGAAAGGTCCTGCTGCTATCGATGCTGAGATCGAACGGAGGTTGCCGCTGATGAAAGACGGAGGCTATATAGTTATGCCTGACCACCTGATCACGCCGGCAGTCTCTTTGGATAACTACCGATATTATCTCGATCGAATTCGAGCCCTGCGCTTTTAGTACCCATTGCAGTACCCCTACCCCTACCTGCGGGGACGAAGACCTACCCTGCGGGCATCTTCGACCTGCGGGTATCTACGACCTTCGACCGCAATAGGTATTCACCGGGATATCAGGACCTACGGATTCTATGAAAAATATTATCGTGAAGCCAGCGATAAGGGGATCTTGTTATTCCGGTATGAACCGGAGGAAAAAACGGTAGGCTGGAACTTACTTTCCTTGACCGGATCATCGGCAAGAAAATGAGCCTCAACCCGGACCTTTTAATTTTAAGCAACGGGATTGAGCCTTACCATTCGCCAAATTTAAGTGAACGATGAGCTGACTAACAAGACCAGGGTTGTTGATGAGCTCTACAAGGGTTGCGGCACCTGAGCCATATCCTGCCCGAACGGGGCCTCGGAGCAACGTGATTTTGAACGAACAACCATGCTAAGGGTCTTGGACAGGATCCTGGTTTAATAACAGGCGAAATTAGCGGAGGAAAGATATAGTAGAATTTGAGCCGAGGATAGTATCTTTTTTATGCAACTGGTGCACGTATACTGGCGCGGACCTGACCCGGATGAGTCATATGGCAAGCTCCTGTATATACTGCGGAATGTGTGAAAGCACCTGCCCGAATCATCTTCCGATCTCAAGGTTGTTCGCCTTGATGGGAGGGGAACTGCAAGCCATGTTTGCCTATGTTCCAGGCTTGGAGCCTGCCGCCGAGCCGCCCGTGACCGTCTTCAAGGAAAAAGAACTGCAGGCCGAGACAGGAGCCAGGGATTAAAGTATTTTTCGTAAAATACATTTACCCAACGATGCGGTAATAAGGATAAGCTATAGCCCCCTTGATTGAAAAGGTTTATACCGTTAAATTGAACAATATAAGAGGGATTGAATGAGCGGTAATGTGCTTGAAATGAATAGGGAAGAGCTGAGAGAGGAAATAAAGAGGGAAATAGAGAGCTATTTCAATGAAAAGCTGTACGATTCTCCGGTTTTTA
>VRUG01000141.1:0-1241 GCA_019456255.1 Planctomycetota bacterium | reverse complement strand
GGAAGAGCTGAGAGAGGAAATAAAGAGGGAAATAGAGAGCTATTTCAATGAAAAGCTGTACGATTCTCCGGTTTTTAAGCTGTCTGAGCGGATAGTAAGGGTAGAAGATGAGATAAAACATCTGGGGGAAAGGATTGAGGATCTTATCCATCAGATGGATAAGCGCTTCGAGCAGGTAGACAAACGCTTTGAAGATCTTATTCATCAGATCGACAAACGCTTCGAGCATTTAGAAAAAAAGCTTATATTTATATCCTGGTTTATTCCTGTAATTCTTACTGCGGTAATAATTTTAGTCCATCTGGTATTAAGATTATAGAGCCGACTGATGCTTTGAAATAAATGGCATCAACTCCCACGGCCGCACATTCCGCTTCCGCACTGGCCCTGTTCGAAACCGCCTCCACTGCTTATTAATACAAATCCGATTGAAGGAATAATACTGTATTCTCCTTTAAATGCCAACCGGAAGCAGCCATGATCCGGTACTACTCTATCGGTTCCCTGGCTTTAATAATACTTTAATCTATATTTTTTTCTTGAGCCGTTTTACTTCCAAAAGCACACGAACATCTTCCTGATGCCTTGGGTTGTCAATTTTCTGTTTAGCCCTGATCAAGCTGTCTATGTCGATCCAGTTTGTTTCTACTACTCCATAGTTGTCGACAATCTTTTTCCGCCAGGCTGTATCGAATTGTACGCCGGGTATATTGAGTAATATATCGATGCGATCAGGTGCAACTCCTATTTGAATTATCTGGTCTGCGTCGTCCGGCATGATTAGAACAGGGCTACTGAACTCTTCGAGGGCACGATTTGCTTTTATAATATTGCGGCGGTCAGGCTTTATCCAAAGATCCATATCCTTCGTGTATCTAGGCTTGGCATGGTAAATAAAAGCCAAACCCCCAATGACGAGATATTTCACATCGTGCTTATTTAGCAAGAAGAGCATATCTTCGAAATCTTGGATTGTCTCCATTACAATTTGTATTAGGATTTTCTCTGTACTGTTTTTATCTTTTCTATGTCTCTTCTGATCGCTACCAGGGCAGATAAGCGGTCAGCGGGTGAGCGGTTCTGCCAGAATAGTAAATCCCATTGTTCAGCTTCTTCAAAATTCCTGGCACGGTGGGCGACGATCCTTTTTTTCCTAAGCTCTGAACGTTGCTTGATTCCCATCGATTCTATTATACCGGACTTTCTGATATGGGACAAGCAAACCTCTGGAGCAAACAAAA
>VRUG01000140.1 GCA_019456255.1 Planctomycetota bacterium | reverse complement strand
AACATATCGAAGAACAGATGGACGCCGATTGACAGGGATAAGCCGAGACAAAATCCGTTAAGCAATAATCGGAATAGCTTTATAAAATCTCTTTGCTTGATGAGAAAGTACATTAGGACCGGAAGCACTGCAGAATGAAAAAGAAAGAATCGATGCCACCCAATTCCTAGGATACTGATATCAAGATCAGGAAACTTGAGAAATGATACAAAAGCGAAGACTGCGCTGCATAAGCCTATAAACAAAGGGAAAATCTTTGTCTTCTTATAATCAAGCATTAGACAAGAACCTTTTACTTTTATATGGGGGTATTGGTAGAAATAATGCGAAACAGTTATTTGTTAGCAACACCTAAAAATTGACCCAGGGCAACGTTTGGTTTTTTAACCCACTCCTGGTTAATATACAGGGGATAGCCTTACCTGACCACCCCATCCCTGCAGGAGAAGCTTCTTACTATTATGTATCTTCTTCCGCCTGGGCTATAAGTTCTTCCATTTGCCTTTTGGTTTTCAGGAACTTGTTTAAGTAACTCTTGATTACTTTTCGATCTGTACTTTTTAATTCATCCACTTCTTTGAATAGAGCTTTCAGTTCTGCATCACGATATTCCTGTGTAAGCTTGTCCCCGAAGATGAAGTACTCCATCGGCACATCAAAAAACCTGCTCATCTTGTAGCAGCTCTCAAGGGTCGGATGAATGGCGTTTCGCTCATAAGCGTTTAACGTATTGAAGGAGATACCCACCTCTTTACCCATACGGAGTAAGGAAATCCCTTTCTGGGATCGCAAGCTTTTTAGAATCTTACCAATAGGAATCATGAATATTAGTATACATAAAATCACAGAAAGATAAACATCTCTTGGCATAATACTATATTTTTGTTATGTATTATAATAACAGACTATTATGATTATATTGATAGACCATAGGAGGTCTTTGCTATGAACAATCAAGAAGTCTTGGAGCGGTACATTCAGCTATGCACTAAAAGCTTAGGTGAAAATACCCGGGTTAGCTCTATCCTGCAAAAGCAGGGACTTACTGAGCCATTTCTATTTGAAACCTTCCGCCTGGGGCACTCAGGCGGCAGCCTGATTGAACTCATTCAAGGCAATGGAGATATGAACGCCAGATGCGAAAAGCTGGGGCTTTTAAGCAAGGGAAAGGAGACCCTGGCAGGCTTTATCACCATTCCTATTCTCGATGAACACAAAGTGATAGTAAATATTGCCGGCTACAATACCTACCCCCGAGCAAAGAGTAAAATTAAATGCTTGAATCATGAAGGGATCTTCAATCAAGCTTTTCTGAAGAATGCTGAAGAGCTGATTCTTACCGAAAGCCCATTAGATGCATTACTGCTAATTCAGAACGATATACCCAATACAACCTTTCTCTTTGGAGATGATCAGAAATATATCCACTTCATCAAGGAGCATTCGATTCGCAGGATAATCTTCACCTTTGAGGGAAGAGCTCGGCTTCATTACGAACTTACAAAAAACGGGATCTCCACGCGCAGGGTATCCCCGGATGCAAAGAAGCTTTCCGGTAGGGATGCAAAGGAATACCTAGAGGAATTATTTACCGAAAAAAGAGAAGATGCCCTTAGCTCTGATACCATCCAGGAGATTGAAGGTGGGTTTCTATTCCATTTTCCCCACCTTTGCTACCGGGTCATCGGTAATTTCATAGAGTACAGCCTGGCTATTAAAGCTAACATTAAAGCCTTCACCGAGGATGAGGTCTTTGTTGATTCGATAGATCTCTATAAAAACCGGGATAGACAGAACTACATCTACAACCTTATGGACCGCTTCGGCATCCGGGACCAGATCCAGCTGGAAGAGGATCTTCACCAGATCATCGGGGTGATCGAGAAACACAAGGAAAAGAAAGAGGAACAGAAAAAGCGCATCAAACCTCAGCTCACCGATTACCAGAAAGAGATCGGGCTACAGTTCCTCAAAAATCCCAGGCTGATGGATGAAATCGATAAGGACTACACTCATCTTGGATATGTTCGAGAACGTAAGAACAAAATACTTCTGTACCTTATCATGACCTCCCGGCTGATGGACAATCCACTTCACAGTATCTTAATTTCCCGAAGCGGGGCAGGTAAGAGCCTCCTGGTGGAGATCACAGAACAGCTATGTCCGCCGGAGGATTTACAAAGCATGAGCGATATTAGTTCACAGGCACTCTATTATTTTGGAGAGGATGACCTTAAGCACAAGTTCATCGTTATCGGTGAGAAAGAAGGAAGCGAAGGATCGGAGTATCCGCTGCGGGAACTGATCACCAGACGTTCGATTACCAAGGCGATTCCCATGAAAGATCAGGTTACCGGTGAAATAAAGACGGTTAGTATAACCGTGAACGGTCCAATCTCTTTAGCAGAGACCACTACATCGACGAATATAAACCCTGAGAATCTGAACCGCTGTTTTGTCTTGAGTATCGATGAATCAGAAGAACAGACCCGGCTTATTCATCAGCTTCAGAGGAAAAACTACACTTTAAAGGGCTACCTGCAGAAACGGGAGCTTACAAAGATCCTTGAGAAGAATATTTTCGCCCAGAGACTTCTAATGCCTGTGCTTGTCTTCAATCCCTATGCAGAGGCTCTTACCTTCCCCTCAAGCTCACTGAAGACCCGCAGAGACAATGAGAAGTTCTTAAGGCTGATTAACGTGATCTGCTTCCTGCATCAGTATCAGCGGAAACTCAAGCTGAAGAAGATCAGCGAGCATGAGGTGATCGAGTATATCGAATGCACCCCCCAGGACTACCGAATCGCCCATGAGCTTCTTTCAGACGGGGTACTCGACAACACTCTGGATGATCTTCCGGCCCCGGCCCGGAGACTTCTTGAGCTGATCAAGAAATACTTGCAGGAGCGTTCAAATAGGGATAACATCCCAATAGATAAGATCATCTTTGAGCGAAAAGAAATACGGGAATGCACCTCCTGGAGCTTTGCCCAGGTGCGGAACAACTTCAGGATATTGAGAGATTATGAATATCTCCAGCTGATTAAGGTAAAAAACGGCCTTGCCAATCAGTACCGGCTGACAGCCAACTACAGTGATCTCGATTTTCTGAATACGATACTGAATCCGGAAGAGCTGGAAAAAAGGATTGCAAGAGCTTAAAAGATAAAAAACACCTGAACATAGTGAACATACCCGTCCATTCGGGTTTAAATACTCTAATTCACTGTATCACAATAAATTAAGCCTACCCGAACACCTGAACGCCGTATGAAAGCACAATACGGTTGGATTTTACAATTTAACCGGTAAATGCTGCAACTAAGACGTTCGGAAGTTCAGGCA
>VRUG01000139.1 GCA_019456255.1 Planctomycetota bacterium | reverse complement strand
AAACCTTGACCTTTGACGGCAGTTGAATTATTATTAAATTGGCACCCCAGGGGGGTGGGGTAGTAATTTGTCTATTTGTACAATGTTTTTAAGTTTACGAGGCAGGCCCGTATCAACCGGCGCGAGGCCTGAAAATAGGATGAAGGATTACAAGCAACTGAAGGCCGCCATCGATGAGTTGGTCCGAATTAATGCCGAGTTGCTGCGAAGCGAAGAGTGAGGATGCTCTCATGATAGGGAAGCAAAGCATCTACCGGGATGAGAAAGTAGAGGTCTTCAAGGAGGGGGAGGATCTGGTGATAGTGTTCACTCAACCCCATGTGCTCCGTATCCCCGTACAGGATCGGCAAGCCATCGATGATGAAGTAATTCGTATGCTACGGATGCGCACCAGAGATGGGTGCAGGTACTTCCTCCAGAAAGAAGTAGGCAGAATCATCGGGGTCTCTCGGCAGATGATAAACCGCAGGTGGGGGGTGTACAAAAAAGAAGGATTGCTGAGGCTTCTATCCGGTGAGCGGGAGAAATCCCAGATAACTCCTCAGCTATTGGACAGGATGGCAGGGATTGTTGTGGAAAATCCTTTCCTGTTCATACACCAAGTCAAAGAGCGTCTTCAACAAGAAGGGGTATGCGGGGAAATAACGGCTGCCACTCTCAACAGCGCTTTAAAGCAGATGAACGGCAGGAAAGTGGTGATGCTCATGCGCAAGAAAGCCAGAGAAGGTATTCCTAGGGCCTTTATGGAACCAAGGTATCTGAAAGCGGAAAAATTAGGTTATAAGATACCTGCCGAGCTTAAAGAAAGTCTTGGCTTCTGACCCCACGCAGGAAAACGCTTACTCACTCTCTAGCAGATAAACCGTCTATTTTTCCAAGTTTTTACAGCATTTTGTGCATGCATTTTTTCATATAGAGAGAGGGCAGGACGCATACGCTTGGCGACCACCCCCAATGCCGACGAAAAATCGGTAGAGCAATTCCTTGAGCAGAATGTTGAAAAAGGATCCACTATTCGAACGGATGGATAGAGGGGGTATTCAAACACGGCCCTATCCCACTACAAACACAACAAGACTCCAGGAATGAAGGCTTCCCACATTCACCGAGCCTTTGGCAATCTCAAAACATGGCTGAATGGCGCTCATAATGGAGTCGATCCAAAATATCTACAGAGCTATCTGGATGAGTTTGCCTTCCGTTTCAACCGGTGGGAGACGCCAATGGCCGCCTTTCAAACGCTTCTTGATTTCACCAGTGCAAGGACCTCAATACCCTATGACAAATTCATAAAACGGGAGTCAAAGGGATAAGAATATCTTCGAAAATCCTTTTAACTGATAGCCACATGAGGTTCCACCCGGGTCAGTCCCGTCAGCGCCTCCAGGTCGAAGATGCCCGCTAGGGTACCGAAGGTCCCCGCAGGTGTCTTCATCCCCGCAGGTGTCTTCATCCCCGCAGGGGGGTAGCGTAGATGCCCGCAGGGTAGGGTGAGACTGGTTATAAAGTGCTTTCAGGGGAAGAAACTAATAAATGAGAAGTTTGCTCGAAATTTATTATCACCCTGAGGGGTACTAAAGCACCCTGAAGGGTACTAAGGCCTGGAAGAACAGAGGTTTTAGTGTCGACAACACTATAATTTTTCTCCAATTGCAAAATACCTGCGGTTGTGGTATGCCCTTTTGGTAGTAGCACCGTGTGCTTTGGCAGAAATCCTTGTAATTTTTAGAGTTATCTATTACGCAATAACTGCTGTTTGGGATATTTTACGAACTAGAAGTTTTATAAGGGGTTTTTACAGAAGCATTTTTCGGGATTTCAACTGATTTTGCTCTTTAATGCCTTGCAGGGGATTATAAGTTTTACTATCATTTATTTTTATTATTTAGATATTTGATATAGGATTTTATAAACTATAAAATATCTTAACATATGGATTGGCTGAACTGTTTTAAATCATACAGAAGAATATTTCGTGCTCATGCACTTGAAAGAATGGTTAAAAGAAACATTGGATTTTCCGATATTGATGAAATTACAGAGAACTTAGAAATAATTGAGGAATATCCAAACGATTTTCCATATCCGAATGGGATAGTGACTTTAAGAGGAGAAAAGAATGACATGCCCAATTTGCAAACATGGTAAGATGGATAAAGGATTTACCACCCTTGTGTTTGAGGCTGGAAATAGTACAATTATTGTAAAAAAAGTTCCTGCCGATGTCTGTGATAATTGTCATGAGTCATTTATTCCGGAGGAGATTTCAAGAAAAGTATTAAAAACAGTAGATAACGAAGTAAAAAAGGGCGTTGAATTAGAAGTTTTGCATTATGCTGCTTAAGTAGTTTTCAAGTTTTTCACCAAAGTACACAACATTAGCCGACTTTCGCCGGAAACGCCATTCTTTCTACGGTTATCTTCTCTTGATTTCTCTGCCCCACTGGCCGGATAACGAAAGCTGGATGTGGTGAGAAGTCTTCTAGTTTAACCGAAATACGGGGCGGCAGCCGGATGGTGATACGGTTGACCGGTGAAAGAGGGGGGGGTGAAGAGGGAAAGAGAAGACCCCGACACGGAACGGAAGGGTTGAGGAGGCGGGAAAACTATTCATGGCGCATAATTCCTACGGGAACAAGATTCCATCTGGGTTAAAATCACTACCGGTGCACGTCTGAACGAAGCGAATAAAATGAAAATCAGAAATGCTCCAGAGAACTGATCGGATAAATCAAACGCATCGGCCTTCTCAAGCCAGGTGATTGTTTTGCCTTCTTCTTCCGACCCCCTGGTGCCCGCTCTAACCTATCTGTCTAATCCCTTCCGTAAAAGGCATTTTCCGATCCACAATCCTACCATATTTCCGTTAACCCACACCCAGAAGGATAATCACGGGCTGTTTTTGACTAACCTGTACCCCTATTCTTAATCACGAGATATCCCGATCCGTCGGGCATGCTGGTATTTCAATTTCACACGCAATAAAATCATCGCGCAAGATTCACCCGTTATACTTCTATGTGGAAGCACAACAACTTGCTCTCAGGCTCAACACGGACCAACCGCACACATATTTCCAGCGGGGAACGAATATTCTACAGAGCATCTTTAAGAATTACTTCCAAGACTTTGCCGACAGCTATGAGGAAATGTATGCTCCCACATACGGGCGTTTCCGCCTGGAGCGGATCACGGAAGTAGTCGAAAACTTCGTGTCATGTGGCGATTACACCAGCCGAAGGTGCCCCCCAGACGTCTTCGTCCCCGCAGGGGGGTATGTATCGCCCGCATACAGTCCACAGGATGAAACCATGCACAAATCCTGAATGCAAAGAAGAGTTCTTTCGTCCCTTCAGT
>VRUG01000138.1 GCA_019456255.1 Planctomycetota bacterium | reverse complement strand
CCTGAATCCGTTTGTTTTTAGGGGTGCGTACCCAATCCTGCGGATTCTTGCGTCCGGCGGAATATTTGGCAGCGGGAACCAAAATGAACCGGTAGCAGGGATCGTAGTTTTGCTAAACCTTCCTCCATTCCGCCACAGGGTTTGCACATGCAGAAATTGCCGTCGATAACCGAGAACACCCGATCGCACATGATCCTGGTGCTGGCCGGCGTCCTGTTTTTGGGGGTGTTGGCCCTAGATCTGTCGCTTCCGCTCGGTGTCGCGGCCGGAGTTTCCTATGTGGCGGTGGTTTTGCTGGGGTGGTGGTTGGATCGAAACCGGTACATCTTCATTTTCGCCATCATTGCCTCCCTTTTGACCTGGGTGGGATATCTCTACTCACCAGAAGGCGGAATCCATTGGATGGTGGTCAACAACCGCATCCTTTCCATTTTCGCGATTTGGAACACCGCCATTCTTCTTTACCTGGTGAAACGCTCCCATTCGGCGGCGCACGATTCACTGAAAAGTCTCCAACAGGAAATTGCCAACCGAATCCGGATCGAAGTTGAGACCTCTCAAGACCTGGTCTGGAGCCTGGACCGGGATGGGAGATTCACCTATCTTAATCCAGTTTGGGAATCCACATTGGGATATGATCTTCCAGAGATGTTGGGCCGAAGGTTTACCGACTTCCATGACCCGGAGGAGGCGTCCCGGACCTTTAAGGTTTTCCAACAAATATTGAAAGGAGAATCCGTCACCGATTTCGAGAGGACCTACCTTGCGAAATCCGGGAACGAAATTTTCCTAAATTTCAAGGTAGTACCGAAGTATGATTTCTCCGGGCAAATTTGTGGCACTCAGGGCACGGCCATTGACATCACCGAACGCAAAAAGGCCGAAGAGGGATTACGGGAAAGCCGCGATCAAATGCGCCTGGTGATGGACCATATCCCGGCGCCCGTGGTGTTCGTGGATGCCGATCTGCGCTACCGCTTGGTCAACAAGGCCGCCGCGGCCTGGTTCGGTCAATCCCAGGACGATCTCGTGGGCCGCGACTACAGGGAGTTGTTCCCGGCCTCGTCCGTTGCGAAATTCCAGCCCCATATCGAAAAGGTGCTGGCCGGCGAGGTTCAGGCCCAGGACCTGGACATCCTCTACCCCGATGGCCTCACCCGATCAGTGCACACCACCTACGTGCCCCATGTCGGGGCCGAGGGAGCGGTGCGGGGGTACTTCGGTCTGGTGGTGGACTTCACCGAGCGCAAACGGGCCGAGGAGGCTCTGCGGGAAAGCGAGGCGCGAATCCGTGCAATAGCGGATTCCGTACCCGTGCTTTTAACTTATATCGACAAACATCATCGGTATCAGTTCACCAACAAGATTTTTGACGAATGGTTAGGCACGGCCCCAGGTGAATTGATTGGAAAACACCTGCGGGATGTCTTAGGCAATGAAATCTACGAAAAAATCTTGCCTGATGTTGAAGGAGTTTTTACCGGTGAGCAACAGGTCAATGAGAGGGAAATGTTGTATCAGCACCTCGAAAAACGTCATGTCCAATATAGGTACACTCCTCACTTTGATAATAACAATGAGGTGATTGGATTTTTCTCCGCTGTCATGGATCTCACAGAACGAAAGTGGGCTGAGAAGGCCCAAATGGAAAGCGAGGAATTGCTCAACACCTTTTTTAAAGTAGCCCCTCTTCAGTTGGCCACCAAGGATCAGCATGGCCGTTATGTGTCAGTAAATAAAGGCTGGTGTGAGTTCTATGGAACGACGCCTGAGGCTGTGGTGGGTAGATTGCCGACCGAGTTATCATTTTGGTCCAAAGAGAGAGCTATTCAAATTCAGCAAGAGGACCAAAGAGCTATGGCGGATGGAGCGTCAATTTATCCCGACCAATTATGGGAAAATAAATCGGGAGCATCGTATTGGGTCCAAACGTTAAAAGTGGCGATAGAAGGAAATGAAGGAGAAAAAAAGGGCCTTGTTGCTTTGGCATTGAACATTACCGAACAAAAACGGGTGGAAGCAGCACTGCATGAAAGTGAGTCCAAATACCGGGACTTGGTGGAATCCTCCCAGGACTTGATTTGGAGACTGGATGAAGGAGGGCATTTCACCTATCTCAACCCAGTTTGGGAACAAACGTTGGGATACGACCGCGAGGAGATGCTAGGGCGCCTGTTTACGGATTTCAAGAACCCAGCGGAGGCTGCCCGTACAATTAAGGTCTACAAAGAGACTTTGGCCGGCGGAAACGTGACCAATTTCGAGACGACCTACATCTCCAAATCCCGTCAGGAACATACATTGAAATTTAACGCAAAACCCATTTGCGACAGCCGTGGAAATATTATTGGAACGAAGGGTACGGCCCAGGACATCACCGAGCGCAACCGAGCCGAAGAACTGCTGCGAAAAAGCGAGGAAAGACTCAGAGCCATAGTGGATCACTCTCCTTCCCAAATAATTCTGAAGGACCTGAAATACCGCTACCTGCTGGTGAACCGCCATTTCGAGGAGTGGCACGGCGTTTCCAACAAGAATGTGATCGGAAAAACGATCTTGGAAGTTTTTCCCGGTGAGTACGGTAAGAAGGTCATGGAGCAGGAGCAAGAGGTTGTGAGGACAGGCGAAGTGATCGAACGCGAATTAGAGGTGCCGTCACCTGATGGTTCTACAAGAACTACCATCAACACCAAATTCCCTGTGTTGGACGATAAAGGCCGGATCACCGGAGTAGGCACCATCACCACGGATGTGCATGACAGAAAAAACCTGGAAGAACAACTTCGCCAATCCCAAAAAATGGAAGCCCTTGGCACCCTGGCGGGGGGCATCGCCCACGACTTCAACAATATTCTCACTCCGATTCTCGGTTATTCCGAGATGATGCTGAAAAATGCCAAAGCACAAAGCGGGGAACTTGATTACATCAACGTGATTTTACGATCGGCCATCAGGGCCAAGGATTTGGTTTCTCAGATTCTGCTTTTCAGCCGGCGTAGCCAGTCGGATAAATCAATCAGTGATTTGAGTTCCATCGTGAAGGAGGTCGTCAAATTCATGCGTTCGACCCTTCCCACAGCGATTTCTGTTCAACAACATATTTCGGGAGATGTAGCTCCTGTTTTTTGCAATCCCTCACAGATGCACCAGATGATTTTGAACCTTTGCGTCAATGCGGGACAGGCCATGACAGAGACCGGGATACTAAGAATCACCCTGAACACCGTGGAACTTGGCGGGTTAAAGTGCATTGTTGGAAAAATCCTTTCCGGGAATCACGTTCGGCTAACAGTGACGGACACGGGGATGGGGATGGACAACGAAACTCTTTCGCACATCTTCGATCCATTTTTCACCACCAAGGA
>VRUG01000137.1 GCA_019456255.1 Planctomycetota bacterium | reverse complement strand
CGTTCTTTAATCAGGAGAAGGCTTACTTTCCAGATATAAACGACGGCGTAAGGGTGAACATCGCACCTCTTCAGCGTGCAGGCTTATTGGCGTTTGATGTATTGTCTAAAAAAGATGTCGAGAAAGCTATAGATAATCGTGCAGAATGGAGAGCAGATGAGAGGCGGTGGTGCCGGGAGGGTAAGCTGACCAAACCGGGCTGGTGGGATTAAGGAAAAGTAATATGTTGAATAGCATTGCATCAATCCGTGAGCAGCTTGATGCGGGCGAAGACAGTGTAACGGAGTTCAAAGAAATACGACTGGGAAAACGCTCAGTGATCTCTCCCAAATCAGAGGACCTCGCTGAAGAAATGGTTGCTTTTGCCAATGCTGAAGGCGGTACCTTATTTCTAGGCGTTGATGATCAGGGTATTGTGAAAGGTATTCCTAACGATCATTTAGGAATAGTAGAAAACTGGATTGTGAATAGCGCTTCTAACCACTGCGATCCACCGATGGTTCCTGCAATTCGAAAAATGCGCTTACCGAATATGCAAGGTGAGAGTGTAACGATAATGCTTGTAGAAGTTAATAAGAGTATATATGTTCACAGAACTATCTCCGGGCGCTGGCTTATCCGCATCGGCTCTTCGAAGCGTAATTTAACACAACCAGAATTGTTGCGGCTTTCCCAGCAGCGCGGCCGAAGCTTTGTATTCGATGAGCAGTCTATCTATAATGCTGCGAAAAAAGACTTAGATTTTGAAAATATAAAGAGCTTTTTTAGCGAGACAGTTACCATACCTTTTGAAGATTTGCTTCTGAATACTCGTATCACTATCCGAGATGAAAACGGCATCGATCGACCGACTGTTGCAGGATTGCTCACGTTCAGCCCAACTGTACAGGAATACCTTCCTTCGACATATATAGAAGCAGCCATTTACAGAGGTATTGATCTTGATTCAAACGATCTCATACATAGTCAACAGATTAAAGGAACCGTTTCCGAACAGATTGATGACGCACTCTTATTCGTTGAACGGTTTATGATTAGAGCCTCAATAAAGCCGGTTGGCCGAATTGACCAGCCCCAGTTCAGCCTGAGCGCTGTGTTTGAAGCACTTGTTAATGCGGTGACTCATAGAGACTATTCTATCTTCGGTTCGAAAATAAGATTGTTTATGTTTGCCGATAGACTCGAGCTTTACAGTCCGGGTGATCTTCCCAACACCGTAACGCTTGAGAATATGCCGTTCCGTGTGTTTACAAGAAATCAACTGCTGGTGTCTTTTCTTTCACGGATGAAAAGTAAAAAGACAAATCAATCTTATCTCGAATCCCGAGGTGAAGGAGTGCGGCGTATTATCCGTGAGAGTGAAGCGCTTTCGGGCAAGAAACCCGAATACAGATTGTTAGGACAGGAGTTGCTCCTGATAATTTGGTGTCATAAAGCTCAACGAATAAATGAATCAAAAAATGAATCAGCATAAATCTATATTATATAAAGAAATAACAATAAATGAATCATTTAATGTATCATTTTAAACCAATAGATCCTATCACTTTTCAGTGTTTTGACGGAAGTCTGTATAAAACTGAATTAGATGTTAAAAGCTTTATATTTCTATACTGAGTTGCTATGGATAGCTTAAGAAACTGGTTAAAATCCGAGATAGATTCCGTGCTTAAAAAACCGGATGATCCCCCGCCATTTATTATATGGTGCGATCCGGATAGAGAATGGCGGGATATCCTTCTCACCCTATCTTCCGGCGGAGCCTTTGAGCTATGGGCTGAGGAAGAACACGAGCTGCAGCTCAGAGAGCGTTTCTTTAACTCATCGAGAAAACCAGGGGTAATATGGATTCCCAAAAGCCTGGACGACCTGTCCTATTTTAAAGCTTTCGCCTGTGATGCTGAAAAGGTAATCAGCTTTAGCATACCCGAAGCGCTGATGCAGTATGGGCTGCAAATTGCCTCTGAGGATATCGAGCAGTTCAGGGATTTGCTGAAATCCCATGTTAAGGAATGGCTCGATCGGCCGAAGTCGGGATGGAAAGAGCTAAACCTGGTTAAGATAAAGGAAACGCTGATCGATGACGAACGCTTCCTCAACGTATTGTGCTCTACGCATCGAGAGCTTCAACCCGCTCTGGATAAAGACCAGTATTCCGTTTTTAAACGCAGGGCGGTGGAGGACTTCGGGCTTCCGGAGCCGAGAGAATCTGAATTAGAAGATTGGCGGATCAATGCTCTTGCCTGCATTCTGGTGACCGAAGCAGCCGTGCTCTGTCCTGAAAATCCTCCGGGAGACGAGGAGAAAATTATCCCACCTGGTTCTAAACGCAAGCATGCCTTGAAGCTTCTTTCCTGGATGCAGAAGAATATAGACTGCCTCGATGCTTTTGAGCTTTTGGTACAGGGAGCGGATGGGAAAATGCCTTTGCAGTTCTGGGCAAAGAGCTTTACAGAGCTGCCTCAACCTGTGTCGTCTTTCATTGCCGAGAAAATGTTTTTCCAGTCGGAGATGGAGCGTATTTCACGCATCGGGAGACCGGCAGAGCTCTCAAATTATATAGCCACAAACAATGCTCTCTATCAAGCTCATGCAGAAAGCTTCTGGGGTAAGCAGGCTAAAGACCGAATCGCCTGGGACAAAATCATTCTCTTGTCCGAAAGCGCCAGCCTGATCCGGCAGGCTGGCGGAGTTCAGAAGTCATGGACCGCATTAGAAGACGCCGTCTCCTGGTACACTTCCAAAGGTTGGAAAGTCGATCAAACCGGAGAAAGGATCTTATCCGAGGATCCCGGGCTTCCCGACGCTTTATTGGGCGTGCGAGCCATGCTGCGCAGGGCTTATCAGAGAACCCTGGATGCAACTAATATCAAGCTCTCGGAACTCCTATATCGAGCCGAATTTGAGCTGGGTTTGAATTATTCAGGAGATATCATATCCGATCTCGTAGAAAGCGCTTCCAACCGAAATCCTGTTGCCGTACTGGTCCTGGACGCGTTCCGCTTTGATCTGGGTATAAGGCTTTCCGGGCTGATTAACAATGGTGAGCCGGTCGAAAGATCGATCGTAGATACTGCCCGATCCCCCCTTCCTTCCATCACGCCCATAGGAATGGCGCTCTGCCTGCCGGGCCTTAAAGATGAAGTAAAGACAAAGGTCTCAGCTTCCACCAAACCCGAATTTTCGATAACTGTGGAAGGTTTTAAAGGAAACCTTGCCGTGGCCTCGGACCGGCGCCGCTGGCTCAAGAACCATTACAAGTTGAAGGATACAGCTTTCTTGACGGTCAGCGAAATATTGGATGCCTCAAAGCCGGATTTTGTGAACTGCAAAGAAAGGGGGAAGCTGCTGTTCATCTTCGGCTCCGAGTTTGATACAGAGGGTCACAGCGGGCAGCTTCAGATCAAGGGCGGAGACTTCCAGCTCGACCGCTACCACAAGGTAATCCGCTTGCTGCGCGA
>VRUG01000020.1:45813-47236 GCA_019456255.1 Planctomycetota bacterium | reverse complement strand
AAAAGGTCTTGATAATGCCTCATCTAAGGTAATCGCAAGTATCGCTGCTCTACCCTATGCTCTGATCGAACAGATGCAGATAGGTATGCTGGTTCCGGGTGTGCGTGAAGGTGCGAATAAAATTGTTCAGAAAACTATGTCAAGAGTTATTGCAAAAGCCGTAGTGAAGTACGGTACGACCTTCGGCTCTGAAGTTGCTGAAGAAGTAATGCAGGAGGGTGTAGCGATCATAGCTGAAGACTTGGCCAGTTACTTTGAAGGTCAGGGTATCGATATTACTGAAGAAGAGCTGAGGAACAGGGCATGGAGATTGTGGCAGACAGGTAAAGATGCCGCTGTTTCTATGATGCTGTTGCCGATCCCCGGTGCAGCTATAGATATTCGTGCCGGGTACAATGATCGTCAGTTCGCTAACGCAGCTGAAGATGCCGGGTACAACAGGACTCAGGCTGCTTCGATGACTCAGAAGATTCAGCATGAAGGCATGACCGTTAATCAGGCCCATCGACTTGTGGTTAGTGAAACGATTTCTGATAGCCACAAAAAACGTGGTGGTTCATCTATCAGCCACAACACAGGTCGCCCGATCACCAAGGGATTCCCGGTTGGAGTAGGATTTGAAGAGACAGTAGATGGAGAAGTCGTAACTCCTGACGACATAGAGCGTTTTCGGAACGTAAATCGTAACGAATTACGACAACCCGGCAGAGAGATAGGGACGTGGTATAACGAGAAAGATAAGAAATCTTATATCAATGTCGTTCAGATCGCCAAGACTCAGGAAGAAGCGATGGAACTTGGCCGGGCCAACAATGAGATCGCTGTCTATAACTTAGAGACAGGCGAAACGATCCCGCTGGAAGTTACAGCTGAAACTAAAACTGATGAGACAGTCAGGAAAGTTCCTGTCACTGAGAAAGATGAATTCATAAATGATTTCGGTGCCGGTCATGGATTAGAATACGGTGAGACTCAGCAGCGATTAGATAATGCTGAAGTCACGTACCGTAAGCTCGATGAAAAATCTCAGCAGCAAGACCTATCATTCCATGAGCAGAAGGAGCTAGATTTTCTGAAGAAGAACAGGAAAGATATTAAAGCTATACTGGAACGCGATGCTGCTCCGAAAGAGGGTACGATCTACTCTAAGAAAGAGATCATGGATCGTGTACATAACTTAGCTGATCTGCTCGGCTATGATCTGGTGAAACGTAAAGCACTTCAGACACGATTAACTGGTAAGGATTCTTTAACCAAGATGTTACCTGTCCAGCGTGAACAAGTCATGATGTTTCTTGAACGTGAAGCCAAAGAGCAGGGTGCTAACATCGAGGACATTAATACTACACCTGTCGGTGAGTTGATGTCTAAGCTGCGTGAGAGAAAGCAACGTCCGGGCTTGACTAATCGTGACAGGCGACAG
>VRUG01000020.1:42867-45803 GCA_019456255.1 Planctomycetota bacterium | reverse complement strand
TATTACTTCTTGAACTCTTCGAGAGTACGTAGGATCGCCAGAGCGTTAGATAACTATGAAGAGGACGGACCATTCCAACGATATATATTTCGTGCAGTTCGACAGGCAGACGTTGAAGCCAATCTAAATTTCACAGCTGTCATGGAAAGTACCCTCGATGCTATGAATCAAATGGGTATCGATGGTGCTACTATGATGACTGAAGTAGCTGACATTGGTATTGATGACAAGCTCACCACGTCTCAAAGGATAGGTGTCTACGCCTTAGCTAAAAATGAAAAGACACTAAACCATTTGCTGTCTGAATTTTCTCAGGAAGAGATCGACGCTATTGTTAAGTCAGTCGAGTCTGATCCTGACGCTGTAATGGTGGCTGGTGAGATCGGTGCCTATTTTGAACAAGGCTGGGCGGAGTTCAAAGCCATCGCTGAAGCAGTAGGTATCAAAGGACTGGTCAAGGAAGAGAATTATATCACAGCTTTCATAGCTGATCGTGACGGATTAGATGAACCTGATTTTACACAGGGTCTAACTGCAATGATCGGTGAGCCTGCTAAGAAAGTACCGGGTCAAGAACGTGCGATCAAACGTAAATCAAAAGCACAACGTAATCTTGAGCTGGATATATTTGTGATCCACGCCAGAGCAGCACGATCAATTGAAAGATTTAAAGTGATGGCACCGATAGCTAAACGTGTTGGATCAATTTTAAATCATCAGGGGCTGAAGAAGAATCTGAATGATGCCACGTATGGACATGGTGCGAAGCTGTTCAACAAGTGGCTGCAAGATTCTATCCGGGGCAAAGCAGCGTATGATAGTTCTAATTTCGCCCCCATGTTTAGGTGGCTCAGAACTTCAAGTATGAACTATGTACTCGGCTGGAAAATTCTAACAGCTGCAAAGCAGGGTGTGTCTGCTCTTGAAGGAATGACTGTCCATCCTAAGATGGTGCCATTGGTTACAGCCAACTTAGCTAAGATGGCGAAGCCCGGTGAATTTACCAAACTACATAATGAAGCTACTGGCAAGTCAGGATTGCTAAAAACAAGAGACTGGAACCGTGATCTCCGGGCGACGTACAATAGAAAGCAAGTCGCCAGAGTTTACAAGGGCAAGAGTCTTTCACCAGCTGCAATGAAGATGGCCCAGTATATTGATAAGCGTGTGACTACCGCAGTTTGGTACTCTGCTTATCAACTGTCACAGAGCGAAGGTATGAATGAAAAGGAATCAGTTCAATTCGCTGACGGTGTGATCCAAGATACACAACCTATGGGTAGTGCCGTTGATCTCCCGTCTTATTTCCGAGGTGGCGAGATCGCCAAGACACTGACGATCTTCCAGAATCAGGTGAATCAGAATGGTAACATACTTTGGTATGATATTCTTGGCGAGAAGAAGGGTAGCAAAATTAACTATCAGACAGCGGCTTACAGATTGATGGTGTCACAGATTTTACCAGCTTACTTGTTAGGAATGATTACCAGAGGACGGCCTACTGCTGATCCTAAAGAGATTGCAACTGATATGTTCTCTTACTTTGTATCACCGTTTGTGTTCGTTGGGAAATTTGTCTTCAACATAGCTACTGGTCAATGGGGTCAGCGAGGATCAATCGTTGATGTACCATTTACTGAGACTCAGCGATTTGTTAAAGCGGTAGGAAAAGGCGAGGGAAAGAAAGCACTGAAGTACGGTGCTCGTTCTATCGGTGCATGGAGTGGCGGTAAGGTTCCGTTGCAAGCTATAACTACAGCTGAAGGTGCGTGGAATTTAGCCACAGATGAGACTGATGATTTTCGTGAATTGGTGTGGAGTAAATACGCTTTGAAGAAAAAGAAATCCAGCGAGTCGAAAGGACCAGAGGTGAATTACTGATGGAAATGAGATACGATGAAAAAGTTAAGATGTGGACTAATCAGGCCCGGATGGAGACAAAGATGGATGGACTAACGAAACAGTTTACCAACCATCTTCGTCACCATTGGGCTATAACAATTGTACTATTAGGATCGACCGTCACTTCCGTCTTCGGGCTTCTCGGCCTCGCGGTAAAGTTGGTGTTCTTTTCCTAATAACATATCTGCATATTCACCAGCTATTGTATGACAGTCGTCCCAGAATATACAAGGGAAACCGGCTGTAGATAAATGATCTTCAGGGGCACGCTCAAGTTCTTCACGGACTCGACGTGCCTCTTTTATTTGGGCCTTGGTTATGATCGCGTACTCCCCTTCGTTTTTCCAGAGGATGAAATTATGATCCTCTACTTTAAGGAGAGTCTTGCTGTGGAAACATTCACAGATGTCAAGCAATCCAGTACGCTCAGTCTCCACAGTTAAAAAACTTTGACGTGAAACCATAGTATGCATTACCCCACCGCCTTAATAAATTCTATCAGCCATTTGCGTGTAGTATAAACCCTACCCAAACGCCTAGCGATCTTAAGTTTCACGATCTTGCCAGCTGTGTTAACCCTACCTTTTCGATGCCACTTCTGAAGTGCCCAAGCAGTTCTGCTCACGCCGGTTATTTCATAGACCAGCGAAGCAGCCTTAGACAGCTTGATATACTCTTCGTCTTTAGGTTTTCCCAATTTCAATCTCCTTTAATTTTTTATATTCATCTGGGCGATCACCGTAGTAAACTTCATTACTACATCCTTCACCAGCCCAGTATTTCCACATTGGTTCTTTCTCTGTCACGATTAATCTATACTGCTCCTGACAGACCACGCTAACGTAAACAGTCTTGCCTTTAGCAGTGACTACTTTCACTACCCACCCCGGTTCTTTATAACCTTTAGCTGGTACCTCAAACGCACCGTAATTTTCTACCTGTCCGTCATCCATGATTGCACGTCGAATATATTTGTAAACGATATGCGTGGATATGAATCCGAGCAGATCATTTCTTGAGGTAAAGACATTCAT
>VRUG01000020.1:40229-42857 GCA_019456255.1 Planctomycetota bacterium | reverse complement strand
TTCATGATAAATCTCCTGCCATATACATGACCAGCAAAACAATGGAACAAGTTCCTGCTATCGCCAGCCCCATTATTGCTACTACAAAATAGAACCCTATCATATCACAAGCTCCTTCTTTACCCAGTCAGCTAATTTAATTTTACGGTACACCCAATATCTTCTGGTACCTATCATGATCCGCTTCGATTCTATCAGAGGACAAGCCTGAACCATCCACCTGCCGAACATCGCAGCGTTACCGGAATTCCTCCCGGAACGATCACACCATTTATCCCACGCCGCGAACAACATATTCTTCTCGATGTGGTACTCATTTTCATCACCGTTAAAAGGCATCAATTCGCAGCACTCATCTATGAAGACTGATACTGGCTGTGTCAATTCTTTTGTGGCCTGAATCACTTCCAAAGAATCTTTCGGCTCGGTAAACTGACCAGCTTCATGCAATGATTTTAATCCGTCGAGAGCAAAGTTAATTAACCTACCCTCTTGAGCTTCGATCTGAAGTCTACGTTTTAATCCACGATCTTCCCGACCCATGTATGTATTAGTAAACTTAAGCACATTCAATCGTGGCTCAAGTGCGTTCGCCTGATCAGGTAGATTAGGTATATCATTCATAGCCACAGTGAACCGGCATGTAAGATGAGTCTCACCTAATGATCCTTTATACATTTTCCTCACACCAACAGGATCACCACCGACTATCTGTAATATTTTTTCCAAGGCTTTGCCAGCTTCATTACGTTTGGAAACTTTAGCGTCACCCATTATAGCAGCGAGCTTTCCAACTAAAGGCTGGTACCCAAATTCAGAAGTTAAGTTCTGGAAACTTGTACCAACGCATTGATTTTTTCCAAGCATGTGAATCATAGTATTAAGTACAGTACCCTTACCAGACCTCGGCCTCCCGGTAAGGAGCATGAGTTTTTCGTATGACATATCTGGTACACAGTTATAACCGAACCATTGGGCGAGTAGCTCAAACTTGTCGTCGTCCTCGTTAAATATATCATCGACAAAATCCTCCCATATCTGAGAGTAAGAGTCCTCGTTAAAATCATAAGGTAATATATTGTAACTGAACAACGCCGGGGTAGGATCATACATCTTGATCCGTCCCTGCATGTACTCATTCAAATCCAATATGCCATTCCTGAAAGCAATAAGCAAATGAATATCAGGTAATCCACGATCCTCAAGCCAGCATGGTGCTTCGTCGTCTATATTACACAGACCTTGCAAGGCATCAGTTATATCTGTTACCTTGGCTCGCGTAACTTTATACGGCACAGCGACACCGGCATCGTTGAGAAACATTTTACTTTCAAGATAACTATACACATCGCCACGCACTGACTCAGGTGTTATATCTTCGTAGTGCCCTTCGGTGTACCTCATCCACTGACCTTTGAAGTATCTAATGTCAGGTAGATTATCAATGATGCGATATGTATTCAACCAGAACTTTGCGATCTCATACGCTATGTCACTTACAAGTAATGCTGATCCTTCTTCAGTCGCTCCCTGTAACCTCACCCATTCCATGAATTCTTCTTTAGTTAAATTCGTAGCTGCTACCCACTCACGCAAATCTTTATACTGTGGTGGTGGAAGAATCATAATAACTTCTTCGCATGATTTCTCCAAGGTCGCAGCAACCTTAGCCATTCCCTTCTGTCCTACTTCTTTTGCGGAGTCACTATCATTATCACCGACGACTATTACTTTTCTGCCCCGCAATAGTTTTGGTAATTCTTTAATCCCACATAAAGCATTGGTCCTGCCTACCGCGACAAAACCTAAGTCCATAGCTGCCGAAGTATCTGATGCACCTTCTGTAACAAGAACGTAATCTTCTGACGCAGGTAGTACAGCTTCCCCGGATTTTTGTAAATTTCCTTCGGGCTTAAGTATGTGCAAGTAACCTGACTCTTCGATGTATCGTATTGAACCTTCAGACACCCGCTGACAAATCGCTGCTGATGGGCTTCGAGGATCATCGATGCTAACGATGCACCAGTCTGGCTTTCCGCATACCGGGCAATCAACTCCCACATCTGCGACTCTGACAAATCTTTGTTTTGCTTTGCCATGATTCTTATTCTCCAGATCAGTAGGTTCAAAAAACAATCCTTGCTTTGATCCCGCAGTGAGATACTTGCTACCATTTTCATATCTCTGTGAGAAACCAATTATTTTACCAGCTCCATCCCTTATGGGAAAAGTGTAGGAGAGGTCGCCCGGTGGACAACCTACTCCCAATCTCGTAAGTGACTCTACACTGACTCCTAACTGTTCGGCCAAAGGCCCAATCATTTTTTCACTAAGCACGTTAGAAGTATATGCTTCGTGGAGTAGTTCAAAGTTCACATTAGATTTCACTTTTCTGCCTTCCATATAAATTATGCTACGTCATCGAGCACACCAGCTCTAACAGCTGACCATTCTTCGCCAGTTAAATCTGCTTGCTTCTTACCGGGTGCTACCTTAGCGACGGTCGCTTGCCAAACCGGAGTAAGCTGATCGACAGTGACATCTGCTCTCTTACCTTCACAGACATCGGTCCATGCTTCCTGCTTAGTACATGGCTCGACACCCTCAAAAGGGACGTCATCATCCTGC
>VRUG01000020.1:38271-40219 GCA_019456255.1 Planctomycetota bacterium | reverse complement strand
TAGTCTTCGGCTCTTCCTTCGGTGTATCGTCGACAGTCTCTTCCTTCGGAGCAGCATCAGTCTTTTTAGCACCACGTTTACTGCCACCTTTTTTACTCTCAGGTTTATTAGTACCAGTAAGGTACTCAGCAAACTTAGCGTCAAGACCGGCGATTTCTTTCGCATCGATCTTCTTGACTGATCCACCGGGAGCAGCATCATACTCATCAATGAATGCTACCTGAACAGTAGTCTTATTCTCGTAAGTGTTCTCCTGATTCCTCCACTGAATCTGCATACCGGCAAGGTCCATCGCGTTCAACGCTGTGAGTGAGCTACCATCCCAGCCAGTAATTGCTTTGACCTGATCCACGTTAAAAGTGGCACCCTTGTCACCGAACAATACCAGATAGGCAAAGATCGTGTGGTCGTTAATTTCTTTTGATCCTTCATCCCAGAACTCTTCCCAAGCAGCCCATTCCTTAGCTGACTCGTCGTACATCTCCGTAGTGCTCAGTTTTAAAACCAACTGAGGAAAACCACCTGACGTGATGTTCACAGCACCGTCTTCAATGGTGCCTCTTAAACTACCTAGTGTCTTCATTTTTTCTCTCCACGTTTGAACAGGTTAATAATTCTTCTTAGTTTACTTGTTTGTTTAGGACCATGAACAGCATTGTAAATGGCCTGACTGATGTGTCTCCGTACAGCTGCCATCATCCTTTGGTTTTCTATCTTGCCACAGCAGTGTTTGTATTTGATTGGAACTCGAACCATCTCAGTAGTGTCGTCGTAATCAAACGGCGATATAAATCGACCCTGATATTTATCAAGCCTTCTCGTTATCATCTTCGTCCTGCCACAAGGACACGGTTCGTTCCTACCTATCTTACGGGACTGGCGGCGTATTGGTTTTAGCTTGTACATCGCTCCCTCCTTCTGGGAATATATACTGCCAGATCGAATCGTCCTTCACGTCCTCGAAACATATCACGTCAGGAATTACTTCACCGCTTGCAAGGACTCTCGTTTTGGCTTTGAAGTGTAGCTGGCCCTGTGTAAACACAGCCCGTGTTACATCTCCCTTTATTTTTTTGTCCTTAACAGCGGTGTTAGCATGATTAACGAAGAGCACATGATCGGCCCATTGAATATACAAGTCTCGAATCGAAGGTGTTATCTTGTTGCCGGGATATAACTGTGGTGCATCACATACATAGTCATCCCCAGCAGCATTAGCCACAGTTGCTATCGTACTTTGAATAATGATGATTACATTCTTACCACGTCGAATCAATTCGTCGCAATCCTGAATGATTAACTTCATGACATCATACATGTGAGTGTAACCCTTGCCGTAGCCATAGCCTTCAATACTATTGACAGTCTGCCCCTTCTCATGGGGGATCGTATCAAACATATACTGATGACTAAGGTCTTGCAGCACAGTAGCAGTGTCGATAACAACTGTCTCGAACTTATCATATATGCTATATTGCTGCAATGCATTTCTCGTCTCAGCAAACGTGCAAGGCGGTACTCCGTCAGCGTCCTGTACCTGTTGAACTTTTTCATTAGTGTAAGGATCACGCAGATTAACACTGCCATCATCCAGTGGAAGAAAGATCGGAGTCGGTGCCAGTGCAACCAGCGAAGATTTTCCTATGCCTGATCCACCGTAGACAATAATTTTTTGGCCTCTACCAGAGGTACTTACACCCGCCGTAAACTTTTTTACAGGCTCAGGCGGAGCCGTGGGAGCTGCTGATTTCGCACCGCCCCCAACTTTTTCTGAAATCTTAGGTCGTTGTCTTTTAGGTGGCATTACTCTTCCCCCGATTCTTCGACTGCATTTTCAATACAAGTTTTACACGGTTCCACAGTGACAGATAGATCAGCGTCGCTGTCGACTGTCTTCTCTTCGACGAGCAACTCTCCACCACAGACGTAACAGCTAACCTTATAAGGT
>VRUG01000020.1:37687-38261 GCA_019456255.1 Planctomycetota bacterium | reverse complement strand
TGCTGTTGAAGGTGCTCATTAACAACGTTTTCAATTTCTATCTCAATTCCTTCAGTGTTTATCTCCACTATTTTTTCTCCTTCTTATAAATACACTTCATACCTTCAGGCGGATTATCAGGATCAAGTTCAACATTACTGAAGCATGATTTCATATACGGACATTTGAATGTGGCATCACACTGATGCTCATCCTGAACCCACAGATCATTTTCTTCAGTGTACTTGACCAGCTTATAAACATTATACAGTTCTCTTTCGAGTCGCTTCATATCATCTTCTGTCCGGGCTACAGTCTTCCGGGCAAAATGTTCGTGAGGTGCCTCGATGATGCTCGACATATATCTGGCACCGTACATCTCAGCTGTCTCATAGATAGCGGTCTGATCTTTCTTCGGTCCACCGATGACAGCCTGAGTTTTCACATCGTTGATCCAAATCTCACCGAAGTCATCGTGTGTAACTTTAAATTCTTCCTCACAGTAGACACCCGACTTCAGAAATTTCTTGGTGTCAGCGAATGAGAGTTTCTTTGCCTTTATCTGCGGTTTATGCCACACATCATACCGGACCCC
>VRUG01000020.1:34381-37677 GCA_019456255.1 Planctomycetota bacterium | reverse complement strand
TAGATTTGATCCCGTACTTCTCAAGCTCGCCCCGTGTCTGGAGCAACTGAGCAGCATATACGTACAGGTTCGTTTGAGTATCCAGATTCAGATGGTTCCAGTAGTATGAACCGCTGTCAATCGGTTTGCTGGTCGACTTGTGCTCATCGACGTGCAGCGTCCCCTGTGGCGAGCGTGTGATCTTATCGATCTTACCCACCACAACAACGTCCGGTATAACATTACCGCCCCTGTCGTACAGTGGTATCTCGAACGGCACCTCTTCAGCGAGCACCTCGAAATCGTCGTCCTCATGAAACCAGACGTAACCGGCGTAAGCGATCCACAATTTCTGTCGCTCTACCATCCAGTCTAATTCTGATTTACTTAAAGGTTTATCTTCATAGGCTTCATTCAAAGCGATTCGGACCAGCTCCCGTGGCTCAGCGGTGACGGTGATATTACCACCACATAGCTCACAGTCAGGATCAGGCCCACCTGTCATGCAGCTCTCGCACGTCTGCGTTGAATTGACAGCACCCACCTCTAACACCCGATGCCAGTTCGTGCCGACACGGAGCACCTCAGCCTCTACTGCTGGTCTGATCCCAAGAACGTATTGAGCGTAACATCTGTATGCACACGCTTTGAATGCAGCGATAAAACTGGCAGACATTTTCCAGAAATCTTTAGCCATCGGTCACTTTCCTTAAAAGTATGGGTATTTTATCCCCGGCCTGAAATTGCACGAAGGACATTATATCCCTCATGTGGTCCGAGGCTAAGAAACTTTGTAAGAACAATTTTTCTGGCACAGTAAATTCACACCGGAAAATCACGGACACATGTCGATGGGGCACTCCACTGGAAGACGGTTTCACTGAATACTCGAACTCATAGAATTCCTCCAGTATCTCCAGCCTCTCATTGAACAAAGTATATTGCCCTTCACCGTCTATGTCTATGAGAATCTGATTAGCGTCAGGTACGATGTAGTTATCAGGATTGTCCTTAACGAGTTCATCGCCCCGCACGATATACTCATGTAGCCCCGTCTTCGTTTGCCGGAGCAGCTTCTTTAATTTTTTCATTATTTTCTCCCCAATGATATTAATGCCTTGTCGTGTTCTTTCCAAACCCTGTAAGCGAGTCGCCTCGGTGAGATCACTATGAAAAACTCCTTAAACTGTCGGGCTATTACCATCCAGTTGTGACAGAATTCAGAGCAGATGTTCCGCTTAGAATCGCCGACAAAATGACGGACAGCCGGGATAAATTTCCCTATGTCTTGGTTGCTGTAGCCCTTATTGTTGAGGACTTGTAAAGCTGACCACTGTTCAACCCGGCGAAAATCTTCATTAGTGATCTCGTATTCTGCATAGTCCCAACGACTACGATCCAAGATTACTTCCTTAGCTTCACGCATGACAGTGCCATCCCATTCACCACGGGTAGTAGATGTCGCCATATTACCATTCCACCAATCGACAGGACGTGGTTCGATCAGACCTATTTGGCTTGGGGTCCATATCTCAACGTGTGCGTAATTCATTTTCAAAAATCGCCACACGTTTTTAAGATTGAACCTCTCCTTCCATACCACGTAAGGTATGTTAACGAAGGCGGTCCAGATGTCGATGACGTTGTCGATCTTTTCACCATCACCCCATTTGGATTTTCTAAATACTACTCTAAAGTGTTTCATAAGTCTACTCGTTTCCACTTTGCACGTTTTATAAATTTATGCTTCCTCACGTAATAGACGGCTTTAGCCTGTTCTTTACACCATCGTTCTGAACCCCAGCCACTATCACCGTAATGAGCCGAACCGTCTAAGTAAGCGAATGAATAATGCCAGTAGCCACTTTCTAAGTCTTTCCACACCCGAACATTAGCGTCAGGCACGTCTAACTTGTACATGATTTCTGCATTATTCATAACAACCCCTTCATCATCAGTTCAAGCTCTGGCACACCATGTATCACAAGATATATGCCATGATTTTTACGGATCAAATCTCTACGCTTCTGCTGGCCCACACTCAAGACACCGCCTCTTCCTCGCTTACATTCTACTTCAAAATGTATACCGTCCGGTAAGCATCCCATTATGTCGCCACCATATTTTATTCCATAGCTGTGTATCGCTCCACGATTATCAAGATCACCTGATCCCACGTTGTTACGGTCACACAAAATTCTATTACGCTTAAGCCATGTCATGACAGCCTTAAGAACTTCTGCTTCCAGTACATCCGGGCAAGGTGTTATGGGCTTTGTAGATTTTCCCCCGTCCTTGCGATGCGGTAGTGGTTTGCCGTGATCCCTGATTTCGAGTATGCCTTCGCCAAGTCTTCGCATTTTATCTCGCTTAAGCATCTTCAGCCTTTTTGCCCACGTCTCGACACGCCTTCCTGAATTCAAATGTGGTATACTTCATGTCGTTAAAGCTATAGGCTACACCGTCTTCGTAAAATTTCTTCTCGTTGTCGGCTTTTCTCTCAGCGTCTAAATCTACCACTCTTAAGCCCAAGGGATTATTCATACTGCCTCCTACTTTGTATGGGCCAATTTATGATCGGCCTTGGTTAAAAATTCTCCGGCGTCGCTTCTTTAGACTCTTTACATTTGGAACATATTTTCATCTTGCCCTCATTTTGTATAGAAGGTAGAAATCTTACCTTCGCTTGCTAATGGACAACCCTCGGCCCAGTCAGGTACATCACACATTATGCTGTCCATGAGAGCCAGCTTCATCTCAGCATACTTCTCATCGACCAGTCCTACAATTTCATCGTAGCAATGTGTCACTACTGGGATGTTCAATTCTTCACAGTCTAATATCCACAGCCTCAGCAGATCAGCTCCGATACTTTGAATAATATTCTCTGTGATACTACCACCCCATAGATGACCCCATTGCCACCTGATATTACCGTCACGACTAATAGCTGCATGGCGGTAATACAATACCCGGCCTGAAGGAAGCTGCAAGCAAACTGTCCCGTTATCGTTCCAAAATTTTAGCTTCGGCTGACCATTAAGATCATAAGTAGCTGTCTCATTTGGAAATCTGATTACAAATTTGAACAATGCTTCCACTTCCTTCCAGAACGCAGGAATTCTGTAGTACATCTTGCGATAGGTCTTGATCAGACGCTCAATAAATCCACGGTTGTAAGTACCATCATCGAACAGCGGTCTGAGATCGGGATTAGATCGGCAGTTGTCATAGAATCTTTGAACACCCATCCCGTAACCTGCTCCTAGTATAGCGTCTTTACCAAAGCCACGCATCATATCCATATCATGCACCCA
>VRUG01000020.1:4246-34371 GCA_019456255.1 Planctomycetota bacterium | reverse complement strand
CCAATCTTTAAGATCAGGATTCGCACGTTCCGCATCCGTGGGTTTCCGTACTTCTACTCCAAAAAGTTGCGATGCAAAGGTGCTGTAAATATCTTCGTTATTAGCAAAGCCAGCAACAAGATCATCCTGACCTGCAAGCCAAGCAAGAAGTCTCGCTTCTATTTGTGCAGAGTCATTGATGACCAATGTCTTACCAGCTGGTGCTATTAATAATTTTCTTACCATCGCGATCAGCTTATGGGTACCCATACCCTTACGACCCTTGCCCCCCAGATTCAGGAGGTTAATCTTTTCACCTCCACTGGGACGGCCAGTGTGACAGCCATAATAATTTAGCGGTACTCGCAGTGCCCCATACGAAGCAAGTGCCTGTGATCGCATCCGTTTCACACGGTTAATATGTAGAGGCCATGACTTCACCGCCATACGTGCCTCACACATCTGTCGTACTCTCTCATCTGAATGAGCAAGTAGCAGCTGGAATTGCTCGTCATCTTTCGACAACGCCGGGATCATTTGATTCTTACCTGCTTTGTATGGTACTACCTCACCTTCGGGCAGATAGTTTCCCAGCACCATTACAAAATTATTCTTACTGCCCAGTAGTTTTTTACTACAGCCAGTTGGTTCTATAATTTCATTGAGCAGATCATTCATCTGATCGAATATCTTAGTACTCAATTCAAAATCAAAGTTTAATTGGGGAGTGAGGTAGAGGCCCAGCGTATGCCTTGCTATAGGCAGCTCTATCTCAGCCCAAGTCAATAGCTCCATCAGGATCGGGAGTAGCTTGGCCGTAATCCTGATGTCAGTTTTACAATACTCCGCTAAGTTATAGCGTTGTATCTCATTCATCTCAAGCAGGTGTAGCCCCTTGAAATCTGATGTTTCACCCTTGTCTTCGAGCTTGAACATCTTGGCCAGGTCTTTTAAAGCATGACTCATACGAGAATCATAATGTCTCGCTAAGTCAAGCACATCGACGATAAAAGGAGGAACGATGTTAAATTTTTCTTGAAGAATGGTAGCGTCGTATCGAGCGTTAACAATTACTACTGTTACGTCTTCAAAATTTTCGCCATGAATATCTTGCATCCCACGTATAGTTGCTTCGACATCGTGGGAGAAACCTTCTTCATCTGTTGCCCACTTCCAACCTATCCCGGTAAACTCAAAGCGTGGATCGGTGATGTACTCAATCGTCTGTAGCTTCGTCAGCGTGTAGTCAGCGTCGAAATAATTCTCGAAGTCAATGACCAATACATCAGTCGGAAATCCAGCTGCTTTAAGTTTATCGTGATAAGTCATGGTTCACCCCGTGTTATTTTCCGTCGTCCATCAGTGGCCCTTGATCCGGGTACTGCACGTTGTCGTCGTCCTGACCCTGTTGACGTTCGGCTTCAGTCTCTTCAGCCTTGGCTACTTCCTGATCGAGATCATCATCGTCGAGATCAATAGCGTCGATCACTTCTACCTGATCCTGGCCCGTTTCATGAGCGACAGCAGCTTGCTCATCCAATTCCTCTTCAGGGACTTCAGGTATGCCTTTAGCTTCGTCAGTGTCACAAGCGTGAGATTCACAGGTATTACAATCACCGGCACACGAATCAGCCAGCTCAGTAGACAGCTGCTCAGAACTGACATCAACATTCTTGTCTTCAGGCTGCTCAGAACTGACATCAACATTCTTGTCTTCATCAGTTTCTCCCTCAGCATCGGTAGAGTTTGATTCCTCGGAAACCGGGGAACCTTCTGTAGGGTCCGGGTTAATTTCTCCCTTGGCCTCGAACTCTGCCTGTTCGTTAGCATCGATCTCAGCTGCGTTATCTTTATCCGCGAGTGCTGCTTCGATGTTATCAATAGTATCGAGGTAAAATCCGCCTTCAAGATTACCAGTCACTCGATAGTTGTCAAAGCCTTTAGCTGCGAATGTTTCCAGCAGACCAAGTTTAACCAGAAGCAATTGTTCTTTATCGGGCGTGATCGTATCGTCGGCCAAGTCCCAGTAATCCTGAACAACTCTACTGATCACGCACAGAACGCAATGGTTCCTGTTCGTCTTCTTCGAGTTGTACGTCTGCGAGTACAACGGCAGACTTCCACGATCTTTGTCGGTTCGTTTCAGATGGGGAATAAATCCCTGAGCTGCTCGAACGAAAGCGTGGTCATCAGCGAGTACCTTCTGCAATGTTTCAAGTACCCTTCGTAGCCTGTTGCAAATTCCTTGTATCATTTGGTGCTTATCAATGTCACCAAAGACTTGACCTTCACCAGTATTGTTATTCGTTGCTGCCATATCTTTTCTCCCAAAAATTCTGTCATAATTTTCACGGTACTTAGCACCGTCTACTTTTCTAAACGTGTCACCTTTTCCTGCCTGTCCATTACTCACTGAGATACCTCACAAATCTCTCTGTGAAAAGAGGATTGAACTTCTTACCATGCTCATAGGAACCCAGCTGTCTATTACACGGGCTGCACAGTAACCCACGGACTTTGCTAGTCACATGATCATGGTCTATGTCCAGTCGTCTCTTCAACTGTGACTGATGGGTGTTGCAAATTTTGCAGCAGCCTTCTTGACGCTGGAACATGAAATTGTAATCGTCATTAGTCAGGTTGTAGTAGTATCCCAACTTCGCCCGTCTGCTAAGACCCTTACCTTTTTCAGTCCGACGATATTTACGCTGAGTCTTCGTGCCCTTCTCTGAGTTGTTATACTTTTTCAGGGACTCTTTCCTACCCGGACAGACGTAGCCACTCTTCGCACGAACCTTCGCCTCTTCTCTCACGCAAACTTTACATTTGCCCCGGAGTCCACCCTTGTCTTTGTAGAAGTATTCCAATGTAGCTGGATAAACCACATTACATTTGTCACATTTTTTCTCAATGCTTTTCTCTGTCATAATACTTCTCCCCTTTCCCAATGGGCATCAACTCAAGGTACGGATTACCATCTATCACCACGCCACAGCTCACTACTGACCTGATCTTCTGGTGCTTACCATACGCAAAGGCCAGAGCAGAATCATCTATCCCTGTGCCAATGTCAAGACCGAACATCCTTGTGTTAGGATTAACTAACCACTTGATCCCAGCTGCCGAATGGAAGTGTCCCATGACTACTGACAGAGACATCTTTCTCATCGTGTTATAAGCCGGGTGCTGACCACCTCCAGTACCAGTGCCATGCATGTACAGCACGTCATCTATAGTGTGCTCGTAGGCCCAGTCCCATTTTGGAGTCTCCCATATCTCTGCATAGTTCCGCAAGAACTTTGAAGGGATGTTAACTGACTCGGCCAATCGCAACATACGCTCACAGTGATTTCCCACTGCAACCTTAGCATTAGGGAAAGCCTTATACCAACGCTTGACGTGTTTCAGAGCGAGGTCGTATTCGTCTTTAGGCCCCGGCATCTCAGGGTGCTTCGCATGAAAGCTGATCGCGTGGTTGTCAATGACATCACCGATGAAAACAGTTTCATTACATTTGTATTTCTTGTGAATTTCTTTGCAAAAATCTAAGTAATACTTTCTGTCACAGGGGCAATGTAAGTCCCCAATTATTAGTACCTTACTCATTACATCAGCCCCTTCTCTTTTAACAACGGCTCTAGCTTTTCAACCAGTTCACCGAAGGTTTCAAAAATTATTGCTGGAATTTTATGCAGCTCAGCAAATTCCATCTCGATACTGCATCCTTCAACCGGGGGGCCATAGGGTGCGAAGACCAGTAAAACGTCGCTGTACTCTTCGATGATATTACAATCGATTTCAAGTATCTGCTTGACAGTCAGGTAGTGCCCTGTCCATGCACGATTCACAAATGCTTCGTGCTCTCCCGGCACGTAAAGTTTCAGCACTGTAGGTACAAAGGTTCTGATCAGCTCAGCCATCTCAATTGCATATTCACAGTTGCATTGCATATCCTGACGTGTTGCCTTATCTTTTAGCGGGCCGCGAATAGGGTGACTTAGGTATGCTCTCAGCATGATCCCTCCGTTTCATTTTAATATGGTGATGGGCCGGATCAGTTTTGATAAAACATAAGGGGCACACCTTTTTTGCTGGCATTAGTTTACTTGCATGTAACGATTCTTCATGGAATAATCCATGACATTCTGGGCACTGCGTCATCGCGATAACCTTACGCCCTTGATAATTCCTCTGGCTATACCATCGGCCAGCTTTTCAACGAATTCATCATTAATCGCCTGTTGACCTTCCATGATAATAACTGTGCCATCAGGCTTGCGAATTTCCAGCCTGTTTATCTGCTGATTCCCCAACCTCCTATACGTCACGATCTGCCTCGACTCGCCTGATCCCAACGCATGTTTCACACTGGCACATGATGACAGGCCCAGCACTAAAAGGACCAGCAAGACATACGTTAATAGTATCTTCATCTTTTTCTCCAAGTTCATAGAATGGCATATCATTTAATTCAGCGGGTAACACACCACGACTGATCAATTCTTCGTAGTGGATGATGAACATTATATTACAGCCTATTGCTGCAAGATGATCCTCATCAGTCAAGCCCTGCTTGTACTGGTTTAGGTGACGTTCCAACGATGCGATGCATCGGCTGATCGGCATACCTTTTTCCCAGTTTCTCTCAGTGTACTTGCGAGCACCTTTATCAAGATGATCACCTACCCGCATGTTAAAATACGGCGAGATCAAATCGGGCCTTGATTTATTCTCAGCGGTATCACGTACACAGCCCGATTCAAAATCCTGTCGCTTTCCACTGTCTTTTAATTCGCTCATGTCATCCTCACATTTTAAATTTTATCTGATCAGCCATACTGTCATCGTAGTACGTATCGACATGATGACGCTTTGGTACGTTCATTCCTTTTTTCCTGATTGCAGAGAGTGTACAGCCTATGCTGGTCGAGGGGATATTTAGCTCCTCTGCTGCCTGATCATTAGTCATTCCACGCTCGACCACGCATTGATAAACCGCATACTGCTGCTTAGTCAAAATTGGAAACATTATTTTAATCGGCTTACAGTGCTTCGATCTATTGACCATGCCCTGAATCGTCCGGCTGATCGTAGCTTCGCTGACTCCCAGTTCCTCAGCTGCCTCAGCTTGAGACATCGCTTTGAACTGGTGATGACAGCACCTCAATACCTGCTCTTCAAACAGTGTAATGTTCCTCTTTAATTCTGGCATAAATATAACTCCTACTCTATAAGACCGGGCCACTTATGCAAATCTTGCAGTATCCGGCGAATTAATTTCTAATTATTTTGAAGTTTTCTGTTTCTCCAAATCTTTCTTGAGCCTCTTGGTCGTCAGCTTAGCGATCAGGGCAGCATTCCTCAGACCAGTACAGCACGTCAACTTATACGCCAACTTCTTCGCTTCTTCCTCTGCTTCTGCTAAGCTCATATTTTTCACAGTCTTTCTCCTGTAATTTTCATCCCGCCGAAATCGATCCTGATTTTCTTGTCGGGATACGTATCATTATATATCCGGGCAAGGATCATAGTAAATGATCGGGCTTCTTTGCGGAATGCTTTGAATTCTTTCTCACTGCTCTGGCTGTGATCCCACGCAGTAAAAGCATCCTGAGCCTTGGGCCATGGGGCGGAAGAAAGTAGGCACCTGTTCCCGGTCAAGGTCAGTGGACATTCTACACAACTATATAATGATATGTATCCGGCGTGTCTCCAGCACAACCCACAAATCGTGTGCCATTCTACGCGGAGTCTGTTTTCGTCGACGGTCGATAAATTCAACCACTTCAGTACAGACCACAACAACGCTTCACGGTCAGATCGTTCGGCGTACTCCTTCGTCAACCCGTAACTGTACTCAAATGTATGTAGCTCCATAATTTTATACTCCAAATTTTCCAAAGCTAATAGTCTTAACACATTCATCGTCAGGTGAGCAATAACCAAGTGATCTTACCCGGCCAGTGTACCCGACACAACTATGATTCTTGTACAATTTTCTCAGAGCACTTCGTTGAGAATCGGTAAGTTTTTCCTGAGTAGTTTCAAAGCTGAAGAACCGATTATAAATCTGCACCCTTACCATCTTATTTAACTTCAGCTTCAGCGAGGATTTCATTACCCGCTTAGCGTAGATAACATGATCTGTTCCTACGTCCGTAATCTTACCGTGTTCATCGATGAAATACTTCAATTTAAATCCTCCCCGGTGTGCCGGTCCCTGATCTCGATCTTAGGTGCCTTCAGTTCCTCGGCCAATTCCCAAGATTCGGCACCAGCGATAAACATATTGACCTTATTATAAAATTGTTGTTCGTCATGATTACCCGGCTTGAACAAAAATTCTGTCACGTTCGATATACATGCGTACTTCACCTTCAGAATAATATTTTCACCATGATATAAATCCTGCCATGCTTCGGTTTTAGTCATTATTCTTATCCTCAATGAGTGACGATTTTAACTGACTGATTCACATAGTCATCGATCTCGCTAAAATACGCGGTCAAGAGTTCATCGTGACTATACGCTCTACCAAATCCGCAAGCGATCATAAACTTTTCGCGGTCGAAGCTGCCAAAATTCTCTTCCAGAAAATCAGTTATGTCGACTGCTAGCCATTGACTCGCTTTGTTCTCAAGCATTCCTGCTAGTTCTTTATATTGTTTCTTAGTCATCGTTTCGATCCTCCCATCTGTCCATAATAACCGAGATCACGATCATTCCTACCCCAAACAATAGTGCCCCGAATAGTAGTATTTCTCTGGTCATCGATTCACCTCCAATTAAAAAGTTAGTAAGTCCCGGCTGGGGATAACGGTAGACAGCCGGGTAGTGCTAACTTTCGTCCTGAAGGTGCTCGTAATATTCCGCCTGATTAAAATTCTCAGGGTTGCGGATCATCTGCCGTCCCTTGTGGCCGAATATAATCGTATGGCCGTTCGCATGTTTCAAGGCCCAGATCATGTTACCCTCCGCAGGATCATGATCAGCATATTCCGATCTGAAAAACCTGTCTTCATCCTCGGTCACTTCACGCATCAAGAACATACTTGGCCCGGCGTGATGAACAAAACTACTCACCACTTTGGCGATGTATTCATTTGTCAGCTTTTCTTTTGGCATTTTTTACCTCGATCCTTTTTAATTCTAGAAGTTTCTTGTAAAATTTTTCAGGCTCATAAATGTAGCGGTACTCTACATTCCGGCAATCGAATTCAGGATCAATTTTTCTGCCGGGGCAATACTTACAGTCACGGACACCGGGGCTTTTCTGATCTGCGTACTCACAGTAGAAACAGTCACAATCCACTTCACCACGTTCTAAGCCGTGATCCAGTATCCACTGGTGCTTCAATTCGGATACATTCCTTCTGTCCCCGGCTCTGACCCGTTTTATGACGTATCGCCATTGACTCTGGCAAAAATCCCTCGCTTGTTTCAACGTCATTCGTTTTGGTACTTTAATCTTTTTCATTTTTACCTCCTTCAATTTATACTACGTTCAGGTTTTAATTTTGTTCATTTTTTCTTGCCCTTTTTCCCATCCTCTTTAGACAGTACCCACCTCAAGGCATCGATCCGGCTCTCCAAGCCCAACTGAATCAGGGCGAGAGGAGCGATAATATCAACGGTGGCAGGAGGGTAGCCCAGCCTTTTATCGGCCTTAATTTTAGCCAGTTCCTCTTTTATCTGCGATATACTTTTCATGATTTTCTCCTCACTTTCTGCAAAATTCATAAAACTTTTTTCTTTATACCCGGCTCGATCCCTTGTATACGACCAGCAAATCGCTTGTTTATACATTTTCTTTGTGCCACTTCTCCAAATACTTTTTACAATCTTTACACGTTGTAAACGCTTCAACAACCGTAGTATTTTCGGCCCCGAAACGTCCGCATAATGTTATGCCCTTGTCTTCGGGTATTCTGTAGTGTGTTTTCTTGCGACTCTTTTTACCCCGGATAACATCTATGTATCCTTGCGTTTGACTTTTCTTTTTCATTTTATTTCCCCTTCAATTATATATACGATCCGTCCCAATTTTTGTTCACTGGAATCGGCAGGAATCGAACCCACCGATCCCGATCCTACGATTCATGTATCTCTGAAACCAGTGTCATCACCGATTCCTGATCATTAAAATTCTGAATAGCACTGGCGATCCGATCAATTTTTCGGGAATCGCTATAACGCCCGACGATCATAATATTCAGGGATTTTTCCTGTTCACCCTTCCAGTACCCGATTTGCTCCGTGATCGAAAAACCGTCGAAAAATTTCGATACTTCGGCGATAATTTTATCGCGGTTTTTATCCTCCGTCAATATCTCAAATTTATACATATTATCCAATCCTCCCTATTTTATTGTAACAATTTTCCCGTCGATATAGTATACACCCTTTTTAGGTGCGGGTATAAACTTTTTTGCCAGTACCACCATGCAATTCATCCACTTATTCTTATCGGACCAATCGTGAGCACTATATGATCCTGACTTCTTTTTAAATACTTCCGTCTTTTGACAGGTCTTGCAATTTATACCAGCAGGATTGACAAAAGGTATATAAACATTTTTGCAGTCTTTTTCTTTTATCGTTTTACCGCAATACGTTTTATACCCGTCGTCGGTTTTTTCCAGTACGCCGTGTTCAATTTTTTCCAGATTACTTATGTAATCAAAACCAGTCATCAACCTATCCTCCCTTCTCTTTTATTAGTATCATCGACGATTGCAAACACTTCGTCTCTTGTGATTTTACCCTCATTACCCAATTCACCTAAACAACGTAACCACCACGCATTGTGATCCGAACGAACCGAGTCATACCTTCGTTCTTTTTCGATCTTTGCCAGTATTTCATCGAGTATTTCGTCTTCACGATCTTTTTTCCTACTCATAATTTTTATCCTCCAGTTAAAGTAAATAACAGATACCGCCGATCCTTCAGTGGCATCTATTGCTTACTTCAAGTCATCGTCATCCTTTTTAACAAAATCCCCAAGCTCATAACCGTCGATCATTTTCGATAATTCTTGATCTGTCAATTCGTTGGGAGTATGACGTTTTACGTACTCGAATATCTCTAAGAACGCCAAACCAGCACTGTCCGATCCCAACAATTCCGTGATCAAACCATAAACATTAAGATTTACGACGATTTTTTCAGCGGTGGTCATCATTTTCCAGTCCCCCTAATAATCATATTTCAAAAATCGATTCAAACCAACGATTGCTATTACCAGCAGTACAATTATAAATAACATTATTCCATACCTCCCGATAATTTCATCGCAATAAATAATGCAAGCCAAAATGCCAGCAGTATAACTATCAAAAATTTAATCATGATATTTCCCCTAAAATAACATTACCTTTACATATCACTAATACCGCTGATTTGCTACAGAAAATAAAACCAAACACCAAAGCTCACAAGCTCTAGTACAATCACGACAGCAACTATCAGAGTTTCTTCGTCTCTATAATTCATGGTTGCCCCTTTAGTTAAATAGTAAACTCTTGATTATTCTCATCCTCCCATTGCAAGTGGTCTTCGTTGCAATCGGGACAATTTTCACCCCCAAGCTCAATCAGTCCTTTAAAACCGCAATCCAAGCATTCGACAATATCAAACGTGATACAGTCAGGCCAGCGTTTGCGGGCTTCAACGGTCATTTCGTCTGTTATTACTATCATATCATATCCCCTTAATTAAATTACTTTCAATATCACTGATACCGCTGGATTAAAGAAAAAAGCTAAGTTATTTTCTCATACTCCCCGACAAACACCTGAAATTGGCCTTGCCCGGTTATCGCGTAGTACTTCCCAGCTTTGACCTTCTTAAGGAATTGATCGGGTGTTAATGCAGGTTCATCGTCGCCACCAAATCCACTACTATCGATGAAATACTCGTTTGTCTCTGTGAATCCTTCGGGTGTTTCGTCAACCTCTTTGACCTTAAATACATTTTTGTCGCCGTCTGTTTTCGCCTTAAACATAATAAATCCCCCATGTAATTTAGTTTTTGTTCTTAACATTTCAAATAGCAGTGTTCAATAAACTATACGGTCAATTCGTGGTGTAAGTTTAATAAATCTTTGGATTTTACGAAAATACTCTTATCGGTCGTGGTATTTACTATCGCCGATGTAATGAGCACATTTATTCCCGATACATATTCCAGAATCGCAGTATTTTACTGAACAGTACTCCCGATCCTTGTACTGATCCATGCGTTTTGTCGCGTGACTTGCAAAACTACGGGGGGGATGATGATAATCTCTACATGCACCACCTACGCAGTTTTCAGCATGATCGGGTACCCATGTACATTCTACGGTTTCATTGTAACTACACTTCATTGCTTTGCCTCCTTAAATAGATTTAATTACACTACATTACAACCTACGATATAAGTTTGTGGCTGTTCGTGTAATTCTTTGTATTTGCTTGACTTAGCTAAAGATTCCATGGCAAAACGCATACTAAGCAGTTCCTATGGTAGCTGTAAGTTATTGTTTTATAAGGATTTATAGAGCTGTACCATAGTTACCATAGTGTTTTTAAAGAAAGTTACATAGTAAAAGATAGTAGTAGATAGTAGACATTGTAGAGTAGACAATTATTTGGTAGTGTACCTATACTATGTAGGGGAAGTTTACAGTTTCTACTATGGTTTCTGTGGCAGTCTATGGCAAACCCTTGTTAATACTATACTTACAACTACCAGTAAATTCAGGACAAAATCGGTTGCTATGGCAGGTGCTGGGATCAAGTAGATGTATCACAAGTGTAATAGTTCCAGACATGGTGTGAATCGCTGTTATTGGCCCAATAACGATGATTCTGTACAATCGTGGGCGATGTAGTGCTATAGATACGATAGATATGTTTAGGCAATAGTGCTATAGATACGATAGATATGTTTAGGCAATAGTACTATAGTGATGTGTTAACCACTATCATATCGTTATCGGACCCCACCCGTACTACCCTTGGTCTGCTCTGTTGTGAGCCGTCGCACCCGTTGATAGGAACCCGCACCGTTATATAATTTTTATATTTTAAAGTGGCCCTATAGAGGCAATAGCCCTACTATGTCGGGTGATACGCCAGCGACGATACGATAAGTGTGCAGGAATACCCTCGCCACCCCGAATATTATACCCGATCAGGTACAAATCCGCCGATAAGCCCTATTATATCGGGTAATAATCAGGTATTTTCAGAAAATCCCCGGAATTATCCGCCGAATACTGCAAGATTCGCATATGTCCCGCTATATGTAGACGAAGGTATTTATTTAAGGAGACAACGATGGATAAACTGACTCAGTATAAGAAAGAACTGACAGAACTGGACGAAAGCAGCAGTACGATAAGTCGTGAGCGTTACAATGCGGCTCGCGGATGGTATATTAGAGAGATCAAGAGGCTCGAAAAAGAAGCTCGCGTAGAACTTGCACTCACGAGTATAGTAACTCTGATGTGCCCGCACTTGAATTCACAGGATAAAGTTCTGTTGTTCGCGTCAATTAAGTTCTTGATGGAGAAAGACTAATGAATCAGATACTACACGACCTGAACATAAAGCGGATGAAGGAACGGGCGACGATATATCACAGCTGTAACCTGTCGAATAGTGACAGCAGTGAAATCGCGAGGGTAATATATATGACAGCTGGATCATGCGATGTGCTGCCGTATCACGAGCCTCAGATACCGTACTACAAACAGATGCCATTCCGGGATTTCTGCCAGCGGGTTGAAGATGGACTGATCCCCGAAAACGGAGATAGATTTTACTTCAAGGGTATGGAAATTAATTGGTTCACCGGCGAGACGACAAGTTTCACGTTGGCAGACCCGGTGATTGAAACGATAGGCAGCGAGGAATTTGATTATGACGAAAACTGAGATGTTCGATGAGATGTTCGATGAGATGTGGGAATCGTCAAGGAAGATACCACGTGAACCCGGTGATCCTGCCGGAGCGACAGATCAGCCTTATGAAATAAATGTGACGAGAGATGAAAAAACTACGCCAGTCGATGAAGAATTTGATAACTATGTAGAAGAGTTATTTGCAAAGCGATTAAGAAATAAATTTTCACCACAAGAGAAAAGGAACCACTGCGATAACGGGATGATGAAGATGTACGTTTGTAGCTATAATCCAGTGGTAACGGCCGAAGGAAAACATCGGCAGAGCTTCTTGGATAGATTTAGAAAAGCGTTTAAGAATACGAAATTTAAATCACCACGACCACCAAGAAATAGGGGAGTGAACTAATGAGAATTTTTCCGAAGAACAATATGATATTCGTACAGCAACATAAGCAAGTAGTCGAAGATAAATCCGAGGGCGGAATTGTCCTGCCGAAATCTGCACAGAAACAGCAGCAGACGAACGATGGATTTATTACTCACGTATGCACGAAGGATACGCCTCATCAGCAAGTTTACCTAGGTGACTACGAAGTCGGACAGCGAGTTATATTCGGTGAGTACGCAGGTGCCCCGATTGTTGTCGACGGTGAGACATATCTGGCGATGAAAGAATCTGATATAATCGCGGTGCTTGAGCCAGAGAATCGTAAAGAATACGACGCAGAAAATGTAGGTGGGAACCATGAGTGAGCCGTGTAAGTTCCTTCACATCGGGCCTAAAGGGAGCTGCTCTTGCTATTCTCTCAAACATTTTAATGATGATAAACCTCCATGTGGCCACGGAACTGTAAATGGGGTATGTCCACTGCCAGAAAGAACATGCCACCTATGTGACGATTTCAGCCACGAACGAGGGTGCTGTAGATTTAAGGAAGACAACGAATGACTAGACTAATTGAGGTGCTTAAATGGCTAACGAAAATCCTACCACGTTTTATTACGATGTTACCGGACGAAGGTGGAGTATTAATACGCTTCGGCAGATATATAAAAACGCTGGAGGAGGGCGGTCATTGCATATTGATCTGGCCGGTGATCCACACTGTCGAGAGTGTCACAACCACCCGTCAGATTGTGGATGTTCCGACCCAAGACGTACTAACTAAAGACCGAATACCCGTGTGCATGAACGTCTCGGTCGAGTACGTTATATCTGATCCTTATAAAGCGATCTATGGCGTTGAAGATTTTGATGAATGTCTTCAGGAGCTGACAGGTGATACTTCACGACAGGTGCTTAATGGATATTCGTTTGATACCTGTGTTGATTTTATGCACGTAGTTCAGCTGGAGATATTCGAGAAGATCGAAAAGAAAGCTGAACAGTACGGGGTAGATGTGCTCGAAGTTCGGGTACCTACGTTTACAAAAGGTCATACGATAAGATTAATTCAACAGTGAGGTAACTATGAATAGATTGTGTATGTTGATTGGGTTTGTGCTCGGAGTAATTGCGTGTGTAGCCTCCGATTATATCCACGCGATCCAGCAATGAAACACGGCCCGTGATGGGCAAGTCTGAAGTCCCGTGAGTCTGATCAGCTTGGGGCAGGGCAGCGAGATGTTATGGTACGAAGCTGCTAACAGGACGACAACAAGCCGGTAAAGGTGAGGATATTATCTAGCATCCGATACACAGGCGGGTCGTCCTAAAATAACCACATCAGGGACACCAACTAGCGACAGCATAGCTATGTGCAAAATCGCTGATAAAATAGGAGGACAGTAACAACTCTAACAGGTGAGCTGTCCTCCACACACTTCTAAGGAGCAAGCCGATGCCTACAAAGAGCGTGACGGAGACTCAGGAGCTGTGGGATAAGTTCGTTCGTGACATTTACAAATTCAGGGAGAGCAAAAATTATGCCAGCAGACACCCCAAAAGGAAACCCAAAGCGACTAGCGGTACAGATGCTGAAGCGGATATACGCCGATCTGGAAAAAAAAGATATGCCCGAAGATCAGTTCATTAGGCGAGCATTAGGTGCTCTACAAAGTGCTAAGACAAAGAAAAAATCGCCGATAATTCGGCCTTAACTAAGAACCCGGCAGCGTTGCTGGGGGTAACTATAACATAGTATAGAAGGAGAGAAGTATGAGTATTAATAATTTTTCACAAATGCAGAATACAAAGTACCCGAATCCGGGCACTGCACCGCAGACGATATTGAAGAACGAGTCGGGTGTCATGGATGCTTATGGTACAGTAGTTCCTGTTAGTGGTACCGCTGGGTTCGTAACTGGTTGTACATTCAAGAATTCTAATGGTGGGACTAGTACTTCACTGTACGTTAATGAAGGTTCTGTCACCAGCTGTAATTTTGTGGTAGTGGATGATGTGCCGAGTGCTTTCGGTACAGCTGCTGGTCGTGGCCCATCGCCGTTGATATGGGACGACTGTCCTGTTCTTGAATACACGTTGAATCCTCAGCTTGGTAGTCACGTATTTGATGATCTTCACAGTGGGATAACTGTTGCTGCTAACGTGGCGGTCGGTGCCGCTGCTGCGACGGGAACCGTTGGTCAGTTCGCTGCGTTTACCTTGATAGGTACAGCTATCTCTACGAAAGCGACTGACACAGGTGGAGTCGTTGATCTTACAGTTACTACTGATGAAGATGCAGACTGTAGAATAGCCTTTCCTCAGAACATTGAAGTCGCTGGCATGTTTAAGTTTGCAGCTGGTAAGAAACTTTGGATGGAAACCCGAATCAAAGTTGATAATGTTACTGACGCTAAGATCAATTTGTTCGCTGGTTTCATGGAAGAGGCACGAATGGCTACTGGTGAATTGATCGCCGTAGCTGGCGGTGCAACTGCTGATGTTGATTACGTTGGTTTTAGGATTGACGAAGCTGACGGTGATGCGTTCCAGACTCATTATAATACAGTTTCTGGCGGGCATACTGTTCTGTCAGCTACAGCTGGTGTTATCACGATCAATAACTTTCATAAGCTGGGTATATACAGTGATGGCACGACTGTTACTTTCTATATTGATGGTGTGGCATTGGCCGACACTGTTAATATCAGTGCCGCTAATTTCCCAGACGGGGAAGAGATGGGATTTTACTTCGGTCAAGTAGCTGCAAGTGCTACCACGATTGTAAGTTCTATCGACTGGATGAGAATCGCACAGGAATACTAATTAAAAGTGTATCAGGCAACCGCACCCCGGACGGATTAATTTCTGTCTGGGGTAGTTTTCGTTTGACACAGGAGAAATAATATGCAAGGTGACGTATATCTTAGTAATGACAAAGGGGTAAGGATTAACCCTGCCCTCGAAGAGAATCAGGTATTGATCGTTAATGAATTGGCAGAATCTACAGCCAAGAATAGCCTGAGCTTCGGCACAGAGCAAGTAACTCTCGACGGTGGAGGTTTGGCTGTAGGTGGTAATCAGGTGTGTAGGACTGCACTGGTCACGCACACTAATTCTAACGCCACGTATGTAGGCAACACAGCAGACGGAGATGCTGACGCTACAAGTTTCTTGCTGCCTGCGGATGAGATAGTGCCAATCCCAATACGTAACACTGATAAATTAAGTTTCTTTGGAACTGTGGCAGACACCGTTCACATCCTCTGGAGAGACTAATGGACATGTTATTCAGGGTTCTAGTTACCATACATGTATCGATATACGTGATAATGTATGTAACCAGTTGTGACGAAAAAATCACAGAACCTAACGCACCGATTAATTATCAGCGGAAGGTTCAAGACCCGCTATCGGAAAGTAAGAGGTTCACCTATGATTCAAGCAGGAATAAAAGAAGAGCTGAATGCTGTGATGCACATTCTAAAGCCAGACGAAGGCAAGACTCACGATCAATTTCGCACAATGGAGGAAGACCTTTCGTATCTAAGAGTGATAGCACAGTACGTCATGCTTGATAAAGAAGCATCGTGCCGTGAGGCTTTTAATCTTGGAAGAGAGACTAGGGGGAAATAATGAGCAAGCGAATGAAAGCTGGTAAATTACTCTCCCGGTTTATAAGACAGATAGCAGAAGAAGAAACCGAATTCGTTAAAGATGAAGACGGCGAAGATAGAATGGCTACTAAAGCTGAGGCACTAGCCCGGCAGATATGGAAGCAAGCACTCGGCTTTACTGAGATGAAAGTTACTGATCCGTCGCTTCCCCCGGTTGAGATAGAGCATCAGCCTGACCAGAAGATGTTAGCACTATTATATGATCGTATGGAAGGTCGAGCTGCCACTGCTACTGAAGACGAAACACTCCGCCCGTCTACTGCTCAGAAAATAACAGAGCAGGGCAAGAAAAGAATCGGTGCTTTATTAGGAGACCTCAGTGATGGACACACTTCTGAAACCAACTCTTAAAACTCCATTCCCTACGGAAGAGAAGTATTGGAAAGACCCGATTACAGGTTTGGTAGTTCCGAAAGACCCTTATGAAAATTTAGCGTGGCGATCTACACTTATGACCGCTGCTGAAAATGATCCTATTCTTCAACAAGATATGATCAGTGCCTGTTCTGAATCTTTACTATTCTGGATCAATGCTTTTTGTTGGACATTCCATCAGAAAGAGATCGATCCTTTAACTGGTGAAGAGATCGAGATAGAAACTGCTCATCACCCCTTCATAACATGGGAGTGTCAGGACGATCTGTTTGCTGCTCTCCTTGATCGTTTGAAAAAGCCAAGGGGTATCCTAGTAGACAAGTCAAGGGATATGGGTGCCAGTTGGTGTGCTATTGATTTTTGTCATTGGTGCTGGTTATTCATGGATGACATTCAGATACTTGAGATGTCTCGTACTAAAGACTATGTGGATCAGCCCGGTAATAAGAAGGCACTGTTCCAGAAGCATGACTATATAAATGAATGGTTGCCAGAATGGATGGTCCCCCCGCTTTGTCAAGTGGGAAAAAAATATAGAACGTCTATGCACATGCTTAACATTTTAAACGGTGCGTGTATAGATGGTGAATCGACTAATGAGAATGCAGGTTCCGGTGACAGACGTAGAATACTGTTGTTGGATGAGTTCGCTAAAGTTGAAAAGGGCGGGCTGATAAGGTCAGCCACTACTGACGTTTCGCCATTTCGTATTGTAAACTCTACCCCGGCTGGACCGGGAACAGAATATGCTAACTGGAAACACAGTGGGAAAATAGAAGTGTTTACTCTACCGTGGTGGAATCACCCAGACAAAGGTGCCGGTCGTCATGCTTACCAAGATGAATATGGTGCGTGGCAAATATCATCGGCATGGTATGAGCAGGAAAAGAAACGAAGATCACCGAAAGAGATGGCCCGTGAGATCGATATGAAAGATACCGAATCAGGCGATCTGTTCTTTACTCTGGAGAATATTAAAAAACACAGAGTCCTCTTTGCGAAGGAACCAAGACAACGGTTCCACGTTCATCTTGATAAAAAGATTGCTGATTCAGCGGTCCATCAAAAAATCAGATCAAAAGATTACACAGCTGTAAAACTTACCCGTGGTTCTAAAGGACCGTTGCGAGTGTGGTGTAATCTCACGATGGGCAGACCTGACCAAACCAAGACTTACATTTTCGGTTGCGATATTAGTAAGGGTCAAGGTGCGTCTAATTCTGTGATCTCTATTAAATGTCGTGAGACTGGTGAGAAGATAGCCGAATGGCGTGATGCTAATACGCCTCCACATGATATGGCCCGTGTTGCTATAGCTCTGGCGATCTGGGCCGGTGGTCGTAAACCGAAGTCACTTCCATTTGTAAAGTGGGAGAAGAATGGCCCCGGCATCGATTTCGGTAAACAGATGGTCAAAGTTTTCAAGTATCCTTTCTGCTATTATAATGATGTGACTGGTGACAGGTCGCAGAAGAAGATGAGCAAGTATGGATGGCATTCAAGCACTGAGAGTAAATTTGAATTGCTGACAGCGTATGATAGAGCTATGGCTCATGGTGGTTATATTAATCACAGTGAGTTCGGATTAGCTGAGATGGAGATGTACATCTATAATAAGGACGGCAGCATAGGTCCAGCTTGTCTTGTGGCAGAAAATTCAGGTGCCAAGAAAACTCATGGTGATGTTGTGATCGCTGATGCACTGACTATAGATGATAAAGAGTTTGGTAAGACCGTACATAAAGGTCCAAGTTACCCGGCTAATTCATGCGGTGCTCGACGTAAAGCAGCTATGGCCAGAAAGAAAAATAAAAATAAAGGGTGGCAGAGTAAATTTAAGTTCTAATGGAGAGTAATATGCCAGCTGAAGTGACACCAATCAAACTACAGAACGTGGTGAAGCGTGGATTCGAGCGACTTCAATCGTATCGAAAAGCGAGAGCCTTGTTTATGAGGGAATACGTAGGCCAGTACTACCGTGATAAATACGGCGTGACTGGTGATGAGCCTCTCAACCTTATATTTAGAACCGTATCAACTTTTGTCCCTAACCTTGTGACACAATCCGGTGTTAATGATGTGTCTACTGATTTCTTGGCCTTTAAGCCTTACGCTGAAATGTTAGGTCTTGCCTTAGATAAAATCGAGGGTGACATCAATCTAAAGGATACTTTAAGAGCGTGGATAGTCTCGGCTATTTTTGCCTTTGGCATCATCAAGACAAGCCTCGCTTCCAGTGAGAACCTGATTCAGTACGGCGATAAATGTATCGACCCCGGTCAAGTTTATTCTGAGATAGTTGATCTGGATGATTTCGTGTTCGATCCAGTTTGTACTGAGATGAATAAATCGGCTTTCATGGGTAGTAGGATCAGAGTTCCAAGAGCTATTCTTCTTGATACTGATGGCTATGACCACGACGAAGTAGCAAAGCTCCCTCAGTCGAAATTCTACGGTGGTCTTGAACGCATAGAAGATTTAACTAAAGCCAATACTTCTGTAACTGAGACATACGCTTTACAGGACTACGTAGATGTAGTCGAGCTGCATGTTCCAGAAGCTGACGCTCTGGTTACTATGCCTGACCCTCAACAGACTATGACTGGGAAACATTTAAGAGTAGCAGATTACTATGGCCCGAAAGAAGGACCATATACTTTGTTATCTTTCACCCCGCCAGTTCCCAATAATCCACTGCCGTTGGCACCTGTGAGTATGTGGTATGATATTCATAAGATTGCCAACAGGACATTCAAGCGAATGATGAATCAGACAGATCGTGAAAAATCTGTGCTGGCCTATTCTCCTATGAATGCTGATGAAGCTGCGGATTTGGTCGATGCCGATGACGGTGACAGTATCGCTGTTACTGATCCTACTGCTTTTAACATATTGCAGTGGGGCGGATCAAATCCTAAGAACGATCAAATGGTTCAGCAGATGCAGATGTGGTTTAATTACATGTCTGGTAATCCTGATCAGATGTCAGGCAATCAGACAAGAGGAACTACTGGTAAGAAAGAAACCGCTACTAAAACTGCCGCTATGCAGAGCAACGCTGCGGTGGGACTTGAAGACGCTCGTAGTATAATCTATGATCGTTCTGCTGAGATTTCAGGCAAGCAAGCGTGGTTCCTTCATCACGATCCGCTGATTAATTTACCGCTGGTTAAGAGATTGACAGGTGGGAAGTATCAGCAGTTGGAACTTACACCAGAACAACGGCAGGGAGATTTCCTTGACTTCGTATTTAAGATTCGTGCAAGGTCTATGGTGCCCCTCGATCCGCTACAAAGAACTCGTTTGATGACTGAGTTTGCAGTTAATATAGTTCCGGCTGTAACAAACGCAGCTATGGTTGCTATGCAGATGAAGGTTCCATTTAACTTGATGCGTTGTATAACTGATCTTGCTGAAGCACAGGGTTTGACTACTGATGTTCAGAGTTGGTTTGAAGACCCTGAGTTTGAAGCGAAGATAAGATTTATGACACAGATGGGTCCACAGAATCCGGGTAAAGCTGGTGGTATGGGTCCGGGTTCTACAGAACAAAATAATGGTTCTCCTACGGCACGTCCGGTGGCTGGACCTGAGACACAGAATAATCAGAACGCACAGATGGGTGCTAATGGTTCACAACAGACTTTACCGGGAGGAATGTAATGAGTTCTTGTTGCAGTATAGATGGCTCGAACAAGATAGGCGGCTATGACAGTTACAAAGTCAGGAATGCTGCTGATACTTGTATAGAAGCTAAAGAGATTGAGAACGGCGATCAAAAGTTTTACAAAGTAGCTCTCGTCGAAGTTCAGAAGAAAGCTAAAGCTGCTGAGGAAGCTGCCAGATCGAAGATGGAAGCAGCTGATATGATGAAGCTGGAGAAGAAAACTGAAAAGAGGATGAAGAAAATATATGGGGAGAAAAAATAATGGCACAGAAAAAATATAAGCATGGCTCAGTGGAAAAATTGGTAGAGAGCTACGACAAAAAGCATAAGGCTACGACTAAAAAAATTGATGCTTCGCGTAAGGCCAAGGCTAAACCCAAGAAGGAAGAGGATTGGGTGGAACGTCTGAAGCGTAATGTTCAGATGTTACTCAAAGGCAAAAATTATCAGTCACCTGCCATGAAGAAAAAGAAGGGCAGCTCTCACAATTCCCACAGTAAAGCGGGGTACTAATATGCCGAAATATTCATTTAAGTGTAAGTGTGGCAATGTTACTGAAGTAGTTAGGCCGATGAAAGAGTCAGATGCACCTGCTATGTGTCAAGGTCCGTCGGGCTGTGGTGCCTATATGAGACGTGACTTTAAAGCCGATCTATTCTACACACCTGACGACAGTTACAAAACTCCACTCGTCTCTGACTCTCTGGCTATAAGTATTGATCAGATAGCAGAGCACAAGCGAGAATGTCCTGACATAGAAATAACTAAAGAAGGTCAGCCAGTTTTTACGAGCTATAAACAGCATGAGGCTTACCTGAAGAAAACAGGATTTGTAAAAAGTCCCAAAAGAAAACGAGTTAACGAAAAGAAAATAACAACTATTGGAGAAACGAAATGAACTTTGGAAAAGCAATAGAAGCATTGAAGACGGGCCAAGAGGTAGCTAGGTCTGGATGGAACGGCAAAGGAATGTACCTGTCATTTATACGTGGCACGAACACAGACGACGGGAAGAATACAACGGCTGGTGACTACCTAGTTAATTCCAACGTGATCGGTCCACTTGGATTACTCCCTTGGATCGGCATGAAAACTGTTGATGATGATTTTGTCCCGTGGCTTGCATCACAGACTGATATGCTCGCCGAAGACTGGGAAATAATTCAATTAACGAAAGACACATAGCAAATCAATCCGATAGATAACCTACCCCCGGCGATCCGGGCTGACTTATTATAAGGAGAAGTAGTATGGCTGAGAAAACAGACAGTCAAATCGAAGCAGCAGCAGCAGAACGAATGAAGGTTCTCGGTGGCGAGCCACTGGCAGATGAAGTTATTCCAGACAACGAACCCGTACCGGCAGATGATCTTGAAGAGGTCGATGAAAATGAACCTGATAAAGATGATTCTACCCCGGAAGATGACGAGGGCAATGTTGAAGATGACGATGATTCTACCCCAGAGGATGACGACGATGAACCTGTGGACAAGGATGATGATGAAGTTGACAAGGATGATGATGCACATAAAGCTAATGACCAGAAAGATAAACCACAACTTTCTGATGCTTACTATCGTGCTGCAATCAATAGCGGGATGGAAGAAAAAGAGATTGTCGAATTCTACGCGACCAATCCTGATCTTGCTGAAAAGACATTCGCAAAACTTTATGATAACATGAACAGTTTGACTAATGAATATGCGGCTCTTGGAAAGCATAAAAAAGAACAGGCAGCTGGTGGTGACAAAGTTCAGAATACTGATTCTGATGACAAGTCAAGTTTCGAGAAGATCGATCTCGCCAAGCTAAAGGAAGAATTCCCAGAAGACTCTCTAGTAGATGTCATTGGTAAGATGCAGGATCAAATGGAAGGCATGAGTAATGAACTCAAGTCCAGACCTGTTAATACCAACACTGATAACTCTGCCTTAGAGAACGAGAAAGTAAAACGAATCGCCGGACAGATTGAATCTTTCTTCAACTCTGAAGACACGCAACGATTTGCCGTGATGTACGGTACTGTTAACAAGCCTGATACAGATTGGTTGGGCCTTCTGCCCAGTGAACAGGTTAATCGAGTTGCTGTGTGTGAACGTGCTGAAGAGATTGTAACTGGTGCCGAAGTTTTAGGACGGGAGTTAGAATTTAGCGAAGCTCTGGAAAGGGCACATCTTGAGATTTCTAAGCCGATGCAAGATCAGATAATTCGTGATGACATCATGGCCAAAGTTGTCAAGAGATCAAAAGGGATTACACTTAAACCTTCGAGTAAGTCAAGTGTTGAAAACACTGATGAGAAGCCTACAGGCGAGAAAGATGTTATCGCCAATGCTGACGCTCGATTGAGAAAAGTGTTTCCACGAAGTTAACGATAGTAAACAATAATTTTGAGAGGATAGAAAATGGGAGTAAAGAATAGTGCTCTTGCTGACCTTATCGCTGTAACACTCGACGATCTGCCAGAACAGGAATTCGAGGTAGCATGGGACAATGAAGACTACGAATTTTGTAGAATTTATCAGCAGGAAAGAATGGTCATCGATGGTGGTACCAATATCCAGCGTAAAGTTATGCTTGATCCTACTGGTAACGCTCGCTATCGTAGACTGTATGATACCGACACCCCCGCAGTTGGCGACACGATGCACACGATCACAGTACCGTGGACTCAGATCGGAACCAACTACAGCTGGGATAAGGTCGAGATCATGCGTAACAAAAACTCTGCAAAGGGTTTTGTAAACTTGCTGAAAACCAGACGTGTTGATGGTCTTTGGGACTTGGCTAACCTTATCGAAGAGCGAGCATGGAAGACACCTGACAGTGCTTCTGACGATCGCAATCCGTTTGGTGTGCCTTACTACCTGAACTTCTTCACTGATGAATCTGGTACAGTAAATACAGGTGCTGGCTTTAATGGTGTAGCTGCTAAGTATGGCGACGGTAATTTTACTGGCACGATTGCTGGTATCAGTGCTGTTAACGAAGCAAAGTGGCGGAACTATTGTGCCCTTTACACCACAGTCAACAATGCAATGCTCAAGATTTTCCGTGTGGCATTCATGAAGACCCGGTTCAAAGTGCCCCTATTCATTCAAGACCCGTCGAAACCTCGGACCGCTGCAAAGAGAATCTACACTGATTCCGATACTGTAGCAAGTCTGATGGACTTGGCTGACTTGAAAGATGACAAGCATACTGGCAAAGAGGTTCTTGGTAATCTCAAGGTAGATGACGGTGGCCTGTGTTTCGTTAACCGACTTCCTGTGGTTTACATTCCGCAGCTTGAAGGTGCAGATTACACACCTATCTATTGCATTGACTTCGCCAAGTTCGTACCTTACGTTCAGGATGGTTACTGGATGGATGAAGGTGAGCCTATCACAGACCGTGGACAGCATACCGTCTTTACCGTCTTCCTTGATGGTGCTCATAACAACCTGTGTTTGAACAGGCGTACTGCTGGTTTTGTACTTCACAAGGCTGCTGCTTAATTGATAATAGTAGTTTGTGTTATTTTCAAAAACTTTAATTTTCGTAAAGGAAATAAATTATGGGTGACGTAGTAAGATATGGCACATCTGAAAATACCTTTACCACTCGCGGTCCTAGCCCTGAGATTTGGAAGGACTGTCCTATCCAGAGCTTTCAGGAAGACCCCGGTAAAGGTATCCATGTGTTCGATGATTTTCGCAATTCCATCGTTCTAAAAGAAACTGCCAGTGGAACTGATTTCACGTCCAGCGTGGGTCGTGTAGCTGGCGACATCAACTGGTACAGCTTTGTGGAAACCACTAAGCTAGTCGATCATTCTATACCTCAGAATGACATCGGTGTACTTCAGCTTCTTGGTGATACATCTGATCAGGATGTTAATGTAGCTGTTACTGGTTTTAATGTGCAGGGTATAATCAAGACACCTAAAGTTGGTGAGGAAAAACGATTCTGGTTTGAAGCCAGAGTTAAAGTAAGCACTATAACTGATGCTGACCTTGGTATGTTCATCGGACTTACCGAGCCGGGTCAGGCTGCTAATGCTAAGGGCGTATTCGCCGGTGATGCAGCTGCTCTTGATAGCAATGCTGACTACATTGGCTTTGCAATTCTTGAGGGCGACGGCGATGACATCATCGTGGCTTACAACGAAGCAAGTGCTGGCACAGCTCAGTCTTCAACTGGTGTGATTACTCCTGTGGCGGATACTTATGTTCGTCTGGGGATCAAGCTAGTTGTCCTCGGCAGTGGTGGGGCAAAGATCAGGTTCTTCGCTGACGGCGTTGATCTTGGTGATGCAGTTGCAGTAGACATTTCTGGTACCAATGCTAATTGGCCCGGCGATACTGATATGGACCTTGTTCTTTCGCTGGTTACAGGTAGTGGTGGCGGAAGTGACGACGCTCTATCTATTGACTGGGTTCGTTTCGCTCAGGAATACTAATTTCAATCTACCCCGGATGGACAGTGATCTGTCCGGGGTAATTTTTTGTGGAGAGATACTATGATCACACTTGAACAGGCATTTCAGAATATAGATAACGTGGTGGCCGAAGCTCCGATGAGTAGGAAGCAACATCTTATCTTGATTGAAAGTATTAAGATGGTTAAAGAAGCTGCTTATCCTTTGAAAGAGGTGGCACTGGTGGAGGACGAGAACGATGGCGGAACCGACAGCAACCCTGACAATTGAAGACTTGGTTCTAAGAGTGGCTAGAGAAGCAGGTATGGCTTACTACGGATCAGACGGTCAGCAGGAAGCGATGGTTCCAATTGATGCTCATGATATTGATCTGTGCCGAAGAATTGTTAATGACGGTATTAGATTATTCGTTAAGGCTGCTCCGGCTAATGGTTGGAGATGGACACGCAGACTCATGCGAGTTCAGATGGGATCGACGGAAGTTACAGGAACTGCTGATTCTGCGGGTGCTACTACTCTTGTTGATGCCACATTGTCTGCTACTTATACTGCTGATGACGACTTGAATACGTGGTGGATTTATATTACTTCTGGTACAGGAGACGGAAGCTATGCACAGATTACAGATTATACTACACTCACTGGGACTATTACTGTTGCTGATTGGCTCGATAGCAACGGGAATGCTGGTGGGACTGATCCTGTCGCGACTGACACTTTTATCATCACCCAGTATGAAACTGTCGATGGCGATATTAGTAGGTATCCTCTCCCTGAAAATTTTAGCGGATCGGTAGACGGGCAAATAGCTTACGAAGCTGATACGAATCATTCACCTATTATAGAATGGGTAGATGAATCATTTATCAGACGACGTAGGGCTGTCACTGTTGTTACGAGTTACCCTCGTTACGCAGCGATATTCCCGCTTGAACCTAACGCAGCAGGAGCAGGACCGAAGCGAAGATTTGAAATTAGGTTTGATCCTAAACCTTCTTCCGATGATGTCGTTGAATTTCCTTTCACTGTTGGATTCGACAGGGTGTGGTTGCAGACTGGAACTAATTCAGCTGGAGATACTACTTCTCTGACTGACTCCACCATAGCTAATCATTATCCTGATGATTATTTTAACGGATGGGTGATCAAGATTGTCGATGGTACTGGTAAATTTAGCAACGCTACAGTTACTGACTATACTAGTACGACCGGAAAATTTGATGTAGCTGACTGGTTGGCCATAGACGGCACAGCCGGTGGCCTTGATCCTACTGTAGCTGGAGCTGCTTATGTAGTACAGCCGTTGATAAATACTCATCCTGCTGGTTATAGATTTGATGATACTGTTGAATCAGCGTGTTTGGCTAAAGCAGAAACTCATATCGACGACATGGCCGGAAGAGGTTTTTATCGAAAATGGTTGGATGAAGATTTACCTGATGCAAAGAAACTTGATGCGAGAGCCGCACCAAGATCAGTTGGAACAATGAATAAATCTGGCAAGGGTAGTGAACTCTTGAGAGATAGAACATTTAATGACATAACATTTAATGCTTAGTAAGGAATTGAATTATGGGTGGAAGTGAATTTACAATATTTAAGAACCTTCGTGACATGGTTCCTGCACCAGCTGGTACAGCTGTAGCCACGACCATGTACGCAAGCGAAGATGGTATTCTGCATACCTTTGGAACTACCGTCCCTACTGATGGTACCGCTGGTTACGCAGAGAGCTGCATATTTCACAAGACAGGTGGTAGTGGAAGTTCGTTGTTATACGTCAATCGTGGAAGTGATACTTCGAGCTTGTTTATAGCACTTGGTTCACAACCGTTTGGTACCGCTGCGGGACGTGGCCCAAGCCCGGCTATATGGGATGATTGCCCCGTAGATGAGTTTAAGAATAATCCTGAAGCCGGAATGATATTCTTTGATGATCTTCTTGACGGCATTGATGTCGCTACCAATCAGTCTGCTGCTGCTGCTGCTGCTCTGGGCACTACTGGTAAATTCGGTGCATTCACCGGAACCACAGCTAATACTATTGCTAGTGACGCTACCAACTCTCAAGGAGTCGCCATCGTTTCGACTGATACCGACAACCAAAGTGCTATGATCGTTTGGCCTAAAGGTGCTACGATAGCTGGCAAGGTTAAGTTTACTACTGGTAAAAAGTTGTGGATGGAGTGTAGGATTAAAGTTAGCACTATCGCCACTGCCATTAACCAGATATTTGTAGGCTTCGCAGAAGAGGCGTTGAACTCAGAAGGACTTTTGCTTCTTATCAATGAGAGTAGCTTGGCCGACAAGGATTATGTTGGCTTCCTAAAAGAGTATACTGACGGTGATGGACTTAACACTGAATTCAATACCGCCAGTGGTACTAATGTTTCTAATGACGATGAAGCTACTCTAGTGGCAGGAGCATGGACCAAGCTCGGTATCTATTGCGACGGCTCGACTGTTACATTTTATGTCGATGGTGTAGCTCTTGCGACTACCACGACAACTGCAACTGCGGATTTCCCTGACGGAGAAGAGATGGCTTTCTACCTTCAGAATATGTGTGGTGCTGCCGGTACTGTCGGAACTGTATCACTTGACTGGCTACGCATAGCACAAGAATACTAATAGGGTTTCAAACAACTGGTCCCCGGTGAAATTCCGGGGGTCATTTTTCTTGGGAGGATAATATGGCAGCGATAGGATTTCCGATCAGTGGTATTGATAAAGGTCGAGCGATACCAGAGGAAGATTTAAGCACAACTCCCGATTGCAATAACGCACGACCTTATGATACAATTGACAAACGTGGGAGGGGCGGGCAACGTCCTCCTTTTGATAAAGCATACAGCGAACAGATAGGCGGATCTCCCGGTCCTATCGTTGCGATAACTCAAGTCACGGTGGTGAGCTAATGGCTACTCTTTTTGATTCTTGGGATGAGACGGGCATCAATACCAACACGTCTATATACGGCACTAGATTTTACACACAATCATTTGGTGCCACGGGCACCTATACTGTTAATTCAATCGAGTGGTATGGTTCGAGAGCTTTACTACCCGGTGAATGTTTCATAGAAATTTATGCCACTGATCCTGCTGACCTTGGTAAACCCACTGGTGCAGCTTTAGCATCTCAGGCTTTTGACGCTGATACTGTTATAGGAACGAGCGACGCTTGGAACTCGATAACTTTTGATGCCCCTTACGAAGTAACGAGGGGAACTACTTACGCAATTTTACTGCGGGCACCTAATGGAGATGTCAGTAACGATCTCGATTGGCGAAGCGACAGTACATCGGCTTATGATCCCGGCACACAAATGTGGTCATTCGACGGTGGTTCTTCGTGGACGATCACAGGTGGTAATAATGATACTCTGCCGTTCAAAGTTAACGGAACTTCAGGCACACCTACTGTTGCTAATGTTATAAGTGCTTTTGAAAATACTCCTGTCGGCACAAACGTAGACCTCACAGATTGGCAAGCTCAAGTATTTACTGCTGGTTCTACAGTAATTGCTATCGGGGTCGATCTTAGTTTATACGCTACTTCAGGATCGACGGCTACTCTTACCATTGCTCTTTATCCTACTAATGGAAGTGGTGAACCCGATACAAGTGCAGCAGCTTTGGCCTCCAAAACTTTCGCGGCCTCGGCACTAACGTCATTAGCCAACAGACCTAATCCTTGGATCACGGCTGACTTTACTACAAATCCTACTATAGTATCAGGAACAAAATATGCTATAGTAGTTTCATCTGATACCAATGAAGTAAAAGTAAAAATGAATCGTTCCACTGATCCTAACAGTCCTTATACGGGTGGGGAAGCATGGTCCACCGCTGACAGTGGAAGCACATGGACTGTGGTTAGTGGCGGAGCTGCAGATTTTGCGTTTAAACTCTACGTGTTTAATACTGTCGGAGTAACTCCTTCCGATCTTAATTATGATAAGCATCTGGTAGCAGTAGCGAGTAATGAAGTATGGTGGGAATCTACGTCTGGAACAATGGCAGAGATCACTGCTGCTAACGGTGACATTGATTGCAGTAAAGAATTAAATATATTTGAAGGATATGGTAAAGTATTCGTGGCCAATGATAGTAATTTGAAAGTAGCAGATTTTAGTTCTGTAAAAATTACCACCACTAACATAGGTGCTAATCCTCCTGATCCGGGTACGATTTTAACTGGTGGTACTTCTGCCGCATCGATGGTAGTCGATTACGTAACTTCATTAAGCGGGGCCAGTGTCATTTATGGTCTTAACATAACTGATTTTACTTTTGCAGCAGAAACTGTGACTGGCACTGACGATGACGGCAATGCGATTTCATTCACAGGAACTGCTGAAGTAGCCCCGCCACATTGGTATGATTGGACAGCGTTTGGTGCCAGTGCTACATTTGGTGTCCTACCCAACAAAGCTACTCTTGGTGCATTGTTCAGGGGACGTGCTGTAATATCAGGCAATCCTGAAGCACCTCATCAGTGGTATATGTCAAGACAGGCCAGCCCATTTGATTTTCTCTACGGAGTTAATGACGCTCAAGCAGCTGTGGCTGGTAACAATGCTGACGCTGGTGAAATAGGTGACATCGTTACAGCAGTTATCCCGTATAAAGATGATTTTCTAATCTTCGGATGTGCGAGTACGATGTGGTACTTAACTGGTGATCCTACATCTGGTGGATCATTAGATGAACTTGATCTGACCACCGGAATTTTTGGAGCACAGAGCTGGTGCTGGGGTGAAGACGGGGAATTATATTTCTGGGGTGTCAATGGAATTTATAAAGTTAAACTCCCCGGTGGAGTTCCTCAGTGTATATCTCAGATCAGATTACCTAAGCTGGTCGATGATGAAGCTGCCGATCCTTCTACTCATAGAATTGTTATGAGCTATGACAAAAGACGAGCCGGGATTCATATCTCGGTCACGCTGATGTCAGACGGATCGAACTCATGCTACTGGTATGATCTAAGAACCGATGGATTCTTTCCTGAGTCTTATCCTGATGAGTGTGGAATTTTTTCCAGCATAGAATACGAAGCTGTTGATCCTGCATTCAAACAAGTTATGTACGGATGTAAAGATGGCTTCATAAGATTTGCCGATGACTCAGAGAAAGATGACGACGCTGGTGCCAGTGGTGATACAGCTGTATCAAGTTATGTTACCTTCGGTCCGTTTTTACTGAGCAATCTTGCAATGAATGAAGGGAAGATAATCGGACTCGATGTTATTCTTGGAGCTGACGTTCAGGGTTCGAGTCAATCTGATTCTGATAGTGTATCGTATGAATTATATACAGGGAAATCTGCCAAAGAAGTTTTAGAAAAAATGGTAGACGGAACTCCTATCGCAGCAGCTGGAACAGTAACTGGCTCAGGTAGAAGCAGGAATACATTTCGTAGAAAAGTACGTGGAGTGTATGGCGGATTGAAATTAAAAAATGTGACCGCAGCTGAGACGTGGGCACTCGAACAGATACTAATCGACGTAGCTAAGGCTGGGAGGCTTAAGTAATGGCTAATGAAAATTTAATGGCGATCATAGATAAGGCACTTGAGACTTACAAAGTCGGTGGCGAATTTACGAAACAGCGTGGGGCACAACTTGAAACTGCTCGTAAAAAATATACGACAGGTGCTCAGGCTGGACTGGCCAGCAGAGGTTTGTCTGGCACTACCATCGCTGCATCTATTCCGGCTGCATT
>VRUG01000020.1:1955-4236 GCA_019456255.1 Planctomycetota bacterium | reverse complement strand
GAGACTGAACGACTGAGATCAGGTCAAGAGTTGCAGGGCTTACTCACTAAAGCAGGATTCCTTGAAGCCGAAGAAGAGCGTCAACTTAGACGTGACCTTGCTGATCAGGATAGTGCTGATCGTAAGTATGCTTCTTCGATGTCTGCTGCTGCTGCTATTCATGGTGGCGGAGGTGGAGGTGGAGGTTCTGGTGGAGGTGGTTCGTCTCAGAGTATGATTGACAGCTGGAGATCACGGGCACCTATATCCAGAGGTGGAACTGGTGGCGGTGGAACTCAGATCGGTGCTCCCCGTCAACACGTAGGAGAAGGTGGCGGTGGTTTCAGTGGTGGTTCTACAGGTGGCTCAGCTACTTCAACTGGAGTGTGGCAGGTTAATGATCAGACTGGAAAACTCGAACAGATCGAAGGTGGTTCTACCCCGGCTAAGCCAGTGACGAATCAGCATGGTGTCGATCCTAATGATCCTAAGTACTGGAGCACATGGCAGAAAGCAAAAGCAGGTCTGTTAGGTGAAGGTCAATACGTAGCTGGGTAATTAACTGGAGGATAATATGGGATCGAATGCAAGAATTCCAACAGTCAGACCTGATGACTGGGTAAATTTAAACAGGGTGTTGAGAAAATTATCGTTCTCAGTTTTAGGAGCTGATTCTTCACCTACGTTTGCCGATGTTACTCTGACTGATTTAACAGCAGTACGACTTGTTGCGACCGATGCCAGTAAAAAATTAATTTCGTCTGATCTGGTTAACTGGGTAGCGGGTACTGCTAATCGAGTTACTGTTACCGACGATGCTGATGGCACGATAACTTTATCTGGTCCACAAGATATTCATACAGGTGCGAGCCCTACATTCGCTGGGTTAACGCTCAACGGTAATCTTGATATGACCGGCGATGATATTGTAAACGGTGGTACTGGCACGTTTGACTTTTTAAGAGCACGACAATTTGAATCGCATCTGGGTACTGCTGAACAGTTGCTTTTCATTGTCGAAACATATCGTAGCTCAGTTGCATTTAGAGATGAAGGGCTAAGTTTAATTGCAACTGGTGAAATTACTGACACAGTTGGCATAGATTTCACGCCTTATAACAATATGGCCAATGTTAATCTGGGTACAACTGTTGATCCATTTGACGACTTATACATGCAAGGCACGATTGACCTCTCTGGCCCCCACACTATAACTGGCGGGACTATGACCGGCGACTGGACATTTAACGGCGATGACCTAACAAATATAGGCATGGTCAAGATGGCCGTTGCTAGCGAAGAGGTTTGGATTGGCAACCTCGCAGATGGAAACTGGTTAGTACCCGGCGGGATAGCTCACGGCGCAAGCACAGTGAATATGGCTAGTACTACATCTAAGCTGCTTGTACAGGGAAACACTGCTTTTATGGCTTTCGTTGATGTCGACGGTCCTGTCGACGAAAAAGTAATGTCATGGATTACTAACGCTGGAGTGAGTGATTGGCAAATTTTCAGCGACGCACTAGCATTGCTATTCACTCCCATCTCAATCGATATGACCAATGGTAATATAGCCTTTCTTAACACCTCCATCGTTGGCACACTGGGGGTGACGGGGATTACAACTTTAACGGGACTTATATATCCAAGTGCTGATGGAAGTGCCAGTGATATTATCAAAACAGACGGGGCAGGTACACTAAGCCTTGTCACTCCAACATCACATACACAAGTATCATTTTCTATGTATGATGCAGAACCAGCCAGAGGAAGTGAGACATCTCTTGCTGGAGCATTTCTATCGCTTGCAACGGCACAGCCCCTGAACTCAGTACCCACAAACCTTGTTGTCACAAAAGGCACTGGTAAACTGGTAGTGGTAGTAAATGCGGGGAGTGACTTTGCTGGGGATATAACTGTTACAGGGACTAGCGTAGACAGAGACACAGGGGCAACTACTGGGGCAGACACAGACACACTAACCATAGACGCTTTGACGACTGACGGTTCAGATACAGATACAAATGGAAATACTAGACACGCCTTCACGGGGGCTTACATTACGTCAAAATGGTTTGTCGGGACAGTCACACTTTCAACAACTAATCTTACATTAACAGATGTTGATGTGTATCATGTTTCGTTTGAACAGTATGATGATACAATTGACATTACATTAGATACTTTTGATGCCAATATTTTAACTACCAATGTTAATGCGGAATTCGATGCCTACCTTTACGCTATTATGGTTACAGGAGATAAATGTAACATCACAAGAGAGGCGAGTTTAAATGTGGGG
>VRUG01000020.1:0-1945 GCA_019456255.1 Planctomycetota bacterium | reverse complement strand
ATGTGGGGGTAGACGGGGAAACAGCATTAGTGAATAAGTACTGGAGACTAAGGCGTGGAAACATAAATAAGGCGATAGACGGCTCTACCGATGGGACGTGGGTAGATGTTCATTATTCTAATAGCCCGGCGTATGTCGAAGATGTATCTATTAAGGTGTGGGCAACGGAAGTTGTTCCTCTAACTTTAACATAGGAGATTAACATGGCGACACACACTGTACCACTAACAATTACTGATGAAGAGATCGCAAAGATGGCACCGAATCTCTATCACGTCAGACCCAAACCAGAGGGAGTTGATGATTTAACGCACATGAAAACTATCGTGATGGCACTGTTCGAGACTCACTATCTAATGTGCGTCAAGAGCAAAGCCAAATTTGATGCTAATGAAGCTATAGATACAGATATGATTAAAGCGATCAAAGACCGTAATATGGGGGTATAATTATGCCGATGAAAGAAATTACACCGCTGCCTAAAGCGTCAGGTTACAGTAAGGCAATGCAGATTCAGCAGAATAAGTTTAGCGACTATAAGACGCTGGTCGACAAGCAGTATCAAAATGATCTTGGTACTCTACAGCAGCAGTATCTTTCTGATGAACAGTACGAAGGCAAAAGAGCAGCACTTACTAATCAGTATAAAAACATGTGGGCAGAGTATCAGGCTCAGCATGATCAGGGTATCAATGAGATCAAACGTATACAGAGCATGGCCAGTAGGGGTGAGATTGATCCTTCGCTTGGTGAACAGGCTGCGTATAAGATGGTGCTTCCGCCTGAAGAATTTGCTGCTCGCTATCCCAGTCAAAGACAGCCATCGCAAGCACGACCTATTTCAGCACCAAGTCTTAAGTCAGCTGCTAATATGATGTCTGGTATCGTCGGTGAAGCCGAAGATAAACGTGGCTTCGAGTGGGGCGATCCTGCTAAGACCAGAAAAAGTATGGTCAAGCAGTACATCGAGTGGAGGTCACAGGCTGGGTACGATTATATGGACCCACTTCATCAGAGACAGCTAGACCAACGCTGGGATTCTCTAATGAAATCTGATGATCGTTTTGAAGATTGGTTTTCTAACAAAAAGAAATCTGTCGTTAATCCTGAAGCTAGTACCCTTCGCATGAAAACAAGAATGGGTAGAGCTATGCAGAAGAAGATGGGCGTGATACGAAACGTATCTCCTATTGGTAGTTCTATTATAGGTGAGACACGCAGAGAAGCTGCCCCGGCTAAAGTTCCGACAGCTGAAGAACTCAAGCAACAGGGTGGACAGAAAGCATTTATGAAGGGCAGAGAATTAGGATACTGGTAATATGGCTAAGACATACGAAGAGTGGGAAGCAGAGAGACAACCAGTTTCTTACGTAGACTGGGAACAGAGCAACATCGAACAAGGCGTGAAGCCTCCACAGGTTACTACACCTGAGATGCTTGATCTTGCTTATGATCGGTACAAAGATACTGTGAGAGAAGTGTCTCCAGATGTAGGCCCGACTGGTAGAGGTGTAACAGTTTTTACCAGAGAAGCATTTGAATCATCTGGTCAGGCAGCTGAGTGGATCAAGAATGGTTCCACCCGTGTACCTCGTAGTCACAAAGAAGGTTTAAGTGAAGCCTATCGTCGTGGTCAGGAAGGATTTTTTAATGATCAAGAATACTTTGACGCTATACTTGCAGGTGATAATGCCACCGCTGATAAACTTTACAATCAGCATAAGAGAATGCTTGCCAGAGATGCTGTTGATCCTATCGGGACTGACGGTAATCTTTTAAGTAAAGCATCGTATGGTACTGCAAGAATTTTACCGGGCATGATCGAAGGTGGGAAACAAGCACTACCAGTTATCACTGCGTTCGGTGCAGGTGCAGTTGTAGCCGGTCAATTAGGACCACAGGCTCTGGCACCTGAAGAAATTCTAACTGTACCCGCTGCAATGGG
>VRUG01000136.1 GCA_019456255.1 Planctomycetota bacterium | reverse complement strand
AGCACTTTAATAATTTTCGCAGTGTACTTCGTTATACAATATTTCATTCATGGGAACATCTGCTAATTTATATCCACTCACCGCCGGCACAAGAGTTTAATCCAAGTCTTTAATTACTGCATTTTAAAGCCCGAATCTAAAAGCTAAGGTCTACTCCTGTCCTCCGAGTAAACAAATCCGAAGAGAACTGGTTCAAATATATATTTCTTGTTATCAATTTCATTCGAGATAAATCTTATTGACATAAATGATTTGATTTCTTCTCCTTTTGATAACTTTTCTCTATATTATGCCCATACTGCTGTGATTCACCGAGAATTGCTGTGTCGGTAGACTTTTAATATCCCCCTCTTCCATGCTTTTCGCTAATAGATCTGAAATGGGTTTTAGTTCAACCAAAAACTCTTCTGATAACGGTGGTGTCAAATAGGGAGAGCATTCAAATTGTTCCAGAAATGATGTTTCTTTTGGTCGAAACCTGTGATATTTCAAGACTGCAAGCCAAATGCTTCTGAAGCGCTCACGGATAGTCTGACCTTCAGAATAATTATCTAGCATTGCCCGGATAGCCTCGAGTTTGATTTTTTTATACAGTTTAAAATAATCCAACTACACATTTTTGTTAAGTATTATCTTAAAACAAAGTCATTCTGGAGAAATTTCAGAATTCCATCAAACAGAGAGACTGTAGCATGATTACCGGAATAAGAGTAATGAGTTCCTTTGCCGAAAGAAGCACCGTGAAATGTATGTAGGTCTACTCAGACAGGAAGTACTCTGAAGCTTTCGTCTCTACCATTCACAAGGGAATCTTATTATGGCTCCTGTCTTAAACGAACACGGTTACCATTCCCTCCCGCCTGTTGGGTTTGTAGACCAACTCCAGTTCCTTGTAGATCATCCGATTTGAAATCCAATAAGACAGAATCAACGAAGCGCGTAGTGACTCGTAAAATAATAACCTTGATCAACGCCATAGAGAACAACGACGGTCACTTTATCCCACTCTTCAGTCAATATTCCTTCAAAAGAATCTACGACCTTCTCGAGCTGGATCGCTCCTTTTATTAACTTCTCCTTGTTGGGTTTCAACGCTTCGAGATGCTTGGACGGATCGTGTTCTGAATAATCCGATCCATGGGTTATCGCTATGAGCTCTGCGCCGGAGGGTTCCCTATACTCTTTGATATACACCTCAACAGCCGGGTCTCTATAGAAGGCGTAGGCATTAATCTTGTCTACAACCCTGATCCTCACTGTTTCGTTGTCTCGAGTAACACTCAACTGATAAAACAGTTCTTCTGTCGCTCGAACTTCTTCCTTAAGGCTGGCAAGCAACCTTTTAGCTTCGGGAAAATCGGACTTACCTATAGATTCGCTCAACTGTTTGAAGAGAGTATCCAGGTCTGCAGTGTCTATTTCGTGGTGCTTCAGCATGAACTGGAGGCTGTGTCCTTGAGTGTAGGCCGCGAACAGGGCTTCATAGCTGTTCTTTGCCATAGAACGGTTTTCATGGACCACGGGCAGTTGTAAATCCAGCAACAGTTCTTTTAGCTTTTCTACAGATCTCATATCAATGTGGCTACAGTGGACTCTCATTGAATAAACATTCTGATCAATGTATCCACTGTCTTTTTTTACTCTGAAAAAGATCCTTCCGTGTTTGGCCTCCCACTCCGTGTGGTAGTTTCTGTCATTGTTTGATTTGAGCTTGATTGTCTCCTTTGGTGAAATCTTCAGGATTTTTTCCACGCTGGGATCGGATAAGCTCGGCCTGTACGGTTCAGTACTCCCGTTTAGCACATCTTCCATGAGGCTCATCTGCTTTTCGTGGTACCAGGTATCTTCCTGGGGGGCAAGCTCTGGTAACATGATGTAGTGGAACTCATATACCTCGAGGTAAAGATCTTCCTCTAAAGGTTCAGCAAAAGTAAAAGCGATGCGCTCCACCTTTCCCTCAAAAGAGTGGGAAGATAGCTCCACTTTCTCTAGGTTTTGATCCGCCAGGAGCGCACCTGTGCATAGAATAGATACCGAGACACTTAGTGTGAACGACAACATTATCTTATTTGAAGTATATACCACTTTTTTTCTCCTCTATTTATTATGTTGGTATTAAGATTGATATGACAATTGCAATATAATAAAAATTATTAGAAAGATCAACTATACGAAAGAACGGCACCCAATACCAGAGCAACCTTGCTATGTTTCGTTCATTACGGCGATCGCTGTTTTTCCCTAAAAGAGACCTGAAAATCCGCAGAATGAAGTTCCAGATGCGGGTTAGGAGACCGGGATTTTGCAGCCTCTGTAAACGATGTAAAACCTCGGACAGCTTTTCAGGGGAAAGATTTTGACGTTGAATGTTCTCCTCGATCTCGATCTCCAGCTTCTGCTGCTCCGAGCGTCGATCTAGGATTACCGCCTGTATCGTTTTCCATCCCAACCGCTTGGCGGCCTGGAGGCGGCGGAAGTCGGCGATAAGTTCATAGTCCCGGTTGACGGTAATCGGATTCAACTGTCCGTGTTTTTTCAGGCTCTCCATCGCCGGATACACTGTGATCCGCGGGGCGGGACACGTTGCGTGAGCTCCAGGAAGAAACGCCTCACAGGAAAGGTCCTGATTTCTCAAAAACAAGAAACTGAGGCGGAATTGCCTATTGCGGTACTCCTACTCCTACCCTCCTGCGGGGACGAAGACGCCCTCTCCGGGGATGAAGACCTACCCTGCGGGCATCTTCGACCTGCGTGCATCTACGCTACCCGCTGATGGAACCGATTAGAGTCCCTCTTCAACCGTTGTTGTTTGAATCGGAGAAAGATGATAGGCTGTCTGCTGCAGAAAGGTGAAGTTTAATGAAGTCAAGCATCGACAAAGCGAAAGAATATGCTGATTTGGTTCGGATTAAGCTTGGCCGGAATCTGAAGCAAATAATACTGTTTGGTTTTCTCGCGCGCGGGGATGCACGTGAGGGTTCTGATTTCGAATTCCTGGTCGTGGTGGATGAGCGTACGAAGAGCGTACGTGAGGCGGTCCTCGATGCCGGGGTTGAGATGTTGAACCAGTATGATCAACTTTTTGCAGCGCTCTTGTACAGCGAAGATGAATGGAGCGACAGCAGCCGGTATCCCATTGGCTGGAACATACACCACGAGGGGATCGCACTGTGAAAGAATTTGAAGCAACACCCGATGTGCTCTACGCGATGCTTGCCAGGCGGGACCTGAAGGCCCGATCTTTTGGGGATGCTGCTTCGCGTTCTTATTATGCAGTTTTTCACGCTCTTTCCGCCATGATAGCTACGCGCGGTTTGACTTATTCCTCACATTCACAGACTATAGGGGCTTTCAACCGCGAGTTTGTCAAAACCGGCGTTTTTGTTCCTGAAACTTCACGCAAACAGCAGCGCCTGTTTGAAGATAGGCAGATAGCCGACTATGACTGGAAACGTCATGTGGATGAGGAAACAGCCTGTGAGGACGTCACCGACGCAGCGTGTACCATCGATAAGTGCAGACGGTATGTCAATGA
>VRUG01000135.1 GCA_019456255.1 Planctomycetota bacterium | reverse complement strand
ACGTTGCTTGATTCCCATCGATTCTATTATACCGGACTTTCTGATATGGGACAAGCAAACCTCTGGAGCAAACAAAAACGATAGTACTCTTAAGCCAAAAGGAATATGCTTGTTTAAAGAAAACATTCAGCAGTAGAGTCGGGCATCAATGCGGAGAGAGAATCATGGTTTGGATAAGTGCCCTGATCATGTAATAATAGGTTTCAACAAAATAGCTTTCTTTTAAAAGCGTGAGTATTGGCTGCTTATTCCTTTTTTAGATAAGAATACGGGAGAATCTCCCGGTTCTTAGGATTTTACCTGAATAAATGGAATAATCCCGCTGATCCCTCAGATACCACAAATGTAAACCGCTCTCAAGATTCTGAAGAATCTGAAATCTATCATGGCCCTATGAATACAGGAGGCCCGGATTTCCTAGGAACCGGCGTTGCTTTGTATCAGGGAAAGTATCTAGTCGAAGTCCCTGACACTCCAATTAGCACTCCAAATGGTACTTATACCTTATTGACTTATTTGAATCACAGCCCACCTGGTCAACCTTTACAGCTAATATACCGTCAATTTAGACCGGTGATTTTCCCCGGTTTTGGAACTGATGAAAAGCTCATCGCAGTACCCCTACCCCTACCCTGCGGGCACGAAGACGCCTGCGGGCATCTACGAATTACATCCGCAACCTAAATTTTAATGGTAAAATTCAGCATAATAGGTATGGGCGCTGGACTTTAATATTTCTTGTTAAAATAACAAGCTTTTGTAGGCCGGGTCTGCAAACTCAATATCTTGGGCAGCGGAACTTATCAACTTCTTAACAACCTGCCGGGAAACAGCGCTGTCAATGAAATATTCACCGTTTAAAACGACTTCAAATCCGTGCAGGAGTTTTTTGGTGGTGGATTCCCTGGCTATATAATCTCCTCTGTAATGCATGCTGACTATGATGATGCCGGCCTTCGGCAAAAGCTCATGTATTTCCGCCGCTCCCGCCTCGCCGACCACCTGGCAGCGGGAGTCTCGTTGGATGATCGCCTTAAGCCGGTATTTAAGAGGAACCTCAACCACTATTCTGGTGCCTCTCACCGGTTGGGATTGAAGCTTAATTTTACCCCGAGCAGGTTTACCCTGCCGATTAATAGACGGCTATCGTGTTCAAAAGACAGGAGCATAAAATATTTTTCAGGTTGGTAAGATTCTCTTCAATCTCAGGATATACCTGCACTATGATTAAAAACAGGGAAAGATCAAACGAGGCTATCTTTTCTTCCAGTTGTTTCCTATCATCAGCCGGATTCTTAGAGATAAAAAGCTGCGCAGTACCGACTTTTATGAGCAGCCAGGTTTCATACAGGGTGCCGGTTTCGCACCGGTAAGTGCCAGGCGCGGCCATCACCCCAGCCGTTGAGATAAAGAGCCCAAGAATAACGATAATTGATAATAATAACCAGAAATCCGTATAAGCTTTTGCTCTGCCCCCGCATTGCCGCAAAGGCCATCTGCCGTCCCGACATGGTGATAAATAAAAATAATTTTTCTATCGCAAATCTGCTTCAAAAAAACCGTTCTGGCTCATTCCGCCCCTGATTGGGAACGGATTCCCTTTAAATCACTAACCGTTTGGTCTCTGCGGCGCTTTGACCGGTTTGATTGTCGGGCTTATGGCCCGCAATAACCACTTTGAGACCATTGTTCAGGCGGTCACCGCCAGCCTGCTGGTAACTCTGGCAAATTCTCTCCTGGGAGCGGTCATCGCCATTTATCTCTATGGAGGAATTACCGGAGGGGTTGATTTTGCCAAAATGCTATGTAAAATGGAAATATGTATTCCAGATTGCTAATAAAGCCCTTGAAAAATCAGAAAAGCTTTTTCCTGTTTGGACCCAGGGGGACCGGGAAAACAACCTGGTCGAAGCAGCATTGTGCGGAATCTATCTACCTGGATCTTCTGGATAGCTCTTTATATACCGATCTACTGGCTCGACCCGAACGATTGGAGAGACTGATTCCGCCCGGTTATGATAGATGGATTATCATCGATGAAATACAGCGGGTCCCCATGCTTCTCAAGGTATAAACCTGTTGGCAGGAAGAGCCTTGACTTACCATATGTATCCTTTGACTGCGGTTGAGCTTGGACCGGATTTCAGGCTTGAAGCTTCTCTTGAAACCGGGCATTTGCCGGCAATTTTTTCTGAACCCGACCCAAAGGAGTATCTTAAATCATACATTGAGACATATCTACGGGAAGAGGTGCTTCAGGAAGGCTTAACGAGAAACTTAGGCGGATTTACCCGATTTCTGGAAGTAGCCGGCTTCTCCCAGGGTTCTATGCTGAATATCATGGAAGTTTCCCGGGAGGTCGGTATTGAACGAAAAACTGTATAGAACTATTTCACAATATTAGAAGATCTCCTGCTTGTCGGTAGAATGCCTGTTTTTACAAAACGGGCCAGACGGAGAATGGCGGTCCATTCGAAGTTCTATTACTTCGATGCAGGTGTCTACAAAGCTCTAAGACCCTGTGGTCCGCTCGATTATCCGAAAGCAAGATGCTTTTTTCTTTATCGAGGCGAGAGGAAGGAATATTGGCCTGATATTGAAATTCTTCCTGTGCGCCATCTTTTAACCAAATTGCGGGAAATCCTGGCCAATGCAGAGCTGGCTCGGATTTAAGAAAGGGCAAGGCTCAAGATCGCTTTGGCCCTCAGGGAGAGCTCATTGGTGGGAGAACGGCTTCAGGTATGAGGCAATGGCTTCTCTTAGATGGTGCCCGTAAGTTTAGCGGTCCAGGGCGAATCCTCTCTTGCCTTTTATCTTGCTGGTAATTGAGGATATGGAGGCCTTGATTCTCTCCAAATAAACCTGCTCTCTCTTCAGCCACTTTTTGTTCTGAAGGTTGGCATAAACGCCGATCAGAAAGGCCCGGAACCGGCCCCTCAACAGCCTCAAGATGACTCTTCCCAGGGCGAAAAAACGGGCGTGAGCCTTGATTTGGGCCTTCTGCAGCTCCCAGAGGGAAAACCTGGAGGGGATGAATTTTACGTGATGCCCGTCATAAGTATCCCACTGGTAATCCAGGATCCTGTTCTGCCTCTTTAAGGTATTAAAGAACTCGGTGCCGGGAAGGGGAGTCAGGATCATGAACTGGGTGGTGTCGATTTTTTTCTTGATGGCAAAATCTACGGTGGACTCTGCCTTTCCCGGCGTATCGGCATCAAACCCGAACACGAACATCCCGTGAATGAGAATTTTTCTCTTTCTGATCTCTCTGATGGCCCGTTCCATCTCTTCGGGAGACTGGGATTTTTTCATCTCCCGCAGGTTTTCCGGGTCTACCGACTCAAACCCGATAAACAGGGAGGTGCAGCCCGCCTTTTTCATCAGGTCGAGCAGCTCCGTATCCCTGGCCAGGTCCGACCTTACCTGGGTGACCCAGCTAAAACCAAGGTTCAAGTCTATCATCTCCTTCAAGAGCATCTTGGCCCTGTTCCGGTTGGAGGTAAAATTATCGTCATAGAAGAAAAGATAATGCTTCCGCGGATCGTATTGCTCGAGCTCGGCAATGACGTTCCCCGTCGATCTGTAGCGATAGCGCCTGCCAAACATGCAGGTGACAGAGCAGAAAGTACAG
>VRUG01000134.1 GCA_019456255.1 Planctomycetota bacterium | reverse complement strand
AGTCCACGGTTTCGGGCTGGAACGCTTCATCGCCGAGCCCCTGCGCATGGTCGAAGGCGCGGCCACCGCCCCGGAGCGTCCCGGCCATGGCGTCGAGCTGGATTGGAGCGCGCTGGAGCAGTTGCGGGCGGAGGATTGAGGGTGGAACTGCAAAAGCCACTGCGTTGGAACCGCAGATAAACGCAGATGGACGCTGATTTGCCTCCGGCGAGTCAAGGGCGTTGGTTTGCCTCCGGCGGCGGCCTCTGCCCATGGCAACTAAAGGGGCGCCGCCCTTGACAATCCCGGCAGGGAGTCGCACTCCCTGCACCCGCAGTGAGGGAAACTGCCAACCGCAACTGCGAACCCCCTCCCTGGCCTGCGGAATCGCTTGCGAGTCGCACGATTCTCCCCTCCCAGTACACCCTTCGACAGGCCCTTCGGCAAGCTCAGGACAAGCTCAGGACAGGCATGGAGGGGGAACTGCCAACTGCAACTGCGAAATCCCGGGCTATTGGGTTCGATTCGTAATCCGCACCTGCGACCTCAATTGGCTTCGTATCGCAATCCGACCCGTCAGCCCGAATTGGGTTCGTTTCGTAATTCCACCCAATCCCTGGAAATTGGGTTTCTTATGAAATATTTTGTTGAGGGTGGTAATAATCTATAATATCAATGCATTATAGGGTATTGGGCGGTATTTGTCCAGGGAAAACGTGGGGAGCAACAGAAAAACCCGCCTGGGGAAGAGATTCCCGGGGCGGACTTTCGTGCTTTTTATATGGAGACGAGGAGGATGGAATGTTGGAGCAATAATCAATTATTAATTTATCCTATCCCTCTGATCTCGCTGGCCTTCTATAGTCGGCGTCCTGTGCGGGATGTGGCGCTATGCACACCGTTTATGCACAGCTTCTATGCACAAAACGGTAGCACAGGGGAGGGTCGGGGGCCAAATCTCTTTCTTTAACGACGACTAACTTGTGAATGAAAAAATCGATGGGATTTTACCCCTAGACATCCTTCTTTTCCCGGCGTCACAACGACCTTCCGTCACACACCGACCCAAACTCCTACCCTGCGTTCCGCTTCGACCCCTTTTCTTCCACTATCCTCGGTTCTAGTTCAATACTCTTGATGGCACTAACGGTAGGCAATTCACTATCCGACAACTTTCCCGCAAGTTCTACTGACCGCGAAGGCCACAAGTTCACATGGAATTGCATAGGCAGATGTGGGATCGGCGTTGGCTCCCAATTTACCCGCTTGTGAATCAGCCTACCGTCAACAAACCACTGGATCCCCGTAGGCGACCACTCCACTCGATAGCGGTGAAACCCCTCGGAGGCGTCAAATCCCAAGTTAATGAGAACCGGAGTACCTCTATACCCATATTCAAACCTCGAACCCTCGTCGCCAGGATTATAGTACACATTCAACAGAAGCTTCGTAGTGTCCTTGCCCAAAAGCTCGATATCGATCTCTTGGCGCGGCGAATTCCGATGAAAAAACATGCCCGTCACTACGCCGGGGACGTTCGACGGTCTAATTACCGCCTCAAAACCACCGTACAAAAAGCTCTGCCGACTACAGATTGCGGCGGCGCTATAATCCCGAACTCCAGAGCGCCTCTTTTGTAGTCTTAAAATCGCTGCACAGTCATCGCGGCTAGAAACATTCGATGGTTTGAAAAGCGCCAAATTACTCGGAAACGTATCGTCACGCAACATCCACAATCCTTCGTCCAACCTACATAAGCGCTCGCGCACACTTTGCGCCCCGATCACAGTTATCTCTTCAACCTTCCTCTCATCCGTCGGCACCCCCACCCAATTCCTGCTCAACGGAGCAATCCACGGGGAGTTATCGAACTTCAACCTGCGGCTTCGCGGAAAATGATTCACACCGTATTTGCTGCTACTGGCTCGAGTTCTGCGCTGACTTTGATCTGGGAGCGCTGGGTAATCACTTGCAGGCGGATAACAATCGAGAAATTCGCAAATCAACCTCCACTTATTCGATGCGTCCATAGGCAATATCAGTAAATTACCTTCGTATTGCCGTAGCCGTTGTACTAATCGGAATATTTTGTGCAGCGCTATCGCATCACCTCCAACAGTCCCTGCATTTATTACTTCACGCTCCGCCTCTTCGAACTTCATTTCGGAGTTAACGGTAACGATAAACCTAGCACTAGGATATGCCTTCGTGATCTCAATGCACACATCCTCCAGCCCGCCAACATTCACGTACGCATCAAATACTCGCCGCCGCTTCACGCCAACGAGATTGTCATATTCGGCCATCGGCAGTTCGCTAACGTCACTACAGCAGCGATAGCCGAGCATCGAGAGTGCCATCGCGAGAGACGTTAGGCCTGTCCCTTGCGTACCAAATACAATTACAGGCTTTTTCAATCGTTTTCTCTGATAACGTATGGGCACCTCGTCCTCTAGCACGCCCACCTTAGCTAGAACAGGAAGAACTGAATATGAGTTATCTGATCGACTATCCAGTCTTTGAGTGATTTGCGGTTTTGAGCTCGCGTAGACCTTGAGTTTATCAAATTGCTGATTGATCCATAGGTCAACCGGCCCCCTAACCGGAAGCAGATTTAAGAGCTTTTGCGCCCCGCTCCTAGATAGGACGTAACCAGACAAATTCCACAAGCCCCGAAACGGCCTAAAGACAAAGTCTGATATGTCGAGCTTCTCCGCTCCCCCCTTTACCTCTTGGTAAGAGAGATAGAAGATATCGAACAGGGGCGAGCAACCATTCGCCGCTCTCACGTCACTCCATGCTTGGTCCGTAAACTGTGCGAACTCCCATCGAAAATAAACGTCGTCCTCAAGCGAGTTATGACCGAAAGTTGTGTTCTGGCGTGAGGTGAGAAAGGCGGCGTATCCTGAGTGAGTCGTAACGGTTCACCCCCAACAAAAGGAAAGGATACGCCATGAATGAGAATAAGGTGATCTCCCTGGAAAAGCCAGGGGAGGACGAGCGGGATGCTTTGACGGCGGTATTGCGGCAAGGAGCCTGGCGCATGTTGGCTCAGACCGTGGAGGCGGAAGTCGAGGCGTTTGTGACCGCGCATGAGCACATCAGGGACGAGGAAGGCCGCCGCTTGGTGATTCGCAATGGCTATTTGCCGAAGCGCACAATCCAAACGGGAATCGGCGATATTGCCGTCAAGGCGCCTCGCGTGAGGGATCGGAGCGGATCGGGCATCCGGTTCACCTCCGCGATTCTGCCGCCTTACCTGCGCCGTACCAAGAGCATCGAGGAACTGATTCCCTGGCTTTACCTGAAGGGCATTTCCACCGGGGATTTCTCCGAGGCCCTGGCAGCGCTGCTGGGGCCGGATGCGCCGGGGCTTTCAGCGGCGACCGTCAGTCGATTGAAGGAGGTGTGGAAGGACGAGCTGGAGGCTTGGCAGCGGCGCGATCTGACCGGTAAGCGTTACGTCTATTTCTGGGTGGACGGCGTCTATTTCCAGGCCCGGTTGGAACAGGCCAAGCAGTGCTTCCTGGTGATCATCGCTGCCGATGAGACCGGCAACAAGGAGCTTGTAGGCCTCTGGGACGGTTTCCGGGAAAGCGAACAGTCCTGGATGGAGTTGCTGCTGGATCTGAAGTCGCGGGGATTGGAATGGGGGCCGAAACTGGCCGTC
>VRUG01000001.1:196812-248050 GCA_019456255.1 Planctomycetota bacterium | reverse complement strand
TTGAAATTCACTTAGGAGTATTATGGGAGCTAACTCTTTATAGCGCAAGTATTTATATGCCGTGGCGCAAAATGTTGTCTGGTGGGGGTATATTCCCCCCGCCATGAAATCGCGGGGTTTCTTTGCGGTCCACGCCATTAATGGTTAGCCCTGCCATCACTATGGCAGGGTTCTTGCTGTTAATCGCGGGGTTGCTTTTGCTTTTCGTATCCCCCCGGGGTTCTTTTGAATGTTTACCCCCACCTACCCTAGGAATTACTTTATGTCACGTCACATTGTAACCCAAAGATGATGAAGTTCTATTTTATCATCCACTATCTTGCCAGTTCTATTATGAATTGAGTGATAACGGTAAATATAATTTGATGTATTTGCTTTGAATGCTTGAAGAGTTTCATCAGTAGTCCAAATACAACCATCTCCTATTGGGTTGCTTACAAGTTCTGACATCCACCCATTAATTTTCTTCTGCCAGAAGCGAGCAGAATGGTTCTGTAAATATCCAATTATTACAGCTAAATTGTGCTTTGCGCCATGAAGTCCAAGCTTGAATCGTTGAATTCCGCCGCTTATCTTTTTCGAATTGGTTCCTGTAGCGTATTCTTTTTCTCGATCTGAAGAAGGAGCGGGTAGTCGTTTGCCTTCAAGAACAAGAATAGGGTCGTAGATTGTATAAAGCTTTGCTCCAAAATGCGTGCTTTTAGCAGGCGATGCAGATATATCTACTCGCCGTTGGCCGGTTTGGTATTCCTCATGGTCAAAGCGAACCATTGGGAAATATTCCCGAGCGCAAGAATCGATAAATTTGCATAATTGCAAATTCAATTTATCCTCGGACTGTTCATCTGGTCGATCAGAATCATCCCGCCAAATAGGTAATTGTTGGTAGATGAAATTTATTATTGCAAGCTGAAAAGTTCGAGACTTAATTCCCGATGTAATTTTTCCTGTAGATTGTTTTTTATTAATTTGTTCCCCACCCATATTAATATCCTTGATGATATAAATCTGTAAGTGTTTCATCAGCATCTCGGATAGCTGTCGAACGAATCCAGTAACGAAGCCTGTCCGGTTTGACAATCAATAGAACATTTTTGTCATAAAATCGAAAAACTCTAACTGTTCTCAGGTGAGCATGATTGTCATAGTAAATTAACTTTTCAAAGACTGTCTCTGCATCTCTATCAAGCCATGCAAGTTCTGGAGAATTGCCAAAATAAAACGGCTGACATATCAGGCCATTAAGGAAAATTGGATTGCTTGCCTTCAAGTTGTCATAAATGCTTTCGAACATGTTAACGAATATATCAGAGTATTGGAGAAGGTCGCTATGACTTGCATTTTTTTGCAACAATTCCGAATTCTGGCCAAGTCGAATATAGTCAGTCATATATTTAAGTACATCGTTCTGGATAACTTTTTCCCAAAAAGAAGAAGATAGGACACTTTTGTCTTTCGGGTAAGGCAATAGGTCAATATCTCGTTTCAAAATTGCGGTCTCTCTCTCTGTCAAAGCACATGATCCATGAATCGCAAGCATAAAACGGAAAAAGATGTTATTTTTTGAAATTAATTTATATATTCTGGCTAATTTAGTTGCTTGCGAAGAAGGGGCATGTATCCCTACAATCTCATGGCTATACGAAAGAAAGTATTTATCCCAATAAGCAATGGGGAGGGATGCAACTTTGCTAATTAAGATTAGTGGAGGAGCGTAACCTCCCTCTTGTCTTGGACGTTCAAATTTTGATTCCTTCAAATTTTCAATCTTTTCTTCATCTATTCCGTTCAAATTAAATGCTTGCTTTGGAAGGTATTTTTTGTTACGCAGAAAAGGTGCTGGATACTTTTTGTTTCCGATTGTAAATCCTTCACCGTACTTCCAATCTGGCTGATTTCTTATATATTTCTCCAGTGTACGCATGTCACGGAATCGCTTTGAAATATCTAATAGCCGACCACCACCAAGGAGATTTATTCGCCATACATAAAAATCTGTTTCAGCTTGTTTTTGCATAACATAGTGACAATCATAATGGTCAAGTTCAAAGCAGATTTTTTCTTTAACGCTAATTGTCCGTCTAAAAGTCCAATGAGAGATTTGATGGTCTTCTGTTGGCTCAATGGAACGAGCAAATACTGCGACCGTCTGTTTGTTTGCCGCATACATATTACGAATTGAGATAAAATCAAAAATTCTATTTACACAATATTTCTTAAAAAGATTGGAACGAAATGAATGAGGGTTCCGATTATAAAATAGGCCTGCAGGTTGAATCAAACAAACTCGGCCACTGTTGGGTTTTAAAACAGTCAAAGCCTGTTCAAGAAATAGATAAGCAATTTGGTTATCTGGACATTTACCCCTGTTGCTGTCTTGCTCTTTCGCAATTTTATCTATTTCCTTCCCAGCCTCTGTAAGTTTGGATTCAAATGGTGGATTGCCAATAACTATATCAAATTTTTTGTCAAGCATATTATGGCCGTTGTTTTGGAAATTAAGGAGTGAATCGAAAAAGTCTGTTTCAAATAAATTAGAACCACATAAATAGTCAAATTTAAGCTCATTCCAGATGACATTCGGCCTGAGTGCGTCGCAGATGGCCAAAGATAAGCTGAAAGCGGTTAAATCAATCGCATTCCTATCCAAATCTATTCCGTAAATACATCTGCGAAGAGTTTCTTTAAGTTTTTCAACGCTAGGGTTTTTCCAGCCATTCTTGCTTCTCCATAAATTAATTAATCTCTTAAAAGCTCCCACAAGAAAAACTCCTGACCCACATGCGGGATCCAGAATACGTTCCTTACCAGTCATCTTCTTATAAGGCATTGTATAATCCAGCAATAAAGCGGCTAAAAACGGAGGTGTATAAACAGCCCCATGCCCGTCTTTTATGAACCTTTGGTAGAGATGGCTGATAATTTCAACGGGAAGATGTTCAAATGAATATTGGTCCCAAAGATATCTCTGTTTATTTAGTGTTCTTGCTTCAACAAAATTGGCAAATGTTTCAAGAGTCTTTTTTGTCAGTTTATGCGGGCTAAATCTTTTTATATCAAACACATCTCCATTGAATTTGTCGGCAAGGAACTCCAATAATCGATTGACTTTTTCGGGCTCATAGCTTTTTAGCACTTCAAAAAAACTTTTAGCGCCTTTATGAAATTTGCCAAACCAACCACGAATTGGAAAAACTTTTCGATCTTCAAGATATTTAATGAGTACCATTAATAAAAGCAGCCGACGTTGAAGAGGATTGTTTTCTCCATCAATGTCGTTGTCAGCATCGACAATTGCCTGAATTAATGATTGGTATACTGCTTTATCATAGTTTGCTAATTTTCTATTGCCAGGATCATCCCAAAAAGTTCCATTGGCAAGTTTTATCGCCGAGAACTTTTTTATTTCATCGGAAACTTGCCCCGCTATTGTCAATAAATCTTTTTTAAGTATTTTTGCGGGATTATATTTGCACTCTCGTTTGTTTTCATCCCAGAAGTCGGGTTCTCTCGCACAAGCCAATATGTCTATTTGACTTGTTCCGGCAATATAAAGTAGTGGAACTGTCCCCTGAAGCCAGACTTGACGATGAAGTTCAGATAAAGTTTTTTTATCAAGTTTATCATCCGAGTTATCAACAACGTAAGCTGCAACTTGCGATGAGCGACCATCTGAAAACCGACGGAAAAATACATAATCAATTATCGGTATATTATTTTCTGTTTTAAAATGTTTAAAAGTTTTGGCCTCAACTACTACAGATTGCTCATCAACAGTGAGCTTTTCGGGAATACTTCCTTTAACCGAAACTAACCCGGAACTCAACTTGCCATCAGCACGAATAAAGTCAACAGATTGAAGGAGTACGTTGGCCATTGTGGAGAAACCTGTCGGAACCAAACCTTTCAACGATTTATGAATTTATTAAAAACTTACTCACTACCAACTCATATTACTACTAAAAAACGACATCCGCAATATACAAATAAAAAATCCGTGTTAATATAGGCAACTTCCCCCCTTTGTGTCATCCATGTTATCCTGTCTAAAAACTTCTTGACTTTTTTTAAATATCTGGTATAATGCTCAAATGTTGGCTAGCAGGCCAACGCCACACGGTCAGCAGACCACGCTAAAATCCGGTTATTTCAAACTAAAAATTGTCTCGGCCACAGGCCGCATCCTAAACTAAACACTAAAAACTAAACACTAAAAACTTAACATTACCAAACTGACCATCAGTCAGTTTGAGGAAGGTTATTCATGGCTACCAAAAACCAACTCATCGCCAACCGCCAAAACGCACAAAACTCTACAGGCCCGAAAACACCGCAGGGAAAAGCCATCGTCTCACTGAACGCCGTCAAGCATGGCCTATCTGCACAGCTTACCCTGTCTACCCTGAGCAAGGTCGAAGGGAGCAACGTCGAAGGGACAACACAGCCTGTCCTGAGTTCATCAAGGGACCGAGACGTCATCTCAACTGAATCACAAGCAGACTTCGACCTATACCGCCAAAACTTCCTCGATGAACTCGACCCCCAGGGCCCAACCGAGTCAATGCTCGCGGATCGCCTGATTACACTCTCTTGGCGATTAAAAAGAGTTACCAAAATGCAAAACCAAACCATCGACGCTCTAAACTCCCCCGGCCCTCCAAGCCCACTCGAAAAACTAACCCAATCCCTCCTCGCCAAATATCAACCAAATGATCAATCATCAGTAATCAATAATCAATCTCAGGACTTCCCCCTGGGCCGAATGGCAATAAAGGACTTCGCAAACGAACGAGTTCTCGACAGACTCTCAATATACGAAAGAAGAATTGAGCATAGCCTATATAAAACCCTCCTCGAACTACAAAGACTAAACATGATAAGAAACTTCAATCAACATGAGTGAGTTTTAATAAACAAACCCAATTTGTGAAAAGCTGAAATGAACCTAAACCACTATCCAACAAACAATTACAAAGAAAAACACCTTTCCCTCAAAGTGAAAAACAAACCCAACTTGTCCCCATATCCAGATTCATTTATGAATCTATGGGGATTGGAATATCGCCCATTTTGCCTAAAGTGCACATTTTTACATATCAATTATGGGACCAAAACATGCGAAAACCCCATTATTTCACTAAAAACCCAATTGACCACCCCAAGCCTAATGATGGAATGGCCCAGGAACAACCACAGATTCGCCAATCGCAGGAACCTTGAAATCGCTGTAACCGCCCTTGCTTTTGTCCCACATCAACCACCGCAGCGAACTATCATCAGCAGAAACCTCAAACCTATAACTAACCTTCGTAGGCAATTGCTCATGATTAACCGACAAAACCTCCACACTCATTCGCGGCACCTCAACTTTTTCTCCAACCGAAAACCCGAATCGCCTATCGCGATAGCCGCGACTAAAATGGTCATAAAGAAAAACACGGTCCCACCGCGACCTTATGGCAGACGACATCAAGCTATTAGTCGCCGCCCGAAGAGTAACAGTTTTTTCATCCACCCGGCTCACCTCGATAGCAATAAAACCGGGCGACAAAACTCGCAGACCCCGAGGCAAGGGCCACTGGTTATAAGCCATATAAGTTGGGGTATAAAAAATCGTAAACGGATTCGGGTAGTTAACTATTACCAGATCCTGATTTTCAACACCTTCCAAATTGCCCACGTCCATCGAGGATTTGAAATGTTCTATATAAGCCGAATTAGTTTCCGATGCTATTACCCGCCCGATACCGGCTCCCAATACATGCGAGATAAACAAAAGCCCAAGCAGAATCCATGCCGATGTCCCGCGACCAATGTTTTGAAACGCGCTGTCCTTTGCAACAAGCATCGCGACGATAAACTGGGCGATTAATCCGAAAGCTGCGATACCGACAAAAAGTAAATTCCGGTTCATCGGCATAGTCGCGCAAATCGGAAAAACACAAAGCACCATCGCGGTAAACCAAAACCGCGCCATCCTGTCCTTATAAAGTAAAGGCCAAATCGCCAGAAGTACAAGTACCAAAAAGCCCGCGGCGATAAACCATACTCTCATCGTCATCGTATCATGATAAAGACTTAAAATCTCAGGCGGAAAACCAGCCCACTGTGCCCCAAGTAAAACAACTCCGCGGATATATACCGCATTGGCGAAACTTGCAAATTCGCGCACCGGGTCAATAATAAATCCTCCGCCGTATCCGCCGTGACCAAGGGAGTTATAAATTATCCGCCATGCAACTATTATCAAAACCGCAGGAACCAGACTTAAAATTCTTTTGCTCCATTTGCTGTTATCTACGAAAAGTGCGTACGAAAAAAGAAAAGCAAAAGTCGCGATGCCAGCTTCTGTTGCCAGTAGAGACGCAATGAGGCAGATGGAAGAAATGAAAGCGAATCCGATTGAGCCGCCGCTTCGCCATTTATGATGGCAAAGAATAGCAAGCAGCGAAAATGTCACTGCTATCAGAAGGTTTCTGTTTGCTATCCACATTGCGGGCAGATAGTTACTGTTATCTAAGAAATATAATACCGCCGCCAGTCCAGCTGTAACTCCAACGGGCAGAAACTTTCGATATAAAAGAGTGACCATAAATATCAAAAGGGCGAACCATACCAAACTATGCGCCCGCATTAGTGCCGGCGAATCAGGATACAGCTGATAGTCAAGCCAATAGGTAAGATGTTCCAACGGACGCCAGTTGGAAAAACGCACACCTTCATAAGTCCACCACGCGCAGGTGCCGTACTCGGTCATCTTTTTTAGTTCATCTTCGGTTCGCACACTTGATTGCAGTGACGCAAGGACGGTCGTTAGCTTGCCGTTATTTTCCGGAATTATACCGGTATCAAGCAGGCGCTCTGGAAGTTGAGATTTATCGAGAAGTTTTGCTCTTAGCCGCAGGTCATCCATGGGCCCGAAACCTTTTTGCAGTGTGCCAAGCATGCTGACAAACGCGATAATCGCGAGAATAATAGGAAGATGGCGGTGCTGTAAAAAACGCAGCAACAAGGCAAAGGTGTTCTTGATAGCCTTAAAGATAACATCCATGTAGGGCATTTTCATAATAAAACAATCATTATTTTATCTTATCTGTAAAGCGACTTTGGATTAAGGTCACTGTGTTATCAGCTTGATGATAGCATCGAGATCATTTGGCGCTTCTATCGGCGGATTGCTGAATGGGCCCTGCTCTTCTTTGTGGTAGTTGACAGTGACATTAGGGTCCTTTAGTACGTGCCCGGTCAGAACGCATGCGACCCGCTCGTCTTTACCTATGACATTTTCGGCGAGGAGATTCTTTAGTCCGGCTATAGTTGCCGCTGATGCAGGTTCGCATCCGAGCCCGTATTTGCCTATTATAGCTTTGGCGTCACAAATTTCTTCATCGCTGACCTTGCGAACGACTCCGTTACAGAGATCAATTGTTCGCAGGCATTTTTTCAGGTTCACGGGTCTGGATATTTCTATGGCCGATGCGCAGGTATGCGGCGAAAAGTTCCGAGCTGTCAGGTCGGCGTAATAGTCATCAATAATTTTCTGGTCAACGCGGCCGTCGTTCCAAACGAGTTTCTTGTTATTTACCAAATCGCAAAGTGTATCTGCGCCGCTTGCGTTAATAATCGCTATGCGCGGAATGCGGTCAATTAGTCCAAGTTCTTTAAGTTCGGCAAAAGCTTTTCCGAAGGCGCTGGAATTACCGAGGTTTCCTCCCGGCACGACGACCCAGTCTGGCAGCTCCCATCCGAGCTGTTCGATGATTCGATACATTATGGTCTTTTGCCCTTCAAGCCTGAAAGGGTTCAGTGAATTCACGAGATAAAGTCCGAGCTTATTGCAAACGGCCTGCACCTGGTGCATGCAGTCATCGAAGTCACCAAGTATCTGAATAGTTTGCGAGCCGTAATCCATCGCCTGGCTAAGTTTTCCAAATGCGATTCTGCCCGAACCTATAAAGACCGTACTTTTCAATTCGCAGGCGTGAGCGTATAAAGCCATCGATGCTGACGTATTGCCCGTTGACGCGCATGCGCAGGATTTTGCTCCGACCATCATCGCGTGACTAAATGCCGCGGTCATGCCATTATCTTTGAACGAGCCGGAAGGGTTGAGTCCTTCGTATTGAAGAAAAAGGGAATCGCTTTTCATTTCGAGGTATTTGGCTATCGCGGTGTTTTGCTCTAAAATAGTTTGGCCTTCACCGATACTTACTTTATATTTATCGTCACAGAAATTAAGAAGTTCGCGAAATCGCCACACGCCTGAAAAATCAAGTCGATTGTTTCTCGTTGCCCAGCGGTTGCCGAAATCGCTTAATTTCTTAGGCACTTCAATCTTATCGAAATTATATCTGGCGTCGAGAAGTTCGCCGCATTTGGGACATTTAAAAATAGCCTCACCACAGTCAAATTCCGCCTGGCAATCAGGATTAATACACTTTTGATACGCGATATTTTCTGAAACGCTCATAAAAAACTCCTATTATCTTTGCCGGGCAATTATAAATAATCAAGCGGGATTTTGACACAGAAATTAATGCGAATTTGCATTGATTTTTTCAATAATCGCGGGCAATTCATTGATTCGTGTTATCCTTCTGGCCCCTTTTGGCAGATTCTTTCCGAAATTAGTGTATGCATTTTTCAAAACCGCATACATATCGAGCTTCAATGTAGGGTTGATATCCATGTTTATGCGGTCGCCGACATACATAATATTGGGCAGTCTTTCGCCGATGGTGTCAGCTGCCTGGATGAAAATCCTCGGATCCGGTTTTCGATATTCAAACTGATACGAGTAAAGTCTTGTGTCGAGCAAATCCAGGATTCCAAGCTGTTTCAGGTGTCTCTCCAGGGCACTGCTGTGAACAAATGTATTTGAAAGCACCCCGAGCTTGATTCCCTGCCGTTTTAATTGGCTTAATGTCTCGGCAGTCTCAGGTTTTGTTTTGCATATCCGGCTCAAGGGCTCATACCAAAGCCATACAAACTCAACCCACTGCTCATCGGTCAATTTAACCCCTTTACTGATGCCGAGTTTTTTCAGTAAGCTAAGCGAATCAAAATCGTTACCGCTAATATCTGAAATGAAATTATGAAACCGAAGTGACAGCAAACTTCTCCAGCAGTAGATGTGAAAGTTCCCCACAGGCTGGTCATGATTTTTTAAGAAATCATAAGATAAACGCGCACCTTCTTTAAAAAACTTTAGCGTATTGATTTTGCCGAAATCCAGCAGCGTTTCGCCCAGGTCAAACAGTACCGCTTTGATTTGATTAGTCGGCAAGATTGGCTACCTTAAGGGCGGAATGTCTGGTCCGAATGCCTCTTTGGCCCATGCGAACATTTCTTCATCGGATATCGCCGAAACACGGTCCTCAGCATATTCAGCGTCAATTTTGTCTTTTATTTTTGTAACTCTGGGGTCATGTTTGGCAATTTCGATTTTATATCTGGCTTCTATCCAATGCTTTATTCCTGCTGCTCCGGTCTTATCGGTAATGGCAACGTTGACAGGACGGTTGAGAAGTTTCTTTGTGTCGAAACAATTATATATCTCTTCGTTTTTCAGTAAGCCGTCAGCGTGAATACCTGCCCTGGTGACATTGAAATCGGCGCCGACGAGAGGATAGTTACTGGGAATATTAAATCCAAGTTCCCTGCTGGCATATTCAGCAAGTTTGGTTATGGCTACGTAGTTGATGCCTTTTGTAATCCCTTTTAGCTGAGCATGCTCGACAAGCAGAGCCTCGATAGGCGGATTGCCTGTCCGCTCTCCAATGCCGAACATTGAGCAATTTGCCGCTCCGCAACCGTAGAGCCATGCCGTTGCGGCATTTATCTGCACTTTGTGAAAATCATTATGGCCGTGCCATTCAAGCCATTTGGCCGGTATGCCTATCTGACGCAATCCATTAATAAGTTTTGGGATACTTCGTGGAAGTGCCGCTTCGGCCCATGGCAGACCAAACCCAAGCGTATCACAAAGTCGAATTTTAACCGGACTGTCGTATTCTTCGGATAGTTTCAAAAGCTCTGCGGCAAAGGGCAGTACAAAGCCATCAAAGTCTGCGCGGGTAATGTCCTCGAAGTGACATCGAGGAATAACATTGTTATCCAGCGCCGCTCTCACAACAGCGAGATATGAATTCATCGCCTGTACTCTGGTTTTGCGTAGCTTTAGGAATATATGGTAATCGCTCACCGATGTCAAAATGCCGGTCTCTTTCAATCCCATTTGCGAAACGAACTTAAAATCTGCAGCGACCGCTCTTATCCAGCCGGTAATTTCAGGATACTTATATCCGCGCTGCTGACAAAGCTCGACAGCTTCACGGTCACGTTTGGAATAAAGAAAAAACTCGCATTGCCGGATAAGGCCTGTGCCGCCGTCAATTTCATGAAATAAATCGTAGATATCCAGAATTTGCTTTGGCATATACGGAGGACGCGACTGCTGACCGTCACGAAATGTGGTGTCAGTTATCCAGATATTCTCGGGGGTATCGAATTCAACGGTCTGATTATCGAAAACAACTTTCGGGAAATCACTATAGGGAAACATCTCCCTAAACAGGTTAGGTTTGTTAACATCAGCAATTTTCAGCTTTTTTCTGGCCATTTTCGTCTCCAGTGGCATATTCGGCTGCTGCTCCCACTCTCGGAATTGCCGTAACTACCAGTTCCGGCGGTTAATATCGAACAAGGTATTATAACCGCTAATGAATTTTGTTCAAGAAGTATTTTTTTCGCATCTTTACGAACTTCACATATGAAATTTTTGCGATTCTGTGGTATTTTAGTGCCATGTACGAATTCTTAAAAGGAAGGCTTCTGGTTGTCAGGTTAGTTCTTTTGCTTGCAGCGGTTGCGCTGCTTGTTATTGGGATACTGAGCATTTATTCTCTTGGTCACCCGTACCAGCCTAATCTGGATGAGGAAACAAAAGAGCTTGAAGGATTCTGGAAAAAACAAGTACAGTTCGCAGGTATCGGTGTGCTTGGTTTTATATTGGTTAATATGGTAAACTACAGGCGTTTTGGCTCGGTAAGCCACTGGATTTATGGCGGGGTGCTGCTTTTGTTATCTGTTCTGCTGCTGGATAAATTTGTTGACCTTCCCTTTGTGCCGGTAATCAATGGAACTCGCAGATGGATAAGATTTACTATCAGAGGTATGCAGCTGCCGGCGATTCAACCGTCAGAATTTTGCAAAATCGCCTACATACTTGCCCTTGCGTGGTACCTGAGATACAAAAGCAATTACAGCAAACTTACCGCGCTTGTCGGACCTTTCGCATTGACACTTTTGCCTATGGTTTTGATTTTGCTCGAGCCAGACCTTGGGACAGTACTTCTTATGATGCCTGTCTTATTTACTATGATTTTTATCGCCGGTGCAAAAGTCAAGCACCTGATGATAATTATATTGCTTGCACTTTTGACAAGCCCGCTGCTGTGGCACTTCATGAAAGATTACCAGCGAACGAGAATCAGTTCGGTCATACTGCAATCAAAATGGGTACAGCAAAAGGCACAACAGCACCCGGCGATTGGAAAAATTCTCGTAGGCGGGCAATTCAGCGCAAAAAAATGGTCCAGAAATGAAGGGTTTCATTTGATTCGCTCAAAATATGCTGTCGCTTCAGGCGGAATGTCTGGTTACGGCTTTCGTCGGGGGCCATTTGTAAAATACAACTTCCTTCCGGCGAGACACAATGATTTTATTTTTGCCACAATTGCGCATCAATGGGGATTTTGGGGATGCCTGTTTGTTTTGTCACTTTATGTTATTATTATTGCGTGCGGATTGGAGATAGCACAAAACAATACCGATCCGTTCGGTAAATTGCTTGCGATAGGAATCGTGGCAATCTTTGTTGTTGAGGTTGTCATCAATGTTAGTATGACCCTTGGGCTGATGCCTATTACGGGCTTGACGCTGCCGCTGGTGAGTTATGGCGGTTCAAGCTTGTTGGTTAGCATGATATTTATTGGCCTGCTGAATAATGTCGGGAGGAGCAGACCATTTACTGTCGCACCTAAATCGTTTGAATAATACATATGGTAAAAGGCTTTAGACAAATTGCTTCGCTTACGACCATCTCAAGAGTCTTTGGGCTTATTAGAGATACGGCTTTTAGTCATTTCTTTGGTGCTGGGTGGCTGATGACCGCATGGACCATGGGATTTAAAATCCCAAACCTTGCACGAAGACTTTTCGGGGAAGGCGCTGCGGCGGCATCATTTATCCCTGTCTATACCCAGCAGCTTCACGAGGACCCGCAGCAGGCAAAAAAATTAGCAAGTACCGTTGTCACGGTCATCTTTGTTTTGCTCGCCGTGATAGCGATAATTGGTGAGTTACTTATCTGGGGATACTATAAATTTTTCGACACTAACCTCGGCACGCAGCTTGGCCTTACATTGTCGGCGGTAATGCTTCCCTATATGATTTTTATTTGCGTCGTTGCGCTTCTCTCTGGAATACTTCAGGTGCACAAACATTTCGCTGCGCCAGCGGCGGCGCCTATCGTGCTGAACATATTTATTATCACTTCACTTTTGCTTTCCGGTTGGCTGTTAAAAATCCCTCCCCAAACTCAGGTTTTCTGGGTGGCGACAGCGGTCATCCTTGCCGGATTAGCTCAAATAGTAATTCAAATTCCACCTCTTGCTAAGGCCGGGGTCTCTATCAGGCCTGCGTGGCAGGTTCGCTCCGAGTCTTTTAAAAAAATAATTATCCTGATGGGGCCCATGATTCTTGGTCTGACGGTGACACAAATTAATACCTTAGCCGACGACCTAATCGCCCTTGGGCTTTCAAATGAGCAGGGCTATCCTCTCGATTATGGAGCAGTGTCATATCTTTATTATGCGCAAAGGCTTTATCAGTTTCCGCTTGGAGTGTTGGGCATCTCTCTGGCTACGGCAATTTTTCCGGTTATGAGTGCCGCCGCTGCTAAAAACGATACCGATACACTTATCGCTACGATTTCCAAAGGCATCAAGGCAGCTGTGTTTGTCGCGCTGCCGGCGACAGCAGGTCTGTTTTTGGTAGGGACAATATTGGTCTCTGTGATTTTCGAGCATGGTAAATTCACGCCGGAAAATACGGCAGTCACTTCAAGGACGCTTGTTTTTTACGCCCTGGGATTGAGCGGATATTTTGCTCAGCAGGTTACTATGCGGGCGTTTTATTCTATTCAAAATTCCAAACTCCCGGCGATTACTGCTCTGATAGCGGTTTTTGTTAATGTAGTGCTTAATCTTATATTGATTTGGCCCATGGGGACAGCTGGACTGGCGCTTTCGACGGCTATTTGCTCGTATTTACAGGTGATAATTCTTGTATTTATGCTGAAAAAACAATTCGGAAGCATAATCCTTGATGGTCTGGGGCAAACTTTGACAAAAACCATTATAGCAGCGGTAATTATGTGGATTGCTGGAGCGATATTGATGTTTTTGATGCGTAATTTGCCTAATGTCAGGTTTTTTAACATTATAAGGCTTGCTGTGGTTGTTCCGGTAGCGGTCAGTGTCTATTTTATAGCGGCAAAAGCAATGAAGATGCCTGAAATAAGCCTGATTACAGGCCAAAAAAAAAGCGAAAAAATAGCTAATTAGCCATAGGGTCTAATGCAAAAAGACAAAATGCCCGAAAATAGGTTAATAGAGCTGTTTTTATAGTTGATGGAGCGATAGATGGTTAAGGGTAGGATTCTACTGATTTTTTTGACACTTCTTTGTTGTTCTTCGCTTGTTTGCGCCAAGGAACGAAGAGGGGATGAGCAGCTCTTTTCCCCAGCGGTTGGTAAAAAGTTCTATGAATTAGCTTATGAGGTTGCCTATAAGATAGATCACGAATCGCAAATAGACCAGGACGGGCAAGCCAAACCTACGGCAGACGATATCGACCAGGTTATCCTTTTCCTGATGGCTACTTCCAAGCTTGATGAAAGGTCCAAATATATTTTACCTGAGACGATAAAACTTGCCTCTCAACATTCCCAAAAGGATTATTCACAAATGGTGATGCAATTAGTAGGCCAGTATATCGATGAGGGTGCCGACCTTGAGGTTATCAAAAATGCTATTCAATATTTACTCGAAAAACGTAATATTCGTGAGCTGCGTGAGCGACTTTTGGCACAGCTTTCACTTGACCTTACAGGTAAGAATGCGAGTTTTGATTCAGAGTTAGCCACACTTAGGGGCTTATTAAAGGCCGAAACCGCTAACATTAAAGCGGCACAAAGTCTTTTTGCAGAGGCATACTCAACCAATAAATTTAATAGACTTGCATTTAATAAACTCCTTGAGATAATTCCTGAACCGATAGACCCGGACATCTACATTGAACATCTAAGATGGTCCCTGGCCGAAAACCCTTTAAGCATGGATGATGCTCTTGGGTTTGCCGAATATGCCCAACAGCTCCAACTGTTTGAAACTGCTGCCGAGGCCTATGACTATTGCGCAAAGTTATTCAAATATTTATACCCAGGCGAACCTCTTGGTCCTGGAATTTACATACCATGGACAATGAACAACTATTACACACAAAGAAATCAGTACAAGTGCCTGCAAATAGCAGAAGATGTTCGCAAGCAAGGTTATTTTGATTTGCTTGTCGAGACGGTTGCGGCAAAGGCTGCTATGAAAAGCGGGGACGTCGATTTGGCAAAGAGGCTTTTAAAACAGACAGAAGACAAAGCTTTAAGCTTAATTAACAAAAAGGATGCCCATGCAGATAATGGCGTCAATATTGGTGCCGAGCAGATGGCATGGTTTTATTCTTTTGCATCACCGGAGGCCAATAAAGCCCTGGACTGGGCGAATAAAGCGTATTCCCGGGACCCGAACTCTCACTCTGCAGGAGCCCTTTTGGCATATTCACTTATGCTCAATGGGCAGGTTGATTTGGCTAAAACCATTATTGATAGTTATGAGCCGATGCCAGTGTTGGACCTTGCCCTGGCGTTAGTTGAATTGGCTCAAGGTCAAAGAGATACAGCTTTTGCGATATTAAAGTCGATAATAAGCAATAATCCCGGTTCTCTGGTTGCCGAAAAAGCCAAAGAGGTACTCATGAGCAATGGAGGTGATTATATATCCCCTGTTGATCCGGATATAGCCTTGTCGTTGATTCGAGATAGCTTTAGGCATAGGATCGTTCCTGAATTCATAACACCAGAGAGGATATTGTCAGTTCAGCTTAATGTTCAGGGCAGCAGCTTTAATTATGGCAGAGAATTTGGCGGCTCATTGTCTATAAAAAATATTTCTTCAAGGCAGTTTGTCATCTCCGACCATGCTATGTTTAGAGGCAACATCCGCGTAGATGCTAAAGTTACAGGCGACCTTGATGAAATGGTTCCCAATCTCATTTCTATAAGAATCAGGCCTTCACAGCCCATAGAGCCTGGCAAAAGTGTTATTGTACCGCTAAAACTTTTTGCCGCCAAGCTAAGGCGTATATTGATGAGACATCCGCAGGCTTCTTTGAATATAGAATTTACGGCGTATATTGACCCGGTCATAACCGCAGAGGGTAAAGTAAGTAACAGGCTCGCCGCGATTGTCCCTGCAACAATAAAGGTTACCAGACCAGCTGCCGAAATTACGGGAAAATTTTTGCAGAATCGAGTTAATTCCCTTTCAAAAAGCAAGCAGGGCAGAGGAAGAACATTGCAGCTTTTCATTGGGCTTTTGCTTGAGCAGCAGGCCATGTCTCAGTCGGAACTGTCCTACAATTTTAAATATGCCGACTGGATGCCGCAACTGTTGAAATCCGGATTGACATATGGGCTTGCCGAAAGTGACTGGGCTACAAAGGTGCAGATTATGGCATCGATGCAATCTTTACCCTTGGATTACGAATTAACTCAAGCAGTTGCTCAGAATCTTGATGACCAGTACTGGCCCGTGAGAATGATGACAATTTATTTACTCTCTAAGAACAGTGACGACAATTTTGACAGGGTTTTGGACTGGACGGCAAAATACGACTTAAATCAACTTGTTCGGGAAATGGCTATTTCCCTGGGAGGTGAAAGGCCCCCGGAAAAAAAACCACGGTATAGGCCTGAACCAACAGATCCGAACCAGCAGCCCGAAGATTCGAATCAGCCCCCGGAAGATACGAACCTAAGCGGCATATAAAGCGTAGAAAGCGTATATTTTGTTTCTTGGTTGAATTTAGGAAAGATTTTTGTTGTAATATCACGGTAATTTCGTATTATTCCACACTTTAATTGTTAATTGATTTTTGGAAAGGGTTGTACAGATGGCAGCTAAAGTTGATAGTGAAAAATGCAATGGGTGTGAGACCTGTGTTGCAGAATGCCCAAGCGAAGCAATAGCTATGGCAGAGGAAAAAGCAGTAATTGATGCCGATGGTTGCATTGATTGTGCGGTTTGTGTTGATTCCTGTCCTGCTGAAGCAATCAGCATGGATGAATAACTAACTGTGGCCCCATCGTCTAGGTAGGCCTAGGACACCGGGTTTTCAACCCGGCAACAGGGGTTCGAATCCCCTTGGGGCTAGTTTTGAACAGCATTTGCTGTTCAAAAACAGAGCAGGTGAGCAGGAGATAGTTGAAAGCAGAACAAGGAAAACGTATCTGCGAACCTGCGGTCTAATGTTCAACTATTCCACTTTTTAAAATCATTTCCCCGATGCCTTTTCGGATTTATTTATAAATCTATGCGGGATAATCACTTACAAATAAGGATTAAATTATCTTAAAAATACTAAAAAGCATTGATTTTTTAGGACTTTAATGGTATAATAATATGCACAATGGAGGTTTCTAAGGATGGGGATTCCGAACCGAATCAGGCTATAGCTTAAATTGATTTTTAAGGAGAAGGAAAAATGAAGACTAAATTATTGTTAATTGTAATCGTATTAACACTAGCTTCGCCATTAGTAAATGCAGCAATTGTCTCAAATTCTATAATTGTTAATGATATAGAATACTATATCCAGACAGATAAAGCTGTTTACACTTTAGGCGAAGATGTTGAAATGCTCTTTAGAGCTACTAACCTAAAAGAGGAAGATACGATTATTTATTGCTACCAAAGTCCCGAAATTAATTTTTTTGTACAGCAGGACGACCTTACTGTTTGGTTACTGAATCATTTTTTTCTTGCACATTCACCTGGTATCGAAATACCCGCAAGCGAGTCTAAGCAATGGGCTTGGACCTGGGACAAAAAAGACGATATCGGACACCCTCTCGGTGTTGGTACGTATAATGTATTTGGGATTATGTATGCCTCATCAGGGGATATAGATGTTGGAGTTGAAATTGCTATAGTTCCTGAACCACTTTGCGAAGCTGATATAGACATTACCCCTGAAACTCTTAATACCAAAAGCAACGGCAAATGGATAACATGCAAAATTAATTTAGATGATTGCGACATAGCGGACGTAAACACAGAAAGTATTTTACTTGCCGGAGTAGTGCCCGCACAACATGTCCAGGTCAATCTCGGCAAGCAAACCATTACAGCTACGTTTGACCGTTTAACTGTCATAGATACCCTTATCGCTAAACAAGGCCCGGGTTCTAATTGTGGGTCCTCTGTCTTTCCGGATGTAAAAGTAACTGGTAAACTAAATGACGGCACACTTTTTGAAGGTGTCGATACTATCAAATTATTGGGTTTACCTGCCATTGCCAAACCAAACGTTATCGGCTCTATCATTGCCTGGGGAAAAGACAATTTCGGTCAGGCATCACCTCCTGCGGGAAATGATTTTATTGCCATTGCTGCCGGTTACGATTATGGTCTTGCCTTAAAATTTGACGGTTCTATCGTTGGATGGGGCCGCAATAACGATAATCGGGCAACACCGCCTGGGGGCAATGATTTTGTCGCCATTGCTACCGGTCTTTCTCATAATCTTGCCTTGAAATCAGATGGCTCTCTCGTAGGATGGGGCACCGATGATAATGGTCAGGCCACCCCGCCTGCCGGCAATGATTTTGTTGCCATCTCTACTGGTGGCGGATACAGTCTTGCCCTAAAAGCCGACGGTTCTATCATCGGTTGGGGCTTAAACCATTACGGTCAGGCATCACCGCCTGCCGGCAATGATTTTGTTGCCATCGTTGCAGGTAGGTATCATGGTCTTGCATTAAAGGCTGACGGCTCGATTGTCGGATGGGGGGCTAACAGTGGGGGGCAGGCCAGTCCACCTACAGGTAATGATTTTGTTGCCATCGCTGCTGGTTATAAACATAGTCTTGCCTTAAAGGCTGACGGCTCTATCGTCGCTTGGGGCAGAGACGATTACGGTCAGGCATCACCGCCTACAGGTAATGATTTTGTCGAAATAGCCGCTGGTAGGTATTACGGTCTTGCCTTAAAATCTGACGGCTCGATTGTCGGATGGGGCAGGGACGATGATGGTCAGGTAACTGGTAAACCTGTCGGTAATGATTTTGTCGCAATAGCCGCTGGTAGAGGGTATGGTCTTGCCTTAAAAAAAGTCATAACATCAGTTGAGGCAAATATCAGTTTGGTACCCCAAACCCTAAATACCAAAAGTCAAAGCGAATGGATTAACTGTAAAATCAATTTAGATGATTGTCATATAGCTAACGTAAACACAGAAACCATTTTACTCGCCGACTTAGTGCCCGCGCAACACATCCAAATAAATCCCGGACAGCAACAGATTATGGCAAAGTTCGACCGTCAAATTGTCATAGACACCCTTATTCTCCAGGAAGGCCTCGACCGTAACGGCGGATTCGCTATCTTCGTTGATATAAAAGTCACTGGCCAATTAAATGATGGAAAAGCTTTTGAAGGAACCGACAATATCAGATTCTTGCACAATGTAAAGCCATAACCATAAACCATAGGAATTAATTTTAAGGAGAAGGAGTATGGTAAGAAAATTAACTACACTTACATTGGCAGTGATCGTAATGGGCGTTCTTTGCGGTGCTGCACAGGCGAGAAATATCGTTGTCGACCCGAACGGGTTTGCGGATTTTACGACTATTCAGGCGGCAATTGATGCGGCAGTTTATGGTGATACTATTCAGGTTAGTGCTGGAATATACTTCGAGAATATCACACTTGCCAACGGTGTCAAGCTGATAGGTGAAGTTATCGGCAGTGAGCCAAATAATACTATCATAGATGCGGATAACTACGGGTCAGTTGTTACCTCTCTTGATTGCGATCCCAATACTGTTCTTGAAGGTTTTACACTTACCAATGGTAGAGGCACTTGGAATATGCTTATGGTAAGTGATGGAGGCGGTGTATTCTGTCGGGATAGCGGACTGACAATAAGGAACTGCACATTCAGCTCAAACGTTGCCGCTCTTGGGAGAGGCGGCGGAATATACTGTTCAGGAGGCAGTCCGAAACTTATTAACTGCACATTCATCGCAAATTATGCTGCTAAAGGCGGTGGAGTGTTCTGTGGCTGGGAAAGTGACCCCGAACTTATCAATTGCACATTCATCGCAAATACTGCTGATTATGGTGGCGGGATGAATTGTGATTGGGATAGCAGCCCAACAATAACCGGTTGTACCTTTACTGGCAACTCTGCTGAATGGGATGGTGGAGGGTTTTTCTGTTCGAGAAGTAACCCGATTATTACCAACTGTATATTCAAGGCGAACTCCGCTAATCATCCATTTCTCCCCCATCCACATCAGAATGTTGGTGGCGGAATGTGTTATTGGAACAGCAATCCGTTAGTTACTAACTGCATATTTAACGGCAACTACGCTGATTACGGTGGCGGGGTATTCAGTTCGCGCAGTAGTCTGACAGTTACCAGCTGCACATTTAGCGGCAATCAAGCCATTAGTGGTAATACTTTGGCCTCTGATTTTTCTAATCAGCGATATCCAGGCACTATTGAATTATCCAACTGTATTCTATGGGATGGCGCCGACCAGATATGGAACAATGATAGTTCGGCATTAACGATTACTTATAGTGATATTTTAGGCGGATGGGGAGGCGAAGGCAATATTGATGATAATCCAAAGTTTGTACAGCCGGGTTTCTGGGATGGCAATGTATGGGTGGACGGTGATTATCATCTGTTACTTGGCTCACCATCCATCAATACCGGCGACCCCGCTTACCCGCCCGCACCCGGCGAAACCGACCTTGACGGCAACCCACGCATCCTTGAGGGTAGAATTGATATGGGCTGTTATGAATTTTTGCCAGCTATACCTGCTGTCGTTAACATCATCCCCAAAACACTAAACACTAAAAGTCAAGGCAGATGGATTACATGCAATATCAAAGCACCCGCCGGTTACACCGTTGCAGACATTGACAAAGACTCCATCAAGCTCGCTGACTTAGTACCTGCGCAACATGTCCAAGCTAATCCCGGTAAGCAGCAGTTGACAATGAAGTTCGACCGTTCAATCGTTATCGACACCCTTATTTTACAGGAAGGCCTCGACCGTAATGGCGGATTCAATATCTTCGCAGATGTCACAGTCACTGGCCAATTAAACGATGGAAAAACTTTCGAAGGTACCGACAAGATTAGGCTCTTGCATAATACAACAACAAAACGTCATAAGAAATAATTTCACGGAGAAGGAAAATTATTATTAAAGAAGGAGGAGGCATGTCTATCAGAGTTTTCATTGTATGTCTTATTATAGCTGCATTTTCAACTGTCATTATCGCGGATGACCCAAACGAATTAGACTATAAACCCGGAGAACTGATAGTTCGCTTTGCACCAAAAGCAAATGGTATCCAAAGGACAAAGGCAGAACGCAGAGGACTCCTGGATTCGATTGGTGGCGGAGATATTAGACACTCATTTAAGCGTGTTCCCGGATTAACGGTAGTAAAGTTTCCTGCAGGTTATACCGTTAAAGACATGCTTTCTGTCTTTAAAACTACTGATGGCATTTTGTATGCTGAACCAAACTATAAAGGTATGATTATTTCTACAATACCTGATGACACATATTTTAATAATCTCTGGGGAATGCACAATACAGGCCAGACATCAGGGACGGCAGATGCCGACATCGATGCACCGCAGGCATGGGACATTGCAACAGATGCCGAAGATATTATTGTAGCAGTTATCGATTCAGGCGTAGACTATAACCATGAAGACCTGGCAGCAAATATGTGGACCAATCAAGCTGAATTAAACGGCACAACTGGAGTTGATGACGATGAAAATGGTTATATGGATGACATTTACGGCTGGGATTTTGCAGATAAAAATAATAATCCAGATGACTGCGAAGGCCATGGAACTCACGTTGCTGGAACAATTGGGGGGATAGGAAATAACGGAACGGGTGTAACAGGGGTTTGCTGGAAGGTTAAAATGATGCCATTAAAAATTACCGCTGCTTGTCAGCGTGGGATATTAACCAGTGATGCCATTGATGCCATCGAATACGCAGTAGAGATGGGAGCAAATATCTTAAATAATTCGTGGGGAGGTGGGTCTTTTAGTCAGGCGGAGAAAGATGTGATTGAAAATGCTAGGGATGCAGGTGTACTTTTTATTGCAGCAGCTGGTAATTATGGCAACAATAACGATTCGAACCCTTTCTATCCGGCAAGTTACGTTCCTGATAACATCATTTCTGTAATGGCCACGGACCATGATGATGAAAGAGGGTATCGTGCACCTGGTGGCTGGGCTTCAAATTATGGAGTAACTAAAGTTGACCTTGCTGCTCCCGGTAAGGATATTTATAGCTGTATACCAGGTGATCGATATAATGATAAGAGCGGCACTTCCATGGCAACACCTCATGTCGCAGGTGCCTGTGCCCTTATCTGGTCCATAAATCCCAAACTTCACTATTCAGAGGTAAAGGATATTATCCTTAATTCAGTTGATAAGCTTGATTCTATGAAGGACTTTTGTGTTACAGGCGGCAGGCTCAACTTACATAAAGCTCTGGTCGAAACGTTTAGCTTAACTCTTAATACTGATGACGGGATTATGGAAGGCAATTGCGCCGAGCCAAACGGTTACATAACATATAACGTTAGCTACAGCAATCCCGATACCGACCCCTGCAATCCCCTGCATATTGGAACCGTCAACGATGTAAATATCATCGATGTGCTTCCGGACGAGGTGGATTTCGACTCAGCGTCGGGCAGTTACACTCTTGATGCCAATACAATTATCTGGAATATCGGAACGCTCTCACCCGGACAAACAGGTAGCGTTACGCTGACAGTTAAGGTAAAGCCATCCGTAGAAACGGACAGTGTAATAACAAATTGCAGCTCGATGACCGGCGATGGAATAGATGATGTCAATGACTGTGAGAGCACACCCGTCTGTTGCGACGTTATGCCTGATGTTGACCCAGCTTCAAATTTGTTACTTAATCCAGGTTTTGAGGATGTCAACCCATGTAACTCAAGTGAGCCGGAATACTGGGATTTTTCAGGTGGTCTTAATGGCCCTGACCCAATCTATGAAATCACCTATATTGAAAATGACTCCACTTATTCTCATAGCGGAGATGATTACGTTATGCTGGATGCTACCAGCTTTTCATGGACAGCTGTTTCTCAAAGCATACCGGCAGCAGAAGATATCCGTTACACTCTTACCGCATACTCAAAAGTAACTCCTGCGTACACTCCCATAGGTGTTGAGCTTGAATTTAAGAACTTAACCGGTGGTGTGCTAAGAGAAGATGTTCTGGCCCCTGAGGCCACCACTTCCTGGGCACTGTATACGGTCTATAGTAACCCTGCTCCGATAGGAACAAGGAGTATTACCTGTACCGTCTCAGTCGAAAACGCAGCTAGTTACACATATGGTAAAATAGCATATTTTGATGACCTTAATCTTGTGGTTAATGAGGAATTTCCTCTTGGCGGCTGTCAGCAGGCTCAGTTCGATTGGGATTTCTATTTTTTAATCGGTGACCTGAATCGTGATTGTAATGTTGGTATGTATGACTTTTCGATGATGGCCGCTCAATGGTTAGAGTCGCCAACCACAACGCCCAACGCCGACATTGCACCGCCAGGTGGAGACGGAATAGTTGACTTTTATGACATTGCACTGTTAGCTGAAAACTGGCTATTGCCTGCCGGTGAGTCGTCAACAGGAACAACGTCATCGGCGAGCGGCGGTGGAAGCGGCCCACCGGAAGACCCAAATAGCAGAACCTACGCTTATATTATAACTGTCGGGCAAACACCTGTGAGGGGAATCGAATATGATTATAATACCATTAACGACGCAATAGCGGCAATGGTCCAAAACGAGCCTGACGAGAGTCATTACGGCTGTATTGAGGTTTATCCCGGTACTTATGCGGAACAGTTAAATGACTTTTATCCGGGCGGTCATAACCTGCCGGCTTATTGTGATTTGATAGGCAAAGGCAGCTTACCTGAGGATGTAGTAATTCAGCATCAAAGACGTAACGCGAGAGACCCAAACTTCACTGACATTGCATCTGAGATTTATGCTGACGGCCTTCGCTGTGAAGGTGATAACATCGTTGAAAATATCAAAATACACAATGTAGGCAATAATCAAAATAGTGTCCGATTTTGGGGAGAAGGAACGTTACGTAATTGCATTGTAAAAAGTGTTCATGACGCGGTTACTTCATACGGTCATTTAGTTATTTCCGATTGTGTAATTGAAGGATGGTACCGACCTTGCGTTCATGCTTATTCAACATTTGAGATTTCAGATAGTACTTTCTATCCTAAAACACGTAGCTGGGGAGGACAGCATCCAGCTGGCATTAAAGCCCTGAGGTCAGGCACAATTGATAATGTTACAATTAGTGCCAATATTGCTACCAGCGATTATGAGCCTCATTATGATACTCCATGGCTTGCCGGTGTCATAACTCAACTGAGAAATCCTAACGACACAGTAACAATAACCAATACAACAATGAATTTGACCCTGACCACCTTGTATCACGATAACCGTCAAAACGAAACCGCAGAATGGCAATTGTTTGGTGTCGTAAACGGCGGGCGTAACCCGAGTCCTACCACTACTTATCCGGGTAAAGTAGTTGTGGACAACTGCCGGATAAACCTTACTGGCATCGAAGATAGTTCAGATCCAAATGGAGATGGCCGCGGGATAATGGTTAGCGGAATTTCTGTGCGTGGAAGCGGTACAGCTGAGGTTCTTGGTAATACGCAAATAACGACCAGTAGAACCACGGCTAATCATTCTGGCGAAGGCTGCGAATATTCGTTAAATAACCAAAATGGAACGCTGAAAGTAGATACTGTAACCGCTGATTATGATAGTAGCCTGACAAATGGAACTATCGATGAGCTGGAATGAAAATTGATATTAGATTGTAATTTATTAACTTTTAATAGAAGTATTGTGAAAGGAAGGATAAAAAATGATTACATGTAAGAATCTTAAAATTATTGTTTTGTTGATAGGGTTGGCTGTGCAGGGGTTTGTTCTAAACAGCCTAAGCCAAACAAAAGCAGGACAGTGGTATAAACAGCTAACAAACCGAAGCTGTGATAATGTTGCCTTGCAAATTGCTGGCGAGGTCCCTGAACCTGGCACTATTCTTTTGTTCGGTTTTGGTGGCTTGTGGCTTAGAAGGCGAAATCGTAAGAATCGCGATTCTTCTTGATTTTCTGCCAATATCTGGTATAATACTCGCCTGCCCTGAGCGCAGGCGAAGGGAAAATCCGCCAAAGGCGGACCATACGGGGGTTTCAAATTTGGTCATTACCATTTTAAATTTCTTTAGACACGAAGTAGCGCGGAGACATTTCGTCGTTAAATGCCTGGTGCCTTACCGGAGCCTACCGTTGTTGCAAAATATAAACGTTTTAATAAACGAACCCATTTTCAAAAGTGCAGAAATGAACATAAACTTTTATTCAATAAAGGATTACAAGAAAATTACACAATATACAACACGAAAAAACAAACCCAATCAAACCCAACTTGTCCCCACGTGTCCCCGTAGCCTTGTTGCCGCCCTCGGCCTTATTGACGTCAGCTTCAATTTCTGTGGTTCAGCACTGAATATAAAACCAGCAGGGACGAGCAATATCGCTGCTATAAGAGCATCTGTTGTTTCGCCGCCAACTTGAAGGATTCGTCTGCAAAATATAGATAGTGGATAAATCAACACGCTCAGAGTCAAAAAGACTTCAAAGAGATTCTGCATTGGGATATGACGAACTTGATACCATCGATATCCGAAAGCGATGAGTATTACAGTAAAGCCAAGAAAATACAACGCTTTCGCCAGTTTACTGAAGCGCAAGAGCCTGGTTACGAATGTCAACAAGTATATCGCAAGGGCGATATAAAGCAATAGTCCAAGTATAGTATACTTAATCTCCATTTCGCGACCTTTTGAAGAACTTCAGGAAATGTCTGCACCAGAATTGCCATAATACCCCTGAGCAAAGCATTAAATATCCGGCATAGACCAGATTCAACCCACTATCGGAGTAGACCGTTAAAATCGTATACCGCCCTTTCTCTGGGTCGTATGAGTGCTGATAAAAGTGATAGCCTCCATAATGCAGCGGATGATTAACTTCAATCGTTTTTTTGGCGGTCTGTTTTTCACCTTCCAGTAGAATCACATCACTAAAGTAATCTTTGACAGGAGCCTGCATCTGTGAAACATATGTGAATTTCAGCCCAGCATCAGAGTAAGCATCCTGAGGAAACTGCGCAAATATATACTGTTGCTTACTGGATCCATCCGAAAGTTCAATATTTATTTCTATCGCAGGGTTAATACCAGGTTCGGTAGAATCTGTTGCAATTTTCTTGCCGTCGATGATAGCTATTTTGAAATTTCTAAATACCCGCAGAATTTTTATTTTACTCTCATTTAAACTAAGTTCCTGGTCAAGGTCATCAGGTATTTGCCGTATATCTCCATTTTTGTTTTCCACCTGTAAGTATGATTGGCTTTTATAGTACTCAATACGAAAATCTTCCAGATAGATACTAAATGGCAATTTGGCCAGGACTTTATCATCTTCAGCAACGATGTTGCTTTCGGCTGTTTGCTCATAAATCATCATATAACCAAAAGGAACCTTATCAATACCGAAGAATCTTTTTTGAAAACGATGTCCATCCTCAGAACCCCATATCGCTCCAACCAGGATAAATACACAGCCCAGATGTATTAATAGTAATCCAGGCACACGAATAAGACGACGAAAAGTTACGAGTCCAGCTACAAGAAAAACAGTTAGAGTTAGCCAATAGATAGTTAAAGGAAGTGAATTAAAAAACTGAGACGCTTTTTCGGCTCCGTAAAATGCACCAACAACAGACAGAACTGCCAACAGTACTATCAATATCAATGCAAACCACATTACAAAACGACGAAGCTTGTTCACGGCCTTTGTCCTGCAAAAAATAAAAACACTCACAATTAAAACCAGGTAAGGTCGATATGATATCTCATGAGCAAAGCAAATGCACGGATTTAATTAAGCAAACTACCGCTGGTAGAGGTGGTTGGCTCTGGTGTTTTAGTACCCTATCTATAGAGGATGTCCCAATCCGGCGGCACGCAACGCTACTTCATCAGGCCCTTGTCCCTGGCAGCATTTTGCGACTTTGCCATCAATTATCACGGCAGGCACAGTTTTTATACCAAAACTTTCAGCTCGTTTCGCAACGTCTGCATCGTGCATATCAAGAACACTGACTTGACACGAATCACATGCAATGTCCTTCACAAGTTTTACAGTCTTTTCGCAAACGGAACATCCGGCACTAAATATCTCAATTTTACGTTTGGTATCCATGGTTCAATTCCTTTCATATTCTTGTTGTATTCACTTGTTTTTTGCCGTATCTCCTGCCGGAATACAGAAAGAGCAGGAAACATTGCCTTTATTTTTTCTTGGCCATAAATTCCAGATAGAAGCAATGATCAAAAGCCCAATACCGCTGTATGTCAATAATCCTAAGCTCAGTACAAATTTGCCAACAATAATGACTATTGCAGCTATTAATCCTGTAAAGGCCGGGTGATATCCTCGCCGTCTTTTAGCACGAAACGCAAATGCAAAAACTGCTATCATCAAAAACAAAACGGTAATTGGTAAAAGATAAGGTGTGTAGTTTACAAACCCAATTCCCAAGGCACTCAAAAGTCCGGCATATGCAGGCCAGCAGGCTGGACAGCTTATCCCGGGTATAAGTATTACACCAATTGATGGAACAACCGCAAAGATGCCCTTATGACCGCCTTTTTGATTACGAAAAATACCAGCCTGTTTAGCGGGTGTTTGCCTGGATTTTTCAATAGCAGTACTAATCAGCTTTACTGAAGGCACGCCGCCCAATTTCCCATCTTCATCCTTATATATCCGGCAACTTCGGCAACTATCCTCTGTCAATTCACCAGCTATATCCTTTCGGTCTACAAGTATTGTTGGTGAGCCGTAACGCTGAACATATTCCGGACTTTTCACATCAGCGCGGTCCCACTCCTGCCATTTTGCATCGAGGCCGACTTGCGATAAAGCTTGTTTTAGCACACCCCTGGCAGGTTCAACATTAGGGCAGTCACTGTCATATATCAATTCAACTTTTATCATCGTTTTAGAGTCCATCATCAAACGCCTTTAGTATTGGACATTGGTCTATATCACTGCTGGTATCACAGGCCTTAGTCAAATCCAGCAGTGCATTTTTCATCCTGTTAAGATCTTTGACTTTCCCCTTAATTTCATTTATTTTTGCCAAGGCGCGGGCCTTAACGTCCTCACATTTCTTTGACGAATCCAGCCTAAGCAATAAAAGAGCCTTAATCTCAGCCAGCGAAAACCCCACTTCCTGAGCTCGTTTGATGAATCGAATTTGCGAAACTGCCTCCAAAGGATACTGACGATATCCCGATACGTTTCGTTTAGGTTTTTTAATCAGCCCTTTTCGCTCATAAAAACGCATAGTTTCAACACCAACTGCCGCCTGTTTTGCAATCTGTCCTATAGTCAAATTTTCCATTTTTATTACCTTCACATTCATATACACCCTGTATCTATGTACAGGGTTCGGCTGTTTTTGTTTTTATCTAAAAAAAATGTAATCTACAGAGTTCATTGGTCGATCAGCATTGCTTTTCTGCCAGTTTGCTGGGAGATGGCAGGATTATTGCTGTAGGTGGTAATGAAGGGAGTATGACTAATTTTAGAGATTCGATACCGTGGGTGAAAAGCTACAATCCTGCCACCAATTCATGGCAATGGATATTCCTTCAGTTGCATTAATGATCCAGGTTAAGGGCTCTAATGCAGGAGATTTAAACGGTAGCGGTAAAACAGATTTTTTTGACTTTGTGAAACTGGCGTCATTCTGGTCGAATTCTGATTGCGGTCTTGATAATTTCTGGTGCAATGGTGCTGACTTCACACGAAACGGTGAAGTGAACTCGGATGATTTGGCGAAGTTTATAATATACAGGCTAATCGGTGCAGAATAGTCAGTTAGTCGGACTATTCCCCCTTGACCTCTTTTATTTCACCGAGTAAACTACGTGATGTTTAAGTTTAAGCAATCGTAGACTTTTTGCAAGAGAGTTTCATAAATATATAGGACGGTTAGAAACACCAAAATTGTGAAAGGAAAATTGAATTGAGTAGTACATTATTCGATAAAATTCCCGGGCCGGAAAGCCGAGAGCCGGTATTGCGATCACTTCGCAGCTTCTATCTTATTGTCCTTTTTATAATAATAGCGATTCTGATTGTGGTTAGTTTTGAAATGAGGTTTTTCCTTAAAGAGTTAGTTGTTCACGAAGCCGAGCGTGATGCTATCCGCATCTCATCTGCGATTCGTGACCACGAGATTGGTCGGCTTGTCAAACGGAAAGAAAATGGCCAATACTATTTAGCCCTTTCGCAGGAAGAGATGCTGAAGTTAGATCAAGAGCTGCGAATTTTTCTTGCATCTTTCGATATTGTCAAGATTAAGATTTTTAATGCTGAGACGCAAATTATCTATAGTACAGATTCTAAGGTCATAGGCAAATTAGATACTGCCAATACCAAACTTGCTAAAGCATTAAGCGGTGACGCAACATCAAGATATGAAAACAAAGACAGTATTTGGGATCTTACTTCAGAGGAACGTATCGATGTGAAACTTGTCGAAACTTATGTTCCTATTTCAAGCTTAAATGGAAAGATTATCGGCAGCTTTGAAATTTACAAAGATATAACACACGATCTAATGATAGTGAATAAAATACTAATTCGTGTTGTTGGAATACTTTTGATTATTACGATGAGTATCTTCGGTGGAGTTGTATTCGTGATGTACCGTGCATCCAATGCAAGACAAGCAACACGGCCATCGCAGGACTAAAGCCTGAGAATTGTTCCGTACCAAATATGTATAAAGGTTTAATGAACTTTAGATAACCGTTAATCTTAATATTGGAGAAGATCATGAAAAAACTATTTGTTTTAGGTTGTGTTATGCTATTGACGATTGGTTTATTTATTACGGGTTGTACAAAGAAAAGCGAAGAAGGGCATACGGATCATGAGCATGAGCAGGCACATGGAGAGAAATCAGCTGATGTGCTCCCAGCAGGGGCCAACCTGATGTGTCCGGTGATGACTGACCAGAAAGCTCTTGGTTCTCTTTTTGTCGAGTATAATGATAAAAAGATATACGTTTGTTGTAACAAGTGTCTGAATCGCGTAAAAGATGATCCGGCTTTATGGTACCCTAAGGCTTACGGTGACAAAGACAAGCACTAACATTGACTGTTAAAGAAATGAATCGTTGCAAGCTAAAGAAGGCACGATAAATTGAAGTGCAACCATTTGTTCCACATTTTAAGTACAGTTTAATATGAGTAAGAAGCTGCGATGAATATTGGTAAACTACATGTATTGGTCATCCATTTTCCGATTGCGTTAGCATTTTGCGCGCTTTTAGCTGATTTTTTATGGCTTGCAACCCGTAAGGACAAGTTCAGGTATGCTGGGATATATTGTTTGGTACTGGGCACAATCTCAGCCTTACCGGCAGTGGTAACGGGTTTGGTGGTAGCAAGCGGACAGGAATTCGTAGGCGATTATTTATCCATTCTTGCTGCCCATAAATACTGGGGCATTGCCTGCTTTATTGCCGCCGTCCTTGCAGCAATAGTTCGGCTAAGCTGCCGCAATGAACTAAAAAAATGGTGGCTCGTTGTGTACGGTATCCTTGCGCTTGCCTTTGTAATAAGTGCAGCCCAAGCCGGTCATTACGGGGGTATGCTTGTACATGGAAAGAACTTCATGTCCAACATCTTTTGATATCGGATAGACCAATACCAGACCACGATAAGATACATGGATGACAGATGCAATTGTTCTTTTGGTGATAATAAGTTGTGATAAAAATTACTATTGTCCAACTAATCTGCGGCTTGTCTCTACTGATTTTAGGACGGCAGTTTGCCCCTCTGCGATGATGGCATCGGGCTTATCTCTGAGGCGGCGTATCCAACCAGTGTCATTAGGTAGTTGCCATTTAAGTTTATAGGCGCCTACAGGGATTTTTTCAAAAACATACTTGCCCTGTTCGTCTGTCACTGTTGTAAACTCTGCCCCTTCTCTGATAGTATTGAACATTTCAACTACACTCTGTGGTTTCAAAATTCTGATAAGTTTAATTTTACATTCAGCAAGTCCTTGACCATTGCGAAGAATTTGTCCTTGGGCACTTCCTATAGGAACCGCTTGCCATTGAATAGAGCGGTTGCTAGTGTTGGGAAGATCGCTTGCAATCTTCTGGACTTGACTTTGTACCTGGTTTTGAATCTTTGCCAGAATCTCTTGTTCTATCTCTGCTTTCATTTGCTCACGCATTTGTTCCTGATCTAAGATTACCGCGGTTTGCTCTGGAGTCTGTCTTTGCTGCCTCAATTCAGCAAGTATTTCCTGTTTAAGCTCTTCTTTGAGTCTGGATATATCCTGTGCTGGTGTCGAGCAGCCGACAAAGGGCAAAAGCCCAAGAGTGATCAACATTAGTAATAAATATTGTTTCATAATATTTGCTCCAGCGATTTTAGTTGAAATCATATTGTTTTCTTTCTCTACTGGTTCTCTTGCGGTGGAGGAAGAGGAGGGAATTCTTCTCTACGTCCAAAACAAAAACGTGCCAGATAGCATTGACATAGAGAACACTCTCCGATACAGCCGGGACACGTTACTTCCCAATACCCTGTATCGGTACGAATACAAGGAACATGCTCTTTGCACACTGGACAATATAAATAATCAATATTTTCCTGCAAATCATTCACAAGTGCATCACCATTTTTGTTTTCACTCATTCTTCGTCGTCCTCCCATTCGTAGAGCATGAGAAGGTAAGTTATTATAGAATCCATGTCATAATCTGTCAACAAGGCCTGCCACGAAACCATCTGTAGTGGAGGCTCAGGGCCCGCTGCATCTGCTTTTGCACAATGTTTGCCATATCTGATTAAGTCTTTTGCCGCATTGTACTGCTTCAACACAAGATTAAACAGTGGAATATCCGGTTCTTCTTCTAAATCCTCAAAATCCACACGCTTTTTCAGCATATCCACAAAAATGTCCACATGCTCTTTTTCTTTGAGCCATAATTTCTCAGCAAGTATATCATGTGCCGGGATTTCATCTTTGATGTAGTTTATATTTTCAACTCCGCCTTGACCTTCATCTCCATGACAGCTAATACAGGCATTTTTATAGTATAGATATTTCCCCCATGTTACCATGTCCTTTTTAGGTGGTTTCTCGTAATGTTGTTCACAAGCCATGGCGATTTCTTCCGGCTGCTGAGGAGGCTGTCCCTTGGCAGTGACTACGATCCATCCCTGCATATAGAAATGGCAGTCGCCACACATGGAAGTGCAATAGTAACGATAGGTCCCAGCCTCATTTGCCTCAAATTCGGCAGTTACGATATGACCCGGCTCAACTTCCACTGGCCCAATATTCAACTCCGGACAATAAAAACGATGATGCACATCAGTGCTTTCAAAACGTAACACCACCTTATCACCTTCTTCAAGATTAATTGTTGCGGGTTTGAAATCTTTCCACCAGTAGTTAGTACCATCGACTTTATCCAACGTCCATGCGCCACCTTTGGCTACTGCTGAAAGAGTGATTACTTTGGTTCCTTCCGGATACGCACCGAGAACATAACTTTCATGATACCAATTGATCACCAAAGGCAATGCGATAACACTGACTATTACAGAGATGGTTGCAAGTATTTCCTTAAATTTCATTTCAAAGGTTTCCTTATAATTTCAAAACAGCTGCTTAGCCTGTAAATAATTTCAAAAAGGCGAGTATCATAGCTGTACAAACCACTACTACAGGGATGAGACTTCGAGCTGCCCTTGATTTATTCTGATATAAAGTCAGTGAAATATCATATCCTCGTTTTATCGCAAAATATAAACCCAGCAAGAGCAATGGAATCTGTACATGCGCTGTATATTGAGAAAAAATAGGTTTCCAAGGTACATGTGCGGTTCCAACCAAATCCCAGCCCCAGCCCAGGGGGTCGGAAATTATTGAAATTATATATGAGCCGTTAATCATTATCAGCGGAAAACTAAACGCAATCCAGGCCAAAAGGCCTAACGGTACTAACATGTAAGAGTATCTAATAAAGATATCTTTAGTAGATACCTCATTCGTCCCGGAAAGAAACCTACCCAGCCGAGATGCAAGATACCACACAAAAGGTATACCAACCAATGCCGTAAACCATATAATACCCGCATAGATAGAAAAGCCTTTCCAGTTTCCGGTTTCAGCGACATTTGCCCAGTCTTTAATCGTACCGAACGGACCTAACAGCGTTACGGAATAAACCATCGCAAGAGCCAGCATAATAAAAGATTTCCAGGCCTCATCGTAACCCTTGATCAGTGTATCGCCACAGAAAGGTCTTACATTAAGACTGATATTATCGTTAGGACAGCTCTTGACACATTCCATGCACAGCCCACAATAATTGTTTCGCTCCATCTTGCCCATGTACTGAAACCACGGACAAGCCCAGCCCTCTTCACTGCCTGTCAAACAGTTTTTGGTTTTGCACGTTTTGCGACATACCTCTTTATCAGTAGCACGCAGTTCGATCATCGACGTCATCGCATAAAGACCCTGGAAGCCGCTAACGGGACATACATACATACAAAATGCTCTTTGGCGGTAGATCATTGATAAAAAGGTCGCAGCTACAAACAAGCCACCCAGGATTAGAACGCTAACAACCGGGCGGGTCAGGAACATCGCGCTGAACGTACACATAGCCAAAAACAGGATATTTTGAAGCCATATATTGGTCAGAAATTTCGGCCATCGTTTATTAAGGCCAAACATCTTATTTCGCAACCCTAACATTTTACCAACTCTAACTTTTATCAATGCGCCTCTTTGAAACCACTCACCAAAAAACGGAAATGGACACACAAAGCACCAGACGCGAGATGCAAACGGCACCATAAACGTAATCAGCAGAAACCACCACAATATCCATACGAAGATAACAATGATATTCCTGTTGCCTACCCGCGAACCGAAAAGACCTGCGTAGAGAAAGAAAAGAAATATAACCATAGTCGGAAAGACGAGCAGGAACTGTATACTTCGCCATTTACAAATCTTTTTGAACCATGGAAATAAAACAAAAAGGTTAATTTTGAACTTAGCGTTATTAACTTTTCCATCAGGCGGTAGTGTTTTTCGAGTTACATCAGTTGAATCTTGTTGAGGATTATTCATATTGCAACTCCTTTACCGTTACCGTAGATTTTTATCTTTTCTTCCCGAAACAAACATTGCTACCATAGCAGATATTAACATTCCTACTGCCCCTCCAACCCCTGCAAGGAAAGGATAATTCGGGTTTACTATCATCTCTCCTTGCATAAACGGATGCATAGTGCCGCATGTATGAGAACAGCGGAAACGAAATTTTCCTGGGTGAACTGCCGTAAAGACAATTTCATTTACATCAGCAAATTCTCGACCTTCTGAAGGGTGTCGCAACTTAAATCCCTGGACACCTGGTTCAATTTGAGCATCTATATCATAGCCTTCGAGAAAAAAACCATGAATCACATCCAGCGACGCCAGTTTGATATGAACCTCGTCACCTTTGTTGACTGTAATTTTTGCAGGTTCATATGCATACTGGCGTGCCTTGATATAAAATTCTTTTGTTTCTCCGCCTGACGAGCTGGCAACGAATAGCGGAACAATAGCGCACACCAGAACTATCATAACACAAATCAACATAAGCTTTGATTTCATAATTTATTTTATCCTTGACAAACAAGACGTAATTAAAGCAGCCAAAGCTAATAAAATGCCGACGTACATATCGCTAATGATATACATTGCTCAACCTTTCTTTTTGGCGTACTTTTTCTTGGTTATTTCAAGATCGATAGTTGATTTGCTGCCTGCCTGCACAACTACTTCTCTTTGCAACCCCATAAGTTTGAGTTTTTTGTGCCAGGTTTTTAATACATACTTACCCGGAGGAACATTTTTTATCGTATATTGAGCTTTCTGCGTTTCACCATCAATTGAGGCCATTGTAAAGAACGGATTGTCTAGAAGCACCACGTACGCCGCCATTTCCAGATGTAATTTACAAAGCACGATCATAGTATCAGGCTCACCGTTTTTACCAGCTTTCTTCACGATTTTGTGATGGTCATCATCATGAGACTTTTCGAACTTGTGGTCACGCGATTCACCCGGCTGCCAGGTACCAAGGTCCTTGGTCTTACCTGATTTGTCATTTACAAAGTACACATTATGTCTGTCGTTATCATTGTTAAGGAACTCAACATTTGTTCCTTTCTGGATAGCTATAACATGCGGAATAAATACCAGCCCTTTCTGGTCCATCCTTACTTTTTTGATTGAAACCGGAAAATCATTATTGCCAACTTTTTCGAGATAAACCACAACATCCTTATAGCTTTTAGACCCCTTTGTTTTGACCTTGGTTTTGAAAATACTTATCGAGCCGGTAATGGTCCCCGATGCTTGTCTGATTGCGGTTATACATTGACAGTTGGAACCGCCAGTACAATTAGCACACGTGCATTTTTCACACTGTTTTTCTGGGACACATAAACAGGTCTCGCTTTGATAATCCACTCCAGAACAAACAATAGATTTGGCAGTATTACCGGCCTCTTTTGCAGAAGCAACTTGCATACTGAAAAAGCCGGCAACAAGAACAATCACACAAATACTGAATATATATCTTGCAGATTTCATCGATTAATTCTCCTTAAAAAGCACAGAGCAGGCAAAAAGCAATTGCCTCCGGCCTGCATCTGTATCATAATATTTTAGTTTGAAGGCATCTGTTAATCAGATGTCCCTGTTAATTATATTATTAAAAAGCAATTCTAAGAGAGGCAATAAATTGGCTTTTATCGTCATTGGTAGTTCGTCTGTCATCCTTGGTGTAGAATAAACCTTCCAGACCCAGTGTGACATTAGCGCGAAGCAGCATCTTTGTTCCTACAACAATACGGCTTTGATCTATACCATTGGCGAATGAGGCCTCATCATCTGTAGTTACTTCCTTCGGCAAATTAGAGAACTTGGTCGTTTCGTATCTTACATAAGGAATCAACCATGGTTTGGCGAAATAATTAGCTTCGACAAACCAGCTTTGGGAATCTACCGCCTGCCTTCCTGCGGCAGCTGCCCCGAACATATTTTCATTTTTACCCCAGATGTAACCACCGCCTAACTGCAAATCTCCCGTTCTCCAGAGAATACCAGGGCCGATACGCCAAAATCTGTCAGGCTCTTTAGATGAATAATCGTCATCAGTGGCCAGTGTTTCCTGGGCAGAATCAATTTCGATAGTTGCGGTACCGTAATAACCAAACAGAGAAAGGGTTACCGAATCATCAACCCAAGGATCTGATCCTGCCCCAAGGTCATCATTATCGCTCATTCCTGAGCCATCGAAACCAATACCACCGATCTTATGAGCTAACTGGAAGTACACATCTTTTTCTGTGTTATTATCATTAAATTTGTTACCATTACCATTGGTTAAACCAAGTGCATATCGCCATCGCTTATTGAAACCGTTAAGCTCAATACCCGGCTGAGCATGCAAATTGAACGGACTACCTTTAAAAGTACCGTCATGTTTCCCGGGAAGGATACCTGCTATGGCTGCTTCCAGGTTATGACTGGTAAGTCCGGGTGTCGTAATACCGTAAAAATAATTAGTGATGGAAAATCTGTTATGGCCTCTGTGTGTGAACAGGCCTATTTCGTGCATTCCAATAGTACCGACTCTGAAATTATACAGATTTTCTTTTTCGAAGAGGTCCTCGAACTGTATCCAGCCTGCGACGTCAGTCTCTGTTCCTTCGGTCGTTGCCGTGCCACCGTGATGAGCGGCACTGCCAGCACCCTGACGCTCAAAAGACAATTCAACGAAAGCTGACACATTATCACCAAATGCGCCTGCACCGAGTATTTTTGCTAAACGCGGTGTTTTGAACTCAGAACGTGCTTTTTCCGTTCCTCCTATGTCATAAGTGAAATCGTTATCGAGAGTAATGCTAATAGGCGGAATTCCAGGCATGTCGCTGGGCCAAATGGCGTTTGGCCAAAGGCGTTTATAAGCTTCGTCACCCAATTCCACAGGCTCATCTTTTATATAAAGCTCATCATCGGCAAATTTATAGCCATTGAGCCTGAAAGCTTCACCTACGCCATTAAGTCTGGGGTACGCCTCGTGACATGTCGCACAACTGGTCTTGTACTTTCGTGCAAAAACCGGAATGGCCTGGGCATCTTCTAAACATATAGCAAATATCACACAAAACAGAATTATCCCCATCAAACAACCGTTCCACTTACAACCATTCCTTCTCATAGCAATCCCTTTCTATACAAATAAACATTAGAAAAGGGGCCGTAAAGGCCCCCAAAAACAAAAATTTCACCAAAACTATTTATCGTATAAGCAAACGATATACCAATCTGCAATCACGAAGCAGCCTTATCCTTAAAACAGCCTTTAAGGGGGTGAAATGGAAGCAAAAAGAGAAAAGAGTTATATTCAGCTTTCTGATAAAAATCTCGAGGAGACTTAACCCTTGCATTTATGCCAGAGTTTAAAATTGCAAAGTCTTGCAAAACTGCAAGATTGAATATCTGTTTGAAGTGACTATGGAGAGCTATCGGTGTTTTTGGTCTGAAGGGAAAATGCTTTTTTCACGAAGAATTGTTACTTATCATACCAAGATCAGCCATCTTTCGATAAAGTGTCGATGGGTTAATACCAAGCCTTCTCGAGCATTCTTCCTTGTTTCCACCAGCAGCCAACAAAACTCGTCGGATATGCTCTTTTTCATATGCCGCCACAGCAGTACGAAGATCATCTGAATACTTTGGAAATTCGACAGAACCAGCAATTTGAGATGGTAATTCAGCAGGCGTAATAAACTCACCGGTTGCCAGGATCATCGCTCGCTCTATGACGTTTCGTAGTTCACGAACATTTCCAGGCCAACTGTAAGATAATAGCATTCGAATTGCTTCATTATCCACTCCGTGACAATTACGTTTTAGTTTCCTATTGAGATTTTTGAGCAAATGCTCACAAAGCAAAGCTATATCATCACGGCGTTCTTTTAGGGAAGGAACATGGATCTCAAAAACCGCGAGTCGAAAATACAGATCTTCGCGAAACTGACCTGACCGAACAAGTTCTTCAAGATTCTTGTTTGTACTGGCCATAAACCGTGCTTTGACAGCTATACTCTTTTTAGCTCCGACACGAATAAATTTTCTTTCTTCCACAACACGAAGCAGCTTACTCTGAAGAGCCTGTGGCATTTCCGCAATCTCATCGAGTAGGATAGTGCCGTTGCCTGCAAGTTCGAAAAACCCTTCCCTCTCGTTGTCCGCTCCGGTAAAAGCACCTTTAGTATGGCCAAACAGTTCACTTTCCAGGAGATGTTCAGGAATACCTGCACAATTTATGGCAACGAACGGCTCTTCTGTTGTGGTGCTGTTTTCGTGAATTGCCCTTGCAACAAGTTCTTTACCCGTTCCAGATGCTCCTGTAATAAGCACCGTACTTGTTGTGGTGGAAACTTTTCTTACCAGTTCACGCACTTTTTGCATCTGTTCGCTCTGGCCGACAAGTAATGAGCATTCTACCTCCCTGTGCAACTGTCGCCTTAGAAATCTTATCTCGTCACTTAAACATTTGTGCTCCAGCAACCGTTCAATTTTTTGCAGAACATCTTCAAGTATTAAGGGTTTTATTATGTAATCAGATGCCCCTTTACGAAAAGCCTCTATAGCAGTATCAATAGTCCCATAGGCCGTAATCATAATCACAAAACTTTCAGGACAAATCCGCAATATTTCGCCAAGCAGTTCGATACCACTTAGGTCTGGCATTACAATATCGCATAAAATTATATCGGGATCAAATTCTTCTGCAACTGCAAGGCCCATATTGCCGTCTACTGCTGTTTTACAATCATATCCCCTTCTACAAAGCAACTTTGCCAGGTCTTCACGAAACAGATTTTCATCATCTATTATGAGTATCTTCGCAGCCATCATTTTGAATCCTAAGGTTAAGTTTTCGTTGTATCATTTTGTATTTTAGCAGATCGTATCGGCAAAATCACTGTTATAATACTTCCAACCCCAATCTTGCTTTTGACCTCAATTCTTCCGTCATGAGCATTGATAATATTATAGGCTATATAAAGCCCCAGCCCCAGCCCTTGCTGCTTGGTACTGAAAAATGGCGTAAATATTTTTGAGACAACATCTTCGCTCATGCCCTCGCCTGTATCAGAGAATGAAACTTTAATTTCATCCCGGATGGCTTTTGTCCTTACCGAAAGCGTCCCTCCATGTGGCATTTTTTCCAAAGCATTTAATCCAAGATTCAAAAACACCTGCAACAATTCATCTCTGGAGCCGGTGGTTTGTAATATTGTATCATTTAGATCGGATTCTATTCGGCAGTTCTTTACACGTCGATCGAGCTTGAGTATATCCAGGGTTTCGCTTACGATCGAATTAATCTCACAACTACTCCACTGGCTTTTACCTGGTCGAGCTATTTGAGAAACACCGTGCAAGATGCGACTAATACGACTAATTTCCTTTTCAAGCAATTCAATGCTCTCCTGCAGAAAACCTTCGTCATGCTGTTCCTTTAACAGCCGCAAGCGGGTTGAAATAGAAGCCAAAGGATTTCCGATTTCATGAGCTACTCCGGCAGCCATCACACCGAGAGCAGCCATTTGGGATGAATGCATCATTTCCGTTTCGAGTAGTTTTTGCTGAGTTATATCCTGGACAAGTTCGACAACTTGGTACACATCTCCATTATTGTTAACTATAGGCGCTACTGTTACCCGAAATATATACTTGTTGCCATCTGAGCCAATATGCTGCCGCTCTATTATACGAACCTGCCCATCTTTAAATGTCTTAACCGCAGGACCTTTGTCACCACCAATCCATTTAGTTAGTATATTGGGCGATTGTTTAAAAACCTGATCTGTTAAACCCAGCCATTTTCGGATTTGTGTGTTCAGCCATAAAGGCCGTAACCGTCTGTCCAAAATTGTAAATCCAGCGCCGCTTGCATGGAGAACACGTTTTAATCGCTGTCCTACAACCTTCGCATGACGCTCCTCTGAACGAAGTCTGTCTGTAATACTTGTGGTAAAATATGCCGTCAACGACATTATAACGGATTGTAAACCCACCACACTACAAACATACAATGTTTTATGTGCCGCATGAAGAATTTCTTCACCTTCATCCCCGTGCGGAAAGATTGCCAACGTATAGTGTTCTATGATATCTGACATCTCCAGGAAAGCCATCGCACTAAACAAAAGTGACGCTATTGCCACAATTGCATAACATTTTCGCCTATTCAAAAGTATGCCGCCAATGATGACATGAAACAGATATGTCAAAAACAGAGGATTCTCGATTCCTCCGGAGTAATGCAGCATGATAGTCAAAATAACAAGATCAGAAACTATCTGCATTTCACGCAGATACAAAGTGAGCAATCGACGCCGAAGCAGAAAAGTGTAAATAAGATTTGTGATAACAAGAAATGCTACAGATATAAACAGTGGCCAGAAAACTCTTTCTTCCAGATAACCAAGTAATTTAATTGTTATAACGATCAGCGCAACGGAAACAATACAAGCCAGCCATCGCATTTTGACAAACCACATGTTAAAATGAATAACCCGCTCACGAGAAATATGTTCCTCTTCCCGCAGTTCAATAGGCTCAATTTGAGCCAGGGGAAATATCGAGCCGCCTTTTCTTAAAATATACCATCCAACTAAAAATCCTATAACTATGGAAGTACCAATTCCTCGGATTATATGCAACAAATGCAGGATGTTCTTTCCGACTTCGCCAAGCCATGCTCTTTCTACGATCTCATAAGTGAAGAAGATAAATGCTATAACACCCAGAACAATCAAAAATATCGTCCAGGGAACCCTCGGTTTCCCATGATTCGAAGACTCTGGATTTAGTTGCTGATTACCAGATTCATTGAACATATTTACTTTTTCGATCTTCTGTTTCAACAGTAATCCTTCATAATGTTTTTAATCCACAACAATGCGATATAGCCTGCATCCATCACAGAATAATATAATGCAAATTTTTTATTAAATCAAAGACTATCTAACAGCCAAAGAATTATTCAGCACCAATCTGGCATCACAGCCAGTCACCAACTGGCAGTTGCTCCACTGCGTGACGCAAAACGGGGTCAACATTCGTATACACCTTGTTTGTTAGATTGGGCGACGAATGTTCCAGCAACCTCTGTGTCACAGCAGTCGAAACACCGTTCTGTGCAAGCAAAGAACAGAATGTCTTTCGTAGGTCATGGAATCTCAAATCGGCCAATCCGGCCTCCTTGCAAATCTTTTGCCATTTCCTATGGCTAAATTTAGTTTTAAATAATTGTTCTTGGCCAACATCCAAGCTACAAACATACTTTGAAAGCTCTGACATTATTTCCGCTGATACAGGCCGCGAAGCCATGCTCGTTTTTGTTTTTCGACTTTTTGTCGAGATGGAGTTTTTCTCAAAATCAATATCACAGATTTTTAACGAGTCGATGTCCCTGCGACGCAGACCAGTAGCCAATGCCAGTAACACACGTATTTTCATTGAGGGATATGGTTCCGTTGCTTTTAACAGAGTCTTAATTGCAGCATTATTTAGCGACCTTACAGGCTTTTATTCCTCTTTCAATTCCTCATACAAAGCTAACTATATCGTTCAATGGTTTTTCTAAGTTAACTGTTTTACGTATACATTTCAGCTCGTCTGTTCCACTGAGGAATTTACATTCATCAATGCATGACTCACTAAGTTTAAGAGCAACAATTCGAAACTCACGGTCATCACTAAAACTTTCTGGTTTCTGCTTATATGACATATCCAATATTTCATTTTTTAGGTGCGGCCTGTCGACCTTTTGTCCCTTGTTATAGGTAATATAACAGCCGACAATCAAGAATTTCCCTTCCTCATTATTAGTAAAGTAATCATTGATATCCTCTGCTAATTTTCTTGGGTTGTTGATCTTAACGATGTACTTGCCAAAGGTCTTCATATGATTGCGATCTACTTCTGGCAAAGATGTACAAAAGCAAAATTTAGGGTTACATTGTTTACTTGATTCTTCTCTGTAGCCCATTTCTTGTGAACAGATAGGTTCTTCGGTAGAATCATTAGAAAAACTATAAGAGGTGACGATAGCGAGCACTTTTATCAATCCGCTACCCTCGGTCGGGTCACAGCGTGCTTCATTTTCCATTGTTTTGTAACCAAGTTGACACCCCATGCGAAAAGTACCTCTATCCATGAAATCTTCTGCATATTCTTTACATTCGAATGCCCTATAGCAAAACTCAGGAAACTCACCACAAACTTTATTTGTATTCATTTTTCCCTTAATCCCTAACTGCTTGTCGTATTTGAACTACCTCGTATTTAATTCAACTTTATGTTTCTGTGTTGCAGGAAAAGCTTGCAACCATAATAGTTGCTGTTGTCTATATTCCTCTTCATTGCATTGCTATCTGGTCATAACTCCACTCATAGAGCCCTTCCTCCAAATCCTTGATGTAATTCCCGATTTGTTTAATCTCCGCTTTTTCCATGCCCTTATTTTACAGCAGAATCCCCCTTTTGGCAATAATTGACTAAAAATATCCTCGACTTTCTTGGGGGGTGTATAGATAATCAAAGTAACTCGATTTGCGGAATTTTGAAAAGGGGGGTATAAAAAAAGTGCAGGGACTACCCGGCGCACACTTTTTTCGTTGCTATTATGCTTTAAACATTGAGTCCAGAAATTGCGGTTTCGAATACCATGGTGCCATCGATAATACCCTGGACAGCGCAAGTATATTTGCGTCGCTTGAATTTTGTGATGTGGCCTAATAGATATAATCTTTTGCCAGGCGAAACCGGGGCACGGAACTTGGCGTAATCTATCCCGGCAAAACCTATGAAGCCGGTCAACTCGTAAATCTCTTTTACGAAGAAACTTGATAATTGCGCAGCAGCTTCAACCATCATTACGCCGGGCATCAGCGGTCTCTCTGGTATATGGCCCCGAATCCAGAATTCATCTTCGGTTATATCTTTGTAACCAAGAATTAAATATTTGGGCTTGTCGTACCAGAGGATGCCATCAAGCTGTTCAAACTCGTAACGCTGAGGGTTGTGCTTCTCGATAGAGTCTCTTGTGAATAACGGTTCTGTGTTCAGATCTATCTGGGATAAATCAAAAAGCAACTGTGGCGGCATAGCTTACCTCTATATAAAATCTAAATGCGCATTGAAAGCACTTACACCAAACCGGTCCTAGTGCTCCCAACCGGGTGTCGGGACCAAAACGTAAGATGGGTTTTCCTTAGCCTTTGAGGAAAAACTTACAACTTAACTTGTTGAGCGAATCTCAAGAATGCAGTTACGAACAGCCTGAGAGGCTTTCTTGATATCCTGCATTTGCTTGCGGACACGTGTCCCCGCAGCCTTGTTGCCGCCTTCGGCCTTATTGACGTCAGCTTCAATTTCTGCTATCAATGTTTTAAGGTCTTCATATGCTTGCATCTAATAATACCTCCATTATTTAAGGTTTAAACATACAAAAACTTAATAACATACACTGTTTTTGTCAAAGAAAAATGCCATTTTTTAGTATAAAAATCAATATTTATTTAATTTTTTTTGGCTAAATTTTGCTAAATAGCGAGTTTTTTTGTCAATTGGGCTATTCTTTTGCCTCTCCTTTGACATTGTTTGGTCACTCTTTCGTCTGGTTTTCCTATTGAAACAGGCCCGTAATGGTCTCCCTGCGGGTCTCCCTGAACTACCATGCCTGCTATCAACATCGCCTCTATCATGCCCATAATGGCTGTTTCGTTGCCTCCGCCTATGTTTGCGGCACTGCTAAATGCCCCTCCGACCTTGCCGTCCAGCTTGCCGTGGTTTTTCACAGTCTCGTCAATTACCTTCTTAATTTCCGATGCCATATGCCCGTAATATGTCGGAGAGCCAATTACGATGGCATCATAGCCCAGCAGATCGTCGGCCTGGACATTTTCCACGGATTTGCACTCGGTCGGCAAGCCAGATTCACTCATTGATTCAGCAATTAACTCTGCCATTTTTTTGGTATTGCCGCTTCTCGAATAATAAAATACCAGTCCTTTCGCCATCTTATATCCTTTCTAATTAATAGATATGTTTGGATTTATTTTTCAAATTTACCTTCGCGATAAGCTCTATTTTTTTAATGGGGTTATTGCCGGCTTTGCGAATCCCGCAGGTATTTCAACATCAAAAATTTTATCGTCCAGAGCTTGATTTACTTTTGCGTTTAGAAGATTTATTTCATAAATGTCTTCATCGAGGTTGACTGCGATTATTTTAGACGGCAAATTCAACTCCTTATCAATCCAAAAATCAATCGAAGTATAATCATCTTTGTAAACCGATTCGGGTTTTACTTTCAAATGCAGATGAATGGAAGTTTTGTTCGCTGTGTCTTTGATTATGGTTATCTCGAACTGCTTTTTCAAGTCTTCGTTTTTGCTAAAGCCTATTATCGGGAAATTTTTCCGGACCAGCTCGAATGTGTCAACTGGTTTGTTCGGGTCAGCTAACTGATGCTTCTTTACTTCTTTTAGCTGATAATTGATATGTGTAATCCAAACACCGTCAAAGATATACTGTTCCTTCTGTTTTTGCTGTTTTTCGTCATCCTGTTTTATGGTGTCGAAATTTATCCTAAGCTTCGATTGCTTTTCGCGTTTTTTATAATAAAGGTTTCCCTTTCTTAATGTTTGCGAATCAAATAAAGGCTGGCTAAAGTTATACACGATTTGGCATTGATAACTATGCAGGCCGGCGGCGGCTTTATTTAATTTTTCCAGGATGCTGTCAAGCTCACCATTTGCGGCAGCTTTTTCAATAGGTTCCAGGTGGTGACTTGAAGCGGCGCAGCAGGTGCCAACCACTAAAAATAGAATAAGAACGATTCCTTGCGTAATTGTCTTTTTCATTAGTTCACACTTTCCTTTTTTTCTTTGATAATTTCAAGAACACCGCTGATTTTTTCAATGGTAAAGTCCGCGTGTTCGGCAAACTCGTCAGCCATTTTATTGTTTTTCAGTAATACCGAAATCGCTCCCGCGGCATTTGCGCACTGCAGGTCAAAAAGAAAATCACCTACTACGATAGTTTCTGCGGCTTTGACACCGAATTTACTGCAAAGCTCCAGAACACCAAACGTGTCAGGTTTTACGGGGCCATCTTCCCTGCCAACAATTGCGTCGAACTGCAAATTGTGCATCTTAGCAACTGCCAACGCATTTTCTTTTCTGTTTCGTGTCAATATTCCAATATGAATCCCTGCCTGGCCAAGGCGGGAAAGAGTTTCCCTCGTACCGTCATTGAGGGTCGATTCTTCTACGGCACGTTGCTCATGAAAATGCAGTATTTGTTCCGTGCGTTTTCTTCGCTGAGGATTCATTTTTTCCATTTCTTCCCAAATAGGCCCGACATTTCTGTCAAGCCCCATCTCTTCGCGAATAGCGTCGAAATCGAAGTAGGGCTCGGTTATTGTCCCGTCCAAATCAAATATCACTGCTTTAATAGTCATAGTTCTTATGGCAACTCTTACTGGTGGTCCTATTCATCGGTCTTGAAGAAGCTCAATAAAATATTTACTCGCCTGACTTTGAATTTTATCTTTACGAACGATTATACCGGTCGGTCGCACAAAATGTTCATTAGAAAAGGTTAGTGATTTCAATGTCCCGCCGACAACTTCCTGCATTATTGTTGTTTGAGGCAGAATACTTACGCCTGAATTTATTTCGACGGCCCGTTTGATGGTTTCGGTATTATCAAATTCCATCGCAGGCCTGATAGTTATATTGTAGCGATGAAGGATGTCATCTATCCAAATGCGAGTTGGAACATTTTTGTCAAAGCTTATAAATCTTTCAAATTGCACCTTGTGAATATCTATCTCCCTTTCATTTGCAAGCGGATGCTTTGGGCTGCAAACCAGGACCAAAGGCTCATCCTGAAAATCATATACTTCTAATCTCTTATCTCGTTTCGGTAGTGCGACAAGCCCGATATCGATTTCCCCGGCCAGGACAAGTTCGTAAATTTTGTCGGAACTAAAAAACTCGATGTGCACATTAACATCGGGAAAGTTGACCATAAACTCTTTAACATAATCCGGAAGAGCGTGCATGCCTATACTGAAAATCGCTGCAATGGTTACACTGTTTTTGGATGACTTCTCAAGTTCATGGAGTTGGTTTTGAAATTTTTCATATCTCTCGATGATATCTTTGCATGTACTGAAGAACAGCTCGCCTGCCGATGTCAATTCCAGCGGCCTTTTCCTGCGGTCGAGAAGCTGGGTCTTATGTGCCAGCTCAAGCTGGGCCAGTTGCTGAGAGACTGCCGACTGGCTTAGCAGATTTTTTTCCGCAGTTTTCGAAAAACTTCGCAATTGAGCCAGGTCGCAGAATATTTTTAATGTCTCAATGTGCATTCTAAGTCCCTCTAATCAGCAATAATCTTCGCAACTAAGCTACTATACTATTACATTCGCAGTTGCATAGCATTAGTTTTTCTAATGAAAGTCAAATTAATTGCCCAGATTGCCCCTTTTGTGTTGCCAGTATGGGAGACTAAGATTAAAATTCATTCGATGGAAAATCAGACGGACATAAAGAAGGTGATACGCCAGCACGGCGAGATGGAGACTTTTTTTTCAGGCGGGTTCACGCAAAAAAGTCCTGCCCAAATAGAGCGTTTAAGGCCTGCTGTAGAGAACACGGAAGTTGCCGCCAAGCTCGAAAAACTCTCTGCCAAGGTTGGCAAGTGCCGCAAATGCGGTTTAGGTGCTGAGCGGACAAATGCTGTTCCCGGAGAAGGCAACTCGAATGCTCAAATAGTTTTCGTTGGAGAGGCGCCAGGCGCCGATGAAGATGCTCAGGGCAGGCCCTTTGTTGGAAGAGCTGGAAAACTGCTCGACAAGATTATCAACGCTATGGGGCTGCAACGGCAAGATGTCTTTATCTGCAACATCCTGAAATGCCGTCCGCCTGGAAACCGCGACCCTAAGCCTGATGAAATCAATAGCTGTCTGCCATATCTTCAAAAACAGATAGAGACCCTAAACCCTGAGATTATTGTTGCGTTAGGTGCGCATGCGGCGAAGACCTTGCTCGATACCAGCGAGACTATCGGGAAGTTGAGGGGGCGCTTCCACGAATATGTCACTTCCCCGGGCAGAGAGCCGGTCAAGCTGATGCCGACATATCATCCGGCATACTTGCTTAGGAACTACTCCCTGGACAATAGAAGAAAGGTCTGGGATGACATGAAAAAAGTTTTAGATGAACTAAATTTACCTATTTTACCAAAGTGAAAAATTAGCCAAATCTTTTTCCCATCTTTTCAGTATGATATCCCTAAATATGCTTGTCTAAGCATATAATTAGGGGATTTTAGCAAAATACCAAGAAATATAGTGAATTTCATATTTTTTACGTAGAGTTACCTATTTCCACAGTAAACCTAACTATGTGGGCTTTTTTCTTGACTTTTTATGTATATTCAGGTAGCATGGTGGCTTATAGAAGTGGTGTTTTTAAATCGTGTGACCATTTCGCGACAAAGCTGCCTAAGTGCTTGTTGGTGCTATTCGTGTGGGCTTAGGTGGTGTTGTGGGTTTTAGTTAGAAGGAGGAGCGGACAAGGGTGAATGATGTAACGGAGGATAGGTTAGGAGGAACTAATTGCTTAGGGTCTCTATCTTTATGCGCCGTTAAAAAGCAAACATCGCGTATTATTTCATCTCTATACCTACTTCAGTAATTACCCATTTTGACAAGTAAGGAACGGATTGCCTCAAGCCCATGGACCGGGGAACTCAAGGATTGACTTAAGGTTAGCTTTGAAAGGGTGAAAAGATGAGGCGGTTATCAAAAATTGCTGTTATAGCATTTTTGTTGATACTGGTTTTCTCTCCTTGCGCTACTGCAATTGTTTTTATCAACGAAGTATTCATCAATCCCCCCGGCATTTCATCAGAGGGAGATGCCAATCTTGAATTTATTGAATTATTTGGAACGCCTAATAAGAAATTAGACGGATATGCTGTTGCTGTTTTCAACGGCACTCAGGCGAAATATTATCCATTAGGCTCTGTCATCCTGTCTCTGCCGTCCCCGTCCCCTGAGATAGACCAGTTTTTCAGCCTCGACGGCCTTGCTCTTGGCAAAAATGGTCTGCTGGTTCTTATCATAAGGGACCCGAGCCTTTTCTATTTTAATGAGATATTGGATGACTCAGACTGGGTCAACTGGAACACACTCTGGTATAGCGGACTTGCAGCGGCAAGTCAACTCGATAACAACGGCTCATTCACCATTAGTATTATACGAAACCGCCCTGGTATAACAGAAGCTGACCCATCTAACGCAGAGGGTTTGAGATGGGCCAAAGAGATTGCTCATGACGCAGAACTTTTCACACCTGTCGAGGGACCGGACGAAACATTGATGGACCAGTTTGGCGATGGTAACTTCGATAGAGCAGACCCAAATGGTATGGGCGGAAACACTATAGACATGACAGGCCTGGAAACCGGAGGAATGAGTAATGACCTGGAGGTTATTGATGAGGTTAGCTTCGAGGACCAGAAGGGATGGGAATATGATTCCGATGGTCGTCACGTAGATTTTGGAAGTACATTCGGCGGGCTGCCTCACCGTCACGTACACGCCATCGACGACCCTGTAAACTTTAACCCCGATGCCTTGACACGTGTCGATTACCGTACCAAAGGTCCGGGATGGGCCCCTTCAGGCGGTGGAACTGGTGAGATGGCCAACGGTAATAACTGGCCTGACACCGCAACAGAGCAGTGGATCAGAGGAGATACAGAATCAGGTTTCATTCCTGAGTTTCCTATCGCCCCGGTTTACTTTTTTGAAAATATCGCCGACGGTGACCCGAATGCTGTTCAGCCATGGGAAACACATGTTCCGCTCTGGCTCGATGACGGCAATGCTCCTGACTACGATTTTACCACTCGCAGAAGTTACATGCTCGGCCCGGGAAGAATCAATCCCCTCGCGATTCCATTTATTCCAGGCGATACCGACCGCGATGGAGTTTGTGACCAGAACGATATTGATAAATTAGTCGCTGAATTCGGCGAAGATGACTGGATTTTCAGCAACAGTTTCTACGACGCCCCCGAAGGAGATGGCGATTCAAATGAACCAGCTATTCAAACAAGGCCATGGGACCTCGACGGTACCGGCGAAAACGGCATCGAAGCCTCTGACTTGCAGTGGGTTCTGAACTTCCAGGGCGACACGACGGGACAGATAATAGGCATACGATATGACAGCACCACACCCGCTGCTGCAGGGGTATACCTAAATTCAAATTCAGGCACCGTAAGCACGATAACCACTACTGTAAACATCCCAAGCGGACGCCCGCTCAGCGGCGTCATTGAAGATGACATTATCGAAGTCATTGTCAACGGACAACTCACCACAGGAGCAAATGTCACTTCCAATCAGGAAAACGGAATAATGCAGTTTGTCCACGATATAGCGATTAGTGCAGGCGGCATTATCGAAGTGACCGGCGTCGAAGCTCTCGGCTCATTCACCACCACACGCGATTCTTTACAAGCACCCCAGGGAAGCAACGGAGATTTGGAAATTGACCTTGTAAACGGTTACACCACGGACTTTACTCAAGGTTTGGCAGCACCGGCAGCACTTTACAAAATCACCCTTAAAGTTGTCGGCACCGGAAGCGCAAATGTCACTATCTCACCTGCTGGGATGGCGAAGTTTGCCGCAAGTACACCGCAGGGCGCAAAAATCGGACACACAAACAATAACGGCAATCCTGCCTCATCGGTTTATCCGACCGCTCTGGCAGTAACGGCTATACCGCCGACAGCGGATTTTGATTCTGACGGTGACGTCGACGGCGATGACTACGCGATTTTAGCAAATTGCTGGGGAACGCAGCTTGGCGATGGCGATTATAACCCGCTCTGTGATATAGGATTGCCCCCGGACAATAAGATCAACTTCATCGACCTTGAAGAATTTACCAGCCAATGGCTAATAGGAACTTAATTATGAAAATACATTTAATATTGAACGCAATTATAAAATTTTGGTTTGTCTTGAAAGGTAAAAAACTAAGGCCCGTTTATATAAGGGCCAAATAGAGATAAGTAAATAAAATTTCAAATCCTGAGGAGGAAAAGAAAATGTCACGTATTTCGAAAGCTGTCTTGATGGCAATATTTGCCGTCGCCGTAACAACCGTAATCTGTCCTAATATAGCACAGGCCGTCGATCCGAACGACGTCAACGAGTTGTTTGACCCCAACAATATATTCACCTATAACATCTTCATGGACCCGGGCGACTGGAACGACATGCGCTACGACTGTGAGTATGGTCAGTGTGTTCCGCCAAATCCCTATTGGCAGGCTTCTCTGTCTGTCACCGATGGCATAGATACATATGGGCCTATTCTTATTGCTATCAGGCGTAAAAACGACCTTTCAAATGACCCCAACGAAGAGTTCACTAACGACCCGAATCTGTTTGACCCGCAGAAGTTTTCTCTAAAACTCGATATCAACAGATATGTATCAGGTCAAAAGATAGGTAACAGAAAGAAACTCAGTCTTGAGAGCGGCACCGGTGACGGTGTGACCGAGGGTTTCTCATGGCTTATCTATCGCCAGGCCAATCGATTTATTGCCGGCCGAGCCGCGTGGTGTAATGTTTATATCAACGGCGACTTCAAAGGCCTTTACGGCAATGTCGAGCAGGTTGATAAATCATTCCTCAGGAACGAAGATTTCGATATTGACAGTGACGGATTCCTATGGAAACGAACTGAATTTGAGGGTGAAGAGCAACGGACACGTGAGGATGACCCGAATGTATTGGATAATTGGGACCCTAATTTCTTCCCAACGCTTTATGATGTTTGTGACATGAGTCTAACCGACCCGTTTGTCTTCAACTGGTATCCGTTCAGCCATCCGGATTATATGGTTGAAACTATCCCGGCGCCTAACGACTGGGTCGAACAGGCCAAGCTCCTGGTCGATATGCCTAAACTTTTAGCTTTAGCGGCAGCGGAAAACTTCATCGCAAACACCGATGCTTGTGTTAATAAAGGTAGTAACTTCTGGTACTATAACTGGTCCGAGGACCCGAACCAGGAAGCTAATGATGTAAATTACAGGATGCCGAGACTTTATTTCCCCTGGGACCTCGATACTAGTATGAGAACCCAGGATATAAGTTACTCTATTAGTGGAGAGGCAAATCCTGCGGGCGATATGATGGAGGGCCTGATAAACGAACTGGACTCATCTGGTACGCCTTTCGGCTATCCGACATTCAGGTCGCAGTATCTGGGTATATATAGAGAGCTTCTCGACGGGCCATACAGCAAGGCAAATCTATTAGCTTTGTCTGCCCACATCGAAGGCATTATCTCCACCGATTTTGACGCTGACCCGCATTTCCCG
>VRUG01000001.1:194758-196802 GCA_019456255.1 Planctomycetota bacterium | reverse complement strand
TCCCGAGAACAGCAGCAGAGGAATTCACGGATGTTAACAGCTTTATTAATGATAGATGGGACTCGGTAGATGCTCAGCTCGATGCCGAGATGGTGACATTGACAGTCACTACCTCAGGTGGCGGCAGCGGTTCTGTAACAGTTAATCCCGATAGAACACAGTTCGGTCCGGGTGAAGTTGCGACTCTTACCGCAGCACCGGATCCGAACATGATTCTTTTAAGATGGTCAGGCGACGCGAGCGGTTCTACTAATCCGCTTGATTTTACAGTAAGCGTAAACAGCACTGTTAATGCGGTGTTCGCAACGGCTGGCAGCGATGTAACGCCGCCGACACCGGCACCGGATTTTGACGCTGCACCGTATGCTACATCAAGCACTTCAATCGCGATGGCATCTACCGTAGTCACCGACGCATGCGGAGTAGAATACTACTTCGAATGTACCTCAGGCGGCGGCAGCGACTCAGGTTGGCAGGACAATACGGACTATGAAGATACAGGCCTGTCAACTGACTCAACTTATGGTTACCGTGTCATGGCTCGCGATAAATCGATAAACCAGAACCCGACCGTGTGGTCCGACCCTAATTCAGCCACGACATTTACAGGTATGGTTGGGCCCTTCCAGGATTATCCAAACGCAGATATCGCTGTCACCAATGATGGGATATCCGGCTCTTATACAAATACTTTCGCTTCCGATGACAGCTATGAGGGTATTACAGAATATGTAACCGGAGGTTCGCCGAGTAAGCGCGAAAGCTATCTTGAGCATAAATGGACAATAGACGTAACAGGCGGAGACCCTGTGACATTCTATCTTGAAGCGCATCATACTTCTAACACTGAAGGTGATAACTTTGTCTTTGCGTATTCACTTAATGGTACCTCTTACACTGATATGGCTGCCGTTACCGTCACAAAAACTGCTGATGACGATACACCGCAGACTTACGCACTGCCTAACGGCACGAGCGGGACTATATATATTAGAGTTCTCGACCTCGACCAGACACCGGGCAACAACGTGGCAGACACCATCTATATCGATGAAATGTATGTCTATTCATCGCAGACCGGTGTAGTTCCGGGTCAGGCTACGATTATCAGTCCGACAAATGGAGCTACAGACGTTGACGTCGATGCGGATCTTAGCTGGACAGCTGGCACCGATTCAACAAGCCAGGACGTTTACTTCGGCACAGACTCGACACCAGATGCATCTGAATATCTGGCTAACCAGGGCGGAACTACTTTTGACCCCTGCACCCTGGACACAGGAACTACATTTTACTGGAAAATTGATTCAGTCGGCGCTTCCGAAATCACAGCTGGTGCTATCTGGAGCTTTACAACTGAATCAGGATTGGTCACTGTGCCTAACGTAGTAGGGTCCAATGAACCTGATGCAAACGCTGCTCTTATCGCTGTCGGATTGGTTCTCGGCACCACAACGAATGAGTGCAATGATGTTGTTCCTGCCGGTGAAATAATGAGTCAAAATCCAGCTGCCAGTTCCTCGGTAACTCCAGGAAGTGCAGTAGCTATAACGGTATCCAGTGGTCCTGCCAATGCACCGGATGTAACCGGCATGACAGAGGCTGCCGCAGTAGCAGCTCTCGACGCTGTAAGTGACATCTCATCTGGCAGTGTAAGTTACGCTTGTGACGATGTAGTGGCTTTAGGTTTGGTAATAAGTCAATCAGCAACAGGCACAGTAGCTTGTTCAAGTACGATTGATATAACGGTTTCCACCGGTCAGCCATCAGCACCGGATGTAACCGGTATGACAGAGGCTGCCGCAGTAGCAGCTCTGGACGGCACCGCGGACATAAGTTCAGGTTCGGTAAGCTACGCATGTTCAGACGTAGTAGCGAACGGGCTTGTAATAAGTCAAAGTGCAACAGGCACAGTAGCTTGTTCAAGTACGATTGATATAGTAGTTTCCACCGGTCAGCCTTCAGCTCCGGATGTAACCGGTATGACAGAGGCTGCCGCAGTAGCAGCTCTCGACGCTGTAAGTGACATCTCATCTGGCAGTGT
>VRUG01000001.1:0-194658 GCA_019456255.1 Planctomycetota bacterium | reverse complement strand
ACGATGTAGTGGCTTTAGGTTTGGTAATAAGTCAATCAGCAACAGGCACAGTAGCTTGTTCAAGTACGATTGATATAGTAGTTTCGACTGGTCAGCCATCAGCTCCGGATGTAACGGGTATGACAGAGGCTGCCGCAGTAGCAGCTCTGGACGCTGTAAGTGACATCTCATCAGGCAACGTAACTTATGAATATTCAGATACCATCGCCATCGGGCTTGTAATAAGTCAGTCGGCGACAGGTACTGTTGCCTGTTCAAGTACGATTGATATAGTCGTCTCACTTGGTGACATCTGCGACCTTAACAGTGACGGATCAATTGACTGGGAAGATGTTATGTTGATGGGTCAGAACTGGCAGACAGCTGGTCCGGTAGGCGATTGCAACGGTGACGGCATTGTCGACCTCGAGGATTATTCTAAATTAGCCGCTAAATGGCTAAAATAAAAGTTTGAATATCAGGATATTTAACGGCCTACGGAGTTATTTCTGTGGGCCGTTTTTTTTTGGATGGTACAGGCTTGATGTTAGTTACGTTACCTGTGTAATCTTTTTTGTCAGCTCATCGAGGATTGCACACATATTATTTTCTGCCTTTTTAGCATTGGCAATCTTATTACACGCATGCATTACTGTTGTGTGGTCCCTGCCCCCGAGATGTCCCCCGATTTCCTCGAAGCTGTGTCTGGTCAAACTCCTGGCAAGATACATACATATCTGACGAGGTTCAGCGATACTTTGGTTGCGTTTTTTACTCTGCAAGTCAGCCAGCCTGACGTCAAAATAATTTGTCACTACATCGGTAATGTCGGAGATACTTACGTATACTGTTGTTGATTCTGCGTGACTTTCCAGTGTGCTTTTGGCCAATTCGAGTGTTATTGGTTTGTTATTTGTCATAGCAACGGCGTAAATAGTTGTCAGTGCCCCTTCAAGTTCACGAATATTGGCATGGACGCGTCTGGCGATATATTCAGCTATTTCCTCGGAGATATCAAGTCCTCTAAGGTGGGCCTTTTTCTGCACGATGGCTGCCCGGGTCTCGTATGTTGGCGGGTCAATTCGAGCCACAAGGCCCCAGTTGAATCTGCTGATAAGGCGTTCTTCCAGTGAAGGTATCTCGGCAGGCGAACAGTCGGCACTTAATATGATTTGCTTACTTTCATTATAAAGAGCGTTGAAGGTGTGGAAGAATTCTTCCTGGCTTTGTTCGCGCTCGCGCAAAAACTGTATATCATCGATTACGAGCATATCAACATTACGAAACTGGTCCTGAAAACCAGCCAGGTTTCCTGTCTCGATTGCCCGGATGAATCTATTGACAAATTCTTCACAGCTTAAAAACTGGAGTATCGCATCGGCATTTCTTCGTTTGACTTCACAGCAGACTGCCTGCAGGAGATGGGTTTTGCCAAGTCCGGAATTGCCGTAAAGAAACAGAGGGTTATATGTATTGCCCGGCGACTGGCTTATCGCAACACAGCTTGCATGAGCGAGCCGATTGCTTGGCCCGACAACAAAATGGTCAAAAGTATAATCCGGATGAAGTTTCAGATTTGACTTGGTAGTGAGAAGGCCTTGCGCCGATTCTTTGCCGTTATCAATATTGAAATCCACAGAAATAAGATGCCCTGTTATTTGCTGAGCGGCACGGGTGAAGGTATCTCTGCACTGGTTTTGAAGAAACTGGGCGGTTGCTTCATCTGGGCAGCCTATTTCAAGTGAGCCGCCGCTCAAACGAATAGCTGTTAATTTGTCGAACCATTTCCGGGTGTTGATAGGGTCAAGCGTCTTTGCGCGCTCTACTATATCAGAGAAAATACTTTCAATTTCTGGTGTTACCAAGGAAGTCTCCTTTTAAATTCTCTAAACTGCCCGCAAAACAGCTACGCTCTCCGCAAAACATCCATGTTGAGTTTACAAGGCTAAAACAGATAGGTCCATTATCTGTTGGATAAGGCTTTTCACTCTTGAAAGTGATACCGAAAATTTAACCGCATGGGCGGGTTTTGTCAAATGAAAATTACGGAGCCATGCAGAAGAAAAAATAGATAAACGATTGATTTGATGCCTATAGAGGTAATATAGAGAGTTTGGAAAATTCAAATAATATATCCACTTGAAATTTCCGCTCATTTCTGCGAAACTTGCACCAAAGCTTAGATAAGGAAATACTATATATGGGAATTTTTACTAAAACTGCCGGATTTTTCAAAGAGAGACTGGGAAAAACCCGTGAAAAAATCAGCTCTTCGATTTCTGCGGTACTGACTCTCGGCAGGGACATCGACGATGCTCTTCTCGATAAACTCGAAGAGACATTAATAAGTGACGATATCGGCGTAGAGACTACCGATAAACTCATAGAGGACCTGCGGGCCGCTTACAAACAAAAACAGATCAAAGCTACCGATGACATAGTGCCGTTCCTAAAAGAGCACATTAAAAGCTATTGGCCCCACCGAGACAGGCAATTGCAGCTTGCTCAAACGGGCCCGACCGTCATTTTGGTCGCCGGTGTAAATGGTTCCGGCAAAACCACAAGCATTGCCAAGCTCGCCTATATTCTAAGCCATAACAAGAAAAAAGTTATCGTTGCCGCCTGCGATACATTCCGTGCTGCCGCTGTCGAACAGCTGACAATCTGGGCAGAGAGGATTGGCGTTCAGATAGTAAAACACAAATCCGGCGCCGACCCAGCCGCTGTTGCGTTCGACGCTTGCGAGGCAGCGGTTGCAAGAGAAGCGGATTTTCTTATTCTCGATACTGCCGGCAGGCTTCACACCCAAAAAGACCTCATGAGAGAACTTACCAAGATCCGCGATGTTGTCGCACGAAAAATTCCCGATGCGCCTAATGAGGTTCTGCTGGTTCTCGATTCGACCACAGGCCAAAACGCAATCATACAGGCAAAAATGTTCACCGAAGCTATCGATGTCACGGGGATATTCCTTGCCAAGCTCGACGGCACGGCAAGAGGCGGAATCGTTATCGCAATCAAGGACCAACTCGATATACCTGTAAAATTTGTAGGTCTTGGCGAGAAAATAACAGATATCGCTGAATTCGACCCCGCCAATTTTGTAGAAGCTCTGTTTGCTTAACCGACGCAGATACACGTCCGAAAACCCTGTCTGCTTGCCCTGGCTCGACATTTGATCTTGCCAAATGTAATTATTAGGCTCCAAAGACAATGGGCATACAGTTGATAGTTGCTTGTTTATAGGGCTTGGTAAAACATTATTAATTCTTTATCTGCATGTAAAGCCGACCCCTTGTTTGACCGAAACTAAGGCTGGATGAGGTCCTAAAGTCATTATTCAAGATAAGGTCGAATGGACGCAAAAAACAGAAATCAAAGAATGCGCCAGCTTTTTAAGAAGCTAAACGCCGAACGAAAAAAGCAGGCACAAAAAACAGATGTCCTCTGCAATGATTTTGTTGCGGCCCACAGGGACTTCATAAAAACTCTCCACGCTCTGAGTTTCGCGGCTAATTTTTATGAATCAATTTCCGGCGAAATTGAACTCGCCAATCTTCTCGACACTGCCGGCCAGGCAATAAAAGAACAGATTAACAATGCGAACGTTGTCTTCTTTTTGAAATGGCAAAACAGTTTCAAATTGCACATGTTCGAGAACAACCCAATTTCTCTTGAGAAGCAGGACCTTGAAAATTGTTTTACAGCTGAGCTTGTTAATCACATCTGCCGTGCAAACAAGCAGTGCGGTCTGGAAGAGTTGCTGGAAATGGGTATGCAGGCAAATCCGGTATTGCTTAAAGATGTTTGCGTTTTCACGGTTCCTTTGGGGCAATTCGGCTCATCGCTTGGCTTTATTTTAATTTACTGTCCATCTCAGAATAAAATCTCGACAGAAAATCTCAGCCGCATCGTCTCAGTAGTTCCAGGCCTTTCAAAAGCAATCGCAACCTGCCAGACTCTTTTGCAGATAGTCGAATAACCCCCTTACATCTGCGGGATGAAGATTTTTTTTGCTTTTATGATCTCAACGAATGAAGGTATTATCAATTCCGTGCTCGATTTTGTAAAAAAGACAAGTCCTTTATAGCTTGTGATGTATTTGTGTTTTGTCATAAAACCGCTTGGCGAGTGAACCGCGATTGGCTTTTCGCTTTTTTCCAGGATAGAGATGAATTCATTAGGTTCTACAATAACTATCGAGCCGATTGCGCTTATCGCGTTTGTGGCAATAACCGCCCCTGCCCCTGCGCCTGATATAGCTGGATTAACCATCTGCTTTTCCCTTCGCTAAAGATTTGTCACTTGGGCCAATTAAAACTTGAATTGTTTTTTGAAAACGGTGTTAAAGTCGTAAACATTATTAAAATCGTCAATTGAATCGGTATCCTTTGCGCTCATCCACTGGTGGTCTATCATCAAATATACGATCTCTCCGAAATCGCGTGTTGTTGTGATGTTCCAGTTGCTTAAAACCAGATTCGCCAATCTGCCCCACTTTTCAATAGCCATCTTACTTAACCCTTCACTGAGTATCTGGCCGCTGACATGGTGAGGTTCGTCGGCTAATTCTTTCACGGTATACCCAAGGCCCTCGTAGACAAATTTTATTGCCTCGACGTTATAGCGGCCGTCTTCCTCTGCGATTTTGTCAATTTTATCTTTCACCTTATTGTCCTAACTGACTTTTTGTCCAGGCTTTGCTCCGTCGTCAGCCGAAAGTATAAACAGTTCCTTGTCTTCGCCTCCGGCGCATAATATCATAGCTTCCGAAACGCCAAACTTCATCTTTCGAGGCTTCAGGTTGGCAAGACAAATCACAATCTTACCGTTTAGTTCTTCGGGTTTGTACGCCTTAGCGATACCGGCAAAAACGCTTTTCTCTGCGCCTCCTACATCAAGCTGAAGATGCAAAAGCTTATCAGCGCCTTCGACAGCTTCGGCACTTATTATCTTTGCGACCCGCAGGTCAATCTTTGCGAAATCGTCAATTGTGCATTCGGGTTTAAAGTTGCCAGCAGGTTCAACCGCAGGCGTCTGGCCCTCTTTGCTTTCTTCTATCATGGCATTTACCTTTTCTTTTTCGATTCTGTCAAATAACCGCTCAAACTTATTTATCTGACAATTCTCCAGCACATTCTCAACATCGGAAAATTGCAGATTTTCAACGCCGAGAAATTTCTCAGTTTTCTCTGCGAACTTTGGCATTATAGGTTTTAGGTATATAGTCAAAATATGCACCGCGTTTATGACAGCGGTCAATGTTGTCCGGGTCTTCTCGGCGTCGGTCTTGATTGTCTTCCATGGTTCATTGAGTTCAACGTACCTGTTCGCCTGGTCTGCTAATGCAGTTATCGTCCTGACCGCTGATGAATAATTCAAACTCTCAAAATCTTTTATGATTTCATTCTTTGCAGCAACGAGCTTGCCAAGCAGCTCTTTGCCCTGCTCGTCCAGTTGGCCAAGTTTCGAGTCAAGCTTCTTTGTGAGCATAGGACCTGACCGCGATGCCAGATTCGCCAGCTTACCGACAACATCGGAATTAATCTTATTAACGAAATCCTCGATACTCAAATCGATATCCTGCAAACTTGCTGTCAGCTTGCTCGCGTAGTAATAGCGAAGTGCTTCGGGGTTTAGATGTTTTAAATAGGTACTCGCCTTGACAAATGTCCCCTTGGACTTGCTCATCTTTTGCCCGTCAACGGTCAAAAAACCGTGAACGAAAAGTTTATTTGCAGGCTTAAAGCCGGCACCTATAAGCATCGCGGGGAAAAACAACGCGTGAAAATACATAATGTCCTTACCAATGAAATGATAAAGCTCCCACTCGTCACCGTTCCAAAGCGTATCGAAGTCAAGGCCATTAGCGTCGCAATAATTTTTCATTGAGGCCATATAGCCAATCGGCGCATCGAGCCAGACGTAAAAGAATTTGTTTTCTTCGCCGGGAATCTTAAATCCAAAATAAGGACCATCTCGTGTAATGTCCCAGTCCTTTAGGCCTGACTTGAACCACTCATCGAGTTTGTTAGCTGCTGATTCCTGTGTATAACCTGCGGCGATGAGGTCCTTGACCGGTTTTTCGTAATCGTTTAATTTGAAAAAGTAATGGTCACTCTTTCTCCGTGCAGGTGGTGTTGAGCAGGTCGAACAAAGAGGCTCGATCAGTTCAGTCGGCTGATATGTCCCGCCGCATTTATCACAAGAGTCACCATATTGGTCCTCAGCTTTACATCTCGGGCACGTGCCAAGCACATACCGGTCAGGCAGAAACATATTGCACTTTTCGCAATAGGTTTGCTCGATGTTTCGTTTTACGATTGAACCAGCTTCGTTGAGGCGATTGAAGATCAGCTCACTGAAATATTGATTTTCCGGCGAATGGGTCGAATAATAATTATCAAATTCAATACCAAAGCCATCGAAGTCTGTCTGGTGTTCGGCGTGAACTTTTTCAATCAGTTCTTCCGGCGTAATACCATTAGCGTGGGCGCTTATCATTATAGGCGTGCCGTGAGTGTCATCTGCACAAAAGTACAGACACTCATTGCCGCAGAGCTTTTGGAACCGCACCCAGATATCGGTTTGGAGATACTCAACCAGATGTCCGATGTGGATTGGGCCGTTGGCGTATGGTAAAGCAGAAGTTACTGCTATCTTGCGTGACATAATTAATCCTTATTACTACTCTCTTGTTCGCCGCTGTCTATGCTGCCGCTGTCTGGTTCATTGGTTTGCTGTTCATCGCTTTGTGCAACGCTAACGTTTGGCTTATTGTCTGCTTCACCGCCGTTATCTTTCGGGTCTTGGGCTCGGTCCTTGCCATTTCTGCCGGTGTCTCTGTTGCCGCGAGCCTTATCCGGATTTCCATTCCTGGCAGCGGAATGTTTTTTTCTTGGTTCGGGTTTGCCTGGAATAACCGTTATTTCGTCAACACCGAAAGCGGCTCTTTTGCCATCTGCAAAACTCACCATTACTAATTGAGTTAATATTTGACTATCCAGGACTTTGCCTTCTCCCTGCGGAGTCTCGACTCTTGCGTTCTTTCTTGGCAGGTTCTTCTTAAGTTCAGTGTATGTCTTATCTTCAAATCTTAAACAGCATTTCAACCTGCCGCAATAACCGGATATCTTTGACGGGTCCAAAGTTGCTTTCTGCATCTTTGCCATCCGCATATTAACGGGCTTCAGCGCTTGTAAAAACCTCTGACAACAGCACTGCTGACCGCAGCTTTCTATATCACAAAGAATTTTTGCTTCGTCCCGTGAACCTATCTGGCGCATTTCGATTCGCGTTTGATATTCGTGCGCGATTTTTTTGACAAGCTCTCTGAAGTCGACGCGGTTTTCAGCCATAAAGTAAAAGATAATCCGCTCGCCGCCGAATATATGCTCGACATCCACGACATTCATCTCAAGTTTCATCTCTTCGACAAGCTTTCTGCAGTATTGCATTTCTTCTTTTGCGATTTTCGCCAGATGCCTTTCCTCACTAACGTCAGTATCGGTTGCAATGCGTATTACCCTGCCTGCAGGTGCCGAAGAAAAATCAATATCGCTGTTGTTGTAATATTCTTTAAGCTGGTCGCTATCGAACTTAAAATGCCCGCCGCGATAAGGGCAATTCTGGCCAACGAGAAATCCGAGTTCAAGGCCCTTCTCTGTCTTGACTATGACCCTTGTCGGAACGCGTGGTATTTTGCTTTCGTTGTGCTCGAAGAGTCCCAGCGTATTCATCCTGCCGTGACGAACCAGCATATATTTTTTATGTTTTGCCTGTTTAGGCTTGGCCGTTGGGCTGTTAGACATCAAAATCACCTAAAAAATTATGTTGCTGAACCTGATTTACGCTAAACTCCCATTGTAGCAGATGTGCCCAAATTTAACAATAGCTGTTCAAAAATAAGCTTTTCGTTCACCGACGACTCAATCCAACGCATTGTTTGGTAGCAATTGGCGATTTTTTCCGAACATTGCTCGATGTCGAATTGCCGGGCCAGGATTTTTATCTGCTCTGTCTGGTCGAAGTTAATGATTTTTTCACCCCCGATTAAATCAATCCTCATCGCGTCGTATAAGGCTGATATGACAATTTGGACAATGAGTTTCGCTGCCCGCCTGCTTATAGCGGTTTTGCTGACATCCTTTTCAATTTCCGCCCAGATGCCCGCTATCACCTTGCTTTGACTTTGGAATTGCCCGCCAATCACAAGCGCGTCAGCGTATTCGAACCTGGCCAATGTCTTTATCAATTCTCTTTTAGCTTCATAAATTTTCGCGCCGGCCAGTTCAAGTTCTGCCAGCTTACATCCCTGGCCCAAACTGCCCTGAGCGAATTTGCCGAAATATTTAGTCTGGTTGTCAGCTAATCCCATTGCTTTTAACTGCTCGATAATTTTATCTTCGTCGATAGGTGAGAATCGAATTGTCTGGCATCTCGATTTGGTAGTCGGCAAAAGTTTTTCCAGGCGGGTGCACAGCAAAATAATCGTGCAGTATTCGGGCGGTTCTTCCAGCGACTTTAGCATCGCGTTTTGCGAAGATGCGTTTAGCCTTTCACCTTCACTGATAACAAAGATTTTTCGCTTCGATACTGTCGGTTTAGATGATACCTTTTCTATCAAAAACTCACGAATAACATCAATCGCTAAATCCACTGGTGCCAGCTTGCCCTTGCCGTCTCTCGTAAATTCCCGCAGTTCCTTATAGATATGATGGAAATCGGGATGTGAATCGGCTTCGAAGAGTCTGCACGATTCGCATTGGCCGCAACTGTCGGCGAAATCTTTTTTGGTTTTGGGTTTTTCGCAAAGCAATATTTTTGCCCATTGTTGTGCGGTCTTGAATTTGCCCACCCCGTCAAGGCCGGCAAATATGTACGCATGCGATTGCTTGTCCAAAGCGTAGGCCTTTTGCAAAATCCCTATCGCCCGGTCCTGACAAAATATTTCTTTAATACTCATCTATTTAAAATGACTTTCTATGATTGCGATAATATTTTCGCCGACAGCCTGGATGTCTTGGCCTGCATCGACAACTACAACATCATCTCTTTGCTTTGCCAATCCCAGAAAACCTTCCCGCACCTTTTCGTGATAGCTTTGCCCCTTTGCCTCCATTCGGTCGAGTTCACCGCCGAGCCTTTTCGATGTTGTCTCTACATCCACATCCAGAATAATAGTCAAGTCAGGCCAGGCCCTTTCGAGACTATCTTCCGCGATCTGGATAATTTTTTCCATCCCGAAACCGCCGGCGCGTCCCTGATATGCGCACGTACTCGACAGCCATCTGTCGAGCAGCACACATTTATTTTCCGAAAGTGCCGGTTTGATATCTTCTTTCCAAAGCTGGGCACGCGCTGCCATGTATAACAATAACTCAGCAGCCGTACTCATTGATTCATGTTCAACGCTCAATAGAATCTGGCGAATCTTTTCCCCTATCGCTGTCGTTCCCGGGTCACGGAAACATTCTACCGATACCCCCTGCGCGGAAAGCCATTTAGCTAAAAGTTCACATTGGCTGCTTTTGCCGCACCCGTCGGGCCCGTCCAGTACAAGGAATTTTCCTGTTAAGTTATTGGCCAAAATCTGTTTCCTCTACAGTCTCTGATGGCTCTAAAGCCTCGCTATCATACACCAAATTGACCGAAGCTACAAACCTTATCGCAGTCACAGAGACCACAAGCGATATGAGATAAATTATTGCCTGATGCAAAATTCCCAAAACCTGGGAAAAAAATGTCTCAGTATCCGATTGAACCGGTAAAAATATCAGAATATAGCTTGCTGCAACCTGGACGCAGTACAGATAAACCAGTTGTTTTTGTTCTAATAATTTGTAACGCTTAAGAGCCTTGAAAGCATTTAAAACCGAACAGTCGGCAACAATTATAATAGGCATAACCAGCACAATAAATTTCATAAAAACAAAACTTGCTAAAAATAAAGGCCCTTTTTGCTTCCATACCGCAACAGCTTCTCCTGCTGCTGGTTCGGTGAGAGATAATGTCAGTGCCCACAAAGTCAAAATAACAGTCGAATAAATTAAGCTGAAAAAAAAGTAACGCCAGAAAAAATGCTTGCCTGTTTTTAGCAGTGTTATAGGCTGCTGGGGGCGAGCTCCTCCGAGGTGAATCGTCCGGAGAAAGCCCATGAAAAGTAAAATAGATATAATTACAAAACCAAACGAAACAATAGCCGCTATAAGGGCAGAGCCCGTTACCGCTTTTTGCTCTTGAGGCATTAACATCGTCATCGACAGGGGCAGAAAGGAATTGAGAACCGCTAAAAGCGCAACTTCAGGCCAGCGGCATATGAGAATTTCCAGGGTTTTTTTAATGTCAGTCATTTATTTGGTTAAATGGAAATTCCCATCTCCCACTAATTGCTTCATCTTCTTGCAGAAATCAACATCAGGGTTTACCGATAACCGCCTGTCAGCTGTCGCGTGAACGTTGCCGTGTACGGTTTGCACCGAGACATATACCGGGCTCTTGCCGCGGTGGTCTTGACAGATACTTTTTATTAATGCGACTTTTTCTTTTGTCACGTCCTTCGAATCGAGTTTTATCTTTACCTTAGCGGCCAGTTTTTCCGTCACGTCATTAATCTCTATTAGTTCTTCGGCATAGATATTAGGCTTTTGTCTCTTGCAGTCGACCTTGCCCTTGACGAAAATAATCTTATCTTCTGCAGCTATATCAGAATACTTTTTAAAACATTCAGGGAACAATACAATTTCCATCTCACCCTGCAGGTCCTCAAGAACAAGTACCGCCATTTTCGAACCGGCATTACGCCCCTTTTGAGTGACATGGTATCGAATCTTTGTAATCATACCTCCGACGACAACTAACTTGTCCTGCTGTGACTGGTCAAGCTGTGAACTGTTCGTATCCGAGTAAATATTAATTGTTTCAGCGTATTTGCCCAGCGGATTGCTCGTGACATAAAAGCCGAGTACCTGTTTTTCAAATACAAGCATCTGCTGTTCGGGCCAGGGCGCGACCTGCGGGAGTTTTTCGGCATCTTTGGAATACTCTTTTGCGTCGCCCTTGCTAAAGAAATTCATCTGCCCGCTGCTTTTGTCAGCTTGCAACGATGAGCCGGTCTGCATTGCCCTTTCAAGTCCAGCTATCATCTGTGCGCGGTTACCGCCCAGCTTGTCGAATGCCCCCGCCTTTATCAAAGCTTCAAGAACCTGCTTATTGGCGGCACGCATATCCGTATTTTCGCAGAAGTGAAACAGGCTTTCAAATTTTTCGACCCTTTCACGTGCTGCGATAATCTGTTCGACGGCTTTCGCACCGACGCCTTTAACCGCTGCCAGGCCGAATCGAACAACCTCTTTCTTTTTGTCACCATGTCCCTTGTAGATAGGCGTAAAATCGACACCGCTTTCATTAATGTCTGGCGCCAAAACCTCAATACCCATCTTTCTGCATTCGGCGATATAGTCAACAATCTTGTCGGTGTTATCTCTTTCGTACGTCAGCACTGCGGCCATAAATTCTACGGGCCAGTGAACCTTCATATACGCGGTTTGGTATGCGATAAAAGCATACCGCGTGGAGTGACTTTTATTGAAACCGTAACCTGCGAAGCGTTCGATAAGCTCGAAAATTTCTACTGCCTGGTGTTTGCTTAAGCCTTTACTAACGCAACCGCTGACAAAACGCTCCTTCTCTTTAGCGATAGTTTTGGATTTCTTTTTGCTTATCGCCTTGATCAATACATAAGCCTCGCGAAGAGGAATGTCACCGAGTCGGTTGCAAATCCGCATCACCTGTTCCTGATATATCATAATCCCGTAGGTCTCATCGAGAATTTCGGTCATAATCGGATGCGGAAGCTCCCACTTTTCGCCGTGCTTACGGGCGACGTAATCTGGTATAAGTACCATAGGCCCAGGCCTGTACAGTGCGTTGGCTGCTATCAAATCCTCTATCCGGTCAGGACCCATCTTCATCAGCAAATCCTGCATACCCCCGGATTCAAACTGAAAGACGCCTTTGGTATTGCCGTTTGCAAAAAGCTTAAACACCTTAGCGTCGGTAATGTCAATTTTTTCAAGGTCAATATCCTTGCCGTGAATATCTTTGACCAGCTTCTTGGCACGTTCCAAAATGCTCAGCGTCCTTAGGCCAAGAAAATCTATCTTCAAAAGTCCGACCTTCTCGACCATTGGCCCTTCGTACTGAGTAATGATGTCATCGCTGCCTGCCGGTTTGTACAGCGGTATAAAATTCGTCAAAGGCTCATCAGCAACTACAACGCCGGCTGCGTGAACCGATGCGTGACGAGCGAGGCCTTCAAGTTTCTTTGCGGTATCAATTACCTTTCGAATCCGCTCATCGTTGTCGTAACTGTCTTTTAGTTGTGGCTCGGCCTTTAGCGCCTTGTCCAATGTCACGCCTAACGAATCAGGTATCAGCTTGGCAAGCCGGTCTGCTTCGGAAAGAGGAACATCAAGCACCCTGCAGACATCACGAATTGCCGCTCGCGCTTTCATCGTACCGAATGTTATTATCTGTGCCACATGGCCGTACTTTTGCCGAACGTACTCAATTATCTTAGGCCTGCTGACCTGGCAGATGTCGATATCGATATCAGGCATCTCGTTTCGGGCAGGGTCCATAAACCGCTCAAAAAGCAAATCGTATTTAATCGGGTCAATGTTGCACAAGCCAAGGCAGTACCCGACAATCGTCCCGACCCCGCTGCCACGGGCACCGACGGGAATATTATTCCTATGCGCGTAATCGCAAAAATCCCATACGATAAGAAAATAACTTGCAAAGCCCTTCGACTCTATAACATCAAGTTCCCTGTCGAGCCTTTGCTTTATTGGTTCGGTAATTTCACCGTAAATCTCTTTGGCTTTTTCGTAACATAGCTTGGTAAGAAATTCTTCCGGCGTCGAACCGTCTTCAGGTTTAAAAACCGGCGCGTGACGTTTCTTCAAATCAAGCTCAACGTTGCATCGTTCGGCTATTGCTAATGTATTATCGCAGGCTTGCGGGCATTCGGGAAAATCAGCACGCACCTGCTCGGAACTTTTAAAGAAAATGTCACGGGGGTATATCATTCTGTTCGGGTCGCTGGCCAGTTTGCCGGTACTTATGCAGCACAAGCAATTGTGAGCGTCATAATCGTCTTCCCCGAGGAAATGCACATCATTGGTCGCGACAAGGCCGATACCCATTTCGTTAGCAAGGTCAATCAGGTCCTTGCAAACCTGCGGGTCATCATTTTCATGCTTTTGGAGTTCGATGAAGTATCTCTCTGGTCCGAATATTTTCAGATAACTTTCGGCTGTCGCAACCGCCCCGTCGTGGTCGCCGCGAGCTATCAACGCGGTAAGTTCGCCCTTGATACAGGCGGAAGTGCAAATCAGACCTTCGTTAAATTCGGCTAATATCTCCTTATCAATTCTGGGCCTGTAGTAAAACCCGTCAAGGTAACCGGCACTTGTCAATTTTAAAAGATTTTGATAGCCGGTAATATTTTCCGCCAACAAAATTACATGAAATGCCGCGTTACTGATACTGGTTTTCTGCTTGTCGAGCCGACTGCCCGGAGCTATATAAGCCTCGATACCGAGTATTGGTTTTATGTGTGCCCGCAACGCCTTGGTATAGAATTCGATTGCCCCGAACATATTGCCGTGGTCGGTAACCGCCACTGCATCCATTTCGAGCTCTTTGCACCGCTTTAAAAGCTTATCAAAATCGATCGCACCGTCGAGCAGTGAGTACTGACTATGCAGATGAAGATGTGTAAATCCTTTATTAGCCATATCTTACGAGGTCCCTTTAGTATTGCTCCTGCCGAAATCATAATAGGCGCAAAGGCCCCTACTGTCAAGAATATAACTTTTCGATAAGCTCTGAACCGACGTGAAAAAAACTTGTCTTGCTGCGGACTTAAGAATATAATGTCGCTTACAGTAATTGATTCGCCAGGGGAGCTAAATGCTGAGAAACACCGAGTTATCGGGGTGACCCTAAGAACCTGATCGGGCCAATACCCGCGTAAGGGAGGCAGTTGAAATAAAGTTTTGGCTTTATTTTTAGAAACGCTCCTCTTGCAGGAGCTTTTTTTATTGGGTAAACTAAGAAAATGGAAACACTAATAATAAACGGCAACGAAAAACAATTCCCGGACGCCCTTCCCGATACGCTGGCTGACTTGATTGAACAATTGGAAGTCGAATCAAAAACCATTATCGCTGAAGTTGACGGCAGAATCGTTGAGTGTGACAATTTTGGTAAAACAAAAGTCACTAACGGCCAGAAAATTGAACTCGTGCGTTTCATGGGCGGAGGCTGATTCGATGGAAAAGCTGTGCATCGCTGACAGGCAATTCGATTCAAGATTGCTTGTTGGTACGGGAAAATTCGCCTCGAATCAGATAATGTCTCAAGCTATCGAAGCTGCTGGCAGTGAAATTGTCACCGTCGCCTTGCGGCGTGTCGATATCGAAAACCCAGACGACGATATGCTCGCTCACATAGACCGTGACAAATATCTACTTTTGCCGAACACCTCCGGCGCCCGTGATGCCGACGAAGCTGTGCGGCTTTCAAAACTTGCGCGAGCTGCCACTGGAATTAAATGGGTAAAACTCGAAGTCACTCCCGACCCCTACTACCTTTTGCCCGACCCGATTGAAACATTAAAAGCCGCCGAAATTCTGGTAAATGAAGGCTTCATCGTTTTGCCTTACATTAACGCTGACCCGATACTCGCAAAAAAACTCGAAGACGTCGGCACCGCTACCGTCATGCCGCTTGCAAGTCCGATCGGTTCCAACCAGGGTTTGAAAACCCGCGCTGCTTTGGAAATAATAATCGAACAGGCTAATGTCCCCGTCGTCGTCGATGCCGGGCTGGGCCTACCCTCTCATGCTGCAGAGGCCATGGAAATCGGAGCTGACGCCGTCCTTGTCAACACCGCCATCGCCATTGCCGCCGAACCTGTGCAAATGGCAATCGCGTTTAAAAAAGCGGTCCAAGCTGGAAGATTGGCATACCTCGCCGGTGCCGCAGCCCAATCCAAACAAGCTAACGCATCAAGTCCCCTTACCGGTTTTTTAAGAAATGATTAGCACAGAAAACAATACGATTAAAAATATACTCGCCAGCAATGGCCTTGATGGTGACATCGGTCTTTGGCAACGCCGCCTCGACCAGATAACAAAAGCCGATGTAAAGCGAGCCCTTGATTCGGTGCCCGGCACTTATAACATAAACAAACTTCTCGCCCTTATCTCGCCAGCGGCGGAATCATATCTTGAACAAATGGCACAGATGTCCCAAAGTCTTACCATCCAGAGATTCGGCAGGACAATGAAACTCTACGCTCCGTTGTATCTATCGAGCTATTGCTCCAACAGTTGTCTTTATTGCGGCTTTAATACCCAAAATAAAACCGAGAGAAAAAGATTAACTATCAGTCAGGCAATTGAAGAAGCAAAACTGCTGGCTGAATATGGATTCTCCGACGTCCTGCTTGTCAGCAGTGAAGATAAAAACTTTATTACTGTTGACTATCTTACCGAACTTGCAAAAAAATTAAAACCAATGTTTAGCTCGATATCGGTAGAGATATATCAGATGACGGAAGATGAATATAAAAAACTTTTCTGTGCAGGCATTGAGGGCGTGACATTATATCAGGAAACCTATAATCGAGATGCGTACAGGCTCTACCATCGCTCAGGCAGTAAAGCTGATTTCGATAATCGCCTCCAAAGCCCGGACAATTTTGCCGCTGCCGGCATGAGGGAAATCGGCATAGGCGTCCTTTTGGGTCTGGCTGACTGGCGACTTGAAACTCTTGCCCTGGCCCGGCATGGCCATTACCTTATGAAAAAATACTGGAAGTCCCGCATCTCATTTTCGTTTCCGAGACTAAGACCTGCAAGCCAGGTTGAAAGTTCTAACTTCGAGCACTTAATTGATACCAAGAGTCTAACGCAGATGATAATTGCCCTTAGACTTTGTTTTGCCGATGCCTCTTTGGTGCTCTCAACACGAGAACCAGCTGATATTAGAAATAATCTTATAAAACTCGGCATCACAAAAATAAGCGCCGGCAGTAAAACAAATCCCGGCGGCTATGCCGATGATAAAATCTCAATCAAACAATTCCAGGTCAACGACAATAGATCGCCAGCCCAAATTGCTCAGATGATTAGGACAAAAGGAATGGAGCCTGTTTTCAAGGATTGGGACAAGGCTTTCACAAAAACAGATTAATCTTCAACCCTGCTTCCAAGATCATGTATTTTGCAGAAGAGTTTTAAGTCCTCTAATAAGCCAAATTAATGCCGGCAAAAGAATTGTGGATGTAAATTGCATGATAGTTCGCGTATCAAACGGCCATGTTGGAATATCTTCAAGTGATTTATAAAGTGCTCTCAGATTAGACTCTTCTTCGTATTCTTCTTTAACTTTGTCATCTTTCGCAATTTTTTGTACAAGGACATCACTTACACATTTGTAATGCTTTGAGATTTCTAAAAGAAGTGATTCTTTTTTAATCCTCATTGCCCTATGTACCTGTAATAATGGGAGAAAAAATACTACAGGAAGAAGTAGGAATTGCACGATGATGCCACACGTAAGAGGTGTATTATGACCATGGGTATAATACAGTGTTATCGTAATGGCCATAGTAAGCAATATGGTAATATTAAAATTCAAGGCCATCCTTCCTAATTCTCCCAATCCTCCAGCATTATCCGGATGCATTGGCTGAAGATCAAGTGAGTCTGTGTCAATTACCATACGAAAGAGTCTGTTCAATGTTATCACTACTACAAACAAATAGTAAATAAAAACAGGTAATATATATGCCCACCATACATAAAAAAAGATACGCTGGGAAATATAGCCTCCGACATAACTTATTGAGTCGTAAACATCGTGGCCCCAGATACCCCTTGGCCTAAGAGTGTTTATTGCATTTACCGTAGCAAACACGAAGCCACTGAAAATGAGCAAAAACTTCAGGAGTATATATGGGTTTGCATTCCAATTAGTCTGCAAGAACTCTTCTAATTTTATTGTTTTCTTGAATTTGTCTTCTATAAGGTTTGTATTTACATTGCGGACAAACTGATCGAAGCAACGAATACCTCGAGTACCAAAAATAAATATTAAGGGACACACAATTGTAAAACATATATTTCCGTAGTGTTCAAAAATCCCCACCGCTTTCCCTGGTAGAAAAAAACTCTTGTCAATTGCAGCCCCCAAATATGGCAAAATGGAAACCAGCAATAGAAACGAAAAAAGATGCCATGGAAACCCTTCCCTGTTTCGGATTAGCATAGAGAGAAAGCGATCCTTTTTGGGAGAGTCCTGTTTTGCCATTTTTGAGTTCCTTCCTGAGAAAATGTTGTCTATAACAGCAACGATAAGTTTATATGTGTTAGTGTCAAAGAAAGACTACAAGGCACATCAATATTTTCAAGAGTTACACGCCCGCCATCTAATGTGATAAGTCAAACCAGATATTATTGTTACTATTAACATAATGACGAATGTTACGGTTGTGAACCAGTACCCCCATGCTGCACCCTGAACATGTGCCATCCTTATAACAACTGTCCCTATCGCAAAAGAGTGCAGAAACATTTTTATCTTACCGGATAATATGGCAGCAAAGTTGATGCCTCTGGCTTCAGCAATATGGCGTAATATTGTGACATAGACATCTCTTAAAATAATTATACCTACTGTACCCCATTGAATTATCGTTAACGTCGTGTCACTGAAATCAAAAAGTTTGGGCTCACCTATTATCGCGAAACAAATAAAGGCACCACATATTAGGATCTTGTCAGCCAGAGGATCCATAATCCTACCGAACTTGCTGACAACTCCGAGTTTTCTCGCTACAGCACCGTCGACCATGTCGGTCAGACCTGCGATTACGAAAATTATAAAGGCGTAATCGAGGAAATCCGGAAAGGGCCTTTCGCCGGCTGAATAATATCTGGGAGCGTAAAGGACCATCACCAAAAAAATGACCGTCAGCACAAACCGCCCCATCGTCAACGCGTTTGGTAGATGTTTCAACATAATATCAAGTGTACTTTAATTTAACTTTTATACCAGCACTAAATTTGCCGCACGAGCAAATCATAATCTTTCATCCCGGCGACTTTGACCTTAGCAAATTCCCCTGCATTTGCCGTGCAGTTTTCGATGATACAGACGCTGTCAATCTCCGGTGCCTGGCCGTAATAGCGGCCCGTGCCTGTCCCATTTTCGGCCACTGATTCAACGAGGCATCGAAACTCGGCACCCTTGATGCTTTGATTCTTTGCAAACGCGATTTCCTGCTGGGCAAGCATGAGCTCATCAAGACGCTTTTCCTTTACCTTTTCGGGGACTTGCTCTGCCATCTTAGCTGCATCGGTGCCGGTTTCGGCATAATACTTAAACGTCCCCAACGCGTCAAACTTTGCCCATTTTATAAATTCCAAAAGCTCAGCGAATTGCTCATCGGTTTCGCTTGGAAAGCCGACTATCAAGGTCGTCCGAAGCACAACATCAGGCAAAACTTTCCGCAGTTTCTCTATCAGTTGATAAAGCCCCTCTTTCGTATCGGGCCTGCGCATCGCCTTTAATATAGGGTCACTGACATGCTGAATCGGGATATCAAAATAATGCACGATTTTGTCACTGCCCGCGACCATCTCTAAGAGCTTATCCGTAAATCCGACCGGATACAAATACATCACGCGAATCCATTCGAGGCCTGCTATTTTTTCAACTTCAGCCAGAAGTTTCGCCAGCCCTTCTTTCATCTTAAGATCTTTGCCGTAGTAAGCGGTGTCCTGCGCGATAATATTCAGTTCCACAACTCCGGCCTTAGCAAGTTCTTTTGCTTCAACTAAAACCGTCTCCACAGGCTTGCTGCGAAACCGTCCGCGAATCGCAGGTATTGTGCAGAACGAACACTTATGGTCGCAGCCCTCACTTATCCGAAGATACGCGCTGTGGGCGCCGGTAATTAAAAGCCGCGTCTTGTCATCGCTTATGTCACTGCACGCATGCTCCAGATAGCTCGCGTGTTTCTTTGAAGTAAGACTTTGCCTGATTATCTTGACGATGTTATCTCGCTGACCCAGCCCGACTATCGCGTCAACGCCTTGTATTTCCTTGAATAGCTGCTCACCCATTCGCTCAGATAGACATCCAGCGACTACCACTTTTTTCACATTACCTTTTCGCTTCGAGTTGACCGCGTGCTTTATCGCCTCGAACGCCTCGCGTTTTGCCGGTTCGATAAAGCCGCACGTATTGACAACGATGACGTCGGCTTGTTCAAGTTCAGCGGTTATCACCATATCAGCCTGAGCAATCTCGGCGAGCATCCGCTCGCTGTCCACGATATTTTTGGGGCAACCCAATGCCACAAAACCAACCGCTATCCGTGTTTGTCCTCTTTTTTTCGCCATGAACTGTGAAAATAGCAAAAAAATCCCCGCTGGTCTAATTCTAAATACCCTTTTTTACTGGCAAACGCAGCCAGGTTCAGGTAGAATTAATAGAAATCAAATTCTTGTGGAGGTTTTGTTATGGACGATTTTAATATCGGTGATTTTGACAAAAAGACCCCTGATGAGCCGACCCCCGAAGAAGAAGATGACATTTTGATCCCGTGGGATGATAGCGGCGAGACCGATATCTCACACACACCCTTGAATCTGGGCGATACACCAGCCCCTACATCATCCCCTGCCCCGGCCAAAAAGCCGCTCAATAGCCCCCTCAAGGCCGAAGCCAGCGAAAAAATCGTCTCTACTGACCGCATTACAGGCGTGAAAACCTTCTTTACAAAGCTACATGCCGGCGCAATTGATTTCATTAATGACCAGGTAAATAACTGGCTAAAAAACAATCCCGATGTTATTGTAAAGAGCACCAATACCACCACAGGGCTGGTAGTATCAAAAAAAACTGAGCCTAATTTGATTATCACAATTTGGTATTAATCTGTTCGGGGTATGGCAAATAAGCCCAAATTATCCTGCAAAAGCCCAATATTGCACCAAAAACAGGTATTATCGCAAAATAACCATGCATTTTGGCGTAAAAAATACAACGTATAGGATTTCCGCTTTTTTTTCTCACAAAGCCTAAATATTACTATATTTATCAAAATTTCTTGACATATAATCAAATTTAAAGTATTTTCCTTGATTCGGCTGTCTGTATGTGGCAGACAGCAGCAGATAACAAAAAAACTGGAGGTTTGTTTGTGGCTAAAGAACTTGCTCGTGAACTTATTAATGCCGGAGTGCATTTCGGACATGGTGCCAGCAGATGGAATCCGAAAATGGCCCCGTTTATTTTCACAAAACGTGGTAAAATTCATATTATTGACGTCAAAAAGACCTTAGAAGGCATTCTTGTCGCTAAAAAGTTGCTGGCTGATATCGTCGCTGGCGGCAAAGATGTTGTCTTTGTCGGAACCAAAAGACAAGCTCAGAAAACCGTTGAGGTTATCGCTGAGAAATGCCAGATGCACTATGTCTCAACAAGATGGCTCGGGGGAACACTGACAAACTTCAGGACCATCCGCTCAAGACTTCAAAGACTTGAACAACTCGAAGCTATGCAGCAAAGCGGTCAGCTCGAAGCTGAAAGTAAAAAGCAGGCTTCAAGACTAAAACGTGAAATGAGAAAAATCAAAAGCAACCTCGACGGAATCCGAAAAATGTCACGCTTGCCTGGTGCCGTTGTTGTCGTTGATGCAAAGAAAGAGTCACTTGCACTATACGAAGCAAGGAAACTTGGTATCGCAACTGTCGCGTTGCTCGACACCGATTCTGATCCGGATACCGTTGATGTAGCTATTCCGGCAAATGACGATTCTATCAGGGCAATTGAATTAATCCTGACTGAATTGGCAGATGCCGTCGCTATCGGAAAAACATTGGTCGGCACACAGCAGACCGAGACAAGGCAAAGGCCAAAGCGTGTACGCTCGAAAAGAGCTCTCGCACGTGCCGACGAAAGTGAGCCTCAGGCAGCAACGGCTACTGCGATAAAAGAAGAACCAGCTCCGGCCCCTGAGCCAGCACCAGCACCTGAGCCTGCACCGGCACCGGCACCAGAACCTGAGCCAGAGCAGCAGGAAGATAAAACCGAAAAGTAAAAATTTAAAACTGAATTGAAATGTATTAAAATTGACCCCTGTTTTAGACTCGACTTGAGATTTAGTGCAGGGGTTTGTTTGCAAAGATGAAAAAATAAATCGAAGGAGTTTTTGAAATGGCAGAAATCTCAGCTGCAATGGTGATGGAACTTAGAAAAATGAGTGGACAGGGTATGATGGACTGCAAAAAAGCCCTCGGCGAAACCGATGGTGATTTAGAAAAAGCCATGGAACTGTTGCGGAAAAAAGGACTGGCTACTTTAGCTAAACGTGCCGGAAGAGAAACTTCCGAGGGCATCGTTATCACAAAGTCCTCTGATGATGGGAAAACTGTATGTATGGTAACGCTTTGCTGCGAAACTGACTTCGTTGCTAAAAGCGAAGGCTTTGTCGAGACAACTGAAACTCTCGCAGATTACGCTTTGGTATGTTCGGCAGATGAAGGTGCCGACAATGTTCTCGAAACCGAAATTGACGGGAAAAAGTTTAGCAAGTGCCTCACCGACCTGGTTAGCAAAACCGGAGAAAAAACAGAAGTCGGCGGCTATGCAAAATACACACTTGATTCAGCGGGCCTGATTTGCACATACATTCACTTCAACAAGAAAATCGGTGCTATGGTACAGATCGAGACCAGCGATGATAATGTTGCTGCTGCTGATAGTTTAAAGCAGGTTGCCGTCGATGTTGCCATGCACATTACAGCGATAAAACCTTTGGCACTGAACAGGGACGGCATTGACCCTGAAACAGTCGAAAAGGAAAAAGCTATCTTCGCAGAGCAGGTTAAGGGAAAGCCTGAAAATATTATCGAAAAAATTGTGGAAGGTAAGCTCAAAAAGTTTTATGGTGAGAACTGTCTTCTGGACCAGCCTTTCGTTAAGGACGACAGCAAGACCGTCACTGAGGTTATTGAGCAGGCGGCCAAAGACGCTGGCGGCGAAGCTAAACTAACGAAATTTATTCGGCTTAGCGTTGAAGAATAGTTCGTGATTTGCCAAATATTGGATGGAGTCAGAAAAATATGGCAGAGAGTAAATACAAACGCGTTCTGTTGAAACTCTCTGGTGAAAGTTTTTGCAAACCAGGCGAGTTTGGCATCGATGGCGAAAAACTCAAATCTATTGCCCGAACCATAATGCAGTTGTGCAAACAAGGCCCGGAGGTTGCTATTGTTGTCGGTGCCGGAAATATCCTGCGAGGCAAAAAATTCTCCACCGACATCGAGATACCAAGAAACACCGCTGACTACATGGGTATGCTTGCTACGATAATCAACGCCTGTGCCCTGCAGGAAACTCTCGAAAAACTGGGTCAGCCGACAAGGGTGTTAAGCGCTATTGAAGTTTCCGCTATCTGTGAAAAATTCATCAGAAGAAAAACGCTGAAACATCTCGAAAGAGGAAGAGTCACCATTCTGGCAGGCGGTACAGGTAATCCGTTCTTTACGACCGATACATGTGCAGCTTTGAGAGCTTCGGAACTCGACGTCGATTTGCTGATAAAAGCGACAAAAGTCGAAGGCGTTTACAGCTCTGACCCGAACAAGGACAGCAACGCGGAACTGTTCAAGCAAATAACGTATGAAGATGTACTAAAGAAAAATCTTAAGATTATGGACCACTCGGCAATTAGTCTGTGCAGGGAAAATAAAATTCCGATTATTGTTTTAAACATTTTCGAGTCCGACAACATCGCAAAAGCCATTAGGGGCGAAGAGGTCGGAACATTAATTTGTTAACTTCGGAGGGTATTTATGCCTGTTAATCAAATCGTTAATGAACACCGTGAAAAAATGGAAAAAGCCGCAGGCGTCTTTCATGAAAGCCTCAAAGCTTTGAGAACAGGAAGAGCTTCTACTGGCCTGGTCGAAAATCTAAGAGTCGAGTATTACGGCACACCGACGCCATTGAAACAACTTGCCAGCATGGCTACACCGCAGGCAGATATGATTGTTATTAAACCGTTTGACCCGGCGTCGCTAAAAGATATCGAAAAGGCAATCAAAAACAGCGACCTGAGCATCGCGCCGATGCTCGATGGGAAAATGATCAGGCTAAATGTCCCGCCGCTTAGCGAGGAAAGAAGGAACCTGATTGTCGGGCAGGTCAAGCAGGCAGGCGAGCAGGCAAAGGTAAGCATCCGTAATATCAGAAGGGACGCTAACAAACAGCTCGACAAGGAACAAAAAGACAAACTCATCACAGAAGACGATAGAGATGACGGCAAAAAGCAAATCGATGACATTACGAAGGATTTTACAAATAAAATTGACTCAAATGTCAAAGCAAAATCTGATGAAGTTATGCTCGATTAGTCCATTTTTAGCGATTTATTGCTTGTTTTCTAATGTGCTGCACACATTTCCCCGATGTATTGTTATGTCAATCAGTTCAAAATTTTAACCCTTGCAGGGGGAAAAAGAAATGCGAGCCCAAATGTTCTCAAGAAAACCATCAGCCTTGGTCAAAACTAAAATATTGTTGTCGTTATCGGCCCTATTGCTTGTTGTGATTGTGTTGGTCCTGTTTATTGTGCCGGCGTATATCTCAAGCGATGCCGGCAAGAAAACAATTCTAAAGAAAATCAACGACGCCGTTGAAGGCAGAACCGACTTTGCGAGCCTTTCAATGGGCTGGTTCAAGGGCCTAACGGTCAAAAGAGTTACCTATGATGACAGCGCAAACCAGATATCCGTGCAAATAAAACAGATAGACACCAAGCCTCATTATCTATCTATTCTGCGGGGCGATATGTCTTTCGGTAAGACGGTCATCGACCAGCCGCAGGTACGAATAAAACTCAAACCTAAATCATCGCAGGCAAGGATAACTCAGACGCCAACCAGAAAAAAAACAAAGTCCGCTGGCCTGCCTATATCTCAAATTGACCTTGTCGTAAAAGACGGCAATTTGAAAGTTACTGATACTCACGCCGGCACTGTTGAGCTTGCACAGATTAATTCAAAAGTAAACCTGCGACCGCCAGGCGAAAAAACTAGCTTCGACATACAAACCGCTGTTGTTGCAAAGGGGAAAAAATCAAGTATTCACGCAAAAGGTTCGGACTGGACATTTAAAGATGTTAGCGGCTCTGTGGAGATTGAGACAGATAACCTGGACATCGCCTCATTGGGCCCGCTGTTCTCATTGGCAGGAGTGAATCTCCAGGCAAGCGGCAATGTCTCTGTCGATATCAAAACACAAATCAAAAACGGGCAGATCGAAGAATCGGTCGGAAAAATTAAAGCCAAAAACATCAACATAACAGGCTCGGCATTAAAAGGTGACAAGCTCCAGGCTAAGCGACTCGACCTCGATATCAAAATGAAAACCACTAAAGATACTATTAACATCGATAAGCTGAAAATTCGCAGTGACTTTGTAAATGCAGAAATTACAGGCGTTATCCCAAAGACAGCTAAATCTTTCGCCGACTTTCTCGAACCGGATTCTAACTATGATTTAAAAGCAACCTTTGATTGTGATATTGCCGCTGTCCTCTCGCAGATGCCCCGCACTTTCAAACTCAAAGAGCAAATGAAAATAACATCCGGCAAGCTCAATGGCAACATTGAAACCTATAAAGAACTTAACAAAAGAAAAATTAAAGGATGGATAAATCTCGACGGCTTAGCCGGACAGGTAAAAGGAAAACAAATCACCCTCTCTCAGCCGATACAGGCAAAACTCGATATCACATCCGGAAAAAAAGAAATTAACTATGAAATCATCGAACTGTCATCATCATTTTGCACATTTACTGCGTCAGGTACCAGTAAGGCACTTAACTATGAAGCCAAAGCCGACTTGGCAAAACTTCAGCAGGAACTCGGCCAATTCATCGACATGGGCCAATATTCCTTTGCGGGACAGGTTCTTGAAAAAGGCACGCTCTCGGGTAATAAGGACAAATTCAGCGTAAAAGGCTCTGCTAAAGTCACCGGCTTGCGAATCTCAAAACCCGGCATCACTGTCTTTGAGCCTCAGGCCGACATCGAGTTTTCCGTCGTAGTTGAACCACCGAAAGACATCGCGACATTAAAACTGATGGACATTAAAGCGGGCTTCGGGCAGATTACCATTAAAGACGCAGTCGTTCCAATCGGAAAAGAACCCCAAAGACCCCTCAACCTGTCGATATTTGCTAACGTTGACCTCAAAAAGATAAAACCGTTCGCTGTAATGTTCGCAGCCTTTCCTGATAAAGCTCGAATCGCAGGCAACGCTCAATCGCAGGTCCTGATTACATCCAAAAGAGGTACCTATAACATAAAAACCGATTCAACTAAAATTACAAACCTCGTGATTACTACGCCAGACCAGCAGGAACCTTTCATGCAGGAGCAGGTGTTTTTAACCTGTGATGTCAAAGTCAACCCGGAACAAAAAACTTTTGATGTCGTCTGGGACCTGGTTAGCCCGAAAATTAAAATCAAAGGCAATCTAAGAAAAGAAACAAAACAAAACCAGACAAAATTGCAGGGAAAAGCTGATTGCCAATACGACTGGGCAGCGGTCAGTACAGTAGCTTCGGCGTTTTTGCCCACCGGATTTAATATCAAGGGGCAATCTCAAAACAAGTTCAATTTCCAAAGCCAATACCCGGTTGACCAGCCCGAAAAATTTATGCAAAATCTCAGCACCAAAGCAAATCTCTATTTCGACAGTGCCGAATACATGGGGCTAAACTTCGGGCCGACGAAACTTAATATTCAAATGCAAAAAGGTATATTGGAGGTTGCTCCGTTTTCAACTACCGTAAATAAAGGCACGTTGAGTTTTGCCGGACAAGCCGATTTTAACAAAAAACCAGTACTTTTTGAAACTCCAGGGCCAATCGATATCGCGAAAGACATACAGATTAATGACGAGACCACAAAGAAACTTTTAAAGTATGTCAACCCTGTCTTTGCTAATTCGCTAAATGTCAGCGGAGTCGCGAACTTCAACTGTGAAAAACTTGCTATCCCCTTAAAAGACGCAACCACAAATGACCTTGTTGTTATTGGCACCATTGCTATTGATGATATTAAGATGCAGTCGTCGGATCTGCTTGGCCAGATACTCGCAGCTTCAGGCTCGGGAAAAACTTCTCGAAATATCACAATGCACCCGACAAGATTCGTTTTGCAGGATGGCTACTTAAGATATGAAGATATGCAGATGGATGTCGACAAAAAACCAATAAACTTCAAAGGCGTTATAGGCCTGGATAAATCTCTTAATATGACCATCGTATTGCCGTATACCATGAGAGGAAAAACTGTGCGAGTGGGCCAGGAATACTCAGGCAAGAGAATGGAGGTCTCGCTCGGAGGCACGCTCGATAAGCCAGAGCTAAATGTCGGCAAATTGTTAGAAGACCAGCTAAGGCATCAAATTGAGGACAAGCTACTCGAAAAGCTCGGCGAATTGCTTAAGTAATCGAGAAAATTGGTCGAAGTTAGAGAAGGAATTTACTGACTTGAAAGGTGCGTAAATGTTGACAAAATTGCTAACTACGCCGACTGCTCAGCTTGGAAAAGCCAGCCGGTTCGCCGTTTTTCAAATCAAACTCTGGTCACACTGTGCAAAACTGCTTAGAAAAAACCGTGCCGGTCAGCAGGCCGCAGCACTGTCATACCATACCATCTTTGGAATCGTTCCTTTGGCAATCGTAATGCTTCTTATCTTTCAGCTTTTGCCAGCCTACGAACATGTAGGAGAAAAGGTAAAGACGTTTGTCTATGACCAGCTGAACCTGACAAAAATCGAATACGCGCCTGATGAAGAAAAACCAGAAGAAAAAGTGAATATCACCAGCAATATCGACCGGATTGTTGGAAAATTCTTTACCGGCACAAATACCGGCGCTATCACTCTCTTTAGCGTTCTATTTGTCATCTGGGCGGCGCTCGCACTGCTGTCAACTATCGAAAGGGCCTTTAATCGAATCTGGCATGTTATGCAGGGCAGAAGTTTCATTCAGCGTATTATCAATTACTGGGCACTGCTGACTCTCGGTCCGCTGCTGCTCGGTGCCGGCATTTTTGTCACCACCAAATTCTCTATGCTCGACAAACTCCAGCAGACACTTCTGTCAACAATGACTCCGCAATTATTCTCTTACATAATCGCGACCGTTGCGTTTTTCCTTCTTTACTTTGTCCTGCCCAACACGAAGGTCAATGCAAAATCGGCCATCTGGGGTGCCGCTGTTGCTGCCTTGGTATGGTCACTTGCAAAAGCAGGATTTGGATATTATATCATCGAGGCCAAACCATACGGAACCGTCTATGGTGTCATGGCATTGATACCAATTACCGTGCTATGGATTTATATTACCTGGATTATAGTTTTGTTTGGCCTGCAGTTAACATTCACCACCCAGCACCTGACCTCTCTCGATGCTGCCGAAATTGCCGCTGCCCAAAGAAATGAAGATTACTTCATCGCCAATGACATCACTGTCATAAACATCGCCAGAGAAGTAGCCGCTGCCTTTGAACGAAACAATGCGCCGGTAGAAATTGAAGTGGTTTCCAGTAAACTTAATATTCCCCCGCAATTTACCGAAAAAATTCTGCATCATCTCGTTGCCAATGGTATCCTGATTAAAAGCTCCGACCCCAAAATCGGCTTCATGCCCGCTCAGGACCCGGAAAACATAAAGCTCTCTGATATCGACAAAGCCGTCGCCGCTGCGGGATTTGCACAGCAGTCTATCGACCAGCCCGAAGCCATTAAAAAAATTGCTCAGGAAAAACAAAACACCCTCGCACAATACAACCTGAAACAAATGATAAATCCCCAACAGCAGCAGGAGTAATAGTTTTTACTCGCCGATGATTTTTACCAGTACCCGTTTTTTGCGCTTGCCGTCAAATTCCCCGTAAAATATCTGTTCCCATGGCCCGAAGTCCAACTGACCATCTGTTAACGCGACCACAACCTCTCTGCCCATGACCGTACGCTTCAAATGAGCATCAGCGTTGTCCTCGAACCCGTTATGCTTGTACTGCGAGTGTGGTTTTTCCGGCGCCAGCTTTTCAAGCCAAACCTCATAATCATGATGAAGCCCCGACTCGTCGTCGTTAATAAAAACGCTTGCCGTTATATGCATCGCGTTACACAAAACAAACCCTTCGGTTATCTGGCTTTCGTTAACACATTGCTGAACCTCGCGAGAGATATTGATTAGCTCTCTACGCTGATTGGTTTGAAACCAAAGTTCCTTGCGATAACTTTTCATTTCTATTTCTCCAGCACCTTTCTATAAACTTCTTCAATCGTATCAACCATTGCCTCCGGCGAGAACTTCTCTGCCGCAAATTCCCGCCCGTTTTCTCCTAACTGGTTGCGTAATTGTTCATCTTCAATCAACTCTCTGCAGGCCTCTATTAAATGCTCAATATTTTCGGGTTCTACAAGCCTGCCGGTACTTTCATTGATTATCTCCGGAGCAGCGTCAAGATTAAAAGCAATCACCGGCTTACCGCAAAGCATCCCCTGCAGAAAGATACGCCCGAAAGCTTCACGAAGCGAACAATGCAGAAGTATCTCCGAAGAACCGACAGCGAGGGGAATCTCTTCAGGCGGGACAAGACCGGTAAAACGAAAACGCTCTGCCAGACCGGCATCATGGATTTGTTTTTTTATCTCACCAGCGTCAATGCCGTCACCTACAAAAAGCCAGATAACATTATCAAACCGCTTGGAAAGTTTTTTAGCTGATTCGACGATGTAGCTGTGGCCTTTCATTTTAACCAGTCGGGCAATTGTGATCAGCACAACAGCATCTTTGGGTATATCGTATTTCCTGCGAAACTCAATCTTCTCTTCATCAGAGCAGGGCTTGAGGAAAATTTCTTTTTCAACTGCCGATGGTGCGGTAACAAACTTATCTTTTTGCCCTATCCCGACCGACATTGCCTCACGGGCCATTGCATCGGAAACACTGATAAAAAAGTCTGTCCGTTTAGCAGCAGCTTTCTTGATTGCAATATAAAACTTATTCAGCAATTGGCTTTGATACGAATGAAACGCAAGCCCGTGAATCGTATGAACTATTTTAGGTCGTGGCCTTAAATTAGACGCTGCGAACCTGCCCAATATCCCCCCTTTCGCCGAGTGCGTATGAACAATGTCAGGGGCAATTTCTTTTAATAATCTTTTGATTTCATAATAACTTGCAAAATCCTTTATTGGGTCAATCGCACGGACAAGCTTATCAACAACTATCGTTTTATATTTTTGTCCCTTGGTCTGGCTAAGAAGTTCGCCTTCGGGTCCAATTGCAGGGCCGGTTATCAAGGTGACATCGTGACCACGCTGGGCCAGAAGCTTACAGGTGATTAGCGTGTTCTCCTGCGCCCCGCCAAGTATCATACGAGTTATGATATGAACTATCTTCAATATTTAATCCATTCCAGGCAAAGCCCGCTCGCCGCAGCTATAGGCCCGGCGGCTGTGCGGTCCTTAGCGGCTAAAATTTCCTCTATTTTTTCAACTTTCATCCTGCCAATCCCAACTTCAACCAATGTCCCGACAATGTTGCGAACCATATTATATAAAAAACCGTCACCTTCTACTTCGGTATAAATATAGTCGCCATCTCCAGTGACATCACATCTAAAAATCGTCCGAACAGTATTTTCCCTATTATCTGCCGCCGATGCAAATGATTTAAAATCCTTTTTGCCGACCAATAATTTCGCGGCCCTGTCCATCATATCAACATCAAGCTCACCCGGCAAATGCCATACCTTACTGATTTCCATTACGGGCCTGACCTTGCCGGTATAAATCGTATAGTGGTACAGCTTATTTTTCACGTCACCGATAACATCGAAACTGCCCGGCACCTCAACGGCATCGATAACCGCAATATCTTCGGCGAGCCTGTCGGTTATCGCCTTGGCAAAGTTTTCAGTCGGGATAGGTGAATCAACCTCCATCGTAACGGTTTGGCCTTTGGCATGAACGCCCGCATCGGTTCTGCTTGCCCCGGTGATGGAAACTTCTGTGCCGGTAAGGATTTGAATCGCCTCGGTGAGTTGGCCCTGGATGGTCTCTTGTCCGGGTTGATTCGCCCAGCCGTGATATCTGCTGCCGTCGTAACAAACGGTTAGTTTAATCTTGCGTAACGCCATAACGGCAAGATTATAACAGCTTTTCGGCGATTTGCACAGCGTTTAACGCAGCGCCCTTGCGAAGCTGGTCACCGGCCACCCACAAATTGATTCCGCGATTTTCCGGTATCGACTCATCCTGGCGAATTCGACCGACGAAGATATCGTCCTTGTCAGTCGCGTCAATCGGCATGGGGAAACGGTTATTTTCCCTGTCATCGATAATCGAGACACCCGGCGCAGTGCTCAAAAGGTCGCGAACCTGGTTAGGGGTGATCGCTTCGGTAAATTCCAGATTAATGCTCTCGCAGTGCGCCCTGAATACACCAATCCTTACACAGGTGCAGGTAATCGCAATGTCGGCGCAATCAAAAATCTTGCGGGTCTCATTGACCATTTTCATCTCCTCTTCGTTATAGCCGTTAGGCTTGAGCGGAGAATTATGACAGAAGGCGTTAAACGCTATCTGATATGGAAAAGCCTCACACTTTGGTTCTTTGCCTTCCAAAATGTCACGGCTTTGTTTTTCAAGTTCATCCATCGCTGCCTGGCCTGCGCCGCTTGCCGCCTGATAGGTACTTATCACCATTCTTTTGACCGGGTTAGCTTTATGTAAGGGCCAAACAGGAACGATACCGATTATAGTCGAGCAATTCGGATTCGCGATTATCCCTTTATGCTTTGCGATTGCTTCGGGATTTATCTCCGGAATCACCAGCGGAACATCGACATCCATTCTAAATGCCGAGGAGTTATCAACCACAACCGCTCCGGCTTCTACCGCTGCCGGCGCGAACTCTTTGCTCCTATCGCCCCCGGCACTAAACAAAGCGATGTCAATTCCCTCAAAGCTATTTTTAGTCAATTCCTCAACGATATATTCTTTGCCCTTGAAGGTAATACTCTTGCCTGCTGAACGGCTGCTCGCAAGCATCTTCAAGGAATCAAAAGCGAACTCACGTTCTTCCAGGATTTTCAAAAATTCCTGACCGACAGCTCCGGTCACTCCTGCTATTGCCAATCTACAACCCATCGTAAAAACTCCCAAAAAAATCCTCTGCAAATAACACAAACAGGCAGCCTTATTAGACTGCCCCTTAAATTCCTTTAAACCGATTTATAAGCAAAGATTATAGCAACTTTGCAATCAAAATGCAACAGTTTATGACAAAACTTCTCGGTCTTTTCGCTGCCAGACCTCGGACATAATAGATGCCGTTATTATGCAGATAAACACGAATATTGCCGCCGGCATCGCCGCTTTGTCCCCAAAATGCTCCAGCGACAAAGCCGTCCCAAGGCTTATTGGGCACAAAAAAAAGCCCCGCTTTGAAGTTAGCGAGGCCTTCGAAATTTATTTATCGGTTTCTATTCTTTTGGAAACTCAAGCACGACATACCAACTCGAACGTCCATTATAGAGAAGCAATACTACCGAACCTTTCTTAATGGCTGGCTCTATTGCCTTTTTAAAGGCTTTCGTATTTTTAACTGCCTTGCGGTTCACTTCGATTATCAGCGTCCCGCGATTTATGCCAGCCGATTCTGCTTTCGAGCCGGGCTCAACTTCGGTGACCACGACACCTTCGGCATCCTCATAGCCCATATTTTCTGCCAGTTCCTTGGTTAGATTTTGAACGCTAATTCCAAGCTTGTCCAAAATTTTCGATTCAACAGCTGACGCAACTTCCTTTGATGGACGCTCTCCAAGCTCAATTGTAATTGTTTTGCGCTTACCATCCCGAAGCACGACAACATCTACCTTGGTGCCCGGTTTTAACATTGAAACTTTTTGCCGGAAGGTATTGGCCTTGTCTACTGCCTTGCCGTCAAGCTCTACAACGATGTCACCTTTTTTCATTCCCGCCTTCTCGGCGGCAGAATCTTTGCTCACCTTAGGTATCAATACACCCTTGGTATTTTCATCCAGGTCAAATGACTTGGCGAGCTTAGGCGTTAAGTCCTGAATCACGACACCCATAAATCCTCGAACAACCTTTCCGCTATCTACAAGTTGCTCATAAACATTCTTAGCCATATTGATAGGCACTGCCAGACCTATTCCAACATTACCCTGAGCGCCTATTATCGCTGTGTTTATACCGACCACTTTTCCGTCAAGGTTAATCAAAGGCCCGCCCGAATTGCCCCGGTTTATCGCTGCGTCGGTCTGAATAAAATTCTCATACTCTGCCAAACCCAGACCGCTTCTGCCCTTGGCACTTACAATACCTGCTGTCACCGTATGGCTCAAGCCGAACGGATTGCCGATAGCAAGGACCCATTCGCCAACTTCCAATTCATCAGAATCGGCAAGTTCCAATATCGTAAAGTCTTCATCATTAACTATCTTTAGTACCGCCACTTCAGATGCAGGGTCCGTCCCGACTAACTCTGCCTTAAATTCCCTGTCATCGGCGAGTCTGACCGTTATCTCCGTCGCGTCTTCAACGACATGATTATTCGTCAAAACATAGCCATCCGGTGAAACGATAAATCCCGAACCCATCGCAGTCTGTTTACGCTCTTTCTCTTTGCGAGGCCTTTGGCGTTTGGGAGAGGGTCTGCCGAAGAAAAAATCGAAAAAGTCATCATCAAACGGGTCCATCCCGTCACCGAAAGGAGACCGCCTGCCTCCGCCTCGGGGAATAGTTTTTTCCGCTGTAATCCATACCACTGCTGGAGACGTCTTTTCCGCAATTGACGAAAACGCCTTACCCATCTGGCGAAGCGCGCTGATGCTCTCAGTGTCCTGACCTATCGCAGGAACCGAAAAAATCCCCATCGCTAAAACAAAAACCACCGAAATTACGAAATAATGCGTGTTTTTCCGGCAAATCCTGACGTTTGAAACTTTCATATATGCTCTCCTTGGGTTTTAGATGACCTAATAAATGCTAAAATTACGTAAAAAAGCTGTTTTTTGTAACTTTTATACGCCTTTTTTTGCATTTAAGTTCACTATATCGACATTTTTTTGCATAAAATCAAGGAAAATCGAAAGTTAAACCTACCCGATCTCCTCGTCAATCCACCCCAGCAGTTCCTTCAAATCGTCAAGTGTTATATCACCCATGTGAGCGATACGGAACGTCTTTTCTTTTAATTTTCCGTAGCCGTTACCGAATATCGTGTTGTGTTTTTCCTGGATTGCCTTGATCGTCTCTGCAACGTTTATCCCCCTTGTGTTCTTGACCGTTGTAAGCGTATCAGATGCGTAATGCTCGTCACAAAACAGAGCAAATTTTTCTCCGACCCACAGGCGCACAAATTCTGCCATCTTTTTGTGCCTCGCCCATACATTCTCCATGCCCTCGCTCAAAAGTTTTTCGCACTGATAATGCAATGCCATAATATGAGGTACGTTAGGCGTCGCTAAGGTCTGGCTTTTCGCCGCTGATTTTGCCCAAAGCTGAAAATCAAAATAATACCCTCTATTCGGAATTTCCTTACCCTTGGCAAGTGCCCTGTCACTGACCAGCGCAACTGCCAGTCCGGGCGGTATCGCAAATGCCTTTTGTACCGAGGCAAATGTCACGTCCCAGGCGAGCTTGTCAAAATGCAAAGGCAGTCCAACCATCGCGCTTACCGAATCAACAAAAACTAATACCTCAGGATACTTTTCCTTCATCATTTCGCTTATTTCGTAAACGCGGTTCGTAAGACCCGTGCTTGTCTCGTTATAAACCAAAGTCACCGCCGAGTATTCTCCGCTCGATAATTTCTCGTCAATCATATCAGCTGTTATCGCCTGGCCCCATTCGACCTTTAGCTCATCAAGCTCTCTGCCGCAGCTTCTAATTACATCGGCCCACTTGTCACTAAACGCTCCGCACATCGTGCAAAGAACTTTCTCGTCGAGCCCGACACAATTGCGGATAGCCGCCTCCCATATGCCTGACGCACTTGACGTAGACAAAAATACGTTTTGCTCAGTAAAGAAAACCTTCTTTAGCATATCAACAGTCTCACCGTGCAATTGGGAATACTCTTTGCCTCGATGACCAAGTGTTGGTCTGGCAAGCTGCTGCAAAACATCTTCATTGACCTTTACCGGTCCCGGAATAAATAACCGCGGCGGATTCTTCCAGTCTGTCATTGTTCAAACTCCTCGTTACAAAATTACATTTTATAAATTGTCAATCCGGTATAAACCTTCGGATAAAAATACGTCGATTTTTGCGGCATCTTCTCACCAGCTGCGGCCACCTGTTCTATCTGCTCAATTGTAGGAGCATTCGTAAAAAATGCCACCTGTTTCTCGCCACTATCAACTCTGGCAATCGATTCGTCAATCGCGATAGCTGCATCCTTTACATACTCGACATACTCGCCGCTAAATAATTTCTCTTCATCAATGCCAAGCTCATTTTCCAATATCAACTTATGCAAAACAGAAACATCCAGCGACTGCCACGCCTGGCTTTTTTCGCCGCAAACCGACTTCATAGCGTCTTTATTTTTAAGCACCGCGGTATAAAATGCGCTGTCGCCGCCGTAAATACCAAAAGCACTCCCGCCTTGGCCCTGCTGCGATTTAATCTGAGAAAGAACCTCATGCCTGGAAGCGGCCTTCTCCTCTGTTGATTCAAATTTAAACTCAGTGACTTCGAAATTCTCTTTCAAAGCCGACAGCAATTTTGTAATCTCAAAGCCGTTAACATTACCCACAAGACGATGCGTAGCCAAAACAATCATCCCCTCATTGCGTGTATTAACAAATGCGAACAATTGATACTGCGCCGAGGCCTTGCCGCTTTGTTTATACAACTCCAGCGCTGTCTCATAACGATGATGGCCGTCGGCTATGGTACAGCTTTTATCTTTCATCATCGCTTTTACCGCTTCGATTTGCTTTTGGTCACTAATCCCAAAGAGCCGATGACGAACTTGCTGTTCATCAACAAAATCGACAAGCGGCGTTTCCCTTGATGCTTTTTCTATCACTTTATCCGCGATTCTTTTTTCATCGTCATAAAGCATAAAAATCAAACCGAATTTGGCACCGGTCGCTTTTTGAAGATTTAGACGGTCTATCTTTGGATTACTCATCGTCTGCTCGTGAGGCTTGACACCGGCGCCGAAGTCTTCGAGCTTACCCAGAGAAACAAAACCGCTGCGCTGATAATTTTCTGTGCCTATAGCAAAGTCCTGAACATAACCGTAAATACTTTTTTCGCTGTCCTGCTTTAGAACACCTTTTTCGGTCCACTCGTCGAGATACTTTGCTGCTCGTGTATATTGATTGTTCGTTTCGCCGTCACCGTCGCAGGTTTTGCCCTTGATCACCCGAACAATATTATATTCGTTTTTCTCGTAAAGCTGCTGCTGGCGTGCAGCGTCGATAACGTCATAAGGTGGAGCGATACAATCACCGCTATCTCCGACCACCGCACCATTAAACCTAAATGCCCTAAACGCCTTTATTTCCATTAGAAACCGCCAAAAAATGTGAGAGAAAACCCAAAAAAGAGATGATACGAAAGGATGCAACGATTGTCAAATACCATTGGTTTTTTAGCTGCTTAGGTACTTATTTATCCCAGCTGCGGCTATTCTGCCCTGGCCCATCGCCAATATTACCGTCGCAGCACCGAGCACAATATCGCCGCCTGCATACACGCCCTCCATGCTCGTCTTGCAGTTATCATCGACAACGATATTGCCCCACTTATTAAATTCGAGCCCGGGCGTGGTCTGCTGAATCAAAGGATTCGCCCCATTGCCGATAGCGATAATTAACGTATCGAGATCGATCGTAAATTCCGAGCCCTCGATCGGTACAGGCCTCCGGCGTCCCGAATCATCAGGCTCTCCCAACTCAAACTTGAGGCACTCTACCGCCTTGACCTTACTGTTATCATCCCCGATTACACGTATCGGACTTTGCAGGATAAGAAATTCCACACCCTCTTCTTTTGCATGGTGAACTTCCTCAACTCGCGCGGGCATCTCAACTTCACTTCGCCTGTATATCAGATAGACTTTTTCTGCTCCCAATCGCACTGCCGTCCGCGCCGAATCCATCGCGACATTTCCCCCTCCGACAACCGCAACTCTCTTCGATACCGCTATCGGTGTATCGGCTCCCTTGCCGAAGTTATAAGCCTTCATCAAATTCGCTCTCGTCAAATATTCATTCGCGCTGTAAACACCGACCAGAGATTCCCCTTCTATACTCATAAATCTCGGCAGCCCTGCGCCAACTCCGACATAGACTGCATCGAAACCGTCTTCTTTCATCAACTGTTCAATCGTTCGTGTCCTGCCGACAACAAAATTACACTCGATCTTAACGCCCATCTTTGTTAAGACGTCAATTTCTTCCTGCACGATTGCTTTTGGCAACCGAAATTCCGGTATCCCGTAAACCATTACCCCGCCTGGTTTATGAAACGCCTCGAATATCGTGACATCATGACCTGCCCTGCGAACATCTGCAGCTGCTACAATTCCGCCGGGCCCTGAACCGATTATCGCAACCTTCTTTCCGGTATCCGGTGCTACTTTCGGGACGCTGTCTTCTTTTGCCCAGTCTGCAGCGAATCTTTCAAGCCGACCCACCGATACGGCCTTACCTACATCCTTAAACTTCAAACCGACAGTGCATTTCTCCTGGCACTGAACTTCCTGAGGACACACCCGCCCGCAAACTGCAGGCAGCAGTGAATTCTCTTTGATTATCTCCAATGCCTCTTGAAAATTTCCGTCGGCAATACTTTCGATAAAATCTTTTATCTTGATCCTGACCGGACAGCCGCTGATACAGGGAACATTTTTGCATTGCAGGCAACGAAGTGCTTCTAACCTCGCCTCGCTCTCGGTATAACCAAGCGCTACCTCATTGACGTTACTGCGTCTCTCGACGCCGTCCTGAGAAGGCATCTCCTGAGCGGGAATGCCATATCTATCTGTAGGCCTTAAGCCTTCATCTGCGCGCTTAGCCAAAAGCTTGTCTAACATTTCCTGTCTTTCTTTTTCCGTCACTGTAAAAACCCCTATTGGTCCAGACCAAGTTTACATTTATGTTTCAGATATGCTTCGTGTGCCTGCTGTTCAAGGTCGCGATAGGCGCCAAGCCTTTTCATCATCAAATCGAAGTTGACCTGATGGCCGTCAAATTCAGGCCCGTCTACGCAAACGAATTTCGCCTTACCCCCGACTTCAACACGGCAACCTCCGCACATACCGGTACCGTCAACCATTATCGTATTAAGTGACACCTCGGTAGATATTTTATAAGGCTCAGTGGTCTTGCAGCAGAACTTCATCATTATCGCAGGGCCAATCACAAATATCTTGTCGGGCTTTTCCTCGCGTTCGCAAATTTCTTTTAAAGGCTCAGTAACCAATGCCTTGCGGCCGTACGAACCGTCATCAGTTGTCACTATCAGTTCATCGCTTATTTTCGAGAACTCATCTTCGAGAATCACAAGTTCCTTGTTGCGGGCGCCGAGTATGCTAATTACCTTGTTCCCGGCCTCTTTCAATCCCGTTGCGATAGGTAAAAGCGGTGCGTTACCAATTCCCCCGCCGACACAAACTACAGTTCCGAAATTTTCTAAATGTGTCGGATTACCTAAAGGCCCGACGATACCGGAAATCTCGTCACCGGCTTTTAAGTCTGCTAACTCGGCAGTCGTCTTGCCGACTCGCTGCCATATCAAACGGATAGTGCCCTTTTCCGCATCGGCACCAGCTATCGTCAATGGAATACGCTCGCTGTAATCGTTATTAATGCTGATGATTACAAACTGTCCGGGCTTGCGGGCCTGGGCAATTAACTTCGCTTCAATCTCAGCGGTAAAGACATCCTGGGAAAGTTGTTTGATAGATAAAATTTTATGTGACACTTTTTTTATTTCCTTCGGGAATTTTAGTACTTAAAATATCGTACCAGCCGACAGATAAAAATGCGCTGGCAGAGATGATTTGCTAAAGCAATTCGTCGATGGCCGATACGAGATCTTTTTTGCTCGTTAAACCAACCCATTTATTTTGTACCTGACCATCTTTGAATAAGATTATTGTTGGTATCGCACTTATTCCAAATTCCATCGCACTATCGCGAGCGTCGTCGGTGTTTAGTTTGCATATCTTCGCCTTGTCTAAATACTCGCCTGCTATCTCTTCTAATATCGGAGACATCATCTTGCAAGGTCCGCACCAAGGTGCCCAAAAATCCACTAATACCGGAGTTTCCGTGTTATGTACTACATCATCAAATGTGGCATCTGTTAACTCACTTACACTGTCTGCCATTATTGTGCCCTTTCTAATTTTACCCTCTCGTCAAATGATACAGGTATTTTAGTAACCCAAATCATCCTTGTCAAACACTAATTTGACTCGCTATGACCTATCTTGCTACTGTCGCTTTCTTCGGTTTGTTCTTTATTATTGCTATTATCCTCGTTTTTGGCGGGCAACTCTGCAATAGGAACCGATAAAGACGGTTCGGTTTCGATATCAATTTCGGCTACAGACTCGATTTTGGGCATTATTTCTTCGATAGCTATCGGGGTCTCTTGCGTCTCGTCGATTGTTTCGGTATCAGCAGCGGCCTCCAGAGTTTCTTCCCGCAACTCTGTTTGTTCCAACAATTCTGATTCGGTGGCCAATATCGCTTTTTGGACAGCTTGCTCGGCAGGCTCATCGGTTAGTGCTTTGAGATGAATATCCCCGTCAGGCGTTGGCTGCTCGACCCAGACAAGCCTATTGCGAATCAATTCCAAAAGTGCCAAAAACAAACCTACCATCGCGCTGCGGCTCGTCTTGCATTCGAATATCTTCACAAAGCTCATCGGCCCCTCGACCTGCAGGCGATGCAATATCTCTATCTCGTACAAATCGATAGGAGTATCATCGATAATATGACTGATATCAAACGTCGCTCCGCCGGTCGCCTCTATTATAGAATCAAAAGCATCGAGCAAATCCCATACGCTAACCTGCTCAAGGTCAAGTTCCGGCTCCCTGTCGTCCTTTAGCTGTTCGACTATCGTATTAGGACGATGGTAACGCATCTTCTGGTCAATCGCGGCGTCACTTAAAAGATTAGCTGCGTCCTTGAACTTCTTGTATTCCAAAAGCTGACGAATCAACTCGGTGCGCGGGTCAGACAAATCCTCGCCGTCAACATCGTCAGACTCGACCTTCGGCAGCAGCATTGTCGACTTTATCTGAAGCAGAGTCGAGGCCATCACAAGAAAGTCACCTGCCAAATCAACATCAAGTTTCTTAAGAAGCTCAAGATAGTGAAGATACTCTTTGATTATCTTGGTCAGCGAGACATCATAGATATCAACCTCATCCTTACGGATCAGATAAAGCAATAAATCCATAGGACCGGAAAATATATCAAGATGTACGCGATAATCACTCAACTATTGTTCCTCACTGTTTTGAGATTCTAAAATTTCCATCGCCTGTTTGGCCTTGCTTTCGAGCGTTTGAAGTTCCACAATTGCTACCGCCGGAATCGTATATAAATTCGTTGTATGCTCACCGGCAAGAAACGATTTGATTCCATGGTCAGCCAAAGTCTGCTTGGCAAGACTGGCGTTTATTGAATCGGTAAACTTTGCTATCGTCACGACTCTATCAGACATTATAAGCTCCAAACCCAACCGCCTTGCGGACCCGCAGCATAGTTTTGACCGCAGCGGCCTTGGCGCGACGGGCGCCATCGGCAAGAACATCCTGAACATATTTCGGGTCCTTCTCCAACTGGGCGCGCTTCTCTCTATAAGGTTTAAAATATTCTATCATCAGTTCAGCGAGACGTTTCTTCGCATCGCCGTATCCCATACCGCCATTGCGATACTTACTGTCCCACTCTTTAAGCTCATCTTCTGAGGCCACCAATTTCAACAACGCAAAAACATTGCAATTCTCAGGGTCCTTAGGCTCTTCAACTGGCGTCGAATCGGTAACTATCCGCATGATTGTCTTTTTCACACTTTTTTCGGCGCCGAAGATCTCTATCGTATTATTATAACTCTTACTCATCTTCTTGCCGTCAACGCCGGGCACTATCGCCACTGACTTGATGATATGCTCTTTAGGCAAAATAAATATTTCGCCATAGGTATTATTAAAATAACCGGCGATATCTCGTGTAATCTCGATATGCTGCTTCTGGTCGGCACCGACCGGCACAAGCTCACTGTCGAAAATCAAAATGTCGGCGGCCTGCAATACCGGATATGCAAAAAGGCCGTGACTCGGACTAAAACCGTTCGCCAGCTTGTCCTTATAGCTCGTACACCGCTGAAGAAGACCCATCGGAGTAACACACGATAATATCCACGCCAACTCGGTTACCTCAGGAACATCAGATTGACGCCAAAACACCGTTTTTTCGGTATCCAGGCCCAATGCCAGATAATCCAAAGCTATATCATGACTGTACCCAGCAAGCTCCTTTGCTGTCGGGCCGCTGGTTAAGGCATGGTAATCAGCGATAAAATAAAAACCCTCATGGTCGGCCTGGAGCTGCAAATGCTGACGCATCGCACCGAAATAATTGCCTATATGCTGACGACCTGTCGGTTGTATACCGGATAATACTCGCAAAATCAAAACTCCTGAACATCCAATAACACAAAAATTCCGCTTATTATAGCTGAAATTAACGGCATTGAGGCTGTTTGTCAAGGATTTTGGCGATGTTACTGCTTTTTTAAGCCGATATTTACATATTAGACGTAATAGGGGAAAAATACGCGGTTTGCGGAAAAATTGAAAAATATTTTCATTGAACCTCAGGACTTGCTGGCTCGTTTAGATTATAGTTGCAGCAAGATGTTGGTTACTGTATAATCAGACTTTGTGCATGTGTTCACAATCACAAACTAAAGCGTTACTGTATTGTATTAATTGAAAATTATAAGACAGCTTTTGGATGAGACTAAAATGAGCATTAAAAAAATTAACAAAGACGGCTTTAACAGCTTCGTAGACGGCATTATCGAAAATAACAGGGTTTTCGGCGTACAGGCCAAAGGCGATAAATTCGATTTCGCCCCGCTCGGCAGTGCGACCGACCTTACCCTTGATTACGATGTCACATTGGGGCCGCCCAAAAAATACTTTCCGCCGCCAACTGAAACACTCCTGACATTTGACGAAACCGGCACATTCGAGTCGCAACACGACTGCGAACCCTTTGTCCTGATAGGGGTACATCCATATGACATGGTCGCGATAAATCAAATGGACCAGATTTTCGCCCAGGACAACAACGATACACATTATTTCGCAAGACGCGACAATGCGGTAATAATCGCCTGCGATGTCGTTACACCATCAAAAAACGTTTTCGCCTCGGTTATGGGCACCGCAACTGTAAAAGATGGATTCGACATCCTGTTAACCGATATCGGCGACGGCTATATCGCTGAAGCTGCAACCGAAAAAGGCGAAGCAATTCTTGAAATTGCCAACGGCAAAGAACCAGCTGACAGCGATATCAAAAAACGCCAACAGGTCTGGGAAAATAATGAGAAACAATTAAATAAACATTCGTTAAACTGTTCGCCTCAGCAACTGCCAAAGCTTTTGGAAAATGCATACGACCACAACGTCTGGGAAGAAAAAGCAAAAACATGTTTCTCGTGCGGCTCATGCAACCAGGTCTGCCCGACATGCTACTGCTTCAACGTCTGTGACGATATCAATTGGGACATGCAGTCCGGAAAAAGGGACAGAGTATGGGATGGATGTCTGCTCGACGGATTTACAAAAGTCGCAGGCGACCACGAATTTAGATGTAACAGAGCCGACAGGTTCCGCCATCGCATCTTTAGAAAAGCAAAATATGTACCAGATAAAATCGACGGACAGATCGCCTGTGTAGGCTGCGGAAGATGCGTCAATGCGTGTCTGCCCGATATTGCTAACCCTATTAACATTTACAATACACTACTCGAAGATATTAGTGTTTGATGGTCGACAGTTTAGAACAGAAGGAGAATTATTAATGTGTGATTGCTGCCTTGTAGAAAAAGACATCTTTCTGCCCCAGCCTGCGACGGTTAACGAAACCAAGCAGATGAATGCGACGGAAATGTATCTGCATATCTCGATGGACGAGGCCCCGTTAAATTATGTCCCAGGTCAATTCGTGGAAGTCTCAATACCGGGCTTCGGAGAAGCACCTATCTCAATATCTTCGTCACCAACACAGGCAGATGGTTTTGAGATCGTTGTCCGGAAAATCGGAAACGTAACCAACAAGATACATCAGCTAAAGGCCGGTGACAAGGTCGGAATAAGAGGTGCATTTGGAAATGGTGTTTACCCTGTCGAAGATGCGAAAGGAAAGGACCTCGTATTTATTTGCGGCGGAATAGGACTTGTGCCGCAGCGTTCTTTCATTAACCATATTCTTGACAGCAGGGAAGATTACGGACAAGTTACCGTGCTGGTCGGCACAAAGGACTATGACCAGAGGCTTTTCCATGAAGAGCTTGAAATATGGCAGAATGCCGACATTAATTTCCATGAGACAATTGACGGCCCGGACGAACGATGGGACGGAAATGTCGGCGTGGTAACTACGCTGATTCCTGAGATTAAATCGGATTTCGCCGATTCGGTGTTCTTTATTTGCGGCCCGCCCATCATGTACAAGTTTGTTCTTATGACTTTAAACGAGAAAAACGTACCGCATGAAAATATATTCCTGAACCTCGAAAGAAAAATGAAATGCGGCGTCGGTAAATGTGGACACTGCCAGATGAATGATAAATACGTCTGCATGGAAGGGCCTGTTTTTAATTACGCCGACTTAAAGAATGTTCCGGAGGCTATATAATATGACTAAACCAAGAATCGCTATCTTTGATTTTGCCTGCTGTGAAGGGTGTCAGTTGCAAATCGTAAACCTTGAAGAGGATATTCTGAGCTTACTGGCTGTTGCGGACGTTGTCGAATGGAGAGAAGCTATCAGCGACCAAAGCGACGAATACGACATCGCAATCATCGAGGGTTCAATTACAAGACCCGAAGACGAAACGCGACTGAAAGATATCAGAGAAAAGGCAAAGGTCCTCATCGCTATGGGGGCATGTGCCACTATGGGCGGTGTAAATAAATTGAAAAACAACTTCGACCTTAATGAGGTCAAGGAATGTGTATATGCCGATGACGCTGAAATGCCGCACCTCAACACCGCGATGACAAAAGCTGTCGACGAGGTCGTAACGGTCGATTTCAAGATACATGGCTGCCCGATGGATAAAGCCGAATTCGCTTATATCGTCCGCTCACTGCTTTTGGGCAAGACACCGGAAATTCCTGAATATCCCGTTTGCGTCGAGTGCAAAGCAAAGGGAAACCCATGTCTTTGGGAAGATGAGCAGCTATGCCTTGGTCCGGTCATAAGAGCAGGATGCGGAGCAAGATGCCCGTCGTCAGGATTTAGATGTTTCGGATGCAGAGGATATGTCGACAACCCAAACGTCGATGCCGCTAAAGAAGTTGTTGATAAATACGGACTCGACATCGAGGACTTGAAAACAAAAATGGTATTATTTGGAAGCACACAGGAGCCGACAGTATGAGCACAACTTTGAATATTAACGTAAAACATGTAACACGGATTGAAGGGCACGGCAACATCGTCGTTAACGCAAAAGACGGTACCATCGAAAAAATACAATGGCAGGTACCAGAGGCCCCGCGGTTTTTTGAGGCTATGGTAAGAGGTAGAAGCTATGAAGATATTCAGATAATCGTCAGCAGAATTTGCGGTATCTGTTCAATCTCTCATTCGCTCGTCGCCACAAAAGCTGTCGAAGACGCGATGGGCATCGAAGTCTCCGAGCAGACCGACCTTATCAGATTGCTCCTGCATTACTCGGAACAGCTTCAAAGTCACGTACTGCATATAGGCTACCTCGCGGTACCGGACTTTTTCGGTGCGACTTCAGTTGTCCCGCTGGTTCCGGTAGCGACCGACGCTGTTAAAACCATCATAAGGGCACACCGTGTCGCAAACGCATGGTCGGACCTCATCGGCGGAAGAACAACTCATCCGGTAACTATAAAGCCAGGCGGATTCTCTGCTATACCAACCGCCCAGCAGTTCAAAGAGCTAAAGGACAATTTAACCGAAGTAATGACCGACCTTGGAACTATTGCCGAGGTCGTTTTCAGCGTCGCAGATAAAGTGCCGCAGTTTGAGCGTGACACCGAATATGTCTCACTGCAAAACCCGGATAGATATTCGTTCTATAATGGCGATATAGTTTCATCTGATGGCCACACCGCTGCGGTAAGCGATTGGCAGAACGTCGCAAATGAATACGTCGTCGAGCAGTCCACCGCCAAGTGGGCAAAATGGCACCGCGATTCCTACGCTGTAGGTGCTCTGGCAAGATTCAACAATAATGCTGACCAGCTGACAGATGACGCTAAGGCCATCGCCGCAAAATTCGGAATGGAAAAAGGCTGCTGCAATCCATATATGAACACCATCGCGCAACTGGTAGAATCTGTGCACATCGTCCAGACAAGTATCCAAATTATCGACCAGCTTTTGACAAAGGGACTTACCGTAGAAAAAGTAAAAACAAAACCGAAAGCTGGAAAAGGAAACGCCGCCATTGAAGCACCAAGAGGGATACTCTTCCACCAGTATGAGTTCGATGCAAAAGGAAACTGCGTCGCTGCTGACCTTTGCATACCCACAAATCAAAATCACGCCAACATACAAAAAGATTTTGAAAAACTCGTACCGGAAATTATGGACGAAGGTGAAGATGCCGTTAGACAAAAGCTCGAAATGCTCGTCAGGGCGTATGACCCATGCGTTTCCTGCTCAACCCACATGCTTGATGTGAAATTTGTCAGATAAAAAATGAGAAAAGAAACAGTCGTTTTAGGGCTTGGAAATCCGCTGATGTCTGATGAAGGTATTGGCAGTTTTCTTATTGAAAAACTCCTCACCAAGGCCAATGATTTTCCGGATGTTGAGTTCATCGATACCGGTACAGGCGGTATGGCAATGCTTCATTTGATCGAAGACAGAAAAAAAGCTGTCCTCATCGATTGTGCATACATGGATACCGAACCGGGAACTATTATGAAGTTTACTCCCAAGCAGGTTCAAAGCGTAAAAAAACTCATGCACTACTCACTGCACGAAGTCGACATACTAAAAGTACTCGACATCGCCAGCCAACTCGGCAACTGTCCGGGCGAGGTTGTTATTTTTGGTATAGAACCGCAAACCGTCAAACTCAACGCTGAGCTAAGTGACACAATTTCGGCTAAGGTTGACCACTATATTACCGCTATCACCGAAGAACTGTCTTCGTAGTTGCAACTCTAAGCTTTGCCTCGGCCAAGTTTCTTCATATAACTCTTGCTCTTACGCAGCCCCAATCGTGAAGCTTTCTTCTTCACAGGGTCAAGAGCGCGGCCAAGCTTCTTAGCTATGTCGGCTGTAGAGTTATTGTTGAAGAGTTTTTTGAGCGTTTTCAAATCAGATGCCGTCCACGCCCCCCTTTTGACTCTCGTCCTTTTTGCCGTTTTTTTCTTCTTTGCCATTTCTTCTTCCTTTAATTAAACGATACTGCGTTTAATACCCCCGGGTAAAGTTAAGGGCAACTCCACTATCAAATTATAGTCTATGTAACATTTTTTTAGATGTCAAGATTTTCATGTCTATTTAAGTGACAATTTTTTAATCTTTTTTACCCTAAATTAACACCCTAAATTTGCATATACAAGTGCTTTACAACACTCCCTTTTTAGGTATACTGGAGCCATGGCAAAGATTGATGAAAATTCCGTTGGCATAGTAGAGACAAAGACAATTTGCATTGTCCAGGCGGATTCCCCATTGTCTCTCGAAAGCGGAAAGACCCTTGGCCCAATCGATGTCGCATATGAAACTTATGGCCTGATAAACGAGAAAAAAGACAATGTCATCCTCATCTGTCACGCACTAAGCGGAAATGCTCATGTCGCCGGACACAACTCACCGGATGACAAAAAACCGGGCTGGTGGGACATGATGGTCGGACCAGGAAAGGGTATCGATACAAACAAGTACTTCGTCATCTGCTCGAATTTCCTGGGCGGTTGCAGCGGAACTACCGGGCCAAGTTCAATTAATCCGAAAACAAAAAAACCTTATGGCCTCGATTTCCCAATGATTACGATTGCCGACATGGTGAAGGTACAGAAAATGCTGCTCGAAAAACTTGGCATTAATAAAATACTCGCTGTCATCGGAGGCTCGATGGGAGGGATGCAGGTATTGCAATGGGCCATCGAATACCCGGACTTTATGCGGGCCATCATTCCTATCGCAACCACGACGCGTCTAAACGCGCAATCAATCGCGTTCGATGCTGTTGGGAGAAATGCTATAATCGGCGACCCCTATTTCAATGACGGACAATACCAGGACAAACAGGGACCCGATAAAGGTCTAAGTATCGCAAGGATGATTGGACACATTACTTATCTTTCTGAAAAAGGAATGCATGAAAAATTTGGCAGGGAGCTGAAAACCGCCGAAGACTATAAATACGAGTTCAATTCGGAATTTGCCGTCGAAACATACCTTGATCATCAGGGGCAGGCGTTCGTTGAAAGATTCGATGCCAACAGCTACCTGTACATCACAAAAGCAATGGACTACTTTGATATCGAAAGAAGTTATGGCTCATTGAAAAAAGCTTTCGCAAAAGTAAAATCCAGAGTATTTGTAATAAGCTTTATAAGTGACTGGCTATTCACACCCGCTCAGTCACGCGCAATTGTAGATGCTCTCTTTGCAAACGACAAGGACATAAGTTTTTGTGATATCGATTCACCTTACGGGCATGACGCCTTCCTTCTTGAACCGGAAACGATAGGTGCGTTTATTTCAGGATTCCTCCATGCTGTCCACGAACCACAAGCAAAACAGCCCCAGAAAACGGATTCAACCAGAAAAAAACGCCGCTTAAGAAGATTAGACGATGCCATTAGGACACGTGTCGATTACGAACTCATCGAATCTCTAATCGAACCGGACAGCAAGATACTGGACCTTGGTTGTGGCGATGGACAGCTTCTGACATCGCTGATAGAAGATAAAAATATAAAAGGTCACGGCCTTGAACTGGAACAGGACCTCGTGCTCGAATGCATTAATCAGGGACTGCCGATTATTCAATACGACCTCTATCAGGCACTGAAAAATTGTGAAGATAAAAGCTTCGATTATGTTATTCTCTCGCAGACCGTACAAACAATCAAAGAAACGGAAAAAGTTTTTACGGAAATGCTGAGAGTAGGAAAAAAAGTTATTGTCAGTTTTCCTAATTTTGCCCACTGGAGATGCAGGGCACAACTGCTCTTTACTGGAAAGGCCCCGAAAACAAAGCAACTGCACTTCGATTGGTACAACTCGCCAAATGTCCACTGCCTGTCCTTGAAGGATTTTGACCAGTTCTGCGATAAGCTAAACGCGAAAATTGAGAAAAAGATACCAATAACAAAAAAACGCCTCGCACCGGTAAAATTAGCACCAAATTTCTTCGCTGAACAGGTGATTTATGTCGCCAGTAAAGATTAATCACAATTCCTGAAAAACAATCTTCTTGATACCTGCGTATGGTTCTGATATTCGTTATAGAAAAGTTATTATTTTAATTTGGAAACAAACATGAACACCGAACTTACTGCCCTTGTCATTGCCGCTGCCTCCATTGGGTTTTTCCATACCCTCCTGGGCCCTGACCACTATCTGCCGTTTATTATGATGGCATGGGCAAGAAAATGGTCCACCGCAAAAACCGCATGGATTACATGCCTCTGCGGATTTGGACATATCGTCGGCTCGGTAATGTTAGGCATGCTTGGTGTAATGCTCGGGCTGGCGGTAAAAAAAATTAAGGTTACCGAATCACTCAGAGGAAACGTCGCTGCGTGGATGCTTATTGCTTTTGGACTTGTATATTTCGTCTGGGGAATCAGGCAGGCATACAAAAATAAAATACACTCACACATCCACCCGGGACTTGATGGAAAAAGACATAGTCATGAACACTCTCACAATTACGAACATGTCCACGTTCATGACCAAAAAGCACATCTTGGTCTGGCACCATGGACCTTATTTATCATCTTCATATTCGGGCCATGCGAACCCTTAATTCCAATCCTTATGTACCCTGCAGCTAAACACAACATGATTTGGCTAATACTCGTTACCGCTGTTTTCGCTTTCGTAACTATCACTACAATGTTAGTAATTGTCTTATTGGCAAAAACCGGTGTGAGCTTCGCCAAACTTACTAAGTTCCAAAGGTTTAGTCATGCTATCGCTGGTGCAACGATATTAGTCTGCGGGCTTATCGTACATTTTCTTGGATTATAAATAATTTAAACAAAAACAAAAGCTATAAGACTTGACAGCTTACACAACGAGGAGTTCTAATATAATTAACATCAGGGCGATTAGCTCAGCTGGTTAGAGCGCACGGATCACACCCGTGAGGTCACTGGTTCGAATCCAGTACCGCCCAATCAACTATGTTGCCTCTGATTTTATAACCATTTTCGTCAATTGCACCGCACTGTTGACCCCCATCTTCTCCATGATATTGCTGCGATGAAAATCCGTTGTTTTAGGGCTAAGTTCTAACTCCTTGGCTATGATCTTATTTGTTTTACCGGCAATGATTCCCTTGAGAACCTGGCGTTCTCGGGGTGTGAGAAAATTCAGTTTTTCGCGAACAGATGTTGCCTCTGTCAAAACCCGCCAGGTGCTTGCATTTAATTCCAGTGCTTTATTAACGCTGTCCAGAAGTACCTGGTCCCTAAAGGGCTTTTCGATAAAGTCAAAGGCACCTTTTTTCATCGCCTCAATCGCTACTGCCACATCTGCATGGCCCGTTATGATGATGATGGGAAGGTGACACTGCATTTCCTGAAGTCTTTTTTGAAGTTCGAGACCGCTCATCTCGGGCATACGAATGTCCAATACTAAACAACCCGACTGGCTAGCGTCAAAATCAGAAAGAAACACTTTAGCACTTTTATAAGCTTTGGTTTTAATATTCACCGTCTCAAACAAAAGTTCTAACGATTCGCGAAAAGCATCGTTATCATCAACAACATATGTAATTGCCTCAGTTCTCTCCACGATAAATACCTCCCTTCAAATTTATTTCTCACTAAAAAACGGTTTTTCAGGCTCCGGCATTTTTACTTTTTTAATATCTGTTTTGCCTGCGGGCAGGGTGAAACTAAATGTCGTTCCTTTATCGACAACAGATTCAACTTTCAGTTGGCCGCCGTGAGATTCGATTATGGAACGGCTTATAGACAAACCTATACCAAGCCCTTTATCTTTGGTCGTAAAGAATGGCTCAAATACCTTCCCGGCAACCTCCGGCGGCATACCCGAGCCGTTGTCGCTAATTATAACCTCTACCCCACTTTTTGCCAAAGGTTTAGTTTGGATTGTAAATTTCCGGCTGGCCTTGTCCATCTCAGACATCGCCTCGAAACTGTTTAACGCAAGATTCACAATTACCTGTTCAATTTGTATCGAATCCGCCATTATCATAGCTATATCTTCGGACAGGTCAAATTCAGGCACAACACGATAGGTTTTTGCTTCGGCCTCTATAAAGGTCATCGCCTCACCGATTACGTCATTAATATTTATCTTTTGACGTTTAGGTTCGCGTTTTGCAGAGAAATCTCGGACACGCCTTATAATCTTGCCCGCAAGTTCTGCCTGCTTGCCGATATTTTCAACTACCTTAAAAAGACCATCATCTTTCGTACCTTTTAAATTCATCATTCTAACACCAATGTCAGACTGCGTTAGTATTGTCCCCAAAGGCTGATTCAATTCATGAGCCAATTCTGATGCCATCTGCCCTATCGTACTTAGCCGAGAAGCATGCTCAAGCTCGGCCTGATGATGCCGGATACGTTCTTCTGCCTGCTTACGCTCGGTGATATCCCTGCCGTAAACATTTACATAGCCAGCTTCGACCACAGGAGCAAACATAAACGAATATATCCTCTCGCCATGCTCCATCTCTACTCGTTTAGCGGCGTTCTTGCTAAAGACATCCGACACTGCCTCCTGCCATTGCTCAGATACCTTTTTACCATCCTCACAGCCGCAGTCGTCCAGTAATGCTTTGCTTGCATTATTGGCGTACATCAATACCCCATCTTTTGCTATGCGAAGCACAGGACTGGGGTCTTCACTTGGAAATCTTGCAAGGTTCTTGATCTTTTCCTCGGACTCCTTGCGCTCGGTAATGTTCTGTGACACTCCTACAACTGAAGCGACATCTCCATTTTCGTTGCGTATAGGTGATAATGTGGCGGAAAAGTAGCGAGGACTTCCATCTAATGTTAAGATATATTCCAGATGAACAGGAGTTTCATCGCGAAAGACATCTTCAATAATTCCAAGCATACGTTTTGCCTCTTCAGGTTTAAAGAAGTCACCAAGGTTTTTACCAATAATTTCTTCAGCACTTTTTCCGAGTATATTGGCAGCGACATTATTTACATACCAGTATTGCCCCTGGCGGTTATTTACAAAGATAGCCTCTGCTGTTGATTCGGTTAGAGTTCGGTATTTCTCCTCGCTTTCACGTAATGTCTTCTCAATACGCTTACGCTTGGTAGTATCTTCATGCGTAATAACAATATTTTTAACATTGCCATGGTTATCTTTGAGTGGATATATCCGTGTACTTAGCCATCGCACTCTTCCCTGACCGTCTGCTTCAGTCTCCCCTCTCAAATCAAACTTATATTCAGGTACCTGCACGGTCTGGCCGGCATAGGCCCGTTTTACATATTCCATCAGGCCTGTGTCTTCGACTTCTTTACTATTTAGAACATTAAATTTATTCACCGTATGACTGGCAGGGAAACCCCAAAGTAATTCATACGCCTCGTTCACCTCTATCTGAAGGCCATCTATGTCATACAATTCTATAGCTAAAGGTGATTGCTGCATCAGCGATCGCAAACGTTCCCCGCTTTCATAAAGCGCTGCCTCTATCTCTTTACGCTGGGTGACATCCTTAGCTATACTAATCACCAAACGTCTCCCGTCAGGCAGTTTCCCCAAAGGAGCCGAGCTAAAATCCCACGTTAAAGATTGCCCGTCTTTTGAGCGAATAACATATTCGCCTTCATCTACCCGGCTGTCATAATCGAATATCTTATCGATTCGGCTCTTAACTACATCCTTGCGCTCTCCATAAGCACGTTTTGTCCACTCAAATAGCGTAGGTATTTCTTCATGGCTATAGCCGGTCAACTCGGTCCACGCCTTGTTTATCTGCAAAACCTCACCGTCGTCTGCATGGATCATTATCGGGAAAGGTGATTCCATCGTAGCCTGACGGAAACGTTCTTCACTTGTAATGAGTTTTTCCTCGGTCCCCTTGCGCTCGGTAATATCAAACGCATAGTGCATATACAAATCGTCTGATATAGGTATCCAGTGTGCGTCCCATATTTTCCCCAAGTAATCAACCTCCAGATGCTGTTCTTGCCCGGTTGCCCAGGCCATCGGTGCCTGACAAAATGTACATGGCTTTTCACGCTGGGCCCATGTCCTGTAACAGGTCTTACCGGGAACGGCCCCCACCTTAGCTGCCATCTCATTAGAGGCTACTATCTTACGAGTACGTGGATGCATCAACATCGCGATACAAGGCATATTATCAAGCAGGATTTGATTTAGACGCATATTTTCGCGAAGCTCGGTCTCAGCTTCTTTTTGGTGTACTTCCGCCTCATCGATTTTATTTCCCAGTACTTGTGATATCTTGATAACAGTGACTGCAGCAGCGACCAATACTAAAATACCAAGAACAAAACCAAGCGTAAAATTATGAATAGCGAAATAACGAGGTATGATTTCGTGAACCACTTCTTGTAAAATAACCACAAAAATCGTTAAAGGCAAAAATGCCCACAATAGCTTTGTGCGAGTCGAATTGCCTGTAAAATACTTAAGGGGGAAACATCTATTGTCTGTTGCTGCCACAAGACCATGTCCCCAAAGTAAAAACCCAATAGCTGTTGTCAATGCCATCGGTATTGTTGAACTGCCGTACATCAAAGGGGTGCCGTGAAGATAACCCATAATTACCGTGATACTTATCAGCACTACGACACTTGAAACCGCACCTGCCCAATGCCCTAAAAGCATCTTGTTTTTGGAACTTTTTCTTTGAATTTCAAGTAACAGCAAGGCAATACAGGCAAAGAAAAAAGTAATCCCTGTAAGCGATGACATCCGAGCCATTGGTATCTCGCCGAGGGTACCTGCCGGCGGTACAAGGAGATTTTCGAAGTTTAAATCCATGCCGGTAAAATAACCCGGTACTTCCAGCAGTCCGAACATACCTATCGTTATTGCCAACAGAAAATACCAGAACCTGATTCGAATAACCTTACGGGTCCTTATCTGGACTAAAAGCAGGATGCCAAGTGTTAAAAAGGAAATCGATGTACTCGGTGCCATCGGAATATAATCAGGTCGTATCCGACTAAGGAAGTTTAAACAGGGAATCCACCCCATAAGACCCGTTAAACCCATAAAAATCGCTCCGCCGCAGCATAATAAAGCTGTAATTATAAGCTGATTTGATTTGCCGGTATTTGAAGGAATATCGATGCTGGAATTCAATGGGCACTGGGATTGTGATTGAACTCCTTTTACGTCCGTGTTTTCTTGCGACTGCAAAATCATTTACACTCTCCGCACGCGCTGCAAAAATTCAAAAAACTGCGATTCCACTTCTCTAACGCGGCATTATACTACAAAAATACCCTGCAAGCAATGTTTTTATCGGAATATAGCCCACCAAAAGCCCGGGCTAAATTACTGCTTCCAAATAATAAAATCTTGTTGTAAGATGAAACGCTGGAAAACCATTTAGCTCAAAAACGAGGATATTGTGGAAAAATCGGCACAAAAAACACTGCCTTTGAGAAAAATTCAAAAGCTCATCGGGAAAAGGATGATGCAATCCAAACGCACCAAGCCTTGCTTCTATCTCGAAGCAAAAGCTGACATCACTGATTTGATGGCGATGAGACCAGAACTAAAAAAACACTTCGGCGTTAAAATTACTACAAATGTTTTTTATATTTACACTCTCGCCTTAGCGGTAAAAAAATTCCCACTAACTGTCGCTACCTTAGATGCTGATAACATCAAAATAGCTAACAACATTAATGTCGGATTTGCCGTCAATGCACCGCAGGGACTCGTTGTGCCGGTAGTGAAAAATGCCGACAAAAAAACGCTCCCCCAAATCGCCCAACTCGAAAAACAACTCACAGAAAACGCCAGGAGCAATAAACTAACCCTTGAACAAATCGAGGGCGAAACCATAGCCATGAGCAATCTCGGTGCTTACGGCATTGATTCATTCCTCGGCATTGTTCCCCCGCCGGTAACGGCTATTCTGGCAATTGGAAATGTCGTACAAAAACTCGTCCCAATACAAGGCTCTATCAAATCACGCAAAATCGTCTCGCTAACCATCGCAGCCGATAGCAGGATAATAACCCCCAGCTATGCCGCCAGATTTCTGGAATATATCACAGAACAGCTCAAAAATCCTGCCGACCTTATATAATTTACCCCGCAAAGACCACAAAAAATTGCTTGCTGTAAGGCAAAATTCACGGTATAATCCCCTCTTTGCTAACTTTACGAAAAACTCGTGTTGATGGAAAGGATACTTGGGAATGTTGAATAAATCGTTTCTAAAGGCTGTTGCATGCGGCATATTTGGTGCTTCTATAGCATTTATTGTCAGCAATTCCATAGCTTCTGAGAAAAAAGAAAAAACCCGGAAGGACGAGCCGAAAGTCATTGTGGCCATCGGAGATGAAAAATTAACTACAGAGCATATGAAATGGATCGCATCAGATGCTGATGATGAAAGAGTGAGAAAAATTGCTGATAGATGGATTAGGACAGAGCTAATGTATCAGCAGGCAAAAAAATATGGGATTGTGGGGAGACCAAAAACTGAATACTTAGTAGGTAGAGCTATTAAAAAAGCATATGCACAACAAATGAGGAAAGATGTTCGCGAAGGTATTGTCGTAACCGACAAAGAAATAAAAAACTTTTATGAAGCGAAAAAAGGAAAATCGAAAATGCTCACTGAGCCGGGAAAGTTGAGCTTTTCGCATATAAGAACGAAAACCCTCGAGCAGGCACAAGAGGTTATTAAAAGAATAAAAGCTGGAGAAGATATAAACGAATTGGCGAAAGAAATATCAATACATAATAACAGCCAAAGAGGTGGTTGGATTGACAAATATGCATACAAGGTGGTAGGTGACGTTTATGGAAAAAAGTTTTACAAAGCTCTTTTGGCCGCTAGTGAAGGAGGGTTAATTGGACCGATTAAAGTATCAGGAGGTTTTTATGAAGTCGCGAGGCACGAAGGAAACCTTGCTCCAAGAATAGTCCCGTTTGACGAAGATATAGAAGATAAGATTAGAAAAAGTATCAGGAGCAGAAAATCGCAACAGAAAAATAAGAAAATAGACGAGGCTGCAGAAAAATTAAAGAAAGAAATAGTTTACTATAATCCGGAATTCTTCCCGGAACAAAAGCCGGAAAACCAAGATGATAAACAAAAATCCGAGACAGAGAAGTCGGTAAAGGATAAGAAAAAATAATCATGAGGGCAGGTAGCTCAGTTGGTAGAGCAACGGACTGAAAATCCGTGTGTCGGTGGTTCAAATCCACTCCTGCCCATTTCTTTACACACAAATTCACCGCAAAGATATCGTGTTCTGAAGCTGAGAAATAGAGATTTACAGAGTTTAATGCAATTCCAAATTGCCTTACGAACCTTTTTTTGACAATATAACAGGAATTGTTCTAAGGAGAATATATATATTCAAAAGAAGGGACCTTTTTTGGATATACAGATAATCGTATTTTATTTTGTGGTTAGGAGCTAAGTCATAGTAGCTTCTAATTTGAGCTAAGCCTGTTAACCCGGGCCTTACTGCCAGCCTAATCCCTTGCAATGCCTTATGTGTATCTATGCGATAGAGATTTTCAGGCCTGGGACCTACTAAACTCATGTCGCCTTTTAAAACATTTAGTAATTGAGGAATTTCATCAGTGCGGGTTTGCCTGAGAAATAATCCCAGTTTTGTTATACGTGAATCGCCGGAAACCACGGGCTTAAAACCAGAAAGTTTTTCTGCGTTTTCAACCATTGTGCGAAATTTATATAACGTAAAGGTTTTACCGTCTTTGCCTGCTCTACGCTGTTTGTATATAATGGGACCCGGAGACGATATTTTAATGAGTATGGAAGTTAATATTATTACCGGTAAGTAAGCAATCAAAAAAGTGACACTGCCGACTATGTCGAGACTTAGCATGAGAAATTCTTCAAAGTCTGTTTGCTTACCAATAAATGTTTTAATAAGACCAAAAGAGTCGTTGCCATTAAATTTATCAGATAACAACGACATGTAACAGGAAGGGCTAAAGGTGACATTAATTCCGAATCGCTGTGAAACATAGACCAGAATCTCCATGTCCTTCTTGTCCTGGATTTTATCACAAATAATAATCTCATGAGCATCCTTATACTTGAGTAATTCGCTGAAATGATTAATTTGATATTGCTCTATATATGCTTTTTTTGTGATAATTTCACTAATATCAATATCGCCTCTCCCGACGACCACGATCTTCTTCTTTATTCTTTTATTCTTTTTTAATAACCATTGATTGAACTTGAAAACAAGAAGCAAATTAACAAGAAATGAGATTCCAAAAATACTTGTCGGAAAAGCGCTCCAGCTAATTCTAAAAACATAAATAAAGACAATACTTAACAATGTTGCTCCAAGCAGCCCCTTTGAAATTTTCAGGAACATGTCCCAGGAAGACCGGAAACTATTCTTATAAGCTTTAAATGATAGGAGTATTAATATATTAATCATTGTCAGGAAAATAAAACTTTGAGCATATGGAGCAAAGCTTTCTTTGGGAAAAGGCCAACCGTATCTAATCCAAAAGGAGCAAAGAAAACCGAGATTTACCAACAGCATATCCGCAAGGATTAAGATGACTTGAATAGTCGTAATACGTTTTTTCGGTTGCCCAAGGAGAGCGGTCTGCTTCTCAATATCTTTTTCAATATCTTTCTCAATTTGCTTTTGATATGCAACAGAACCCGGGCGGTCATGCACATTAGGGGAATGTAACTTTTCCAGTTTTGGCTTTGGCTTTCTATTTATTATACTACCTAGCATACCATCAACCTTATTATTGTAGGCCTCATATCTATAGCAACAAAAACATCTTATATCGTAGCAAGGCTTGCTTTTTCCGCTCTTGACCATAAAACATGGATGTCCATTATAAGTGACAAACTGACAGATGCAAGCATTTCTTTTGCAGGCATTTTAAGCTTTAAGCGATAAAGGGCAGGACCGGCTTATGCGATGGTTGACACCCAAAAAAAGGCTATGGAACGGTTGTGGTGAAATTATTTTGACAAATCAGTGGTTTTGTCGAATAATTGATAGATTAATAGCAGTAAAAAGTCAGTCTGGTTTGTTTTGAGAGCGACAGGTATATACGATGATAGATGGTAAAGGCAAAGGAAGCTTGGTTGAAAAGCAAGCCCTTATTCATATAGCGGTCTTAGTGGCGGTTGCTCTTGTGATCGGCGTGTACCTAATCGTCACAACAGTTCTAATCTCCAAAGATGGGACAATGTATGTAGATTATGCCAGAGGGTTAAGCGACAAACCGCTTGAAACCATACTTGATACTCCGTCTCCGCCGGGATACCCTTTCCTTATTTCTCTATCCCATAAAATTTGCGGTCTATTTTACCAGGAAGGTGCTATCGACGGATGGATTATTTCAGCCCAGTTTGCTTCGCTTGCGTGTAAATTAATTGCAACAGCAGCATTATATCTTATAGGGTGTTATTTATTCGGGGCAAAAGTAAGTTTTATTGGTGTATTAATATTAAGTATTTTGCCGGATTCAGCTAAATTCGGCAGCGATGCTTTGAGTGATTGGCCGCATCTAATGTTTTTGTCATTAGGTTTTTTGTTTCTGTTATTGGGGGCTCGGCAACATGACAAAACCTGGCTGTTCGGTCTTGCGGGGGTATTGTCAGGGCTGGGATATTTGGTTCGCTCAGAATGCGGTCAGATCGTTTTGTATGGCGGCTTGTGGTTTTTGTTTAATTTTATTCGGCCCACAAATAAAATTAAGAGATATCAATCTTTGCAAGGACTGTTTTTGATATTGCTGGGATTTGCAATAATTGCCTTGCCTTATATGCTATTCGAGGGATATGTATTTCCCAAGCAAGGCTTCTTAAAAATTCCGAAATTGTTGGGCAATATCGGCAACCTGGACAGCTTGCCAATGGCCAGAGGCATCTATATGGCCGGATTTGCAGAGAAAATATTTGGAGACAATACATTTATACCTAATCTATGTGAAACGTTGATGTATTATTTTGTCCCCGGCTTTCTAATAGGAATTTATTATTATTTTAGAAAGCTGCCTAAGACTTTTGTACAAACATTTTTCGCTGCGGCATTTATTTCAATGAATTTCCTGATGTTATTTTGGCAGGTATCATATCGAGGCATACTTAGCAGGAGGCATACATTCACCCTCGTTGCTTTTACCATTTTCTATGTTGTGGTAGGCCTGCGTGTAATTTCCACATGGTTAAGTAATCGTTTTTCGAAGGATAACTCAAGCACAAGCAAAAGCAGGGAAGACTGGTTTCGATTGCTAATGGTTATTGGCGTAATTATTTGTTTGCCCAAATTACTCCTGCCTCTTCGTATTGAGAAACAAGGTTATAGAGAAGCAGCTATGTGGTTGAGAAATAATACATCTGCTGAGGATATTGTCATTGTGCCGGATAAACGCTTGGGGTTTTATGCAGAACGAAGATGGGTAGAAGAATTTAACAAAGACGTGAAGGTAAAAGCTCAATATAGAGTAAAGGTAATAAGAGACGGTGACAACGAATCGGACTTTAACGGCCCGGTTGAAGAAAAGTATTCGGTGTGGTTAAATAAGTGGAAAAAGAAAAAAAGGGTTGTTATTTATAAACTACTTTAGCCTGTCACAAAGAATCTGCATAATCATATGAGTCAACACGAGATGCATATCCTCGACTTTCTGCATGTCATCTACTGGGACAACAATCGCATGATTGGCGGTTTTTGCAAGTTCCCCGCCATCAAAGCCGGTAAAAGCTATTGAATGTGCATGGTTTTTATTGGAGAATTGAATAGCTTTGAGTACATTTGCCGAGTTGCCGCTGCCAGAGAGAGCTATCACCAGGTCATTGGGAGCCAGAAAGTTTTTTAATTGTTCGACAAAAATGTCATCATAAGAGTTATCGTTGGCATAGGCAAGAATCGAGGGAATGTTGTCATTAAGACACATCACTTTAAACCTTTTTTTAAGTCCCAAGCAGACTCCTTTATTTATGTCGCATGCGAAGTGAGAGGCCGTGCTGCCGCTTCCCCCATTACCGAATATAAAAATCTGCTGACTATCGTTATAAGCCTGGGTCATTAAATCTATTATGTGCGTAACTTTTTCAAGAGCAAGCGAGTCAATAACTTCCTTAAGTTGCGAGAGATAGTTTTGTAGCAGTTGTTTTGCCATAAGTTACCCTTGGTTATTCGTCATAATATACAGTTTTTACGCCATCATTATCGAACTTAAAATCCAGCTCGCGCAATTTCAAGGTTTTTCTTAATCTTTTATGATATTTGGGCTTACAATAAAAAAGGAAGAAACCACCGCCTCCTGCCCCTAATATTTTGCCTCCGTCGGCGCCGGCGTCCAATGCCTTTTGATAGTAAGTATCCAGCTGGCTCGAACTAATATCGTTGGTGAGTTTTTTCTTCAGGACCCAGCCCTGATGTAACAACTGGCCAAACTTCTCCAGGTCACCTCCGATTAAAACTTTTTTCATCTTTTCGGCAAGTTTAACCATCCTGGACACGACAGCATATTTCTTTTGATTTTCCATAGCCTTTTTTTGTTTTGTGAGAATCTCGCTGGCCTTTCGCTCGTTACCCACATAAAACATCAGCAGGTTATTTTCCAATTCAGATTTTATTTCCGGTTTTAATATGATTGGTTCGACACAAACAGAACCATCTGGATTGAAACGGATGTAATTTAAGCCGCCATAACTAACCGAATACTGGTCCTGTTTGCCTATAGGCTCTTTAACTTTCTCAATTTCCACTTTGCAGGCCATTTTTGCAAGCCACTCTTTGGATTTGACGTTTTTCTTGAAACCGGCCAGAGCGCACAAAAGCCCTACAGTAAACGCACTTGAAGAGCCGAGCCCTGTACCGGCAGGAACATCAGCAATACTGGCAATTTCTATTCCCTTATCAACTTTCATTAATTTCAGGCATTCCCTTAGAAGAGGATGCTGTATTTGACTAATTGAAGTGACATCTTCTGTAACAGAATACTTCACTCTTATCTTATTATGAAAATAAGGATGTATGATCAGGTACATGAACTTGTTTATGGTAGTGCTAATTACAGCACCTGAGTTTTTTTGATAGTAAGAACTAAGGTCACTTCCGCCACCAATAAAACTTATCCTAAATGGAGTTCGTACCGTAATCATGCTAATATCTCTTCAATATTTTTTAAGCCTTCCATGCTGCCCATATCATAAAACTTATGTTCAGTTTTGAAAGCATGAAGTTGGTGATTTTGAATTAATTGTGGGAATATCTCGCTTTCCAAAGAACAGATGCTTTTATCTGAAATATACCCGAGTACCTTCTTATTTAAAACAATCACACCTGCATCAATATGTGTCATGTCCTGAGCATTGGCTTTGTCATATTTAAGTACACTACCGTTATCTGCAACACTTAAATTATTTTTTATGGTTTTTTCAGGATTGCTATATGCGACGATCACACCTAATTTGCCAAGGCTTTGAAATTGCTCGACCAGATCAGAATAATTTATTGGCAAAAGTGTGTCGCCATTTAAGAGGACAAAGTTATTAGCCAACATTTTTTCTGCATTTTTTAGGGCGCCGCCGGTCCCAAGAGGCGTTTCTTCATAAGAGTACTTTATCTTCAGACCAAAAGAAGAGCCGTCCCCAAAATAATCCTCGATTTGCGTGCCGAGATAGCTGGCTAAAATTAGTATGTCACTCAAGCCGTAAGACTTTACTAATTGAAGTAGATGTTCAAGGAAAGGCTTGTTGTGGACCTTAACCATTGGTTTCGGAATTTTGTGGGTTAACGGCCTGAGCCGGGTTCCAATACCCCCGGCAAGAATAACTGTTTGCATATGACCTCTTTAAACTATAGAGTAATTTGTATTTATAGTATTACCTGGCTTTTTCCCAAAGCATCTCAGTCTTGCCGAAAATATTTTTTGCCAGACCGAGAAAGGCTGCATAGTTAACCATACAAAAATAGAACGGTACCCAAAAAAACCAGCTTAACTTGAACTTTCGATTCTCTAATAACCACCCGATAAAAGCTAAGAAATAAAACAGCAACTGAAGATAGAAAAACAGGGCAAGATTAGTGCTTAATAGAAATGAACTGCTAACAAGCAGCAATACCAAAAAGACTAAAGTGATATATCTCAGGAAACGATGCGAAAACAGCAAGAACGATGTTAGCCATCTCTTTTTCTTCAAAGCTTCAGCCAATAACATTAAAGAACTTTTTATGTTCCAGGTCGCCAGGCGTACTTTCCTGTTGAATTCCTGTTCGCAGCTTTCGGAAACTTCTTCATAGGAAATTGCGTCAGGCTCCATGACGACACCATGTCCATTAATCTGCACCCGTGCCGATATCTCAAAATCGTCACCGCGAAACTTGTCAATTGGGTCATATAACTCTTTTCTAACAGCGAAGATAGAGCCATTGACTCCCCCGCAGCCTGCCAGCGAAAATAGCCTGCTGGCCATCCTTTTAAGTATTAGATCGTATTCCCAATAAGCATTTTCACCTTTGCCGATGGAGGAGTCCTTGGAATTGATGTATCTTAATCTGCCGCTCACGCAACCTATCCTGTTATCGTTAAAATTGCTTACAATTTTAGTGACAGCATCTTTTTCATACATGGCATTCGCGTCTGAAAAAACAATAATCTCACCTTTTGCCAGAGGAACCGTGCGGTAAAGAGTTGCTCTTTTTCCTTCCCTGTTCTCGTAAGCATACAAAACAACACCCTGGTCCTGATATTCTTTAACAATATCATTTGTCTGGTCAGTAGATTCGGATGCGACAATAATTTCAAGATTTTCCTTTGGGTAGTCAAGCTGGAGTGAGTTTTCAATTTTTTGTTTTATAACATCTTGTTCATTATATGCCGAAATTATCAAACTAACTTTAGGCCGAACGTCACCTTTGTTAACTACTTTGCCAAACAGCATTGACAAGATAGCCAGAATGACGGGGTAGCCAAAAAAAATGTATATAAGAATTGCCAAAGATGCGATGAATAATGTCAGCATTTTTGCCCCCGTGGAATCAGGTATCTAATAAATCTCTTTGCGGATTTCATGGTTCTCCTTATCTGCGATGGATGCAGAATCTGTTGCAGCAGTTTATACCAGATGTATCTTGGCCTGAGGTAATATTTCCTTCTTGCGTAATCGCACCAGTTCCGTATTTCATCGGACGTCATATCAGGCATCTTTAAAACGCTATTATGGTTACCATCGTCAGTAACATAGTCTGAATAATTTTCCACGGTCAACAGCCCTTCTTTTTTTGCCCAATCATAATCTCTGGTTCCGGGGTATACCATCAAGGGGAAAAACTGCATAGTATCATCACATAATTTCAGGGCTAATTCCAGGCTTTTAGCAAGTGTTTCTTTTGTTTCCTTTCTATTGCCGGCCATAAAACAGCCATGCACAAGCAACCCTGCCCGCTGCGTATTTTTAGAGAATTCCAATATCATTTCAGGCGCAACACGTTTGCTAATAGCCTCAAGAATGTCCTTGTCTGCACTTTCGTAGCCTACAGTAAGAAGGACGCAGCCCGCTTTTTTCATCCATTGCATTACTTCGTATTTAAGGTCAACTCTAACATTGCAATACCACTTGATCTTAATTTTTCTTTCGATAAGTTCTTTGCAGAAATCGATCACTCGTTTCGGGGCTCCGGTAAACGTGTCATCTTCAATCCCAATTTCACGAACTTGCGGAAGATTATTCACAATCCATTCAAACTCATCAGCGATATTCTTAGCAGAACGTGTTCTGTACTTTAACCCATGTATAGTCTGAGGGTAAACGCAAAATGAACATTTAGCAACGCAGCCTCTTGCGGTCATTATCTGAATTTCAGGATAGTCACTGGCAGCAAAAAAATATCGATTCACATCAAGGTGCTTTTTGTAAACTTTACTAACAAAAGGTATCTCGTCAAGATTTTCAATAAGAGCTCTTTTTTTATTTATACAAACACCATTGGAACTGTTATAGGCAAGACCATCTATTGAACTTAAAATGCTGCTTCTATACTCACTGTCTTTGCAAATTTTTGGAATATCACTTTGAGATAATTTCTGCGCAAGGTCCCTGACAATATAGTCAGCTTCACCAACAGCAACAGCATCTATGCAATGATTGAGTTCCAGGCTTTCTTCTGGCAAAGCAGTTGGATGCGTTCCCATCAGCAAAACAAAACATTGCGGCAATGATTTTTTGATATCAGCACCAATATTTACATCGCTATATATGCTGGGGGTGCTTGTATCTAAGATAGCGATTTGCGGCTTGAACTGAGAAATAATTTCGAGCGTTTTTTTAAGGTCATATTCATACGCACAACTATCAATTAACTTAACATCATGGCCATCCTGTTCCAGGATGCCTACAATATAAGCAAGCCAGATAGGATAATAGATGGTACCGCTTTTGGTTACAGCTGGACTACGCGATGTCCTGGAGAATCTGCCGTGTTCCGTTTTAAACGGAGGATTTAAACAAACTATTTTCATTAAACAACCCCTAATGTTTCTAAGAATACCTCTTCTGTTTTTCGCACATTTTTTTCAATTGTGAAGTGCTCACAGACCCTTTTTCTTCCTTGCTGGCCCATTTGGAATCTTTTTTCAGGATTTTCAAGAAGATATTTTATTGAATCAGCCAAAACATCAGCATTGCAGGGCTCGATAATGATACCGGTTTCTCCATCAACTACCACTTCGGGCAAACCTCCGATGTTAGTAGCAATAACAGGATTTCTCATTGCCATCGCTTCTAAGGTAACTATTGAGAGCGACTCTATTGTCATTGATGTCATTACAAAAATATCCAATGCTTTTAACACTTCCGGAATATCCTTTCGAAACCCAGGAAAAAAAATATTTTCATTTAGATTTTCATCTTCAACAAACTTCTTAAGAAACTCTTCCTTGTGCCCTGTACCGCATATGACGGCCGATATGTCAATGCCTTCTGAGATGAGTTTTGCTACAGCTTTGAGTAAATAAATATGCCCCTTATCTTCCTCAATAACACCGATACTCCCTATGACAAAAGCATCTTTATCAAGCCCTAACTCCGATCTTATATCAGTTTTTGTTTTATCAGGGTCATAAAGCCTGGTGTCAATTCCACCATAAACAGTGACAGCTTTGGGGCTTATTTTTTGTCCTACTTTAAAGAATCTCCTAACCTTATCTGAGACGGTTAAAATTCTATCAAGAAAAATTAAATAGGTCCTCCGCATGATTTTTCCCAGGGCATCTTCTTTGAAGTCATCATGGCAATGAGCAACTACTTTAACATTTGTCATCTTACCAACCATTCCGCCTATTAATTTAGAAAGATTGTCCGCACAATATATCAGCTGAATATCATTTTCCAGGATAAGTTTCTTTAATCTGAAAAGACATCTGCTCGTGACCAGATCCCAAAGTAATGTAAATAAAAAAAGAGGACTGTATAATTTTATTTTCCTGGGATATATCCCGGTAAGCCTATCGGGTAAGGTTAGTTCTATTGTATTAATGTCCGTCTGTTTTATTTTTTTTACTATAACACCTTCTTTTGCATAAATAACTAAAGGGTTGAACTTGTCTGTATCTAAATTAGTAATCAGGGAATATGTTAAAAATTCTCCCCCTCTTGGCGGCTTTGCACCATTCATTAAAAAAGCTATGTTATATTTTTGGTGTTCCAAGATTTTTTTAGGTTTTTTTAGATTTCTATGTGTTTTTGAAACGGCACTGTGCGGTATTATCCGGAAATGATAGCTATATAACGGCGCAGTATTCTCAGTTTGTCCCTCAAGCTAAACTTAGCGGGAGGATAACATTTGGTATTGCTATATATTCTAAAACCAGTATCAATAACCTTTAATACTAGCCGGGGCAGTTTTCTCAGCAGCGGGAACAGTCTTTCAATAAATGGGATTCTAACCATAAGCGGAAACAGTGCTTTGAATGGATATAACCATTTTCTTACCGGCTCTGAATACTTCATGTCACTGATGTGATGGGTTGATTTGGGTGAAGCGGCGTTTGCATCTATCAATCCTTGTTCAATTGCAAAGAAAGTCAAGTCGACACCCGGAAGAGGCATAAACATGTTCACCGAAACATGCTCAGGCTTGCAGGATTTATTCAGCGCAAGAGTTTCTTTCATGTCGTCTATCGTTTCTGTAGGAAGCCCGACAATATTAATTGTCCCGACCTTTAGCCCCGCAGCATGAAGTATTTCGCAACTCCTTATTGTCTGCTCATTAGTAAGATTTCGCTTGAGAATTCTATTGCGGAAATCTTCATTCCCACACTCGATGGCAACACGGGCTGAATGACAGCCCGAGTTCTTAAGCAACTTCCCAATATCTTCTGTGACAAGATTGGGACGAACATAGCACATGTACGGAAGGCCAATGCGCGAAGGATATTTTTCTGCAAATTCTTCGAGCCAGTCTTTTTTCATAATAAAAATATCATCCTCAAATATTATCCCCTCAAGAGGATACATCTCTTTCACCTGTCGGATCTCTTCAAGGAAATAATCTACCGTTTTGTGCCGGACTATATGACCCTTGCCTTTATACATGCTGTTGTACTTATGATTAAAGCAATAAGTGCATTTATAGGGGCATCCCCTACTAGCCATGAACATTTTTATTTTGGAATTTTTCAGGCATGGGTCTTTATCGTACAAGATTTTCTTATCCGGAAAGGCCAATACATCCAGCGGGTCGATAAGACTTCTTAGCTGAATATTATTTTCGATACCATCTGCGGTGGATACTGCAAAATTCGTCACAGCACGCAATTGCCCCGTTTTTTCATAGCTCTCTACAAAATCGACAATAGCCAAATCGCCCTCCCCGACACATACGGCATCAAAAGGATGTCCTTCAAAGTTGATAAAATGCTTGTCAAACGTTGCAGCAGGGCCGCCAATAATGATCGGAACATTCATGTGTTTTTTAATATAATTGCCGAGGTCGATATAATGGTCTTTGACACAAGACATAAAACTAAATGCTATAATGTCGGGCACCTGTTCTCTGAGTGCGCCAATTATTTTCTTTTTATTAAAGGGGTCATTTGGGAAAAAAACCAAAGATGTATCGTGGCCAGCACCTTTAAGCGACGCACTAAGCGCCATAATAGAGAGATGGTCGTGAATCCTTGCCTCAGAGATAACGAAAGTCACTTTTTTCATGTAAGTATTTCCAACATCCTTAATTCAAGCTTAGCCATTATTCTTGATAACATATCTTCTTAGAAAGCCAATGAAATTTATAAAATAGCCATAAAGGTCGCCTATGCTTCTTATGGATTTAAGTCTTTTAAAAATATACGTAGGTCTTAAATAAAAATTCCTGAGACCGTAAGCAGAATAATAAGCCATCTCTGCCGACGAAAGGTCAGGATAGTTAAAGACAGGTTTTTTCATCGGGTCATAAAGACTAAAATCTTTTGTGGTCAAATAGCCGTTTTCTTCAATATATTTATAGAACTCTGTTCCCGGTGCAGGTACCGCAATTCCAAGCGTGATAAAGGTCGTATCAAGATCCTTCAAAAACGAGATGGTTCTTTTAATGGTCTCTTTCGTCTCTCCGGGGAAGCCTATGACACAAAATACTATAGTATTCATACCGCTTTTCCTAATCATTGATACAGCATCTTTCACCTGTTGCGGCGTAACATTTTTTCTTATGTTTTCCAGTATTACAGGGTCAGTGCTTTCCATTCCTATTGCAATTGTGTGACAGCCTGCCTTTTTCATGAGCTCCAAAACCTGAGGATTAACGCAGTCAGCTCTTGTTGAACAGTTCCAGGTCAAATCAATATCTTTTTCAATCATTGCTTTCAACAAACGATTTACCCAGTCCGCATCAGCAGTTAAAGTCGCATCGTTAAACATTACTTCTTTAAATCCGAGCTGGCAAACCCATTCAAGTTCCTCGATAACATGCTTAACCGAACGTTTTCTAAGCGAAGGCGCCCCAAAGAAAGCAGGCTGGCAACAAAAACTGCAACTGTTAATGCATGCTTTTTGTCCCATTACCATCGTCTTGGGGAATCTGTGTGATGTGGGGTCGCCGTATAACTGCTTTTCGAGCTTGTCGTGAGAAGGAAAACCTAACTTGTCAATATCTTGTATTTCAGACACCGGAGCAGTTTTTGTGATTTGCCCGGAGGATTTTCGTAGATAGATTCCCTTAGCATCTTCAAGGCTTGAAAAATTTTCTATGATATTTAAAGAACTCTGTTCCCATTCGCCAGAGTAAATAATAACATCAAGAGCATCGCTTAACTCAAAAGTTTCAGTAGGCAACGCCATTACATGTGTGCCTATTGCCACTGTTATGGTCGATGGATTTATTTCTTTTGCAACTTCTGCAACAAGCATATCCTTATAGATAGTAGAAGTCGATGTTGAAAAGAAAATAACATCAGGAGAAATCTTTTTTATGACAGCTTTAACATTGTCTATTGTTCTTCCAGAGCAGTTTGCATCGTAAAGGGTATTGTCATATCCCTGCTTCCTCAAGTATCCGGAAATCATCATAAGGTCCAAAGGAGGCTTTCTGAAATTACTTTTACCGCTGCCGTTTCCTCCAAATATTCTCTGATTTCCAAATTTAGAAACCGCAGGTGGTTCAACTATTAATATATTCAATGCACTATTCCTATGTTTTTATACCAGCGAACTTTCGTACTCTAAAAAAGTGTGTATATAAATGGTGCCAAGGCCGAACTTTCTGTAAATAGAATTAGAAGCCCCAGCAGTAGCAGCATAAATATGATGGGAAAAAGCCACCACTTTTTTCGATTCACTATAAAAGACCAAAGCTCGAATATTATCGTTAATTTAGACATTTTCCCTGACCCTTTCAGAACTGTCTTTCATATATCGTCACATTTGCTGAACATTTTTCTCTGTGTTCCCAATACGTAGATTCATTTTTTTTGATTTTTCGGTCAAGACTATTTATAGCTATTAGTCGGTATATTAAAGCTATTGGTGTGAGTATGAGAAAAAACAGCACGCTTAGAAGTATCCTTGTATTAACCCAACCGAGGCAATGAGCAATTGCCATGAACAACTTATTAACCGGTTTGAGAACCAATGGAAAAAATAACGATAAGCATATAAGTGTCGCACATATAATGTAAAGCCATAAGGCAACAATATAATGCCCTCTGCGAAGCGGATGAAGTGCCGCTACAAAAATTATAATGGCCAAACCTATACCAAAAGTTCTTATTTTTTTCTTTTCCAGGGTTCTGTCCATAGTCTTACTTGTCTTTAATCAGGCACAACCTTCATTGCGTTTTGAGTAGTCGCTTCTAATAGACTTTGATCTTCTTTTGCTAAAAGGAAATTGCCTATAATAAGATAGTCCATATTTGTCTTCATAAAACACAAATAAGCATCTTCCGGGGTACAAACTATAGGCTCTCCTCTTACATTGAATGAGGTGTTAATGATTACAGGGCAACTTGTTTTATAATAAAAACTCTTAATTGTTTCATAGTAAAGTGGATTGTCTTTTTTGTCTACTGTCTGAATTCTTGCGGAATAATCTACATGGGTTACAGCTGGTATTTGCGAGCGGACTACTTTCAACTTATCGAGCCCTGTCAGCTTCTTTTTATCTTCTGTTATATTAGTCCGCATCTGTTTTGTTATCGGTGCAACAAAAAGCATATAGGGACTATCTTTTTCTATTTCAAAAAATTCGTCAGCCTTTTCTTTTATTACAGATGGGGCAAATGGGCGAAACGACTCTCTGAATTTTATTTTACGGTTCATTATCTGCTGCATCTTAGGGGAGCGTGCGTCCCCTATAATACTTCTTGAGCCCAGAGCTCTGGGACCAAATTCCATTTTCCCCTGGAACCATCCTATGATTTTTTGCTGATCAATCAGATCTGCAATAATGTTTGAAATATCCTTACTTTCCAATTTCCTATAAGCAATATTTTCCCGTGTTAAGAAATCTTCAACGTAGTCATTCTCATATTTTGGCCCAAGATAAGAGTTTTTTTGGAAATCTTTGAGCCCGTCTGCATTTCTCATATTCCCCAGGTACTTATACCACACAAATAAAGCGGCTCCTATGGCACTACCGGCATCGCCAGCAGCTGGCTGAACCCAAATATCTTCAAATGGACCCTCTCTTAGAATCCTGCCATTGGCTACGCAATTTAATGCCACTCCGCCAGCAAGGCAAAGATGTTTTTGCTTTGTTTGGTTGTGTATATAACTGGCCATTCTAATCATTATATCCTCGGTAACATCTTGAATGGAACGGGCAATATTCATTTCCCGTTGGGTAATTTCCGATTCGGGCTTCCGAGGTGGGCCGCCAAATAATCTATGAAATCTTTTGTTTGTCATAGTGAGGCCAACACAATAATTGAAGTAGTCCATATTCAATCGAAAAGAACCATCTTTTTTTAAGTCAACCAACTTTGATAATATTATATCCTTATATTCAGGCTCTCCATAAGGAGCTAGGCCCATAACTTTATATTCGCCCGAATTAACTTTAAAACCAATATAATAAGTGAACGCAGAATAAAGCAACCCCAGAGAATGGGGGAATTTTTGTTCGGCGATAATCGTAATATCGCTGCCTTTGCCAATCCCATAACTTGAAGTAGTCCATTCACCCACGCCATCTATTGTAAGAAAAGCGGCCTCATGGAATGGCGAGGGATAAAAAGCTGATGCCGCATGCGACTGGTGATGCTCTGGAAATATAACATTTCCCTGATATCCGATTTTATCTTTTATAATTTCTTTTATCCATAATTTCTGCTTGAGCCATAAAGGCATTGCTTTAATGAAGGACTTGATTCCAAAGGGAGCGTAGCTTAAATATGTCTCCAATATTCTTTCAAATCTGATGAAAGGTTTTTCATAAAAAGCCACATAATCCAGGTCCTGCCCCTCTAAGTTGCTGTTTTCCAAACAGAACCTGATAGCATTTTCGGGAAAAGAAAAGTCATATTTCTTCCTGGTAAAACGCTCTTCCTGGACGGCCGAAATTATTTCTCCATCTTGTACCAGACATGCCGCACTATCATGATAAAAAGCTGAAAGAGCTAAAATATTCATCTTAATTTGTTTCCCAATATTCTACCAAACAGGTAACAGATATATTCAGATTTAAAAATGCTATTTTTCTGTTGCAAGCCGTGCACCCACAATCCCAGAATCTTTAAAAACATCTTTAAGTATTTCAAAAGCTATCTCTGTGCCCAATTCGTTCCAATGAATAAAATCTGAAAAAATATTTTCATATCCAATATTGTTGACTCTTTCTTGAAAATCTTCAGTAAGATCATAAAACATAAATCCATGCTTTTGACTATATTTTTTTAAAGTTGCCCTTTGATATATGGAAATTTCATCTGTTATGCTATCGATTTTATCTGGAGGGATTATGTCATGGTAAATTTCATATCCACATGGATTGTAGAGCAATAACACCTTTGTATCTGCACTAATCTTTTCTCGGAGTCGGTCATATTCACGCAAGGTAATATCCATGCCTTTTTTAACCCATGCCATTCGTTCATTGGGATCGATAGCAAAATGAGCATATGAAGGAGACACATAATTCATTCCTTTGTCATCACTAATCATACTGCATGGGCCACATGCCTTATTAGCTATTACTTCGATAGTAGACATATCGTTATTAGTCATAGAAACGGGCTTCCAGATATCCCAATAATATCGCAAAACTGCAAGCAATAGGTATTTCTTTACAACTTTCTGTCGAAAAGTCAACATATTTATTTTGTCGCAACAGTCGCTCTCAATATGACTTTCTTCCTGACACAGCAGTTTTGCAATTTCACCTGTACAGAATAGGCAAATAAACTTCTGCTTATTGTTTTTGCATGCATTATTTTCGATTATTTCTGAATTATCATTGCCGGAATAAAATTCAAGCACCAGCCATTTGGGGTGTTTATTTAACGCAAAATTTAATAGTGCTGTCACTTTTTGCCTTGGACTATAAGAGCCAGTAGAAAGATTCCAAATGGATAAATTGTTCTTGAATTTTGAAAATACACTAGGCATAGCAGCTCCCTGCAGAACGGAGTCGCCAGCAACAAAAATATCTATCTTCTTGTTATCATCATAAAAACCCCTATTTAAATTGAGGTATCCTGTTTCGTCTACTTTTACGTTATAATCAACAGTTCGGTCAGTTCCAGTTATTTGACGCGAACTATAGTGCATTGAACCTGGCTTGCGTCGGTAAAACAATCTATCCGAACCATAACTCACATAAGTTTCACGTCGCTTTAGAACTTTGTCATTTAACTTTCTGCGAAGAGCGCAATCTGTTTTTAGTCTATTATTTATTTGAAAATTAAACAATCGCTCAATGCTAAGGATATTATAAAGACATAAGAAAACCATTCCAAATGAAATGTTTATTGAAAACATCAAAAGATTAATGTTGGCATTCTTTCTGAAGAAGAGAGATATAACAAGAACGACACATATGACTGAAATACCAATTGAGATGTTTGTGGGTCTTTCTCCGATTACAAATATCAAAACAGCCGATATCATGATGAGCAATACTGCGTTAACCACAAACAACACGGTATTAATAGATTTTATGTGATTTTGTTGTGTCATGAATCCAAAGGGGGCTTTCTAAAATTACTTTTACCGCTACCATTTCCACCAAATATTCGCTGATTGCCAAATTTGGAAACTGCAGGTGGTTCAACTACTAATATATTCATTTAATCCTCTGATAATCAGCTTAAGATTGCGGTTGAATAAACTTTTCTTGAATTGATGCTAACGTTCCTGGACCATATCGCGACAAACCCAAACCATATCCAAATAAAGCTAAACTCTGCTGGAGCAAGATTAAGATAAATCAAAAAACTTACCATGCCGGCACAGAGAATTAGACCCAAATCTTTTTCAGGGTCGTTGGCTGGGAGTTTCTGAGCGGTTTTATGTGCCATACAGAAAAGAGAGAAAAGAAACAGTATATAAAAAATAAATCTTGGAAAGCCGGAGACGGCAAGTATTTTAAGGTAATTATTATGTGAGTATTCCTTAATCCTCAATTTCTGAGAGGTAATAAAATTTGTATGCCCATGCCCTAATATAGGCTTATCAAATATGTGCTTTGCTGTGTCGTGCATCGCATATACACGCGGGTCCTTACCTTCTATTGACCCTATACTGACATCATTTAGAATATCTATACTGGACAATACGGGAAGCTTCTTAAAAGTGGCTAAGGTCCGGAGTACAATAGTAGAATTGAAACACAAGGTGATAGCAAGGGCCAGAAAGAATAACATAAATATCTCACGCATTTTCTTAGTTCTCAACCATCCATTAAAACAAAGGTATATCGCTGCTCCGGCCAACATAAGAAACGCGCCTCTGCTGATAGATGAGCACACCACAAAAAGGATGAAGCCTGCTGCACATAGATAAAAACATCTACTCCATCGCCGTGAAGACTTACCCAAATACAAACCGACAAAGACTAATGGAACTAAAAGCGGGGCAAAATTAGTTGAACTTCGTCCGGGCATACTCCATCTTACCATATTGCGTCCATGAAATTCAAAAAGTTCACTATGCCCATATTTGTGAAGTTCTTCAGCATTGCCTCCGGTTACATAAACAACAAAAGATATGTATAAACAAAAAATTACCGCAACTATAAGAAGGATTTTTAGAGTAAGTTTTATATTCTCATTGTATCTGTATTTTCTAAAACTCAACATACACAAATATAATATTAATGGAGTAAAGATATAAATGGTCTGGCCTCTTATGTTATCGTAACCTTTTTCGTGATAAAAATTAGAAAGAGTACCCCATAAACAACTTACAATAATAAGACTGTTTATTTTAGCAATCCGGTCCCACGGAAGCTTATAAGATAGTATCTGAGGAAGAAGAATCATGCAAGAGAGGACGAGCAATAATGCAAAGTCATTTAGCCCTCGCCCTCCGGTAATATTCATAAGCCATCTATGTTGGAAGGTGCAAAAATAAAACATTATAATCAGAAAAAGCATATAGAGGCTTGTTATATTAAATCTTTTTAAGCTTAACATTTTTTCTTTTGGGCTAATGCTCATAACTCCACAAAGACTATCTTGGGGCTAACCTATTTTCAATACTTTTTTAAGGCCTCTAAAAAGAGGTAATCGCGTGATTTTTCTATAACAATAATACAAATAATAGTTTGAGCTAATCTTTGCTCTGAAAACGGATGCTAATATTTTCCATTTGGATTTATGGCCATGATAAACATAATAACTAAACCACACATAACTTTTCTGAATCTGCTTCCTGGAAAACCCGGGAAGATCCAGAGCAGCTCTTCTCCTCTCCAGTCTTTCATCAATGGGGGTATTCAGTAGTCCATTTTTTTTACACAAAGAATGTAAAGCTGTAGACGGATATGGAAAGAAAATAGAAGTTAAATGCCAGTCAGGCAAACAGATTCTGTTGAGTTTAACGGTCTCCTTGAAGTCATTTATTGTTTCACCTGGAATACCTATAATATTAAAAAAAACTACTTGCAAGCCATATTTCCTGGCTAACGCAACCGTATCAATAACATCTTGATTTGAGTAATGCCGCTTAAGTACTTCACGGCGTATACGTTCACTGCCGGATTCAATCCCGATATTAACAAACCGAAAATTAGATTCTTTGAAAGCTGCGAAAAGTTGTGACAAGTCTTTACCAGGTGTAATTCTTATATTTGTTCCAAAGGACAAAGGCTGGGGCAGGCTCGCATTGAAAGACTTCAATTTTGAGCACAATTCTAATGCCCATTCTATATTTATTGCAACAGTTTCAACCTCCAAATAGATTTCCTTGACCACTGGAAAATCAGTCACAATCTCTTTTATTTCTTCGAAAATATTATCCGCTGATCGCTGCCTGACATAAGAGCCTGTCGCCAGTTTTTTGATAACATGATTACAGCAATAAGTACATTGAAAAGGACACCCCCGGCCTAATAAAACCGAAAAGTCGGAACTGGACTTATCTCCTAACCATTCCTGCCACATCGCTCTATCGGGAAAAGGCAATTCATCAAGATTGTCTATGAAGGGACGGGGCGAATTTTTTTCGATTACAGAGTTACTTTTAATCCATAGATTAGCTATGCCGGAGGGAGGTATATTTCTTTCCAGTTGCGAAACCAATTCAAGCGTGGGATTTTCACCTTCACCAATACACAAGGCATCAAAATCGTTGGACAAAACTCCATCTGGATTTAGAGAAACATGAGGGCCTCCAACCAATAAAAAAATGTCCGCGTAAGCATGCTTTATGTACTTCGCAATATCTACTATAAAGCTATACTCAGTCGATACGCTGGTAAAACAAATTAATTTCGGGCAGAATTTTTCTATATATTCATCTATGGTCCTTCTATTTTTTTTGCCTAAAATTTTACTTAAAACAACAAGCTTAGGGTTATGGTTGTTTTTCTTTAAAAGAGACGAGATGTACGAAACACCAAACTGCATCTGCTGCTGTGTTATTAATGGCTTTGTGCGCGATTGAACATTATCGGTGGAGTATATAAAAAGAACGTTCACAACTATGCCCCTTTATGTTTTTTTATATTAAATTTCTTAAAAGTTAGTTTTGTGTGAGATTTACAATATGCTCTGCCCCAATTTCTGAAGACCGGCCAAAAGCATATACAGATTGATTTCTTAATTGCAGGATATCTTCTCTATATTTTTCCTGTTCAGTTAGGAGTTTCTTGATGCATTGGGGGACTTCGTCAATTTTTTCAGGTGATAGAACTAAGCCTATTTTTGTCCTGACAGACAACTCTATGGGTTCAATCTCTAATTCTTTGAATCTATCATTCTTGATTTTATACGGTACATTTAGAAATAATACAGGCCGCTCGGTCCCAAAGGCATATTCAAGAGCTACTCCTGAACAATCACAAATCAATATATCTGATGTTAGCAGAGAATCATCTGTAGCCACAGACATTTCCTGTGTAAAATCAATATTATCGCCGAATTTTGCAGCTAAAGTATCTAAAAGTTTAGGGTTTCGCCTGACAGTTTCAGGATGTGGTCTTACGATTACCTTGTAGCCGCTTTCCAGGAGCAGGTTAACAAGATACTCACCGCAGCTTTCGAGAATATTTTTATCCCCCCAGGAGGGAGCGACTAATACAGTTGTTTTTTTGCTAACATCCGCTTTTTCTGTCAGATATTTTTGGTATTGGCAATAAATTCGCTCTAAGCGATAATAGCCGGCTTCGATGAGGTTGGGCAGAGGTGTTTTTTCTAATTCTCCATATTTGTGAAATTCTTTTACCTGATGTTTGCCAACACATAGGATAGAATCATAATGGTCAAAAGCACCATGACGATACATCATATGCATACTTACTAAAGAGTGAAAAACATAAACATAGTGTACCGGATTGATAGATCTTTTAAGATGAAATCGATGCAGGTCTGTCAAGGTCATAACGAATACTTTACAGTTGACAACTATCATGAACAAGGCAAGCAGATTTTTTAAGTAAAAGGTTTCTATCCTCGGATTTGAATTTTGCAATATCGTATCATTTGAATCTGAGGTTATATAACAGATAGTTTGCTGCTGCGACTCTGTTAATTCGTTGATTATACCTTCGAAGTTTGGATAATAGCCTCCATGTTCTGCGTAGAAAACTATCTGCCTCTTTTCTTCTGAGATCTTCCGAAAGAAACGGTAAAAATCCGCAATCTCTTTTAGTAATTTCATAGTATCTGTGCTATTAAGGAGCGTAGCTCTGTTTCAGTAATCACTTTGGGATTGTTTTTCATCCTTTGAGGGTTAAAGCCATTCTCAACGATAATTTTAATAGAATCCTTCCCGATACCCAAATTTGACAAACGTGTCTCTAACTTTATTTCTTTCATGATATTGATAATTTTATCTCTTGCTTCGTCTGGCGTATGCACATCCAGCAACTCAATCAACTCGGCCATATTGTTTTTGACGAAATCAATTCCTCGCTTGTCTTGCAGATTTTCTAACGCAATATCACTGTTTAATTTTATAAAATAAGGTAACGTTAATGCCACAGCGTGACCGTGAGGAATATTGTAATAAGAGGTAAGTGGATACGATATAGCATGCGCAGCCGTTGTTTGAGCAATGTTAATTGCTTTACCAGCTAAATTACTTGCAATCAGTAAACTTTCTCTTGTATTTTTGTCCGGAGCAAGGACACCCTTAACAAGATTGGACATAAGCAATCGTATTGCTTGGGTGCTATACTTCCTGGACTCTTCAGTTGAATTCACAGACCAGAAAGATTCGATACTCTGACACAAAGCATCCATTCCTGTACAAGCTGTTATAGAGGCGGGTAATTTATCAGTAAAAGTTGGGTCAAGAATTACTATATCAGGCAACAACGATTCGTGAGCCAAAGAATACTTTGTCTTACCAATATATATCGTAGAAAAATGAGTTGATTCACTGCCGGTGCCCGCCGTGGTTGGTATCATTACTGAGGGAATTTCTCTTTGCTTTATAGCGGTTTCTTTTTTAATGATTTCTTCTATTTTACTTTGCTGTGTTGCTAAAAGTGAAATCGATTTGGCGATATCCATAACGCTTCCACCACCAATACCAACCACAAAATCACATTTTTCTTTGTGGAATAAATCTACTCCTTTTTCAATATCTTCAAGCTTAGGATTGACTTCACACTCATAAAATCTGACATGTTTAAATTCGGAAATGATTTTGCCTATTAAACTTTCCGCTCCTGACAAATGATAAGAATTTTGGCCGGTGACCAAGAAAATATTTTTAGGCCGAAAATCCTTTAAAATGCTGCGAAGTTGTGTATGGCAATTATAGCCTGAATATATTTGCTGAGTCATTTTTTCATTTACTTAAAAATCGCATAAAAGCTTTTTTGGAATCCACCAGCCTTACTGTTGGGCGACCCAAATCAGTTCTGGAGCCGGGCTCTACCTTTATTTCTAAAAAATTAGGGCCTTTATTTAAAAGAAAATCTTCTAAAACATCTGCCAATTGTTCTTTACTGTTAATTGAATATATGTGTTGATAACCGTTTGCTTTTACTATTTCGGGTAGATTAACAAATTTGATGGAAGTTTCCTGTCCGCCGACAGACTCATGTACATTATTATTAATTAAAATATGGTAAAAATTCTTAGGTTTTAATTTCCCAACTGTTGTCAAACTGCCCATATGCATAATTAACGAGCCGTCTCCATCAATGCAAATGATTTTCCGGTTTGGCTTTGCCACAGCAATTCCCATCGCAATAGATGAGCAATGCCCCATGGAGCCAACAGCAAGAAAATCTCTGCAATGCGGGATGTTATTTCGCTCTCTTATTTCAAAAATTTCCCTCGAAGTCTTACCGGTAGTGGAAACAACAATATCGTCATCAGAAAGTTGGGCAAGTATTACATCGAGAAATTCCTCTCTAGTTGTTGATGTCTCATTTGGGCTCGGCCGAGCAGAGTTATATTTATCGAAAGTATCTTTTTTTACTAAAATAACCGATGGAGTATTATCATTAACGGCTTTATTAATAGCCGCAGTTACTTTTTTCTCAATATCTTGTTCTTGCTTTGATATAACTTCATAAGGGATACCCATTGCCTTTAGCAGGTCAGTTTGGACTTTACCTTGTTTGAGGTGTTGAGGCTCATCTACGGTCCCTGGCTCGCCCCTCCAACCTATCATGATGATCATAGGTATAGAATAAACATCAGGGTCACATAAAGATAACAAGGGGTTTATAGCGTTGCCTAACCCCGAATTCTGCATGTAAACTAAACCTACTTTATTTGTGGCCAGATAATATCCTGCCGCAAGTGCAATAGCATTACCTTCATTTGCGGCAATAATATGTTTTTCTTTAGACTTATTCTCATCCACACAGAAACAAAACTCTTTCAACAGCGAGTCTGGAACTCCTGTGAAAAAATCAATATTATTTTCAGATAGCAGATTATAAAAATCCAAAGGTTTTATTGGCATTAATAATCTTCCGGAATTAAGGTTATTATTTCACTAATTGGCATACAATCTTTTTCAGAAGTTACTTCACTGCTGCCATGCTGGAGAATTGATTTAGCCGTATTAAACATTGCCGGATAGGCACTTCTCAGTAAGTGGTTAGCGTAGATGACTATATTGACGCCTAAATCACAGAGTTGGTCTTCGGTAATATGATTATATGTAGAGGGTGCTACTACTAACGGAACTCGGTACTCGAATGATTTATATTTTTCACAGAATTCTATTATTTCCTTTCCATCTTTCATTTTACTGTGAATCATGATGCCATCCGCACCTACATCGATATAGGCTTTGGCTCTTTCTATAGCGTCATCTAATCCTTTTTGAAGGATTAAACTTTCAATTCGGGCAATAATTAGAAAATCTTGTGTTATTAACGACCTTTTCCCTTCTTCGATCTTCTTACAGAAATGTTTGATAGTATCCTGCTCCTGTGCTACAGATGTACCGAATAGCGAGTTACGTTTTAGGCCGATTTTATCCTCTATAATTACAGCTGATACCCCTAACCGCTCTAAAGTTCTTACCCTGAAGCGGAAGTGTTCGATTTCGCCACCAGTATCTCCGTCAACGATAATAGGTTTTGTTGTTACTTCTATAATCTCTTCTATGGTCTGAAATCTGGATGAAAAATCGACAACTTCGGTATCGGGCTTACCTTTTGAAGTAGAATCGGTCAGGCTGCTTTCCCATATCCCGTCAAATTCCTTTTTTACACCATTTTCTTCTATTTGAGTTTTTTCTACGATAAGGCCGGTTAAGCCGCTATGGGCTTCCATTATTCTAACAATAGGTTTTACCTTAAGTAACCGTTTTAAATTCTCCAATCGCTTATTGGGAGTAATACCATTGCCGGTTAGAGTATTGATTAACTGTGTAGATGAAACACCTGCCGTATATGTTGGTTCAATTAATTCCCCACCCCATTCAGCCAGGGCGTCAATGACTTTCTGGCGAGTTTCTTTCTGTACACCTTTTTTCCAATCGTCACCATGAACAACATAATTGGGTTTAATTTTTCTAAGGTTGGGAACATAGTCAAGGCTTTCTTGTGGCACAACTTCGTCAACGCCTTTGATACTCTCAACAATTAACTTTCGTTTTTCATAACTGAGTAACGGCAGGCGTTTATAGCTGGCAATGGCTCTATCGGTCAACAGGCCAATAATAACCTTACCATGTTTCTGGGCTTCATTTATAATATTCAAATGGCCGTGATGAAATAAATCGGCAGCCATTCCAACATATACTTTTTTCATTTTTATTACCTCTTAAGTTTTTGTCTCGTTGCTTTTTTATTTTATTGAAAATGCACGTTTGGAAAAGTTTTTAATACTCTTCCAGAATATTGCAGCAGATTTACTTGGCCCCCTATATACTTTGTTCTTATTTTCAACTCGAAAGATATGGCCCTCTGGATCTTGAAAAGAAGCCGGCTCTAATTTAATGTTCATTTTGAATCACCTGTTTCTTCATCTTTTGTTTTGACGAAAATTGAAACCACTTTTCTCCAATAAAGCTTAACTACCACAAATAATGCAGCAAGACCTCCGAAGAGAAGCTGTAATAAAAGGCTGCCCATGTTTGGATCAATATATGCGCACACATTTCCAGAGCAACAAAACGAGTTTGTAACGACATTTAGCATGTTCTTTCTCCTTTCTCTACCAATCTACAGGGACTTCTTCCGTGTATATCCATTCACCTTCATGGTATTTAAATCTTGAAAAGCTCTCCGGCCATAATTGATCTGGTATATAGTTACCATAATAAAAGTCTTTCGAGTTTTCAAGCCCGCAATTCTTATTCTTTAGCGACATTCCAGGATACATACTTAAATCTGCGCCTTCAACATCCAATATTGTCGGTGCGATATTAAGAATATTCACATTTAATTCTGATACATTATAATCCCCATTACTCCTTGGAAGTTTCACTAACAATAAAGCGGCCGACCGGGCCTCGATATATTTTGGTGCAATGTCAGCATCTTCTTTTCCGTTATTTGGCCCATCTACTGAGACGAATTCACCAGCATCATTTTTCCTGAAGTTCCAACCATGGTCAGATTGAACGATTATCAAAGATTCATCAAAACGATTTTGGGCTTTCAGATTTTTGAGGAATTTCAGAAGGAGCTTATTGGCACACTTAGCCTGTTCCGTGTAAACAGAAAAAACCTCAGATTTAGATATAGACTCTCTCGGGCAATAGTTACAATTCCTGTCAACAAGAAACGGCTGATGAGGGAGGAGCATATACACATAAGTATAGTTATTATACTTATCCCGCTTTGCTTCATCTCTTAGAAACATTTCAAAAAGAAATGTCCCGGCAAAAGACTCATTGCCTGAATACGCGATTGAAGGAAATATTTTATCTAAAAGATGCGCAGGGTCAGTTCTGTTTTTAACTGCCAAATGGATCTTTGGAAAATATTCTTTCAGCCAAATTTCAAAAAACTGTTTAATGAGATTATTGTCCTGTATATGAAGCCCTGTTGGTGTTTTAACCTCCACATCGCTATATTCCGGAAAATAATTGGCATAGTAGCTGTTAATCTTATAGCCGTCTAATTTCAATTGATGGACAAATGAGTGTTCCGCTCCTTCAAATCGCCACGACTTATAACTATCATTGGGGTCATACCGTTTTCCCTGAAAAAGAGCAGGCAGTATATCTCGAGTATATTGATAAGTGGTACGAAATTCTTTGTACCACGTGAATCCTTTTAGCTGTTTTTTAAATTTCGGGTCATCTGCAAGAAGATTGAATACGTCTGATTGATAACCATCAAATAATATATGGTATATGTTAGGTTTCTCAGCAGGGTTGGATGAAATATTTTCCTTAGTACTATAATTAGTTTTGATATCAAAAAAGCTTCCACCCGTATATAAATTATAGAAATTCCAGACTTCAACTGCGAAGACAAGTATAGCTGAAACGCAAACTATAGAAAGCATTCTTTGAAGGTGCTTGATATATGTACCTAATAAAAAAACAACCACAATAAAAAAAATAAACAACACTGTAAGAATAGGGGGCCAGGATTTGACCAATCCAAAATGAACTATATTATAATAAAAAAGATAATAATAGCCGAAGCAAAGGTAGAAGATGGAAGTAATTCTAAATACAACATGTTTTCTGTATAAACATATCGCAACCGCACCCAGGAAATACAGAAAAACGAAAAGGGACAAAAATGGAATGTAGATAGATAAGTTGTGATAAAACTCTTCCTGGTTGTACAAAAAAAACTTATTTGCAGTAGATAGGAACAGCACAAAAGGAGTAAAGGCAATTGCAATCAGTATTGTAGTTATTGGTGTTTTTTGATTTGGTGGTGACATTTATCGTTCCATGAAATTAACTAAGTTAACCCTTGCTTGTCTGGCATTTTAAACTTAACACTTTTAGATTTCTTATTCTATTTCAGCTTACGCCATAACCTGATTGGATTGAGGTTTCGCAAATAATTCATCAAAGGAAACGGAAAAAATGAAAAAATATAGAGGGCCGCTATTGCTCTGACATTCAAGAGATGTTGAAGAGCAAGTTTTCTTGCTTCAGCATTATTACCATTCTTCCATTTATTATAAATAAAACCTTTTTGGACCCTGGCGCGAAAAGCCGTAATTTCAAGACGGTTTTCATTGTCAAAATTATCATATAACTTTGATAATTTGTTTATGAGGTATTCACTTTCTTTAATAAAAAATTCAGGGTATCTGCTTGAGGTGCTTCCAGCGTGCTCTCTGTATCTCGCTGTTATTTGGGGCAAATATTGAATATCCCAATCATGAGCTATCCTCAAAAACAGGTCGCCGTCCCCGGAAGTGCTGAGCGAGTCATCAAACCAATGTGTTAATGAGTCCAACGCCATACGTGAGAGCATTACAGTTTGCAGGTTAATATGGTAATGCCGGAGCAGTTGAGCAAAGATCTTCCCGCTGGGCTGATTGTTGCTGACATACCAGGCTCTGGCGTTATCGTTATCGTCTAAAATTTCAACATTTGAATACACCAGGCCAATTTTTTCGTTTTCAAATAGCGGAACCTGCCATTCCAGTTTTTGCCGCAGCCATAAGTCATCACAATCGAGAACAGCTATATACTTACCCTTTGCTTCTTTCAACGCAAGATTTCTTGCCGCATATAAAGGGACGGTCTTATCGCCTCTAAAATATCTAAGTCTGCTGTCATAGCCCTTCGCAATCTCAGCACTGCTGTCTGTCGATGCATTGTCCCAAAAAATAATTTCCCAATCCTTATAACTTTGAGCAAATACACTATCTATTGCCTGTCGCAGGAATTTTGAACTATTGAAACAATTCATAATAACACTTACATTAGGCACTTGTACTGCACCTCCATCTAATATTCTCATCTATTTTTTTGTTTTCAATTAAGTACTTCAACCATCTTACTCTAAAATATTTATCAGAATCTAAATCATCTTTGGTTAATCCAAAATCTTTATATGTCTGATAAATGTCCCCAATACCTTTTCTTAGGTTCCAAGCAGGCTTAAATCCAGGTAAGACTTCTTTTATTTTCGAGAAATCAACACGATATGTCCTCTCGTCCACCCCTGTTTTGTTAAGTATTTCGGAATGACTATCGGGGACTATTTTTTCTATTTCAATTGCGACATCTTTAACTTGATAATTTCCTTCATTTATTCCCACATTAAAAGCCTGGTTGTGTATTTTTTCTGAGTCAGCCTGTAACGCCGCAATAAATGCCAGACATAAATCCTCAACATGAATTAAAGGACGCCAGGGAGTTCCATCGCTCATTATTGCTATATCACCAGTAAGATAAGCCCACGCAACTAAATTATTCACAACCAAATCCAATCTTAAGCATGGAGATATTCCATAAACAGTAGCATTACGCATAAAGACAGGGTGGAAATTGCTATCGGCTAATTTTGAAATGTCCTGTTCTACTTTAACCTTTGTTTTGGCGTAAGCTGTTATAGGATTAAAGGTGTCCGTCTCTGTTAAAGGCCTACTGTCAGAAGATATGCCATACAAGCTGCATGATGAGGAGAATACAAACCTCTGTACACCATTTTTTTTTGCCAGCTTTGCCAAGTTCACAGAAGCAGTATAGTTTATCTCATTAGTTAGAGATGGATTCAACTCTCCTACAGGGTCGTTGGATAAGGCTGCTAAATGGATTATATCGGTCACTCCTTCTAAGTCATCTTCGGTAACATCTCTAATGTCTTTTACTATTTGCTTTGAAGGAGAGGCTTGTGTGGCATAAAATTCACATCCGTTATAATAATTACAATCAAGGCCAATAACTTCGTAAGAATGTTCCTGCAAGACACGTGTCATCACTGAACCTATATAACCAGAATTTCCTGTAACAAGAATCATTTTTAGTTCCTTTTGTTATTTATTCTTTAATGCCCAATCATAAGGAATTTCATCCGAAAAAGTCTCCAGCCTTATCATTTCATCTGGATCATGGGGCAAGGTAGCACAATTAGCAACTATAGCAGGCTTAGCACCTATGCCTTTATAACCATTCCATATGCCGGGGGGCATCTTAACCAAACAATAGTTTTCTTCTCCTATAAATATTTCCATAAGCTCACCTTTTGTGGCGGAATTTTCCCTGGCATCATAGAGGACAAGCTTTATCATTCCCTGTATCACAGCATAATTCAATGTCATCTTTTTATGTAAGTGCCACCCTTTAATGACTCCGGGATAAACAACAGAAAAATATATTTCGCCAAATTTTTCAAAATCAGGGTCATCGCATCTTAACATGTGGTAAATACATCCTCTTTCGTCGGGAATTTTTCTTAATTGTTTTACTACCACTCCTTCAATTTGCATTTCTTTCTCCTTGAACAAATCTAAATTGACAGCTAAATCTACAATTTATTTCAAGACTTTCCAGGGAACATCCCCTTTCTTCCACAAACTCTGTAAAAACGTATAATCCCTATAAGTATCCATGCAGTGCCAAAAACCATCATGCCTGTACATAGCAACCTGTCCCTCTGAGGCCAACTGCTTCATCGGTTGCTCTTCAAGCTCACAGTCATCATTTAAGTAGTCAAATATCTGACGCTCAAAAACAAAGAAACCGACATTTACATATTCTTCAAGCGCCTTCTTCTCGCTCCAGTCAGTGACATCGCCTTGTTTATTAGTGACAACAGTGGCGAAACGCGAGATGGAATGAGCACCTGTAAAGGTAGCAATCTTTTCCTGCTTATTGTGGTAATCTATCAGTTCCTTAATATTAATGTTGCCGACACCATCGCCATAGGTCAACATAAACCTGTCTTCTTTTATATAAGGTTCGACCATTTTGATACGGGTACCTTTTTTGGTCTCAAGACCTGTATCGACCAAGGTGACATTCCAGTCATGGCCATGCGAACTATGACAAAGAATTTTCTGTTTCGAAGAGTTAAGGTTGATAGTAAAATTGTTATTCATATATAGATAGTTCAGGAAATATTCCTTAATGACATGTTGTTTATAACCCAGGCAAAGAACAAAGTCATTAAACCCATAAGCAGAATAGAGTTCCATTATATGCCAAAGAATGGGCCTTCCTCCTATCTCAACCATTGGCTTGGGCTTATACTCTGTTTCTTCTCTTAACCGTGTTCCTAACCCACCGCAAAGAATGACAACTTTCATTATTTGTCTCCCTCTTCAATGTTCCTGTAATAATCAATTGTTTTTTTCAAACCCTCATCCAAATCTATCTTCGGCTTCCATCCCAGTAACTTTTTGCTCAGGCTGATATCGGCATATAGTTCCATATTTTCTCCAGCTCTGTAGGGATGTTCTCCCCATAAAGGTTTCCCGCCGCCGGTAATTTCGATAATTTTTTCAACCATCTGCCTTACAGCTACAGGCTTACCGGACGCGATATTAATGATATTCGATTTTGCCTTTGAAGACAAGGCCGCTATTATCAGCGCCTCGACGGCATCCTCTACATAGCAAAAATCTCTCAGTTGTTTTCCTTCGGAAGTTTTAAAGCTTTCATCTGCCAGACAGGACTTTATTATCTGAGGCAGAAATCTTTGGTCGTTCTGGCCGGGACCATAGACAAGAAAAAATCTCACGACTACACCGGGAAAACCTTCTATCTTCGAAAGCATCTGGATGAAATGAGAAGCTGCGATTTTTGCAAAAGAATAAGGAGATATAGGTTTTTCACGCATCGTTTCAATTTGAGGACTCTTGGAATCGCCATACTCATCGCTGCTGCCGACCTGAACAAACCCTTTGATACCGCCGACATCCAAACAATCAATCAGATTCATAAGTCCAATGAAATGTGACTCTATAACACTGCGCCCACCTTTTAGATAATGTGTATGGTCAATATAGCCGCCGAGATTAAAAACATACTCGAAGTGTTTGCCTTTTAAAGCCGACTGCAAGGCCTCTTTGCTTTGGATGTCAACGCTAATAAGTTCATGACACTTTTGAAAAATTTCTTCACTGGATTTTTCAGGCAGTCCGAGAACAGTAACAAAAGGAGTCTCCCTGAGACATCTTGCGACAAGATGTCTCCCGATAAAACCGGTTCCGCCGACAATTAGAATTTTACTTTTTTTCAAGGTCATATCATCCATATTTAATCAATATAAACATTAAAGGGCCATGACAATTTACTTTGCTAAAACAAGCAAAGAGGATCCGCCTAATAGCCTTGCTGCAAGCGACTTATTGATCATAGCCAAAATGCCACGCGGTATCCTCATGATATTTCGCTTTAGCGATGAACTTGGCAACTCAATCCCATGTTCAGTAAAAAAGTGGTCAACTATTTCATAGCCGGTATATCTCAACGCGGTCAAAGCAGTTTTTTCTGTGAAATTATGCAAATGTCCCACCTTCTCCCATGAGTCAACTAAGCAGCTGTCACGAAGAACAGTTTGGACTGAAAGCCCCAGGGGTATGTGAAATATTTTAAAGGTCGCCTTTTTGCGCAAATCCCTTAGAAATGTAAGGTAGTCCTCGACGTGTTCAAAAACATCTATCGCCATTATTACGTCAAAATTAACATCTTTCTCTTCCTTTAATTCCTTAAGATGAAAATGAATTCTATCCTCTTTTCTTTGCTGGCATAAATCATAAGCCTGGGGAGATATTTCATAGCCATGGTATTCAACATGGTCCGGAAGCTGGTGGTAAAGCTGACTAAGAATTTCTCCAACGCCGCAGCCAACCTCGCATATTGTTTTTGGTTCTATCTTATGTTTTTCCAGCATCTCGACAATTTTACGCGCTTTCCACGGGGAATCCTCTACGCTCCATGTTGGATTGTTATTAAAATAGTGACCATTTTTGTAAATGCTGTTATCATTCATAGCAATTATTTAGTCTCATTATAGCAGTCATATATTAACTTTGTAGTCAAGCCAGGACTAAAAACGCCCAGATTAACTTTGCAGTGTTCAACCAGATCTTTGTCAGGTTCTTTATTCATGTATCGATTTAAAGTCTCTTCACTCAATTCTCCGATAGCGCATCTAAACTCAGAAGGCAGCAGCGAAGAGGCGACAAAGTCCTTATGAAAGACTCCCATCACAGGCAATCCTACCAGAAAAGCTTCCTGCACTACCGTACTAGCTGCCCCAATAACCAAACCAGCATCCTGGAAATCATCCTGCAAAGACTTAGAAGATATTTCAATTTTTTTCAAAGCCGCAGCTGACCATACCCATAATTGGTCCTTTAAATTGAGCCGTTCTGTGGGATGAAGTCTAAGCCGCAAAGTAAATGAATCCTTTAATTTTAATTTGACTAATTCCCGTAACGCTTTCAATACAACCACATCATGAATTATTGCTGCGTTATTTGCAAAAAGACATATCGGCTTACCGTTCTGAGTAACATCGTTTTTAGGAATATCAGAATAAGATTTCCACCGCTTAAACCGGGGACTGCAGCATGTAAAGAAATTTGTTTCCGGATATAGACCTCTTAATAGTTCTTCGGTCTCAAGGCTATAAACAAAGAAAACATCAGGCAAGGGACACTCTACCTGGATTTCTGCTTTGTCCGGAAAGTACCATAGTTTTTCCGGTACGATCAATCCGTGCTGAGCCGTAATGCCAACTATTTTTTTCTCACGAGCAATGTGCCAAACAATTCTCGAATAAAAATGCATCTCATGCAGCAGCAAAAAGGACTCATAACTGTTTGAATCGGCAAAGCTGTTAACCAGATGATAAAAATTACATGTTAAGTACCACGAATGTGACAATATCCACTGTGTCAGTATTACTAAGGCATCTATATATCGAAGCGATATTTTTTTACAAGCTAATTGTTTTATAAAATCACAAAAAACTGCTGACAATAGCCTAAATAAAATACGGATTCTGTTGAAAAAACTTACAGCAGAAAAATGTTTTCCGGACTCCAGCGTTTTTCTTGAATATGAAAAAACTAATTTATCAACAGAATACCCTTCTTCTTCAGTTAAATAGTTTGTTTTAAACTCGCCCGTTCGCTCCGTAATAACAGATGGTACAATTAAAAGAATAGAAGAATCATTTTTTATGTGGCAATAATACACGCCTCTGTGCCGGAGAAGTCTATATAAGCCGCGAATAAAAGCAGAGCCTAATATGAAAGTGTATCTAAACAACCTGGCGAAAATATTTTTGTTATTATGAACAGGCTGAAAGATTACAGAAGTCTCAGGATTTCTCACTGCCGTTGGTGACGACCATATCAAAGGCTGAATATCAAAAGGTAAGTTCTTGATTAAACGCACATTAAGAGCGGCACATTCCTCAATTAATTTTTCTGTGACTTCCGATGTTTGCATAGATTAATTTGAATCCTGGCTAAACCTTGTAAAAGATTGGATCTTCATTCTAATTTTTCGTAACAGTTCCAACATGAAATACTCAATATTCAGACTGTAAAAATCTTTCTTGATTCGCATAGCGGAAGTTTTACAAAAAAATAATTTTGTAAAATGCTTTATCTTCCCTTTCATATCTCGTGTCGTTGCGTGCGGTGATAAACTCCAGGAGGTTATTCTAAACAAAGTGAAAATTTTATGCCTTGCCTCAAACTTCTTTGTATTGACTATCCAGGGATAATGCTTTGTATTTTGGTAGCCGACCGCCTCACTATATTCCTTATCAGCGACTTCTGCCCACTCAATTAAACTTTTCGGAGGTTTGTAGCCATACTCATTTACCGCCAAGTCGTAAAGGTTTGAACCTGGAAATAAACGAAAAGGCGTCACCAATGGTTCGCATGTTGGAAATTTTTCTTTTAAGTCAACCGCGAACTGATAAGTCTTACTTATCTCCTCTTCAGTTTCACCAGGCATCCCTGCCATGAAAGATAGTCGAGGGATAATGCGAGTTGTAGATAATATTTCAAGAGCTTTAGTAATGGATTCAACCTTCAACTTTTTATTCAATCGGTCAAGAGTCTCTTGAGAGGCACTCTCTACTCCCATAACCGCAATGACCATCCCTGACCTCTCTAATTCTTTTATAAATTCTTCATTGATGTAACTATCATTAAAATAATCTGCACGTAGCTGTGGTCTCCATTTGATATTTAGCTTCTTAGAAAGAAGCAGTTCCACAAAGCGATAGATCCTTTTTTTGCTTCCAAAAAAGTTCTCGTCCACAAGATGAATATAATTAGCTCCATATTCTGATTTCAGATATTCTATTCTTTCCACCACTTCTTCAGCTGAACGCATTTTATATTTTCTACCAAGGATTACATTAATACAAAAATTACAACTGAAATTGCATCCCAGTGAAGCGTTTACAGGATAAACGATATCATTCCTATACTCTTCATTCAAAGAGCTGTCGCTTGCGATGTTATTATTCCTTGAGTAAACTTCGTGATTCATTATTGAAAAATCAATATAGGGAATATTGGTAAAGTCATCCGGAATCTGATTAGGAGCAGTGCTATATGCCTGGTCATTATCCTTATAGCAAATGCCGTTAACCTTTGAAAGATTCTCCTTTTTCACTAAAACATCCGCAAGTTGAACTATAGTCCCAGCACATTCGTTTACTACACAAATATCCACTGAATCATTCATTGCAGTCTGTTCTGGAAATAGGGTGGGATGTACTCCGCCCCAAATAATTTTTACATTTGGTTCGATATCTTTGATACCACAAGAAACAAGATATGCCCAGGTAAGCTGAATGGTCATAACTGAAAAACCAACAAAAATCAGATCTTCACTAATTAAACCCCGTACCTGACGAATTGCATCCTCTACGCTCAAATACCGACCATCTACGATATGAACATCAAATTGGTTTTGATGTAGTATTGTGCCTAATATCTGGATAGCGTTATTAGGAAACATCCCCATGTTTTTAAGTACCGGATAGAAATGGATGCCCGGGTTTACAAGGATGACCCTACCGCGATTACCAACAGGATGCTCTTTCGTCATTGACCTACCGCCTTATTTGTGTGTATTTTAATTTCTTCTTTGCGTCACGATTTGCTGGAAAATAGATTTTGATTTTTCGCATATCTGGTTTTTAATCTTTTGTTTTTTAATAAGCCAAAGAATTTTTCAGGTAATACAAAGGGGTTCCTCAAAAAATAATGCATCTGCATTTCTCTTTTTGATTCTTTTTGTAACCGGAGAATTTCCTCATCAGTCATTTTCGTAAGATTTATATTAAAATCAGTTATGCTGCTAAGGTTCATCATGGCCTCTTCTTCATCTTTAATATGGCCCTGCTCAATTGCCATGTCCCAAAGTTCTGTTCCAGGATAAGCCGTTGCAAAAAAATACGCCGGAAGAATATTCAGTTCTTTGCAATATGTGGTCGTTTCTTTAATGGTTTCTTCGGTTTCGCCTATATAACCGTACATGATGGAGACTTCAATCGTAGGTATATACTTTTGGGCAAGCTTAAGTATCTGTTTTGCCTTCTCAAGATTTATATTCTTCTTCATAATTTTTAAAATCTTGGGACTTCCACTCTCTAGGCCAAAACTCAAAATCTCACAACCGCTTTGACTTAACCACTTAAGCCTTTCCTCGTCAAGCGTATCTAACCTACTTGTCACCCTATACTTGATTTTCAATTTTCTCTCAATCAGCTCTTTACAAAAAGCCAATATCCATCTCTTATTTACTACAACACATTCGCCTGAAAGATAAAAATACTTTATCGGCAATCGTTTATGCAAAGACTCGATCTCGTCAACCACATTTTTTACAGGCCTGTAGCGCACCCGACTTGTTTCAGAGGTACGAAAACAATTAAAACAAAAGGTGCAACGCCAGGGACAACCTCTTTGTGCGTGTATTGCAAAAACACCTTTGCTGTTATTCAGTATCTTTTCGACGGGAAAGAGAGCTGTATTAAGAGCGGGAACATCATCCAGAGAAGGCATGTGCGGCCTTGGAACAGTGAAAATTACTTCATCATTATCTCTAAAAGCGATGCCGGCTACATCCTTGACACTTCGGTTCTCGTTTAGCGTTTTCAATAACTCAATGATAGTGACTTCACCTTCACCAATAACCGCATAATCGATATCGAACCTTACCAGACACCTTTCGGGTATTGCAGTTGCGATACCCCCGCCTAAAACAATTTTGATATCAGGCTTCAAATCTTTAATTGCTGGAATTAGCCAGGAAAGATATGAGTAAGCTGTAACCAGACTTCCAATCCCAATAATGTCACAACTGCTTTTTTCAATCCTCTCCAACACTTCTTTCTTGTCGTATCGATGCGTGTCGACATCCAAAATTTCAACACCATACCCATAAGACATCAGTTGTTGTGCAATATAAGCAATGCCGAAAGAAATATTCCGAGGAGGAAGATTTTCTACCAGGACAGGATTTATCAAAAGCACCTCATTTATCTTGCGCATACAAGCACAGCCGTGTTCGGCCTTTATATCCGAAGATATATTTTCGTTCTTCATTATTTTCTCTGATTTAAGGCTTCGTTACTTTTACGATTTTGTGGAAATGATTATCTCTTTGTATCAGCCTCATGAACGGGTCAATTTCATGAAGTAATATTTCATGGACAAAGGTGTAGGGGTATTCCGAAAATCGTATAGGCTTTGTTTCTTTGGAGGGCACCTTTTCCACTCTATTCAGAGTTGAAAAAATGCCATTGTCTTTTAGAACTCGATAAATTAGCTTAAAGTATTCATCGATCTGTTCGGAAGTCATTTCCTGAAAAGAGCCATTGTTAATCGCTAAATCAAAAGAGCTGTCACTTAAACTAATGGTTTGGTCAGGCAGGATAAAACAAAAGTCACAAGAGTTTAAATCTTTGCCTGGTGACATATCCTGCGGATAGAGCATTTTTGCATCTGGAAAAACGTACGACAGAAAAGCTATTGCCGAGACAATTGTGGTAGGAATGTCCACCAATGTTATCCGGCTTTTAGAGTAGTAATGAAATATTGAGGCAAGATTTCCGTTTCCGCCGCCAATCTCCAGAATATTACTTGGCTTTTCGCAAAAATGATGTGTTACAAAGTAGCTGTAAAAATCTAAAAAGAATTTATCATTCATTAAAAAATGGTTTTTAAGATGCCAGTTCTTCTGGAGCAATTTATGACTTTTAAGTTCCTTTGGAATCTGAACGCTTCGAAAGTCAAATATTTGACTGTTTTCACTAATTCTTATCAGTTTCCCATTTTTGCTATCGTACATCAAAGAAGAGTTGGACCAGACTGAGTCATAGGCATGAGTAGACGGCAAAATAAGTGAGGGTAATTCATTAGTTCGCCCAAGCTTACTTGTATTGAGTATCCCACAGCAGGCTTTGAAGGCCGTATTTCTAATTGTCTGACTTAATTTGGTCCTGATTAGATTTTTGAAAGTTTTTCGACGAGGATAATAATGGCCGGACCCGCCACGGATAAAAATACCTTTGGAATTAAATTTATAACTATTTAGGCCCTCGCAATGTTTCCAATAATCACTTTTAGAATAATCCTTAGAATCCTTAAGAAATTCTGTCGTTTCTTTAAGTTTTTTAAGTTTATCTGTATTAAGCTTAAGGAAGATTTGATTCATTTTAGTGTAATGATTTAATATGGGAGTATAACAATTAAGGTTTTAGAAGATTATCTTTAGGATGTCCTTAGGTTTTGATGCTCTCGTGACATCTTCACCGCAATTGCCGTAGCCCCATCCAGCAAAAATATAATCGATACCTGCCCTTTGGGCACATTTCATGTCGACATCCATATCACCTATATATATGGTTTCAGAAGGGTCTCTACGGCATTTTAGCATCGCACGGAAAAGAGGGTCAGGGCTTGGCTTGCCCCTGCCTTCAGAATCGGGACATTCCACCACATCAAACAAAATGTCCATGCGTTTTATAATTTCAAGAGTTCTGTCTTTATCTTTAGATGTTACAACACCTATTCTAATGCCCTTTTTTTTAATTTCACTTATCACAGCAAAACAATCTTTATAAATATCTACTAAGTCAATGCGACAGGAACTGGCGACATCATACACTCTTTTGATCTTGCCAGCCGAATCATCCAACCCAAGCTTGCTCATTATGTCATTGAACGGGCGCCCTATTAATGCGAAATAGTTCTCGAAGGATATCTTAATTTCAAATACCGCCTGAACCGCCGACCAACTCAATTCCATATTTCTTTTTGAGTCGACGATAACACCGTCTAAATCAAATAATACAAGTTTATATTTGCCAGCCATGCTAAACTCCCCTTTTTTTCATTAGTGATTCTACGCGTTGAATATCATCTGGAACATCCACGGGTATTGAACCATCATCTGAAACCTCTACCATTTTAATTTTATAACCGTTCTCTAAATACCGGAACATTTCTACATTCTCAGCCAGTTCAATATAGCCTCGGGGCAGGGATGAAAACTTTAAAATGGCATCTCTTCTAATTGCATATAACCCTATTTGTCTTTTGTATATAGAGTTTGGGTCTTGAGGGTAGGGAATCGCAGAGCGGCTATAAGCCAGAGCGTAATCATCTCGAGATGTTATGACCTTAACAACATTTTTATTTAGAAGGTCACTCATGTTATCTATCATGGAAAAAGCATTCACGACCGCCTCTTCCGGGGAGTTGGCAATTTCCGAGATGACCTTATCAATACCTTTGGGGTCAATAAGCGGTTCATCTCCCTGAACATTAACGTAAATATCTCCGGATGTCCTCTGGGCTACCTCTGACACTCTATCTGTGCCGGTCCTGTGGTCTTCGGAAGTCAGGATTGAATTGATTGAAAGTTCAGTACATGCGTCATAAATAGAATCATCATCGGTAGCAACAATTACTTCATCAAGAAGTGAACACTTTTGTGCGGCTTCATATACATGATAAATCATCGGCTTTCCCAAAATCTTCGCCAATGGTTTACCTGGAAATCGAGACGACTTATATCTTGCCGGTATGATCCCAACAATTTTCATATTAGACACTCCTGGTATTGAGCTTCTGCTTAATTTGCTGCTGCCAACTTCCGATTAGCTTCTCAGCTAATTTGAAATCTTCTTCACTACGCACCTCTATAGGAGAATAGGGGTTGTCTATTTCGTAAAGACCAATTTTATGTCCTAACAGGGTTCCTTCTCTGATAAATTCAGGATGAGTAACGCATCCAACTCCCTTTAATCCTATAAAACTGGGCTCTTTAAATTTTCTCGGAGTCAGACCTTCGTCAATCTGTTCGATCTGACCTTCTTTTTCTTTCCACAAAGACTTATTTTCACGCTTTGCCGCAATTATACTGTCCATACCTTTTTTAACCATCTGTTTAATCATATTATCTATAAGGCTATCTGGACGAAAAGGAAACGTAGCCTCAAGTAAAACCAGCAGGTCGGGAAATATTCCTAAAGATTCGATCTTATTCAGGCAATGCTCTAAAACCTGGTCAATGTCAACATGTTCTTCCGACAATGACGCATCTCTTAAAAATGGCACTTCCGCTCCAAGTTCAACCGCCGCCTCGGCAATCTGCGGGTCATCTGTAGCGACAATGATTTTCTTTATATATTTTGACTTCAGAGCATGTTCGATAGTGTAGCCTATAAGTGGTTTTTCTTTAAGATATTGTAGCGGGCCGCGAATGGGAATGACCGCTACTATATTAAGGTTTTCTATCTCAAGGTGCTGACCTGAAAAATCCTCGATGCTTCCCATGATTTTCACAACATTGGTACATCTTTCTACATTACCGTTTTGATGGATACCATGATAATGATAGACACTTGCCTGAGGCTCGTAGATGATTTTATACCCCTTGCCTAACACATTCTTTGCCCAAACGCGGTCCTCAATGTTAGTGACTTTTTCGTCGAAAGGAATCTCTTCCCACACGTCGCGCCTTATCATGCTATTGGCGTTATGAAAAAAGGAATCTTTCAGCTGAATCTTCTTGTCAAGCCCGAAAACAATGGAAAGGTCCCTCTTGTCAAAATCAGCGGTAAAAGACATCGGCTCCTGCCTGCCATACACACCTGCAACTTTTTTATCCTTAAAGTTTTCCATAAAACCAGAAAGCCACTTGTCATTAACTGGAATACAATGGCCTGAAAGGCAAACCAGATAGTCTCCGACAGATTCGGCAACGCCTAAATTAATCGCCTTGCCAGGCAAATAATCTTTGCACGTCACTATCTTTTTAACATTAAACTCCTTAGCTTTCTCAAGAGTTTTGTCCGTACTGTCATTATCAACAATAATCACTTCGAAATCTTTGTAGTCTTGTTTAAAAACACTTCTCAAACAAGAGGTTATCCATCTCTCTTCATTCTTAGTTCGTATGATAATTGAAATCATGTCCCGCTATGCCTCTTTTAATCCCTTAACAACCTCATCATATTGAAGCTCATAACCACCCTGCTTTGCCTTCATAATAGCATCAGCAACCATAAGATCTTCCTGGGTTTTAATAATAACAGCACTCTCCTTGCTAACCGGATAGTAACCAACTTTACCAGAAAATAGAGCATATCCTTTTTTCTCAAAAGTGTCTATAAAAGCTTTGTTTTTCCACATCATTATTGAATACACGAATCGCTGCATAGGTATTAAGTCTTGAGTTTGAGCAAATACCTCGTTTTCATTAAAATTAACGGGCTTGCCATCATAGAGACAATGCACCTGCTCATCCTTTACCGTTATAAGGGTATCAAGATTTTCCTTAACAAAATAGTTAATTACATTTTTCACTTCTTCACCTGTTTGCAAAGGAGAAATAGGATTGACCCATGCCGTAATATCAGATGGATTGTTGAGCATAAAATCATATACCACGCTGTCGGACTTTGCTGTAGAGCTGGCATGTTCAGAGGGTCTTTTATAGAACTCTACATCGTAACGTTTGGCAATGTCACCAAATATTGTGTCTTCAGAGTTTATTACTACCCTGTCAAAAACACCGGAATCTTTAGCTGCCTCAATGGCATAAAAAATTAGAGGCTTACCGTTAATTAAGGCAAGATTTTTCATCTCAAGCCGCGTACTGCCCATACGTGCCGGTATCATTGCTATAATACTCATTCATTTACCTTTCTTAAAAACACTTTGCCCTAAGCCAATCACAAACCAAAATGCTATTTGTCAAATCCAGGAATACCTTCGATAGCTACTACACGCACAGGGCATGAGTCCATGCCAACGATATACATCGGCAAACTTATAAGGAAAAACACATCGGCTTTAAGCTCGTCGAGGTTTTCAAGAACTTCAATAAATGTAATATCCTTACCCATTGCTACACGATGAAAATCCTGGAAATCAGAGATGCGTGTCTCAATGTCAACGCTGTCAGCAAAACCAATACACTTGATACCTTTGTCAACAAGCCATTGTCCCATATCACTATTGACATGAGGACGAATTTCCTTATCCGGGTCAGGAAAGCTAAACGGTGGCAGATGGTACGGTGTTTCCACAATAACAATATCACCTTTACGAACACGGCCGCCATCGGCACTATCCAGATGCTCAGGCATAATTCTGGCACCTGGCTCAATATCGGTAATCTTCAGCATCACACATCTCCCCATAAATGCCGATGCAGGGAAGGCCGCTATGTCTTTCCATTTCAGGTCAAAATGATACGGTGCTTCAAGGTGCGTACCCAAATGCGTCATCAGGTCCAACTCGCAGTAGTAATCATCCGAACGTTCGTTTTTAATAGGCCTGATTTCACAGCGCCGGTCACCTTCGCCGGGAACTACCTTCTTGGACAAATCAACAATGCGGTAAGGCTCAAGGGTCTCAATCATTACTTTTTATCCTTTCAGAAAACTAAAATATGAAAATTTTACAACAAATTAGCATGGAGCTTTATTAAGAACATCCTTAAAAAATACCGGCAAACTTATTTTTTCTTCCTCTGCAAAAACGTGCCTCTCCCACTCCGACTCAGGCACCGCTTTATTTAAATGATTCTTGATAAACCAACCAACCGCCCAGCGGAGATGTTCTTCAGAATCCACGAAGTAACAGGAATTTATTTTAGGTTGAGCGTCCGACCTTAACAACTCCCCCTTTATATGACAATACTTTCCCTGCGGGTCATACTGAAGAACGGGTATTTTATTTTGAAGCGCTTCCTCGATTGTAGTAGAAGAATAACTTACCAAGAGGTCGGCTATTTTTAAATAATCGGCAAACGAGCCCTCGGAATGAATACTATAGCTATCAGACTTAACCAGTAAATCCGCAAAATCTTGCTCCGTTATAAATTCAGAAGGCCTGAATCTTACTATCAAGTGGACATTCGCAATACTTTCAATACTTTTAATTAGTGAATTAGTGTTTGCTATATATTCGTCCATCGTTTCATAGATATAAAACCTCATATAGCGACGGGGCTTGGGCGTGCCGGCGTGTACGATTATTGTCTGTTCTGCAAAGTTGGGAACTATACGCCGCCGCAGGGAAATCTTTTCGTCATCATTTCTTTTGATTTTTGTAAAGACCAGGGGCCCGGTGATTATCGGCTGACTATCTGATGAGAGGGCATCAAACTGCTCTTTTGCCCACGGCGATTGCATAGCTACGTATTCATAATGTGTGTTGATCAAGCCCAGACCGTGCTCGCCCCATTCTATTTCCTCGTACTTATTTGACACAGGAACGTGAGAACCATGAGAGATCAACACAGAAGCAATGCCGTAAAGCCCGGCAAGTTCTCCAAGGTTATAGGTTATTTCCCGTGCCATTTGAGATAAAAGCAGAGATGGCTTATGTTTTGCTAAAAATTTACTTACAGTAACGCTATGACCATATAGTTTAATTAAAAATGGTTTTATTCCATTTTCTATCTTACATAATACCAGGTCTTTGAAATCAACGCCTCGGTAGTTTAACAAATGACTATTGCTATTTATACAATCATACAATTTGTTAATTTCAGGGGTCACCCTCATTAAAAACCCATCTTTCTTTTTTTTACTTAAAAGTCCAGGTATCACACTAAGGGTTACAAAATTATTATTCTTGAGCATTCTCTTAGTGTCCCCAAACCTCTTGTTGCTCCGGCTGGATAAATAAACAGTAAGCACATCATTGAACTGCTCTGTCACATTTTGCATGTTATAACCATCTGTAGGAGCTAAGATTAGCTTCTTGCCGTTTGACCGGTAATAAAAGTAGGCACAATATATTTTATGTGTCAGAAGTTTTACAACCTCACGGACTATTTCTTTTAATTTTTCAGATTGCGGCAGATATTGTTTTTGGCTTTTATCAAAGAATGGCTCAAATTTTATCGATTTAATTTCAGAGAACGACTTGCAGATATTACCGACATACCGCTCTTGGCTGGAAACGGTATTGCTCATGCAAAACTGTTTCTCCCGATAAGGAGCAACCAATTTTTCAATACCAAGCTGACTAACTGCCCGGTCAATAATTTCGATTAACCATAATAGATAATGCACAAAGGACCGGATATGATAAATGAAAGCGTTATTATATCCTCCTACTATTCCAAGGTCGTCTTTTATATCCAGCAAACTTCTAAAAGACTGGATGATTTCATCAGATTTCAGCAATAAATTTTGGTGAGAGTCCCTATCAAAGAAATCGATAGTATTAAGGTAGTCTACTTTTTTCCTTTTAAGATAAGCCTGCACTTCAGGCTGTAAGGCAAGCACCAGGGCATTTCTACCGGATATACTCGCAAGCCCGTAGGTAGAATCAAAAGATTCAACTTCATCAATAAATTCAAATATAATCAGCGTTTTGCACATAAAAAACTTTCGCTATAAAAATTCGTCCTTAGGTCGCATTCGGAATACTGCAGAACGATAGCCAACCCAATCTTATTTGTTGAAAAAAATTCCCACACCTTTTTGAATACTTTTCTTTATACCGAATTCCTGTATTTTTCTAAAAGTATCTACAGAGAAAACACCTCTTTTTCTACTAGCAGCATTTCTTTTATCAACCATTTTCTCTACTTTGGCAGCCAATACCCGAAATCTTTCAGGAGTTATATTAAGGCAAAAACAGCTGGCAGGGCTTTGATGATTGTGCAAAGAAACATTATAACTATCATCAATTAGACCTTTTTCTTTACAGAACTCAAATGCTTCAGTTCCAGGATAGGGCGTGAATATGCTATAGACCAACTCGTCACAATCAATCTTCATCATTGCTTTGACGGTATCATCCAGAGTTTCTTCTGTTTCTTGTGGGAAGCCAACAATAAAGAAAGCATGTAATTTAATGCCATATTTTTTAATTGTTCGGCATGCTGCATAAGCTTTTTCTATAGTGATATCCTTCCTCATTTCCTTCAATATCTGATTGTTACCTGATTCAATGCCTATCTGAATAGTATGACAACCTGCTCTTTTCATCAGTGATATAATCTCATCATCGACCAGCCTTACATGTATCTCACATTTCCACTTGATACATGGACAGTACTCGATCATGGCATTGCAAAGTTTTCTTATATAATTTTTGCTTACACCGAAAGTATCATCGTCATAATTTATAGATTTCACCCCAAGCTTTTGGATACATTGTATTTCCTCTACAACATTTTCAACTGAACGAAATCTGACCTTCCTTGTCCAGATGTTGCGAGAACCGCAAAAAAAACAATTATTGGGACATCCTCTTGTTGCAAAGACATTTCGAAACGCCGAAGGAGAAAACTTTTCATAACCCATCAATACCTCGGAAGCAGTCTTTACAGGAAATGGCAAAGAATCCAGATTGTCAATGAGTTCTCTTCGAGCTGTTTCAATTGTGCTGTTGCCATCTCGAAATACAATGCCATTGATAGCATTTAGCTTTTTCTTTGAATTTATAGCATCAAGTAATTCTATTATTGTCCGTTCACCCTCACCAATGACACCAATATCAATATTCTGACAATCCAAAACCTTAGTTTTTATCATTGAAGGATGAGGCCCACCCATTACAACAGTAGTTTTCTCGTTAATTTGTTTGGCAATTTTAGCAACAATACATGCCGATGCAAAGTTTTGCGACTTGGCTGTTATACCTATAACGTCAGGCTGAACATCTAAAATAGCTGTCTTGACTTCCTCCCATATTGGCAGCGAAATATCTTCAAGAGCATCTAAATAATTCCTAAAACCTTCACCTGTCAGGAAACTGAGCTTTATCGCATAATTATGCTGAGAAAAATCGGCAACATAACTCAGTACATGCCAGTCTGTTTTTTGCCTTATCACTCCTGAAAGATATCCTAACGAAGAAGGGTATCTTTCAAGTGAAAAGGTACTCTTGAACAAACGGTTAAAAGGAGGTTCTATCAGCAAAATTGTGTTTTTATTTTCAGTCATGTTTTTCCTTCCATCTTCCACCCATTGGATTCTCCAAATCAGAACAGTCAAAACTGGCTTGAGTGGTCTCCATAAACTATAGACTGTCAAAATTTAACTCATCTGTCACTGTTTACATGCGAAATGCGGTGTTAATTTTAGACCTTTCACTAATCTCAAGGATTGATTCACGCCTACCTTACAAAATATCACAGGGAGTGATGTTTTCCAGAAAAGCATGATAGTATTTCCAGCCAAATCGCTGATAGAATCGAGGCTTATCTTTGCACAAGTCACCTTCGTGAATGAAAAAGTTAGCTTTAAACCCACAACTTGAGAAGATATGTTCAAGCTCTTTTCTTATTCTCCAGTGTTCCCCGCCAAATTGATCCGGAGCTCTCAAGGCAGTAAAAGAGAGCCCACGCTCTTTCAGTCTTCTAAAATTCTTGATAAAAGAAAGAAAACGTATAACTAACCACGAAGGAGTCACATAATGTTCATTTGCTACTAAAACCATACCTTCTTCCGTAAGTAAATTTTTTATATTTGAAAAAAGTGCGGGGATATCTTCATCATAACAGTGATGTAATGCACCACACAGTAAGACTAAGTCCACCTTTTCAGGAATATTAGGCTTGTCAAAAGTTCCGTTAATCAACGTCACCTTATCTTCCGGTACTTTAAAATGTTTTAAAACAGATTCAGCATGTTTAAGTCGCTGCTCACTGGGGTCCACCGCATAGACATGTTTTACGGAGGGATGGTTTGCCAGCATCGCAGACGTCCAGCAAACACCTGCACCCACATCTGCAACAATTATCCCATCTTTAAACTTGTCACTATCAAAGCACAGCTTGTTAATAGATTCTTCAAAATAAGGCTTGAAGTTAGTCTTATGCTCAAGATGATACATTAAACGCTCAAAGCTCTCTTCTGTTTCATCCACCTGCCAATGCCGAGCAAGGGATTCATTAATAAATCTTTCCGGTAATTTCACAATTTGCCTTATTAGTTACTCTTAATTCGTAGAACTACCTACGCATGCGTCATACATTGAAGCAAACCGGTCATTAGCCATTGCCAACGCACTATCACGGTCCATCCCATTATTTAAAGCCTCAATGAACCAACTTAGATAATTTCCTACTCTTTCGCCGGCTTTGTTATCCTGAAAGGGAGAAATCTTTTGCAGTAATGCCGAACAGTCACCTAAATTGGGCTTCAAGCCTCTTGAAAACTCATCAATTGAGGCGGTCAACTCATCTAAATCCTCAAATATTATATTAGAAAAATTGTCATCTTGGCAAAACAGATCACTATTTCTTTTTTTATAGTTAAATAGTACTGTACGGCTTCCGCTCAAAATACTTTCAAATGCAGCCATCGAAGGTAAAGATACGGATATATTAGAGGCCAGTGCCGCTGTGGATACATTTTGCAATGTATCAAGTATCCTGCAACGCCCGAGTTTTTCAGCATCTTTTATTAAATCGTGAATCTCAGCACTCATTGCAGCTATTACGTGCGGCTTTTTAGATTTTATGATAAGTTTGTAATTTTCGTTTTTCAACGTCGCTTTCAGCAACGCTCTATATAAACCCTCTACATTAGCCCTGGACAATATATGGTCGCCCCACATCTCGTCAAACAAAGCTATACAAAGGCATTTATCAGATATCGACAAAGACTCTCTAAGCAACTCGGCCTCTTTTTCAGAATCCTTAAGCATACTGCCATTGATCCAGCCGGATTTGAATATGTATTTTGAATTTGACTCCTCATTCAATGCCATGAGACTGTAATCGCCCGTAACAAATTCCACATGGACATACTTGTTATGAAGAAAATGTGAATATTCAAAACGGATTGAACGCTCCCAGCTTACCATTATTCCGCCGCATTCTTCCATCGCCAAGGCACGAAGGAAAACATTTTCAGAATCCTCACTATTTATATCAACAGCGATATTATTGGTAAGAACAAAATCTTTATAATAAGCAATACGATATGCCGCTTTCATGAAAATATAAAGCTGCCGCAGCATTACTCTGTTAGTACTAAACAGAGTCTTTTTAATTATAGTGCCAATGTCCCGGAGTAACTCAAAAAGAATGCCGGGATATTTGCCTGATGGCTCCCAAACCAAAGGCTCATTTGAAGAAGATGGACACTTCGACCTGTTTCTAAATGAAGCTAACCATTTCCTGCATCGGGCCTCTCTCAAAAGAGTAATGCCCATAGACTTAGCAACGTCCTTTTCTTCCTTCGTGATTACCGCGTTAAAGGAAAGCAGTACCACTATTTTTTCCTTTGCTAATTCCGAGTCCCAAAGCCATGGTAAACAATTACGTTTATAAGACAAGATACTCATTGTATATGGTGCTAATATTTTGGGTAAGTTCTTGTCAATAGCTCTGCTGCGGTCTTCCTCCGCGGAGCTGTCTGAAAAAAGTTTACTTATTAAAAATTGCTTAAAAGTTAAAGTTATATTAAGAAGAAACATTAAAAATACTTGGACAATTAAAGTCAACTCAACCAACCATCCCGACTTGATCTCCCAAACATCTATGCCCATGTTTTTAATATAGGGCTTCACATGCTTGCTCCAGTCTAACCATGTCAGCACTAAAACATCATCATTTGTCTCGTCTTTTCTGTACCTGATATAATGAGCAAAACACAAAGCGGTATTAATATCTTTACCGATTTGCATCTCAAAAAATGACCGGAGAGATGGCCTTGAAGCGGCATGTGGGTAAAGTTCTGTAACATTTAATTTTTTGTCAGAAAAAACATCTTCAGTAATCTCCCTTCTCAACTGTAAAACACTGGACATGATGTCGTCGTAGACAAGGTGACCATCTTTACTGTAAATCTCCGCAAAATTTAGCCGAGGCCCAGATATAGGGTTTCCGGGAATTTTTAAAAACAATTTATCCCTGCCAATATAAAAAATATTCCAAAATGTTGTAAGGCATCGAGCAAGGCAACTGCAGGTTGCAAAATTTATTGACTTGATATTTTGCAGGCCGAATCGTCTCGCAATTCTAAATATCAGGACTAAAGTAAGATGGTTGTTCCAGATTATTTTTTTCATAATCCCTGAAATATTCTTTCCAATTGTAAAAAGGTCACTAATGATCCACGCTGACATTGGACATCAGTAACCATGAAAAATTATACTGTGAGTGCTTTACGCCAGGGAAGAGGAATGACCCTGTTGGCACAGTACCAGGTAAAGAGAGAATAAAACGTGTAACTCACAAATACGCCCTGCGCAGCACCGACCGGGCCATTGAGCTTTATTAAAAAATAATTAGCGAAAACAGCAAATACGCTCGAAACTACGGTCGCGTAACTAAGCATATACGTTTTCTTCGCATAAGTAATAAACTGCGCAAAAACTCGATACATCCCAAAAGAAACGTTAGCGAAACAAATCCAAATTATGAATTTGCCTGCGGGATAGAACTCCTCTGCTACCAAAAATTTCAACAAAAAACGTGAAGAAAAGGCCACTGCTGAGGCTATGAATATAAGAATAAGAAGATATACATATATATACCTTACCAATTCCAGACTGTTTTCTTTATTCAAAGCCCCCAGTCTTCTATAAAGACGTGGAGAAATCGCTACGTCAATGGAACTGCTTATAAAAAGCACGATCTGTCCAAACATAAAGCCGATGATATATACTCCCAAAACGGAAAAGCCTTCCGCTTTCTTGAGGAAAAATTTATCTGCGCCCGTCAAAATTGCCATTGCTACAGCATGAGGCAAAAGAGGCAGTCCAAATTTAAGGATGTCTTTTATGTAATTTATTTGTACGGATATTTTGACCCGATACTTTCTGACCAATAAGATAATAGCCGCAACAGCAAACAATATTTCTGTGGCGATAATCCCAACAATGCGACCCTCCCAACTCATCGAAAAAACAATAACCAGTAATAATGACAAAGCTATATTAATCGTTAACTTTGAAACAAAGAAAACTGCGTAACGAAAAGGCTTGTCCTCAAAAACCCACAACTTTTCACGTACACTTATCAGGGACGCTGCATAGCCGAAAAAAGGCACCGCTAAAACCCATTGCCATGGCAAACCTATCCGCGTAGAGATGAAATCCTTCAAGAAAAAAAGTATTACTCCGAAAATAAGAAAAAACACGGTATTTACAAAGAAAGCACTTGAAATATAACTGGAAAAATTAAAGCCAGCCTTATCTCTATCGAAATAAGCCCTGCCGATTGCGCCAGCAGTTGAGATTGCAATTAAAGGCAACAGGAAACTGCGGATTATATTAAACATCGCAATAAAACCGTAATCGTCGGTTGATAAATAACGTGTCAATACCGGAAGTAAGAAAAAAGGCAGACCCCTCCCAATAAAACTTGACATCATGTAAACACTGGATGTCGCACCTATTGATTTGACCCGACTATAAAATTTGTGCATACTTTACCAACAAAAAATAATACCTTTTTTTATTCCTTACAGGAAACCACGGATTTACCCGTGGATGAATGCAAAATCCTTGTCTCTGCGAATAGCAGAGGTAAGGTTGGTTACAAAAGAACCGTTGCGGCAAGTGCCCCGGGCATGCAACATTTTGCATCTAAGCGAATTTAGCATGTTCATTTCGCATTCTCCAAAGGTGATAAAGTATCATTTTTCCACGAACCCACAGTCGGACTCTGTGTAATGTTCTGACCCAATGCGGAAGTGGTTTTAGGCCGCATGGAAAGCATACCAGATTGCCGAACATTCTCTCAATGCTTCTACGTGCAATGATAAGAGACTGGCCAAACCGTCGCTCTAAAAGTTCTCTTGATCTGATACGATATATGCTATGGCGACGATGGCCTAAAGCTTTGCCGGGGCGTGCAGAGGCGACAAGTTGGATAGCTCTTTTCGATGCTGCCTCATAGAGTTTATTACTGTCATATGCAGTGTCACCGACCAGATAGCCCCCCTGGTCAAGATGAGCTATTAGCTCAACTGCGACTTTAGGTTCGGCATGGTTCATCGAACGAATTGTCCATTCTACGAAACCCTGGTTTAAGTCACCTACAGCATAGAGCTTGTAGCCTTTGCAAATACAAGAAGCGCCAAAACCGAAGGCGGATTCTGAGTCCTTACTTGCTCCGCCAATTGCCAGCGGCTTGCCATCTATCCACCTGCATACGCTGCGAGGTAATCTATTGACCAGGCTTTTCTCCATCTCGTGCAGCAGCTTTTGCAACTGGGGTCTACGCAAACGTCTTGTCATTGTTGATGGGTTCGGCAGTGACCGCCTTCTGTAATATATGGGCCAGTTTCTTTTCTTACATGCCCAGTAGATAGCTCTGTCATGAATTACAGCCCACATGTAAGTCAAAATAATGTCACCGTCTGTATAAGTCGCTCTTTTAATTGTTTTACCTTTGGCCATTTTGGTTACTAATTTGTATACTTGTTTCCAGAGTTGGGCTTCCATAATTATCTCCTTATTTTAAGTTGAAATTCACTTAGGAGTATTATGGGAGCTAACTCTTTATAGCGCAAGTATTTATATGCCGTGGCGCAAAATGTTGATGCCCGGGGGAATCTACTAAAATATATTTTATATCTTGGCCTTACGATAATTTTTTGTCTTTATCAGACTGTCATTTGAAAGCCCAACATTAAGCTCTTCATTGCAACGTTTCAGTTCTGAATGAACAATACTCTCGAATTCTTCATCAGGCATTTGGGTCATATTAAGATATAAATCCTGCCTGTCGCCCATCTTCATAAGGTATTCTTCCATATCTTTTATATAACCGTTCTCACAAGCGTAACCAAAGGCCCAGGAACCAGGTTGCGGAAGTAAATATCCGACACTTGGATAAGTCTTCGCCTTGATACAACAATCCATTGTCCTTTTAATTGTCTCCGCTGTTTCAGTGGGATATCCCAGCACCAGGCTTGTCGAACAGACAATACCAGCCTCACGCAATATTTGTGATTGCTTCAGAAATTGTTCCGGAGTATGTTTCTTCTTCATGGCCTTAAGGATAGTCTCATCTGCGGACTCAAGAGAAAATCCCAAAGCTGTACAACCTGCTTTTAGCATCTTCCGAGCTAATTCGACATCACTGTCTTCCTGCATCAAAGTGGGACAGCAGCTCCCACGCCAATAGAATTTCAATCCCCGCTTTTCAATCATATCAACAAATTCAGCAGTGTTGCCCTTTGAGTAAAAAGTTAAATCATCACTAAAATAAATAGTGTTAACGCCATACTTGTTAATAAGTGATTCTATCTCGTCTAGAATGTTTTCGTTACTTCTCCTTCTGTATGGATAAGCCTTGAAAGCATGATAGCAGAAAGTGCATTTGTGAATACAACCTCGAGCTGTATTTAATGGAAACACACGAACATCTTTGGTTGCCAATGGACTGCTTTCATCAACAGCGTTTCTAAAGCCATTAATGTATTTTTCAACATCAAACAAATCCCAGTTAATAATGGGCAGACTGTCCAGATTTTTAATCCGCTCTCTTGCGCCGCTATAAACAATATTTCCGTTGTCCCTATACGCTATTCCGCGACAACTTTCCAGACTTGCTCGTGACTTTAGAGTACCCAGCAGTTCAACAACTGTCTCGTCACCTTCGCCCAAAACGATAATGTCAATCGGATTATTTTCGAGTAGATGCTCCGGAATGGAAGAGCCTACGGTATTGCCCAAAATAATTGTAGCCTCAGGAGAGAATTTTTTGATACATGCTGATATCTGTTTGACCATTTTATAGCCAGTGATAATACATCCCATCAGAACCACATCATACTGGATTTGCGAGAACCTCTCCTCAAGAACATTTACACCCTGCTTGTTGACATCAAGATCTATAAGGTCAAATGAGTACCCGGCATTGTCAATGGCGGTTGCAATATATCCTAATCCAATAGGAGGGATCATTACCGAAGAATCAGGTCTCAATGAAATATTGATTAAAAGTATTTTCATCTTTCGCTATCCTTATATTATTGTGGAATTACCAAAACAATCATGGTTGATTTGGCTCGCTGCTCCGAGGCAGCCTAAACAGTAACTTTCTTATCCTCACATATTTCTCTAATCAGACAGAACGCTTCGGCAGCCTTAAGACCGCTTTGAGAACCTCGATATTTCGATAACGCTTGAATTGCCTCTGGAGAACGGGGATGTGGAAATGTTCTCGATTCGCTCTCATATACTTGCATAGCCTCCAATTTCTTCTCTAAATCAGAGGAAATGTCCATGAAAACATTCGGCGAAAAAGCCCTTACTGTTTGGCTAAAACTCCATTCTGTAGATGAAGGAATCTCAAAAGCATAGATTTTACGAACTATTTGCTCAGGCAAGGGGCGAGTAGCTGTCAATACCGCGCGAACTGTCAAAACATGGTCGATGTTAAGGTCACCATCGTAATGGGTAAAAATAATCTCAGGCTTTATCTTCTCAATCAAACCTTCTATCTTTTTTACAATGTCCAACAAAGGTAACGTGTCAAAGCGATTGTCAGGCAGGTTATATAAAAATAATTCTTTTACGCCTAATATATTAGATACTTCGTGGGCATGTTTCCTGAGCGCATCAACCAACTTTTCGTCTACGTCTTTTTGACTTTCATAACGAGATGTAATCCCCTCTCCAAGAATAGCTACATAAACATCATTGCCTTCCTGAGCGAGACGTGCGATTGTACCGCCGCAGCCAAGCACTTCATCATCGGGATGTGCTGCCACCACTAATATTTTCTTTTGCATTTTTTAATATCCTATCTAAACCTGTATGCCCATTTTGTTAACGTTACCAGACATTATAATATCAAGGCTTTTATCCCCGCAATTAAACAATAAATCAATTACCGACAGATAAGGAATAAATTGCCCATGCGACTGCGGGTAGACTGGGTGCGAATAATCCTGGAAGAACACCTTGACATCAGCCTTTTCAAACTCTTCGGCCTGAACGTAATCTTTGCCCAATGCACCGAAAATATAGCCATCGCTCTTTAGCTTTTTGCACATATCCAAAACCAAAGAACTTTTTGTACCATGGAAACTTTCATCTGAAGCTCTGTGAATCTCAACATTAATTCCCAACTCATCTAATAAATAAAAAAGTATGTGGTCGTTGAGTTTTACAAGGTTGTCCCATTCTCTTTCGTAAAGATTCTCAAAAAAATCCGCGTACCGGGAAAAGTAAGGCGATTTTTTATAAGCGACACAAATACTCTTCCAGTGCTTCTTACGCCAGTTAACAGTGTTATTGATTTCGATATCTCGAATAGGTTTTTCTCTATAGCCTTTTGTCAGCACAGGAACCGTAAGCCACATAGCACCGGCCTGGGTCTTTATCTGGTTTCGGTTGTTCCAATCCTTTTTAAGGTACTGAACATCATCGAAAATACAAAATCTATCGCTTAGAGCTATCTTGTGAAACAATCCCAACCAAGGCAAATATACGGGCTGATGAGCTGTCAATATCATAAAAATAACCTTTTCAGTTATTTCAGGAACAATCCGTCTAAAATCTTAAAACAGCAAGAAATCAAATCGCACAAATATATCTTGGGTTTATTTAGCAATGTTATTAGCCGCCAATTACTGCAAAGCTGCGAACACTGTCAAAGGGGAAACGTTCTATACGCAAATTGTTTATGCCAATATCTTCCAATACCGCTTGTGTTTCCCCGGGCCAGTCAGGATGGTTTAGCTCGTCAAAAGCTATGATTGAACCTTTAGGCATGCGGGGCAAAAACGTCTCTATCGCTGTCTTTGTCGGCTCATACAAATCAAGGTCAAGATATAAAAGAGAAACCACAAGATGAGGATTGTCTTCCAAATATTGTGGCGCAGTCTTGGTTATATCGCCTTTGACCAATTCGACTTTATCTATATGACCGACAAATCGGTTAAGGTCAAAAACATCAACAACCCGTTTAAGTTCGTCAAAGGATTCGACTTTCATCCCCCCTTGTTTGGCGTTGGGGTCGCCATGCTGGTTGTCCTTGTCTGTAAGGCTCGGAAATCCTTCAAATGTGTCAAAGCCTATAACCTTTCTCGTGTGATTGACCGGCTCAAAGATGGAACTAAAATTAGCAAAGGACATCAAGCCGCTCCCATAAGCCACGCCGCATTCTATTATAGAACCATGAACATTAAGAATACGCTTAAAAAGCTCATACTTATAAAGGAAACATGCTATAGATTGCCGGGGACAATAAAGTGAAAAGTGCATCATCTTTTCAACATCGGACAAACTGCTCTGCTCCAAAGCTTCGGCGAGGTCATAAATATAATCTTTCTCACGGTCACTGCGAAGCGGCAGATTAAGCCTGTAATGCTCTGTGATTTTTCCCATGCTTTCTCCTGGTATATTTAAGCTTGTTCAATTAATTCAACAAGAATATATAGCTGTAAGTTTTCTGCTTCATAGATATTAGATTATGGCTTTGGTATGCGAGATTTACCTGAAACAAATCCCGGGTTGCCCTGGAAAACGACATTGTCTCCTACATTTTGTGTAACAGAAGCGCCGGTAACAACAATCGTGCTTTGCCCAATGGTAATCCCAGTGGAGATACTCGAACGAATTCCAATTACTGAAAATGATTTAATATGAACGTTACTGCCCAATGACGCCGAAGGGGCTAAATGAACAAATGGTTCAATACGACAATCATGTGAAATTACAACGCCATTGTCAATGATACACCCATTTCCAATTGAAACGCCAGGACCGATGATGGCACCCCTTTTTATTAAAACATTAGAACCAATCTCCGCATAATTTGATATTAATGCTGAAGGATGAATTAAACTGACAGGATTTAAACCCAGATTGAGGCAGAGATTAAACTTCTCACGGCGAACAGGCATACTTCCAATGCTAATACAAAAACTATCAATAGACTCTTTTTTGCAGATGCGTTTAAAATCATCAAAAGACAATACTTTTAAGCCATAGGCGTTTTTGCCCTGCTTTGACTCTTCGTCATCTACATAACATGCCGGACAATATCCGTCAAGGCTATTGATTATCTCCAAATCAATTAGAGAGGCCGAAGCTATTGCACCGTAAATCATAACTTTTTTCGTCGAGGGCAAATCAGGTGGTAAAGAGGTTTTAACTTCAGTCGGATTAGCCATTTTTAAAAGATCCTTTTCCGTAACTATGTGGTCACTTTTAATCATTGAAATATCAATGTTGTGTTCTTTCGCAAATCTTAGAGCCTTTTTAGTGAATTTAGCTTCGTGCTTATCTTTACCAGGAGAGATATTTTCTGGTGTGCGAGACGGCAATTTGACATCTGATGAATCAGTGATATACCCTATCAAAGAGCCAATTTTTAGTTGCTGTCCAACCTTAGCACGAACTCGCAAATAACCGTCCTCAGGAGCATCGATTTCGTATAGTGTTTTTGTCGTCTCGACCTCAACAAGATACTGACCTTTTTTTACGGGCTCATTATCCTCAACTAGCCAGTTGATTATTGTTGCAAATTCATCATTTACTCCCTGTTGAGAGAGATTTATTTCAGTTATTCGACTCATCATATCCTAACAATTGTTTTACACTTTTCTCAATATCATAAACATCATAATACATGTATTCTTCCAAAGTCTTTGACGCTGGCACGGGGCAATCTTGAGCTGCTATTCGTTTAGAGTTTATCTGGCCGATTGTTTCAGATAACGAAGCAATTATCTCTGAGCCCCAGCCATTACGTTTCGTATTTTCCTCAATAGTGATAACGTTCCTGCAATTACCTAAAAAAGAGGCTATTGCCTGCATAGGCGAAGGTGCTAAAAGTGAAGGAATAATAACATTGCACAAAATTTCCTCATCTCGAAAAAGGTTTTCAGCAGCTTCAACCGCCATCTGCGAAGATGCACCATACGCAATCAAAACGACATCGGGTGATTGATTCAGATTGAGAGTAAAATTCAATGTTGGATAAACCGCGTTATCACTTTGCACATTAAACCAGTTAAACTTACCATCTTGGCAATCTAAAAGTTTTTTTGAATATAATTCTTTAGGTTCAACAAACAGGACAGGTGAGCCTAAGTTCACCGAATAATGCAGCAGCATTCCAGGATTGTGGAACAAGGAAGGACAAATGACAGTCAAACCGGGTATCCCTAACAGCATCTTCTCCATGTTTTGACTATGTGTTGGGCCATAGCCTCGCCTTCCGCCCATTGCGGTACGTACTACTAAAGGGGTTGTAACTTTATTATCATACATCCAATTGTATTTAGAAGCATGGTTAACTATTTGGTCGGAAGCTAATGTAAGGAAATCGCCAAACATAATTTCCGCAATTACTTTATATCCTTTTAAGGAAGCTCCAACTGCTAAAGCAACTATACCTGCCTCACTAATAGGAGAGGCAAAAACTCTTCCGGCAAATGCTGTTGAAAGACCCTTTGTAACTCTAAACGCTCCACCGTATGGGTCAACAATATCTTCACCAATAATAATCATGTTTTTTTCAATAGCCATCATTGCATGTAATGCTTTGTTCAATGAACCAACATAAGTCTCTGCTGTAAATGACAGAGAGGGCAGGTTTTTGGATTTAATATGTATTGCTTTCTCGAGTTGCTTAATACCTAAATCTTTTTTGGGTTTTGTTAATTGCTTGGATTTTTTGAGAAGCTCTGAAATTTCATCTTCAACGGACTTCTCTATGATCTGCCTGACATCTGGATTAATGCGATTAGACAGAAGAGATAGTGAGTCCTTGCGTTTATATTTTTCGATTTCATTTTTATCTCTAAAATCATCACCTTTGCTATGTGCAGCGAAACGGTATGTATCTATTGTCTGAAAGAAAGGCTTTTTGTTGGTCCTTACGTAATTAACGCAATCACAAATAACCTTATCAAGGATTACCGGGTCCCTGGAGTCTGTCTCATTATAATTAATCCCAAAAGCTTCCGCCCTGCCGCGTATCGTTCCACTCAAAGTTTTTTCACATGGAGTGGATTGGGCATATAAATTGTTCTCCAGCAGAAACAGTATGGGCAATGACCACAAAGAGGAAATATTTAGAACTTCGTATACTATCCCCTCTCCGAGTGTACCATCTCCTAAGAACACAATTGCGATATTATCTTCGTCTTTTAATTTCTCTGCCAAGGCGATACCTACCGCATTTCCAACAATACCACCCTGTATCCCATTAGAATAAAAATTTTTGTACGCGATATGCTGACTTCCGCCTCTACCGCAATTCAGACCTTCATGGCAGCCCATGATTTCAGCTAATAATGCCAGAGGCTCGCCACCATATGCTAAATAATGTCCATGACATCGGTGGCTGCTGAAAACAGTATCACCTTCCAGCACATTTCTCATTGCAGCAACTGCTATAGCTTCCTGGCCAATACAGGTATGCACTGTTCCGGAAAGCTGCCCATCTGAAAAAAGCTCCAGAAGCGTCTCTTCAAATCTTCTAATAAACAGTATCTTGCTATAAAATTCTTTATCTAAATCTTTTGTGTTTTTAGTACGTTTTTTTTCATTCAATAAATGCATGGCAACCTTTACTTAATCCATCATTTCAGAAACTCTGAGTATTTATCTTAATAATTACTACGACGCCTGAACTTGGCAGCGATTTAATAAGGAAGCTATTTCATTTGCAACGGTTAAAGCACCATTGCCGGAAAATAATTCATGAGCTTTCTTTGCCAAATCAAGACTCTTTTGAGGGCTGTCCAGAAACGAAATTATTGCGCCTTCTAATTCGTCATCAAAAGACGGGGCATCGTGATATGTCAGACCGCAAATGGCTTTTTGACTATCTAACTCTTGCACATTGTAAGCCTGATTCTCTGCCAGAGAAAGACCAATAATTGGACGGCCTAAGCTGGCTAATTCGTAAAGCGTGCGACCGCCTGCCGAGATTGCAAGGTCGCATCGTTTCATATCATCGTATAAGTTATTAGAATTTTGTACCAAGCAGACCTTTTTGCTCATACTTTCAGCTTGCTTCTCAATTTCTGAAACCTGTTCATAATAAGGGCCGATGATGACCGTTGCACTAATATCAGCATCAACCTTTTCAAGGATCTGAAGCGAACGGACCGACAAATTGAAATGGTCAATTCCGCCCATGGTTATCAAGACATTCTGAATTTTCTCCCGAATCACAAACGCAGAATTCCAGAATGATTTGCTTAGAACACAAAACTCTATACCTAATAAATATTTTATTTTTTTGTCATCATAGGGCAGTTTTTCCGCACCAAGACCGCCATTAATAAGAAGATCGCAGGGAAGATAGCGGTCAGCAAAATCATCCGCACAGATAACAACCTGCCCGGACTCTTTCAATAGTTCAATATAGGCCGCATTTATATCATAAGAGTCCAGCACTATAGCATTTGAACCAACTTCATTAATAATCCGGCGTGTTTCATCGGTGTCATTTCCACGATTTACCGGAGAATCAATAAGAAAATATTTAAACCCACTCTCACCGAGAATTTTTGCGGCACTTTCCTCGGAAAAAGAAATGAAAACAGAATCTATCCCTACCGAACTCAAGGCTTCCGCTATAGACAGGCACCGTTTCAGATGACCAAGAGCTATCTGGGATGTAGCATCAACTCTAAAAATTACTGGAGGCATACAAAACTCATCCACTACTGTTTTTGTTCTCACGATATATGTATATAGTCAAGTCATGCGGCATATAGTCATGACGAAACACAACTCTTCTGCTGATATTAAGACAATAATCCAGAAGCTCAGAGGGATTTGCGTAAAATTCACCATCATCATACGTATCTGAGCAGGAACTTTGAATATTAAATGCTATTGCGGTTTTACACAGGTCAAACATCCTTTGAATTACGGAATAAACAAACTCTTCATGTCTATCTATTTTCAAATTAAAAATGCCGGACGCCACAACATAATCGTATTGGGCAGAGACATCTGCAATTTCCAGAATATCGAGAAGTTCAAGATTCAGCTCTGGATGTTTTGATTTAGCTAACTCAATCATCCTGGGAGTAATATCCACCCCCGTATAATCAGCGTTGACCCCCTGCATAATTAAGTAATCATACAGGTCCGCCATTCCGCAACCGACATCTAAAACTTGTTTTCCGGATAACTCACCAACACCACACAATATCTCGAAACGCTTATGTTGTGATTTTGTACCACTCCAGCCCAATGATTTTGTGTCAGGACCGTGCTTATCTACGAGGTTATTGTAATAGTTATGAATCAGCTTTTTATCGAACGTGTTTTTCATAATTATCAGTTTATTTACTTTTGTAAAACTCGAGGGTTCTTTTAATACCTTCTTCGATTTGAACCTTAGGACACCAGTTAAACAGATTCTTCGCTTTGGTCACATCGCAATAAAAATTCCCCAGCTCCCCGGTTCGTTCGGGCTTATTTTGACACAAAATACCGCTGTCTAAAGATTTAAAGATGTCCCAAAGACGGTTAACGCTTACTCCTTCACCACATCCAATATTCAAAGTGTTGTTACGCGGAGCATTCATTGACAACAAGGTAGCATCGATGACATCATCAACATAAATATAATCACGGAGATTCTCACCGGTTCCAAATATAACAAACTGTTTTTCATTTATAAAGTTATCAGTAAATATCGCAACAACGCCAACTTCCCCGTATATAGGCTGACGCGGACCATAAACATTCGCATACCGGAGAATAGAATAGTCCAAGCCGTAATTTTTTGCGTAAAACCTGACATAGTCCTCGGCACATTTTTTCGCGATACCGTATGAATAGACAGGCTTAGCGGGACCATTTTCAGAGAGCGGAAGTTCTTTCGGTTGGCCGTACACAGCAACCGATGATGCAAATACAAATCTCTCAGCCTTGTGTTTTAAACTGCACTTAATTAAATTAATGGTACTCAGAACACTGGTATTAATGTCACGTTCAGGGTCTTCGCCATACAGGCTGTGATTTATTTTAGCGGCCTGGTGAATAATGTATCTTATCTTATGACTACTGAAAACATTTTCAACAAACGAACCGTCAGATACATCTCCTTGACAAAAGACCGCCTTGCTGTTTAAATTCTCAAGCGTGCCGGTCGATAAATCATCGGCTACTACAACACTATGGCCTTCGTTGATTAATCGGTTAACAAGATGAGAGCCAATAAACCCACAACCGCCCGTAACTAAAATGTCACCTTTTTCCATTTTGCTAAAGCTTAATTATGAATGTTTAGAGTTGACTTGTACTTAGGCCTGTCTCAGGAAAGCTGTTCAGACCTTAAAGGCTCTCCAGAAGAAATGCTTACCGAGGCTACCCGCCCCAATACATCATTAAGTTGCTTAGGCAATAAACCAAGAGCAGGTTTCCGGTAAGCAACATCCTCCGTCACAAGAACGCTCCCTGCCTGAATATCTCTTGCCGCAACTAAACCAATTCGCGACTGGTCTTTATGACACATCTCGCCTTTGGCAGGGCTTATGTTTTTGGCCCCCATTCTTTTTTCAGCATCACGTATCTCTCTAACCAAAATGTTGAACTCTTCCGGATTGCAGCTGATATTCTGGTCAGCTCCAGGGAGATTTTTATCAACAGTAAAATGTTTTTCGACCATACACGCCTTAAGAGTGACAGCTTGAACTGCCGCCTTGAAGTCACCGGTATGGTCTGAGAAACCAACAGGAAGATTATACCTCTCCATTAAAGTAACCATTTTATTTAAATTCAAATCCTCAATAGCAGTAGGATAGGTACTCACGCAATGCATTAAAACTACACGGCTTTTACCGCCGCTTTTAACCGCTTCAACCGCATCATCAACGTCCTGCTGATTAGCCATTCCAGTGGAAACTATCACTGGCACACCGGTCGTCCCCATATATCGTAATAGTGGAAGCTGTGTAAGATAGTCCGAGCCGTTTTTCAAGGCCTCAACACCCGAATTTATCAAATCATCAATGCCCTCCTCGGAGGTTGGCGTAGAAAAAAACACAACACCCAACTCATCACACATCTTTTTTAAATCAGGTATCCACTCTCTTTTGAATTCACTTCTTTTGCACGCATCCCAGAGAGGCTCAGTAATCTCTTTGCCATGATACTTATATGTAATAGGTAATTTTTTGTCAGAAAGAAAATCTTCCGTCTTAAAGTTTTGAAACTTCACAGCATCGGCACCGGCATCAGCAGCACTTTTTATCATCTGCTCTGCCAGCTCAAAGGAACCATTATGGTTCATACCAACTTCAGCAATAATAAAACAAGGCTTATCTATGCCGATAATATAATTACCGATTTTCATATCTTGCCAAGTCACTATAGTCTCCTTGTAAATGCTGGTGCACAAACAACATTCTCATTAGTAATTAGATTTTCTAATTTATATACTGAGAGTTCATCTGCACTAACGCAGGGTTTTCGTCAAGAAATTGCACCACTTCGCGAATGGAAGGCTGATTGGGATGGAAATGTTGAAATATCTTTGTAACAAGTTCAAAATCCTGAGCATAGTCAACAGTTAAACGATAATCAGGCCTATTAATCCACTCAGGCCCGGAAACCACCCCAATCTTGAAAATCTCGGGATGTTCATAGATATATTCATCTACATGCTCTCGATGGTGAGGCTCTTTGCCAAAGAGCCAGGATTGTTCTAACGCTTCAAAATTAATAACTTCCAAATCCACGCCATCGGGCATATTACTGCCAAGAAGGCACAAATTGTGTGTGCAGTCGTTGCCGCTTGACAAGTGCTCTTCAATAACCATATCAATTATCTCAGGGTCTTCCATCGGTGAATCTGCACCAATCCTTACGATAATATCTACACCATTTTCTTTGGCCGCCTGATAGTATCTATCTAAAACATCATCCTTGCTTCCAGCAAAAACCGCAAAGCCGAGTTGGTTGCAATATTCAACGATCTCTCGGTCGTTTTCATTGTCACTTGTTGCTACAATTACCTGGTCCAAATAACTGGACTTACTTACTCTTTCAAGGAGATACCCAAGCATAGGCTTGCCAAGTATCTCTTTGAGAACCTTTCCGGATAAACGAGATGAGTCCAGACGAGCCTGGATAATTGCACTAATTTTTTTGTCGGTCTTTATTTTTTTCATGTGCGCCTGATTGAAAATATCGGCTGGATAGGTTTGCCCAGCATATGCTTACCAATGTCGTCCTCCGCCAGAGCTGTTTTGATAACCTCTAACGCATTACCATAGGCTTCCATTGTCTTGTCAACGTCTTCTTTACTATGTCCGTACGAAAGATTATTAGTTGTCAAAAATAATATCCCTTGACTCACTACTTCCTGCTGAAAGAGACCACGCAGGGCGATCGAGTCCTTCCCATCGCTATCGCTAAATTTCATTAAACTAAAACACGGTCTCCCGATACACTGAACTTGATCTTCGATACCTAAATCACTTGCAGTTTGATTAACAAAGTCTTTGATTCGTTGTCCCTGTTCATGTATATGCTCAATAACATTTTTGGTCTCCAATTCATGTAGTGTTGCAATAGCTGCTGCCAAAGAAAGCGTTTCGCCCCCAAAAGTTAGCGAGTAAAATATATCTGTGAAAATTTCCATTACTTTACGGCTCCCTACAACAGCAGAAAGTGGGAATCCGTTTGCAAGAACCTTGCTGTACGTAGCCAAATCAGGAAGGACACCAAAGATCTCTTGTGCGCCACCAAGAGAAAACCTAAACCCTGTAATGATTTCGTCAAAAATTAAAAGCGAATCATTTTGATGACACAGATCCTTGACCTGTTGTAAATACCCAGCCTTAGGTTCAAAGAAATTCATGGGTTCCATGATTACAGCGGCAACTTGGTCTTTATAAGTTTCAAAAAGTTCAGAGAGATTTTCAATGTCATTGTACACAAAACTCTTAGTTAGTTCTGAAACCGCTTTAGGAACCCCAAGGTTTCTGCTGGTAGCGCCAATATGCCAGTCGTGCCAGCCGTGATACCCGCAGTAAAGAATTACATCCTTTTCGGTATAAGCCCTTGCCGCCCTTACTGCCGCAGAAGTGGCATCCGAACCAGTCTTGCCAAATTTAACCATTTCCGCACATGGAATAAGCTCTATCAACTTCTCGGCCAACTGAATTTCCAGTGGATGCGGTAGAGAAAAAGAAACACCCTTTTCCAATTGATTTCGCACAGCTTCATTAACGGCTTCATAAGAATAGCCTAAAATATTAGGCAAAAGCGCAATGATATAGTCGATATACTCATTGCCATCCACATCCCACACATGGCTACCCTTGCCTCTTTCCAAATAAACAGGAGAAACACCTTCAACAAATTGATTAAAACCTTTACTGAAAGTTTGAGTTGCACCGGGAATAACCTTGAGTCCGTCTTCAAGCAATTTCATCGATCTTTCGAGCTTCATTTCAATTCTCCTTTTGCTTTTAATGCAGTTTTTAAGATTTCAACTGCACTAAAAATACTGTTTTGCGTTTGCACTTTTTTATCTACACAATCCAAAAAGTGCTTCAGTTCCTCAACATAAGCCTCGCCGTCATCATAATCAATAGGCTCACAATATTTTGTAAATGAATTATCGGCAGCAAGATAAACTTTTACCTCGCCTGCGTTTGTGTCCCACCAGATAGTACCCTTCTCTCCAACGATTCTGCATTTTCTTTCATAGGTCTGTTGGATATAATCGATATGGACAAAACACGAAAACCCATCCTCGTATCTCATTAGAATATCAGCCACATCTTCACATTCAATCCCGATAAAACCAGTATTAGACACATAAGATTTTAAATCCTGCGGGATTCCGAAATACCAACAGGTTAAATCAATCTCATGAATACAGTCTAAAACACAACCGCCCCCTAAATCTTTTCTTGCGCTGTAACTTTCTTTGTAATCCTGCCAAGGACGCCAGCCAGGTAAAAACGAGCCAGTCTCAACATGACCGGAAAGTATACGACCGATAACTTTTTCATCTAACAACTGCTTGACCTTTGCAGGACCAGGATGAAATCGCATGTTGCAACCGACTATAGAGATTAGATTCTTTTGCTTAGCAATATCAAGCAACTCATCCAAACCGTCTAAACTGGTTGCCAGAGGCTTTTCTATAAACAGATGACAACCATGTTTCGCTGCCGCTAATGCCGTATCAAAATGCATCGAGTTGGGATTGGTTACAAACGCAACGCTATATTTATTCGACCATAAACTGCCATCGTCAACCGGAACAACTCCATGTTCTTTGGAAACCTTTTCCGCCAATTCATTATTTGGTTCATATATGTATATATTCTTACTATCTATACCAAGACTCTTAAGGTTTCTTATGTGACGCTGCCCTATGGACCCGGTACCAAAAAAAATAAACGACAATCCGTTAGCGATATTCATTACGATCTGACCTTTCCTTTATTGAATGTTTCAGCCATTAATTTATATAGAATGGTAGCCTGATGCCCTTCATTAACCACATTGTTCTCATCTCTAACAAAACCAAGCTTCTCATACAATCCGATTGCCCTGGTATTTTCCCTATTAACTCCAAGCGTAATCATCTTCAAACCTAACTTATCAAATGCATGTTCAAGAACCAAATTCATAGCCAAACGCGCCACGCCCTTACCCCAAACGCTGCGAGAACCAAGCATAATACCTATCTCCGACTTTTTATTCGCCATATCAATAGGACCCAATCTTATATTTCCAACATGCTGCTCATTATCATTAAGAACAATAGCAAGAAATATATTCTCATCGTTGTTCAACGATTCTAAATATTCTTTCATTCTTTCGAGAGTGACCGGCTCGTTCCCAAATTCCATAAACCTGGTCACTTCTTCGTCCTTAAGCCACTCCATATAACTGCCGGCAAGGTCGTTTTCATGCACGGGCCTCAAATAAACCGACTCACTTTTAATTAAAATATCTTCGCTCAAATCAATCGTCCTTTAAAACCCCAAGCAGCCCTTTCACAACTCGCGTTACTATTTCCGTACTTATATTAGCAAACATCGGAAGTGACAAAGCTTTTGAATAATACTTCTCTGCATTAGGACAACACACCGCTTTTGTACCGAATTTATTTTGGTAGAAAGGCTGAAAATGAATCGGTATATAATGAACCTGCGTTCCAATACCAAGTTCTTTCAGCGAATTCATAACTTCGGTTCGGCTCGTCCCGTAACTCTCATAGTCTATCTGCACTACGTATAAATGAAAGCTGTTATCAAATCCCGCAATTCGCTTTTGAGGGGTAACCGCGCGGGCATTACTCAATAGGTCATCATACAATAACGCCTTCTCCTGACGCCACTTGACCATCTTGTCAAGACGAGTGAGCTGGCTTGAGCCAAGAGCACAATGAATGTCACTTAGTCTGTAATTAAAACCTAACATCTGCATCTCGTAATACCACGGCATATCTTCCTTATTAGACAATAATTCTTTTTGCCGCGTGATGCCGTGATTTCTCAACATAACCAACTTCTCGTATAGCTCTTTGTTGTTGGTAGTAATACAGCCCCCTTCGCCTGTCGCAATATGCTTGACCGACTGAAAGCTAAACACAGTCATATCACAATGACTGCACGAGCCTATCTTACAACGCTCACCTGACGATGTCTGGTAACTTGCTCCAATAGAGTGACACGCATCCTCGATAATCCTAAAATTATATTGCTCCGACAAAGCATAAATGCGCTCCATCTCACACGCAAGACCAGCAAAATGAACAGGGATGACAACACGGGGAAGTTTGCCTTTTCTTTTTGCCTCTTTTAGTTTTTCTTCCAGAACCGCAACATCCATATTGTACGTTGAACTATCAATGTCAACGAACTCCGGAGTTGAACCGCAATACACACCGCAATTAGCTGTTGCCACAAATGTAATCGGTGGCACCCAGTGGCTATCTGCCTGAGACAATTCAAGAGCCATGCACGACAAATGAAGTGCAGCCGTACCGCTGCTCACAACGACCGCATATTTTGCATTACAGTAATCGGCTATTTGAGACTCGAATTTTCGGGTCATAGGACCCTGACTAAGCCAGGTCCCGCGCAATACCTCGCAGACTGAATCGATATCAACTGCCTCAGTCAAAGGGAACGCATAAGGTATGAAATCTGTTTGTGTTTTATTCATATTCAACCAGTGAAATTATTATCCAGCACAATGCCAAACAAGTGGACAACCTGACAGGACAGCCGTGAAAACAATTACCCTCACCCTTGATACAAAAAACAATCTCTTCATCATTTATAAGAAGATTTTGTGTAATTCATTGACTCGTGCCAGCCATAAGGAACATCCCCATGGTCGAAAAGTTTACGAATACCATCATCAAGACTGACCTGAGGAGAAAAACTCAGTACCTTTCGAGCCTTGCTGATATCGGGTACGCGGACAAAAATTTCTCGCGATTTGCTGCGGTCAGATTCCTCCATCAAAATGTGTTTTACTTCTAAATCTTTGCCCGAAGCAGCAATTACTTTTTCCGCCAAACCTTTCATTGTTACAGGGCAGTTATTACCTATATTGAATATATTTCCATTCGCCTGCTCATTAGTTAAAGCAAGATATATACCCTGAGCTGCATCATTCATGTAACAAAACGAACGAATCTGCTCTCCGTCTCCATACACTACAGGAGATTTGCCATCTAAAGCCGCCCGAACAAATCGAGGCAAAACAAACTCAGCAACTTGCCCGATACCATATACATTGAAGAACCTTACAATCGAATAGTCTATACCATACCTTTTGTTATAGGCTCTTAGATATTCCTCTGATACAATCTTCGTCGTAGCGTAAACAGATTTTGGCTTTAGCTCAGTTTCTTCGGTAACCTTATCTACTCCAGGCTCACCGTATACTTCGGAAGAAGAGGCCAAAACAATTTTCTTGATACCATCTTTTATGCACGCCTCAATAATATTTACCGTCCCCATAATATTAATATTCAGGCAACCTAATCGTTCTGCCTCGGTCTTCCGGACACCAAGCATTGCTGCCAAATGGATTACAGCATCGCACCCGCCAACAGCCTCACGAACAATATTAGTGTCCAAAATACTTCCACAGATGTGCTCTACACCTTCGGTCTTGGGCTCTACCAAATCGATAACCCGAACTTCAAGTCCATTACGCAAAAGATATTTAGACACCGCCGAACCAATAAAGCCGCCACCGCCCGTTACAAGTACTTTCATTATCTCATTCCTTTCTTAGGACCTCCGCTATCCCTTAAAAATATCTCTTTTGACACAGAACTATCTATTAAATAAGGACACACTCCGTCCCCGTGGGTTACAATTAACCCCTGACCATACTTCTAATTATTTAGCCAAGAGCTGGCTTCTACGAAACCTGAGGTTGGCTTTTTTTAAGACCTTCTAAAAAGAAAGATGCAAATACGAATATCAGTAAGGTTGCCCCAAACACGATAGCACTTTTTTTCATGGCACCCTTCGAAACAACCTTAATGCTGGGATTTTCTGTGATGGGTCTGATTACTGCCATGCGGCTCTCAATTCCTTTAATATAGGAGCTTAGATAATCCCTCAACTCCTGCTTTTCGATTCCTTTTATTAAGTTCGAGCAAAAACGAGTGATACTCTTGAATCGTATAATACGAGGCAATGCTCTTCGTAGACAGCCCAAGCAGCTTTTCATTTAAAGCTAACAAATCCTTATAATATTTATAATTCTCCTCATCCCCCTCTACTCGTTTTTCAAGTTTCACGATCTCTGACTCTAAAGCCTGTATCTGATATACTAAAGGCAAATGTTCACTCTTACCACCAACGTCAAACTGTAGCGTGACATTACTTCTAAATCCATCCGAAGCCCGGGGCTCCATACTTTTAAGTTTTCCTAAAGCAGACTTATTTGTTTTTAAGGCAAGCTTCAAACTAAATCGGCTGCTTTCGATACGAGCCATCATAGCCTTGTATCCTCGTATACTAGCCGACAATTGCTCCTGAGCCATATACACAGGAGTCACATTTTCAAGATTATCTCTTATTACAGAAGATATTTTAGGAACATCACCTTTAGGTTTCCCAACTATGCTTATATTTAGTAATTGGGCGGTCAGCTTTTGCATCTGCTCTAACTGTTCCTGTGTTGTCATTTTCATTTTGGAAAGATCGGGATAAGAGGGAAGCGGTTCAAACTTTAATAAACCATTCAAGGCAGTCGGATTGCCGCTTGCGGCACTCAGCCGTTCAGCATACACGGTAATACCATTGTCACGCAGTTTTTTTACGATCTTAGCTAAATTTTCCTTACTGTAGAAGCTGCTGACAAGAATATTGTAATTCTTTTCAGTAAGGTCCCAATTGCTTAAATCGCCCCTTAAATCGTAAACATAAGTAACTTTATAATCTTTTGGTGAAGAGAAAAGAGTGACCCAAACCACGAATGTGGGCAAAATGGAAAAAACTAAAATGAGCCATTTCCATTTCCAAAGAACTATGAGATGGCCTATCAGATTTATTTCATCTTCATAGATGTCCCCCTTCTCCTGAACATCCTTATCAGTCGTTTGTTTGCCCGAACCGTCATTTTCCGAACTTGCCATATTATTGGCCTCCTGCCAAAATCTCGAAAGGATCCATATTTGTGAGATAGCAAGACTTTTCTACAAAACTAAAGAAAGCCCTGCCCGCCAGATATCTCGCAAATTCTATAATTATGTGCCCAGATTGGCAAGCAAAATCTACCCTTTTTTCCGTCATTTGGGGCATTTTCAGTAACAAAAAGGCATATTATTATGCTTTTTTATTACTATCGCACATCACGCTCAAGTTTACACTCAGAGCAGGTTCCTTCAGAAAACGCAAAAGACACCAGCGCGACTGGTTTTCAGTTATTTTAACTTCTAAGCAAGTAAACAAAAAAAGCCCTAACTTCAGAGTAGTTAAGGCGTTAGTGAAATGAGCGATTGCGGGACTTGAACAAAAAGTCACAACACCTGTCCAATAAAGCACTTAGCGAAACTGCTAAAACCAAGAGAGTGCAGAATTCAGTGTATAATTTGCAAATTTACCCTGAATTATATAAAATCATAGAGGTTTGGCAAAATTTGCCAGAGCACATCAAAAAAACAATTATAACACTCATTCAAAAATAAGCTCACAAGCGAAACTGGAATTTGTGACCTCATGACCGCCAGCTCAAATAGGGGGTTTTGTAAGTGCTTGTTTGACAAAGCGTTATATTGCAAGGAGCAACGGATTTTCAGTCCGTTAGCAGGTTTTGTAAGTGCTTGTCAATAAAGGGTTAATGATTGTCAAAAAAGAACTTATGAAGCTGGCCAAGATGCGGCCGAAACCTTTCCGATGGCATTTGTAGTGTCTTTGGTGCAGTAGGCTCACGCGAATTCTCTTAAAACATCTTGTCGGGCACATCAAATATCTATCCTGATTCACAGTTTCATAATCCTTACCGCTGATCTCATAATCTGTACAGATCATCGTTTGCCAGAAGTGTGCCGATTGAAGGAAAACTCGACTTTTACCTTTGTCGGGTTCCCATTGATCTCCAATACTGGATAGGCAAGAAAATTAATAGGACCCGAAACCGGGCCCGGTTCAACCACAAGGTCGCGACCGCGGCTAAGTTCGATTCGGTTTGCCGGATGATGACCGAAGTAATAGGTAGATAGACTGGAACACTTATCGCCCTCAGTAATATCAATGGGCCACCACCGGCCGTCAGTGTAGAACTCCGCCCAGCAATGATAGCCGTCTATCCCACCTTCATTCCTCTCCGAAGGGATTGCCGCGCCAATGCCAAAGCGTGCAGGAATACCGACAGATCTGGACAAGGCGATGAAGTAGGAATGAAAGTCTGAACAATTACCGGTGCGTGAGTCACAAGCATAGACGGCATCGCCCTTTCCCCACCCTGAGCCAAACTTCATGTATCGCATACGTTCTATGACGTGGTCGTAAAGGGCTCGCGCACGCACGAGGTCACCCTTCTTGCCATGGACGACCTTCTCGGCAATGCTGCGAAATTTCTCATTGGCCGGAACAAGACGCTCAGGCTCAAGGTATTGCTCAGGGGTAGGCGTTTGCGCTACATAAACGCCTTTATCAATGCGCTGTATCTGAAATCGGAGTTCGACAGTTTTTCCGCTATCTTCCGGCTCAAGCGTCAGAAAAAGTACACTGTTTCCATATTCACGCTCCTGCAATATTTCTTGCTTTCCCGGTGCTTCGATGGACTTGACTTCGACTTTCTGAAACAAGTCAGTAGTCGGTATGGGAATCCACATGCGGGCGTTGTCGGTCAGTTCCGGCAGTGTCGCGCGGTATATAAACTCGAACTCGTCACGGCCGGTGATTACACCAAGTAATTCTGGAGACGCATTCTCTACTGGAACCCTATACCATGACTTGTCACGCTTTTGCTCCCATACATAACGGGGTTGGCCGTTGACCTTGTGGACAGTGGTTTCCGTTACGTTCATCGCACCAGGGTCGCCGGCAAGGAAAAAATCCACGTCATAAACATCTCCGTCAATGTTCGCCAAATCCACGCATGCAAAATGACGGCGTGGCCCCAGGTTTGCCAGGTACTCGGTGTGGACACGAACTAGCTTAAGTCGTAACTCCCCCTCATCAAAGGGAAGTCTGAAATATCCTTCACCTAAGCGGCTCTGTTCTTCTATGTGTTTTTCGATACCTTTCTGTATGTCTTTTGTTACCACATTAGGTGTAGACTCAGACGAGACTTGATTACCTTCTCGAGACGTTTCACAGCCCGCAAGTAGAGTACAAACCATAACCGCTACTGGTATTGTCTTTAGCCAGTTCATAGCACAAACTCCTTTCATCTCCCAACTGAATGCTGCAGTCAAAAGCTTAAACGTTATTCAGGATGCTCCGTGGTCGGATGCTCCTTGGTCGCACTTTCCTTGGTCGGATGCTCCTCAGTTGCACCTTCCTTGGTCGGATGCTCCTTGGTCGCACTTTCCTTGGTCGGATGCTCCTCAGTTGCATCTTCCTTGGTCGGATGCTCCTCAGTTGCATCTTCCTTGGTCGGATGCTCCTCAGATGGATGTTTGCTCTCGTTACTGCAACCCGTCAGGCCAAGCGAAACAAATGCGGTAATCAGCATCAGCACAATAACCTTTCTTAATTTCTTCATCTTTAAAAATCTCCTTTCGTTTCAATTCACTACTTCTGCAACATAGAACCTACTATCTAATTTTCTATGTTCTTGCTTAGTTACGTCACTAAGCATCATTTTCATCTATTAACTACATTTATCTTCCGGCTCCTCACTAAATTGAGATATTATCAAAAGACGTATCCACGTTAATTTAGACAGGACATAACCAGGGAGCATTAGACATACGCTGCAGAGACAAAAGTAGTACTAAAACACACAAACTGGCAAAAACAGCTTCAGTGAGAATTACAAATCCAGACCATAGCTGAGTAACAATTTTCCTTTTTAAACGAAACAGAAAAAAACAAATCACAGCGTCAATGGTTACTGCAAAGCCAAGAATTAATATACACAGATACCAATACTGGCAGATAAAAGATGACAGATTAAAAACAAGTACTGTTGATTTAGAGACTCCAACACCCAATTCCCTTGCTTTTGCTGCAAATGACGGCACCACAAAAAAAGCAAATGGAAAGAATGTCAGAGGAAGTAATAAATGAGTTATTACTGTGGGAATAGTTGATTTTATAATTCTATTGACATCAGCTTTCGACAAACTATCTTGCATTACTTATGCCCCTTAAGTACCCTAATGTACATCACAGCTATTTTGCGACTTACCACTGAACTGAAATATTAACCAATAAAATAAGTATATACATTCTAATCCAATTTGCTTAAAAGTATCATTTGATTTTTGGCTCAATCTGGATAGGAATAGAGAGCACATGGGTTTCCGGTGCAAGGCAAAATGTTTCTGTGCACGCTTGTGTTCGAACCTCAATCTCCAGATTGCTTTTTCCCTCTTTTGCATCTTTAGCGATAGTAACCGCAAATTTAATGTTTACACTTTCCTCATATACCGAAAGCGGCTCAGGGCTGAATTTCAATTTCATTTCTTTACCTTTTGGATAACTGACCGTTTCGATCGCAGCTTGCGGGAGTTTCTTTAATGATACCGAGGTTGCTATAAGTTTTTTGGTCAAAGGCTGTGACGAATTAATATGATAGCCTTCATCGATATCGATTTTTATTGACATCTTGATTGTCTGCCCCGGTTTAACAGTTACATCCGATGCAAAGACCTGCAGGGTTACCGGCCGCTTGCGCAGCTGGGCCTTGGGTTTTTCACCTGTCTCAGTTGAACTAACCTTAATATCCTCAAGCTGATCAACCGCTATCATCATTGTAGACGTGCCAGCAGGCGCACGTTCCATAAAGCCAAGGAAAAAGCTCAGTAATCGCCGTGCCTGCTCAAGATACTTTTGGTTGCCGGTGATGCGCCCCAGCCTAACCAGCACCACTGCTGCAACACCATTACCCGATGGAATAGCTCTGTCATAAGGCTCTTTAGTTCGCAATAACAGCTTCTCATGATCATCGGCAGTATGAAAGAACGCACCCTCTTTATCCTGGTAATGTTCAAAGAGTACCTCAACCAAAGCCTTTGTTTCGTCCAGCCATTGCTTATCACCCGTTGCGTCATACAGTTCCAACAGACCATCGGCAAGGAAGGCATAATCATCCAGATATGCATCCAGCTTAGCCTCACCTTCACGATAACGATGGATAATCCTACCGTCCTTTCGCATTGTTTTGAGGATAAAGTTCGCTGCCCGCTTGGCTGCCTTGATATATCGCTGCTCTTGTAATTGTTTGCCGGCATAGGCGAAACTGCCAATCATCAGACCGTTCCAGTCGGCCAGCACCTTGTCATCCAGACTGGGCCATATCCGCTTGTTTCGTACACTAAGCAGCTTTTCACGGTTCTTTTTCAGTCGTTTTTGCAAATTCTCTAACGTAAGTTTCTCGGTTTTAGCTGCCTGTTTGAGAGGTTTTTTCAAATAGACGATATTAGTGCCTGGCCTCTTTCCCGCTGCTTGGTCCCGATAGTTGCCTTTCTTTTCAAAGCTATATATTCGAGCGAAACGCTCTGCCTCTTCGCTGCCGAGGATGTTTACAACTTCATCATGTCCCCATAGATAGTATTTTCCTTCTTCACCCTCGCTATCAGCATCAAGTGCCGAATAAAAACCGCCATCCTTATCAGTCATATCCCTTAGCACCCAATTCAAAATCCCCTCTGCCACTTCGCGATATCGTTGGTCCTTCGTAATTAAATACATATCAACATAAAAACGCGCTAATTGCGCATTGTCGTAAAGCATCTTTTCAAAGTGCGGTAAAAACCATCGGTTGTCAGTAGAGTAACGATGGAACCCGCCGCCGATATGATCATGGATACCTCCATCAGCCATAGAATCTGCAGTTTTTCTGACCATTACCAGCAGCTTTTCATCTTTTGTTTTTCGGTACTGATTTATAAGCAGCATGAGTTTTTGATGCGGTGGAAATTTCGGTGCCCCGCCAAAGCCTCCCAGACTTTTATCAAAAGAGCCTGCAATCTGTTCCTCTGCCCGCTTTACCAACTCTCTGTTCAAATCCCCCGAAGCTTTGACCGACTTGTTTTCTGCCATATCTTTCATAGCAGTTGTAATTCGATCAGCCTGAGCCTCAACTTCACCACGCTGGTTTTCCCAGGATTGTGCTAACCTTAAAAGAATAGTTTTAAATCCTGTTCTGCCGTATTTGTCCTCACGTGGAAAATAAGTTCCAGCGTAAAACGGTTTTCTATCCGGTGTGAGCCATAGTGAATTAGGCCAGCCACCACGCCCCACTATGAGGTTTGTGGCATTCATATATATTTCATCAATATCAGGCCGTTCCTCACGGTCTACTTTGATACTTATAAAATATTTATTCATGATTTCTGCTACATCTTCGCGCTCAAAGCTTTCGCGCTCCATGACATGACACCAATGACATGTTGAATAACCAATCGAAAGAAAAATAGGCTTGTTTTCTTTTCTCGCTTGCTCAAAAGCTTCCGGCCCCCATGAATACCAGTTTACGGGATTACGGGCGTGTTGCAAAAGATAGGGGCTTTTTTCATGGATTAGTCGATTGAATTCTGGGCCGCCATCTATAGGCAGCATAGATATCTCCTCTGAACTCGGTAAAGGTTGTCTTATATGTCCCTCTTGTTCTTGCCCATAGCATGGAACCGTTAGCCACAATCCAACGATAAGTACAGCCATAAAAAGTGTTACACTATATAATACATATAATCGATTTCGGACATATTTCATTCGATTAATCCTTTCATTGTTTTTTTATTCTTTTTTAGTACCTATGGCGGCCATATATATGATTAGCTCCTTGTCAGGGTCAACTTTAATTGCCTGACTTACTTCGTTATCAAAGAAGGCCCCGATACCGCAGCAACCCAGATCCAGGCCTGTAGTTTGCAGATAAAGTCTACCCCCAAGCATTCCGGCATCGAAAGCTGCATAGCGATATCCTCGGTCAGCATCCAAACGTCCATAGAGCTTGCTATCAATTGTCATCACAATTGCTACATCGGAACTGCCCACAACCTCTTGAAATAGCGACATCGCATAACTCGTCGATTGATAATCTCCTTTGCGTATTTGTGTCAGGGCATGGTCATTTCGCCGGTAGTAATAAATACCTCGTTCAATACCTTTAACATTATTTATGATAAGATACAGATGCAGGGCATGATGGTTTTCTACACTTGGGTCTGGAAACGTGCTTTCGGCGCCTTGTCGAATACCAAAAGTGTAATAAAGCACAGATGATAATTCCTCAAGTGTCATCGGTGTCTGCGTCCACCTGCGGGCTGAGCGGCGACGCAGGATAGTTGGATACAAATCATCACCGGCATTGAACTGTTTTGGCAGATGAATTATTGGAAAATTCACGTATGGTTTATCAATCGGTTGATATTTAGGAAAAGGCTGAACCATTTCATTTGTCTTACTAAAAAATGTAGCACCATGTATAAGCTTAATAAGTTTGTCACCCTTACCTTCAAATTGGTGTGGTTGCAGAGTAAAAGCAGCCCGCTCTGTTGAAGATGGAGGTGCTTCTGCAATTTTACCAATTGGAACGATAAGTAGTGTCCCCTCCTTTTGTTCATTTAATCCAAGCAAGGAATTGACCTTGGCATCGTCGAAACGTCCGATCAGCTTGGCTCCATAATTCAACGAATTTGCTGCCAGCATTGTCTGCACTGCCAGATGGCCTGCGTCAAGACAACTATATCTATAGGAACGCTGTTCATACTTCCAACTGGTTCGAAAGAATATAGTGGTAAAAACAAAAGTTACAGGGGCAGATTCGATAACATCGCTTTGAGGAACGAGTTTGGCAAGGTCCTTATATATCGTTTCATTAGCTTTGAGTCTGTGAAGTTTGTGATCTTTGACTCTATAATGGTAGAGACCGGTTGTGAGCCCCTCTACATTTTTAACTATTATATACGTGACAGTCGGATACAGTGCACCTGCAGATGGTGCGGCACGCAGATAGTAGGTCAGGCCTGGATAACTCAAGCTACCAGTAACACCATTAGTCATATAGAGAAGTGTAGAAAGTTCTTGTATTGAAATCCCATCGTTGGCGAAACCATGGACCATACGACGAGAAAGCTCAATACTTTGACCTACGGACATTCCGGCAAGTTTGCGAGGTTCAGGAAGATCAAAGACCTCTGCATCCGGATATTGTTTGAATACAGCTGGTTGAGTGGACCAATCCAAGCCTCTGCTATTAAGCATCAGACTCATACGAGAATGCTTTGTTTGTTCATGATAGTATTCTGCTAATTTTAATTCTCTGCCCGTGTCCTTAATCATCTGATGCTGCACTGTAACAGCCCTAGCTTGTGCAGACTGAGCAGTGCCCGCAGGTTGTGATACAATGTTAGGTTGTTTGGCCATTGTAATATGGATGTTCTTAGTACCATAGTTACGCCCAATAAAGAATATCAAACTGCCATAAAATATTAATCCAATGACTATAAAAAAAACTTTTGCCTGGTACTTAGATGCTGTTTTCTCTTGTGCAGAGTTTTGTCTTACTGGATGCCTTGTGAAAAAGGCTATCAACGATTTCCAGTTGAAGGCAAGATGAATTACAACCAGCGCTAGTGTTATATATCCGAACAGATAATGGAGGTCGAAAACTGGAAGCTCGTGTTGAGCCACCCAGAATATACCAAAGCCAGCGGTGCCTAAAAAATATACCAACAGTAATAAAGAGAACCCGATATTTAAGCTGCGTTTTTTTAACGGCTGGCCAAGCAACAAACGGCAAATAAAGTAAATTATAAACAGAGCGACCGGACAAAGGATGAACGGGGATATTAATGCTCGGGGGACAAAGGTGTTCATCGAACCCCCTTGAACAAAAGCTTGCGAATAATACTTTCAACTTCGCTAGGGTTGTAAAAATCGAGATATTTTAAATTGCCGGCCTGATCGATTATTGCAGTATAAGGTGTTCCGCGAGCCTTGTAAGCACGAAAAGTTTTAGTAAAATTCTTGTCGATTCCTACCGGATAGTTAAACTCTGTCCGTTCGACAAAATTGCGAATATCCTGTCGCTTCTGGATATGCTGCAGCTCAAACGCCACTGCGATACCAATGACCTGCAGACCATCTTTGCCGTATTTTTCCTGCATCTGGACAATATGAGGATGCACCTGGTGACAACCCGGGCAGATAATCTGAAAAAAGTCAAGCAGGACGACCTTGCCTCGCAGTTTTTGCAGCGATGTTGCCTGGCCTCGTAGCCATTCTGATATTTCAAGTTCGGGAGCAGAATCATTTGTATGTGTTTTCTGATCCAATTTTTCCTGGGCAGTTTTGGATAGATGAGAATTTGGAAATTCCATGACTATACGCTGATAATACGCACGTGCCGCTTTTAGATCGCCCTGTTCCTGAGCCTTTTCGCCAGCAAGATAGAGAATATCCGGAAAAATCTTCCGAGTCTGATCAGCAGCCTCATGATTAGAATAGATGCTCATAACCGTTTCTGCATAATCAACTGATGCAATTGGATTATCCGTTGAAGCCTTGACTATGGCTAAATCAAAGTTTGCCCAGGCGTGAAGATCAACCTGGTCCTTTGGTGCATGTTCAATAATTCGCTCAAGCCATGGTAAAGCATCATGGAAACGTTGAAGTTCAAGATTTTTTTGAGCAAATTCCAGTGCTCGATTCCAGTTATTGGGATCTGACTCAAGCTCTTTACGATTTTGTTTAAGATCAGTTATCGTCTTTACAGTTGAATCCATCATTTCGATAAGATCGTTCGAACGCATATAACCTTCGCTGCCTGAAATAATCCTGCCTTTCGAATCCAGGATAACAGTAGTAGGTAAGCCGTTGACTGCATATTCTTCCGCAATCTTTTTTTCTAAGTCAGTATTGATCTTTACAGAAACAAAAGCATTCATCTTCTGTATCACAGTTTTATCTGTAAATGTAGTCTGATCCATCCGCCGACAGAAGCCACACCAATTGGCGTAAAAATTCACAAGTACGAGTTTATCTGCTTTGCCAGCTTGTTGTAGCGCAGCATCCATATTCTTGAGCCATGTAATCTGGTCCGATGAGAAAAGATATGGATTCTTTTGCTGCAATTTTTCTCTTTGTCCTGCTAATAAAAGAGATGAAAACATCCCTGTCATAATTATTACAAATGTTGCACGTATAAAGGGCTTATTCATTCGTTGAACCTATTGCGTTGATAATTGAATAATTTAGATTGTCGGATGCTGACAATTCAGCAAAAGAGTTGAAATAATTTTGGCCAGATTTTTTTGTTCTGCTCGTATTCGTTTCGATATGAAGAATAGCAGATTGGGCAAGACTGTGCGTTTGACTGCTTTGGCTTCCGACCAGTTTATGCAAAGCGGCAAATGAGTCATGTCCTCTTAACACAAGTCCAGCGGCAGCAGTGCCTCGAATTTCGACACTTTCGTTATCATCAGCAAGCAACTTTGCCAGTATATTGATTGCTTCTATCTGAACGTTTTGGGCCAGTAGCTCAACAATCCACCGGCGTCTCTGGCCTCGGGCGGTGCTTAACAAAGTCTGTAGATAAGGGCCGTCATTGCGCCTCTTAACGATGTCGATATCTTTAAGAGCATCCTGTGCTATGACAACATCACTTGAACGAGGTGAGTTTTGCATAATACTTTTCAGAAACAACTCGGCATCTGGGGTACCAATTTGACCAAGAGCCTTCAACGCTGGAAAGCTGACATGATTTGATCGAAAGGCTTTGATCAAAGGTCCTATTGCCCGTGTATCCCCTATACGTCCCAATGCTTCTGAAGCACAGACACGGAGATCTTCATTTGATGGATGGCCCAAGGCTTTGATCAGGGCCGGTACAGCCCGCCTGTCCGAGAGTATACCAAGACTTTGTGCCATTACACATGTCCGTCCAGTACCGTAATCATCAGCCATTGCCTGGATCAAAAACGGAACAGCTTGCTGGTAGCCAGCACGAGAAAGGGTCGCAGCAGCAGTCCAGCGATCGGCAGGATACTGAGAATCCAATTGATCAATCAGGGCAGGCAAGCCATCGGCTTTGGCTGTTTCGTCTGACTGCCAGAGGCACAGGCAACGTGCCATGACAGATGATGGGCTTTGGTAGCTCCTTCGCCATCGCAAAAACGCATCTGTAGCTCCCATTGCAAATGCCAAAAACAGCAAAAAAAGCACTTTCGGTTTTTGGTGCTTCGTTATACTCATAAATAAACTTTCTTGTCACAGAATCCCGGCCCCGAAGAATAAAATTCTCCGGGGGAACAAAACGCTTAACATGTCCTGATTGGTCTCATTTTTCCTCCATAGCACCTGCTCATCAAGATATGAATTTTAAAACCAACTTCAATTGTTTTCATTAGATGCTCCGGAAAGGAAGTGAATAAGTTCATGCTTGTTTAGTTTCGAAACCATTGTATAGACAAGGTTGTTTTGGCGGTATGCCACAACTGATATATCCTTTAAACTATCTACCCAATGGATTCGGCCGTTATGCTCAATCTGATCCAGCTGTTTGAGCGCATCACTCCTGCCAGTGACAGCCAATAGCGATATTGGTGTTCCCTTCATTTCATATACGACAAATGCTGCGGGTTCTCCTTGTATTTCACATTTACGAGCCCCAATCAACTTGCAGTATGTGCCTTTAACACTTGGTAAAATTACCTCGATATCTGTCTGTCGCATTAGCCAATCAGAAACTGCATTAGCATTGGATGATGCAAAATGAATGGGCTGGCCTTCTCTTAGAAATTGCTTAAAGTCACTAACGACCAGATTAATAAATCTACTGTGCTCATTGATAACATTTAAATATTGTATCGTAAAATAAGATGTTATACCAACTGTAACGATGACAGCTGCACATGCCGCTAAAAAAGTACGTCGTGATGTCAAGCGGTAATGAAATATTGATGCTTTGCTTTGTCTAAGGATTTGCTTAATAGCATGCTTGTTGAATGGTATTTCCGAGCCCAGTGTTTTTAATGCACAAGCTAATTGTCCATGAATAGCCCGCTCAATTTCAATCTCGCGTGCACATACGGCACAATGATCGATATGATGCTGGAAGTCCATACTCAACGACGCATCCAGTTCATTGTCAAGAAACGCAAATAAATATTCACTTGTTTCACTACATATCATTTTCGTTCCACCTTTCCAGCTCTTTTTTTAGGTTTGGAAGCAAAATCAGCTAAGCATTCTCGCAGCTTCTTCCTGGCCCGAGCCATTCGCGACATAACAGTGCCCAGAGGGCAATCGAGTACCTGGGCAATTTCACTGTATTTTAAACCTCCCACTGCTGATAAGACAATCACTTCACGAAAAGCAGGATCAATCGCATCTAATGCTGCTATGATACGGTCATCAACAAACTGCAAAAACCGCTCTTCATCCATCATAGGCATTTGGCAAAGCGGTTCATTCAAATCGGATGCAGCAATCTCTGTCAGTTCGGAATGTGCAACAAGGGAAAGTTTTATCCTGTGTTTATCTCTTTTCTGCCAATCTATCGCTATATTTCTCATAATTACAAACAACCACGCCCGACGATATTCTCTTTCTTCTGTAGACGAAAAACTCTTCCATGCCTTCAGAAGTGTTTCCTGAACCAGATCACTGGCATCTGCTCGAGAAACGGCATACTGACATGCGACAATATGCAGCACTTTCCAGTGTCTTCGGATATACTGCATGAATAGGTCTGTTTGATTTTTCATAGCATAGCTTTCCTGAGCTTTCCTGTGTTACTATTATAATAACGAAAAAAAACGCATTTGTAGTCCCCAAAAATTGGCCATTGCATAAAATTTCAGTTGCAAAACTTTTACAGTAAGACAAGGGTGCGGCCTTAACTCTTTTGAAAAAAGCTATTTTTAACTCAAAAAGAGCATATTGATGTCTTTTCGGCCTCCACCTGACCAAACGCTCATAGCATATAATTCACCATCACTTTGTGGTAGCGGTTCAGCAATGTGTCCGTTGAGACACAAACTCTCGGCCTATTTGCGTAACTATGCAATCCCGGAAACAGTTTGGATAGATTCACCCATAGAAGCGTTATTAAAATGACTGATAGGCCAAAGATGACCCAGATACTGTTAATAGGAGGATGCTTTTTGCCAAACATATATCTGAAATGAAAATAGCCAACATATACCAGCCATGAGGCTAATGACTGTACGTCTTCAGCAAAAATGAGACAAAATCTTCAGAAAAACCGGTGTCAAAACAGGGACTTTCCATGATATCCGGAGGACAGCTATAAGTATGTGGTTTGCCAACAACATGAGTGAATATGATGTAATGACACTTGCAGGACATTCAAGTTTTGCCGCAACACACAAATTTTACCTGGCTGTGGCAGATGATTTAGTGCACCGTGCAAGGGTCGCAACTGCCCAAGGCCTGCGCCAAAAGTTGGTGCATTTTGGTGCACACCCTGAACCACCGACACACGGATTTTCAGTCCGTTAGCAGGTTTTGTAAGTGCTTGTCAATAAAGGGTTAATAACTGTTAAATAACGACTTATGATGGTGACCGGATCGCAACCGTACCGCAACAGTAGCCTAAAGGCGCCAAACTGTTGCAAATTCTGTTGCAGATTCAAGACTTGGATTAACCCTTTTCATGCTGGAATGATTTTAGAATTACGCTTCATTTCGAAAAAGTAGCTCTTGGGGGTGAGGTAGTAAAGAAGTTTATCAAGCTTTTTTCCAAAATCGGGAAAAACTTCTTTTATGAGTTGGTGTATTCTGACTGCCATTTCGGCCCAGAAATGTTTATTAAATTCTCGCATTTCTAATACACCCCGTGGGATTATCAAAATAGCTGCTCTGAGTAATGTAAACTTATTCATCCCATCTCCATTATATGCATTTATAGCATAAAAACGGCGGTTATACAAGTTTTTTGTTTTTGGGGTCAGTTGAGCAAGGCAAGCCGTAAATGAACAAAAAGTGAGGATTCGCTGGTTTTATCAGCTTTTATAAGAATTGGCATAATGGAATCGATAGTTTTGTTCATAGCGGTTCCTAATGCTCCTGAGGAACTGTCTATATGCATCAAGGCAGGATAAAGACGAATAAATAATTCAATGACACCTTCTCCCGCCAGAGCGGAATCATTTTTTGCCACTTTTTTAATCTCACTGACCGCTTCCTTCATTCGCTTAGAAGCAAGAGCAGTCCCATTCCAGCTATAGGTTTCTCTTCGGAATCGCGATTTGAATGTTCATTTATGTTTCGCCATATCTTTTTTAGTTCACTCTTTGGGTTCGTAGGCCTCGCAATGAAACTCCTCTTCGCCTTGCTGGTCAGCCCTTGTCAGATTGCATAGAATTTCTTCTCCTCCTGATTGTCCATCTTTTTTGCATGATATGCATAAATCCGGCTTGGGAACAAGGTCTGGATAAATTTCAGTTCCATCGTCATCAAAATATTTAGGTTGGTTATCGTTCATTTGCACTCGTCCAAAATACACTCCAAGTAATCTATCAATTCATCTAATTCCAGGATCAAGTTCTTATTCTTCTCTTCATGATTGGCAACAAAGCATATGTTACCAATCATATCTTCCAATTCACCATGAGTAAGATAAATATGATATTTGCCGTTTTTGGAAATAGCGGCAGAGATTGCCCTTTGAATATCCATATCAAGGATGTAATCTCTAACTTCTTCCAGCAAAAGTTGCCGTTGGACAGGTGTGAGTTTTAAGAGTTGTTTGTCTTTCATGAATTTTAAGTCTTTAGTTTCATCCTATATTTCTTCAGTTCCTTTGACAATTCTTTGGCTCTGTTATCTGTGTATTTATCCAATTCAGCCCAGAAATTTCTACTATGATTTTTGACCTTTGTATGAACTAACTCGTGCAGAAGAACATAGTCCTGCAGTTCTTCCGGCAAAAAAGCAATATTTACATTCAGGCTGATATCATTCTTGCCTGAACAGCTTCCCCATCTTGTTTTCTGGCAGCGGAAGCCTGCTCTATTGTAAGAAAAGTTGTGTTTTTTAGAAAAGTAATCAAGCTGATGAAATAAGTTTATCTGTGCTTCTTTGAGATCAATATCTAAATCAGGCATGTCGCCGCTTGTGTGCTGCCATCCGCTCGGTTTGAATTATAGTTTTTAATTCCTTATGTTCTTCACTTGTCAATTCTACAATATATTTCTTCATAATGGTCTCCTTGCCAGATTAAGGGTTATACAAATCCTATCGGCAAAAAGACTCAGCAGGCTTTATTCCACGGACAATGTACTAGTCCACTCAGAAACCACTCAAAGTATACTCAAAGTAGATTTGCCCAGGACGCTAAAATGACGCTGGGGACTATTTGAGAACTAATCGTAAAGCGTAGAAATACAAAAAGCCTCATTTCTGAATTAGAAACAAGGCTTTATTAATGGGCGATACAGGACTTGAACCTGTGACTTCCTGCTTGTAAGGCAGGCGCTCTAGCCAACTGAGCTAATCGCCCGAAAACGCCATCATATCGTTTTTTAACTCTTGCGTCAATAGTACCTATGTTTTATATTTATCTGTCAGAAACGAATCGAAACTTTAATAACACGGAGCAAAGCAGAGACACGACAGAGCCCGACGTCGTATCGGAGCCTGATGTCTTCTCAGAAAGGAAACTTTGATATGGCCATAATAGAAGCGATAAAAAAACGATATTCCTGCAGGGACTATATCGATAAGCCTATAGAACAAGAGAAGTTAGACGAGATTTTCGAAGCCGCAAGATTGGCACCGTCAGCTAAAAACCTACAGGACTGGCGATTCGTCGTAGTAACAGACAAAAACATCAAAAGCCAAATCGCCGCATCAACCAATAGGCCCGAAGTCTTTGAAAAAGCAGCCGTTATAATCGCCGCATGCAGTGTCAGCGACTACGTAATGACTTGCGGCCAAGCCATCAGCCCTATAGACATCGCAATTGCCCTCGAACATATCGCACTCCAAGCTGCCCATTTGGACCTCGCAAGCTGCTGGATTGGCTCATTTAAACCTGATGTCGTCAGAAAGGCTGTTTCAATTCCACAGGATGTCAATATAATAGAGCTCATGGCCGTCGGCTATCCTGCTGACAAGCAGATGAATCCGCCAAGAGAGCTGGTCAAAAATATCTTTAATATAAATAAGTGGGAGTTTAAGAAATAGTCCTTAGGGGATGTGGTGTAACGGGAGCACACTGCGGTCGCATCGCAGGAATGAGGGTTCGATTCCCTCCATCTCCAATAAACTCTCGCAAATGGGGTTCGTTTTTCATTTTTGAGCAGGATATGCATATAAATATTGGTTTTTTTGTTGTTTTTTGTGAGATTTGTAATAATATTTACCATTGTGGTGTCGAGAAAAAAGGAGTTTTATCGGCTAATTTAATTCACGCCGTGTTCGCATCCTGTCGATAACACTTTATAACTTAAATACTTAACAACAATATCGAACATACTAAACTTTGTAAGCGTAGGTGTATCGGAGAACGAAATTCACATATGTTTAGCGTTGGTTCTCTACAAAAATAGAACCGTTTTTTATAAGGATGGGTTTGCGTAATGGATTCACAAGAAAGAACTTTACCGGATTATGACAAACCACCAGTAAACGAAGTAGTCCTTGGTGTTCAGTTTGGCACTCTTGCCAATTTTTCAGCAATTCATTCAGGTCTTTTTTGGCAAAAGATTAAAGGCGATTATCCTAAGAATTCTGTACACCCTCAAATAGCTCCCAGTGCCGAAACCTTCGAGGGTCCCGTGATGGCTGAGCTAGGAGTGAAGACTGTAATTTCAAGTACTCCACCATCGCCAAGATATTGGTTTCTTGATGACTCTGAAAATCAACTAATCCAGTTGCAATCTAATCGGTTTTTACATAACTGGAGAAAAATGACAGGAGAAGAAGATTATCCACATTACAGTAATATTTTGCCAGAGTTTAAAAAACAATGGCTAGTCTTTCTTGATTTTATTAAGACAGAAGAACTTGGCGACATCAATCTCAATCTTTGGGAAGTTACATATGTCAACAATCTTTATCAAGGCGAGGCGTGGAATGATCTTGGAGATCTGTATAAGGTATTCCCGTTTTTATCAAATAATGCTTTACCAGAACATTTGAAATCACCAGAAAAGATTCGTCTGACATTGGCTTATGCTTATCCAGACAAGCTTGCCAGGTTATATGTTGAACTTGCTACAGCCTACAGGCGATCAGATGGTACACCACTGATTCAGCTTAAACTTACTGCAAGAGGTCAACTTGCTTCAAATGATAATGAGAATTTATACAAATGTTTAGATTTTGGGCGTGAAACAATAGTCAAAAATTTTACTGACTTAACTAGCCTTGAGGCTCATAAATTATGGCACCGAACGTTATAGACAATACAATTTTGCTAAGTAATTGTGTTGCTGCGCTCAGCTCTGGTGCGCTTACCAACGAAGCTATATTAAGTGATTACTCTGTAAATAGTGAGCAATATAGCTATCAAGTTGAATATGCGGAAGATTCGACAACGAACAGGCGATATACTGCTTCTTCATTGATTGAAAAAGCAATTGATACTTTAGAGGAGCTTTCAAGATTACCTGTTGGTTGGGATTCTTATGGAAGCCCTAGAATCTCCGATGATATAATTGATGCGGCTAAAAACTTTTTGGGTCAATTGGAATATGAATATGTTGAAGTTCCTCACATTATTCCTATTTCTGGGGGTGGCATACAATTTGAATGGCAAGTGGGTGACCGTGAACTTGAATTAGAATTCATCGACTCTGTTACCATTAGTTTTCTCAAAGTACGTAATGATGAGCCAATTGAAGAAAATCAATTTAATCGTAATGATTTCAATGCTAGCCGAAATGTAATTCAATGGCTAAAGGGCTTTTAGGTTTAAAGGCTTTGGGATCTTTTTTATGGATGACAGTTTAACTGATGATATTCCACAGGTTGATGATGGTGAGATGTTATTTCGTAAGCTAACTGTTAGGGGTTGGATAGTAAAAAAAGGCGATGGGGCAATTCGACCATCTTCAGCTGTCTTTATATCTAGATTTGATCCTATATCTGTTGATATTGCTTCTAAAACAACTCCTGAAGAATCAATTAAGGAAGCTTTTGCTTTAGTTGGGTTGATAGCTGGATTGCCAAAAAGTCTTGGTTGTCCTGTTGTAGAAGATCCAATTGAAGGAAATCCAGCTCATGCTTTAATTAAAGGCAAAATAACCAAAAGCAAGGCAAGGCAACTTGCTACTGCTTCTTCTTGGATTATTCCACCCTGTTAAGCCACCTCCCTTTTTCAATCAAACGCGCAAGTAGTTTTAATAAAATCGGCCCTGATGCAGCAAAAAAACCGCTTTTGTCTTGATTTTCTGCCGAAAATTGTTATAATATGTAATTGTTTGACACCAGAGTGGGGGTTTCACTTTATGGCTATTCTAAGTTTTAATATTTTCTTTATTCGGGCTTTGGCATTAATTCCTCATTCGGGCTTCTTAATTCTAAATTTCCGACGTCGTCCCGGACTAAACGAACCCAATTTCTGGGACCTAAAAATGAACCTAACCTACTACCAAACAAACAATTACAACAATTTACACCATATGCAATACAACAAAAACAAACCCATTTGGTTCCCGGCGTCTTACCGGATTTTATTATGAAACGGAAAATACTTTTTATGCAAAACAAACCCAATTTGAAAAGTGCCAAAATGAACTTAAACCATTACTCAACAAACAATTACGGAAATTTACACCATACGCAAATTATGAAAAACAAACCCATTTCAAACCCAATCAAAGCCAACCAAACCCATTTCAACCTGTCCCCACTCGTCCCCATCGCCAGATTTAGCTATAAATCTATGGGGATGTTTAGATTCATAAATGAATCTATGGGGAACCCAAATTGGTGGGGAGAATTTAAGGGCTGTAGCATTCTGCGGGGGAAAAAAGGTGTTGCAAAAGCTGAGAATCATGCTAAATAGGTTTTAGGATATGGGGTGTAATATCGATTAGAGAATGGCGGGAATTAAGAAATAGAAGGGAGATTTCTTATGGCAGGAAAAACAGTAAGGCGTTCACTTTTAGTATGGTGGGCAGGTGGGCTTTTTCTTGGTCTGGTGCAGATATTTGCTATCGGCCTTAAGAAGCCTTTGGGGGTTTCGACGCAGTTCGTAGTTCTTGACACGATAGCTATCAAGCAAGTAGCGAGCGAGTATGTTGAAAGCCATCCCGTGATAAGCAAAAGCAAATATCAAAAGCTTGGTTACGGATTCTGGCTTGACGTTGGTATAGTCGCAGGAGCATTTTTAGCGGCGGTGCTTAGCGGTAGATTTAAGATTCGTTTCAGCAGTTGCTGGTGGGAGGCGAAATACGGCAATGCGATTGGGCGGCGAATGCTTGCGGGCTTTTTTGGCGGGTTTTTGATACTGCTTGGCTCGCGGATAGGGCACGGCTGTACGAGCGGACAGTTTATGAGCGGCTGGGCACAGCTATCGCTATCGGCAATACCATTTACGGTGGCATTGTTCGGGTTTGGAATGCTGACGGCGTATCTGGTTTATCGCGGAAGTAAGCCTGAAATCGAAAAATAAAGGAGCGAATTATGGAAACAAATATACTCGGTTTTTTTATAGGCGGATTATTCGGCGCGGGATTGTTTTTGGCAGGTCTCGCAGATCCTGACAAGATAGTTGGGACGCTTAGATTGAAAGACCTTCACGCGATGAAAACAATTGCGGTTTTTATAATAGCAGGTATGGCGGGAGTATGGTTTCTTGAGGCTGCCGGCGTGGTTCATCTTGGTGTTAAGCCTGCGCATATAGTTTCCGGTTTGGTAGGCGGTGCGGTATTGGGGATTGGTTTCGGGATAACGGGTTATTGTCCAGGAACAGGTCTTGCGTGTGCGGCGGCTGGGCGGATCGATGCCTTAGTGACGGTTTTGGGAATGTTCGTGGGGGCTTTGGCGTATATACTGATTTATCCTTACGTGCTCGAACCTCTTGACGCTATAGGGAACTACGGCAAAGTGACATTGATGGATGTCACAGGTATCGGGCGAGGGGTCTTTGTGCTGGTAATCGTATTGTCGGTAACGGGTATTTTATGGTTTAGCAGCAGGAAGAAGCCTGCGTAAAAGATGTGTCAGCCGGCAAGAGTTTTAAGGACTGTAACATTGGGCGGGATTAATAGTATCAGCTTGGAGACCATTATCGAAAAGGAACTGCCGGATATGCCAGCAGAGATGACATTTAGAAGCATAAAGTTTCAAAGGCTCATAGACCTTATTTTCAACCAAGTTCAAAAGCCCTATCGGCCCCTGCTCATAAATAGCACTGATTACAGGATTATTTTTAGGATGGAAATTTTTCCAAATTTCATCAAGCGGCTCATCATTGACATTACCAACAATAATTCCGCTGCATGTCCCGCTAAAGACATTACCATACGGGTCGATATGAACACCTTTACCCGAAAGAATCGCCGAGCATTTCCTATCCTTAAAAGCTTCGAGCGGTTTGTCCGCCACAAGCGGCGCAATATCAGTAGCCGCCCTGCCGGTAAATCGGCAAGGATAGTCAACGGTTGCGAGGACATAATTTTTGTTTAGCTCTTCGACCGAAATATCTTTCATCGGCGCCGGATTATCGAGATACTTTTGCCAGCGAATTAGTAAGCGGTCAGTACCTAAGATTTGTTCAGCAACTTCGGCGCATCTTTTTACGAGTTCGATATCGACGAACTGCTGATGAAACGGATCGCAGCTGATTTTGAATCTTTGCATCCCGAGAGCATCGAGGGTTTTGATTCGTTTTTCTATAAGAGCATTATCGGTGGCCCAGAAAGCGTTTGTCTCGATAAGGTCAATGGCCCCTAGGTTTTGTTTCTTCGCATCTTCGAGAATCTCTATCATGTGGTCGTAATAAAGAAACGGCTCACCGCCTGTAATATGGATTTTCGCATCAGCAGATGCAAGGTCCTTTAGCGACTGCCATGCGCCTAAAAAAGTTTCTTTTGGCATGATGGAATTTTTTTCAGGTGAGCAATTATAATAGCAAAACTGGCATGCACAATTGCATTTGTATGTCAGCATTAGTCCAGCTGACCGCCAGAGTTTGAACTTGCGTTCGTCACGGCTTAGATTTTCGTTGAAGATGTTTTCTGACAGTTCGGTCATTTTATTTGCCGCCCCCCTGCTGCGGGAAATGTTTTTTAAGATGGATCTGTATTACCGTAATATCAGCTGGTGTCACGCCTGCGATACGCGAGGCCTGGGCAAGTGTAGCCGGTTTGAAAACAGTTAGCTTTTCTTTCGCTTCGAGCCGAAGGTGTTCGATCGAATTATAATCGAGCAGGCCGGGTATTTTCTTTTTCTGGAGGTTTTGCAGCTGAGCAGCGAGGCGGTCCTGTTTTTTCAGATAGCCTTGATACTTAGCATCTATAGTTACAGCTTCGATAGTGTCGGCGGGGAAGTTTTGGGTTTTTATTTCAGGCAAATCTGTGAGCTTACCGGCGAGTTTGCTTGTGGGTTGGCGAAGCTGGTCCCATAATGTTATACCATCGGTGCGTGTGTTTTTCAGATGCGTTTTTAGTTTTTCGATCGTGTTTAGCTTTTGCTGATACTTTTTCCATCTGGTATCGTCGACGAGGCCGACGGATTTTCCGATTTGCGTTAATCTTCTATCCGCGTTATCGGCCCTTAGTGACAATCTAAATTCTGCGCGCGACGTAAACATTCTATACGGTTCTATTATCGGTCTCGTCAGCAGGTCATCTATTAACACGCCGATATATGCCTGGTCACGATTTAGGATTAGCGGCTCGGTGCTTTGGAGTTTTAGTGCCGCGTTTATACCAGCGATGATTCCCTGTGCGGCAGCTTCTTCGTATCCGCTGGTGCCGTTGATCTGTCCTGCGAGAAAGAGCCCTCCGATTTTCTTGGTCTCCAGGCTTTGGGTCAGCTGGGCAGGCGGGCAGTAATCGTATTCGATAGCGTATGCGTAGTGGATTATTTTTGCGTTTTCGGTGCCGGGCAGCAGCTTAATCATTTGACGCTGGATGTCTCTGGGAACAGAAGTGCTGATACCGTTGCAATAGATGGTGGTGACATCGGAGTCCTCGGGTTCGAGGTAGACCTGGTGGCGCGTTTTGTCGGCGAAGCGGACGATTTTCGATTCGATGCTTGGGCAGTATCGCGGGCCCGCAGATTTTATCTGGCCTGTGTAAAGCGGTGCGCGGTCGAGGTTGTCACGCAGGAGTTTGTGAATTTCTTCGTTTGTATACGTAATCCAGCAGGGCAGTTGCGGCGTTGTGATTTTGTCGTTTAGGAATGAGAACGGTTTTGGGTTTTCGTCGCCGAGCTGAACCTGTAGTTTATCGAGGTCGACGGTTTTTGCGTCGAGTCTTGGCGGAGTGCCGGTTTTCAAGCGACCTAATTGCAGGCCTAAACTTCTTAATGAATCGGAAAGTTCATTGCTCGCAGGTTCGTCGAGCCTGCCGCCGGGAAACTGTTCGGTGCCGATATGCATCAGTCCTTTCAGGAAGGTGCCAGTCGTCACGATACACGTCGGGGCAAAGTACATTGAACCGTCGGCGCATTTGACAGCTTTTACTTTTCCGTTTTCTGTGATGATGTCGGAGACGAGAGCTTCTATGATGGTCAAATTCGGCGTATCTTCAAGTAAGCCCCTGACGTGTTTAGCGTATTTATCTTTGTCAGCCTGTGCGCGCGGCGACTGAACCGCAGGGCCCTTGGAACGATTCAGGATTCTAAATTGAATACCAGTCGCGTCGATAGCAAGTGACATTAGGCCACCGAGCGCATCTATTTCTCTTGCGATTTGTCCCTTTGCCAGCCCCCCTATCGCTGGGTTGCAGCTCATTTTTGCGATACTGTTTTTATCGATGGTTATCAGAGCCGTCTTTGCGCCGATTTTGGCAGCGGCGTGAGCGGCTTCGGCGCCGGCGTGTCCGGCACCAATAACTATACAGTCGAAGTTACTGTTGTTTTTCATTTGGTTTTGAGATTGCAACCGCAGAAGCGATTGCGAAATTGGCGGTGTGTGTGATGCTGACGGTAATGTGTTTAATATCGAGACTCTCGGCGATTTTTTTTACTTCTCCGGTGATGGTGACGAGAGGCTGGCCAAGCTTGTTGTTTATGACCTCGATATCCGTCCAGGCGATCTTGCCTCTCCATCCGGTGCCCATTAGTTTTAGTATCGCTTCTTTTGCCGCGAACCTTCCAGCGAATTTTTCGGTTTTGTCCCTGTTCTTCCCGGCGTATTCCTGTTCGCTTTCGGTGAAGATTCTGTCGAGGAACTTCGCGCCGTGACGCTTTATCATCTCGTCTATTCTTGGAAAATCGACCAGGTCAATACCGTGTGCAATAATTTCCATATCTGTTTTAGTCCGAAAGTTTTATTCGTTTGCGATTTCGTAAATTCGTCTTGCGCAGTACGCAATGAATGGTCCTTTGTTTCCGATAGCTGCCTGCTGGACGAGTTTTAAGCCGAGATCGTCTATAGCCTTTCTTCTTTTTGCAAAGGACATTTTAGCTTCTATCTGGTTTTGGACCTGCTCGAAGGTTTGTACGTTTTTGCCCTTTTTTTCGATTAGCTTCATGATGAAGAAATGATTTTTCACATCTATTGGCCCGACAACATTGCCATGTTCTGTTCTTTCAGCGGCAACGGCAAGTATGTCATAAGGCGACGCTAATGAATCTGGACTGATAGCTTTCCACTTTCCTCCGGCCTGACTTTTGTGGCCGTGAGAATATTTTTTTGCCATTTCGGCAAAGTCGGCACCGTTTTCTATCTCTTTGAACACTTTCATAGCAAGCTCTTTTGCTTTTTCGTATTTCTCGTCCTTGGTGCCTTCAAATTTTTCCGGCATGATGTCTATGAGCCAAAAGCGAAGCGACGCCGGTGTGATGTATTCGGTATCTTTTACATCGTCGTAATATTCAAGCAGTTCCGAATGTGTCGGGGAAATGTCCTCCGGCAGTTGGGAAGAAATATATGACTGACTCATCATGACCCTTTTCTGGTATTCTTTGAATTTCTCCCAGTCCATGCCCATCCTTTTTAGTTCCTGTTCAGCTTTTGCGTAGTCGCCCTTGAAACTGACGATGAATTCTCTGACTCTTTTTTCCGCTTCGGCTTCGAGTATCTCATCTATGCTTTCAGCGGCATCTTTTTTCGCCATCTGGTATAGCAGGATGTTCGAGATTTGCGTCGTGAGGTAATCGTTAATTTTCGGAGCGGTCTGGGCGATGAAAGTTTCGAAATCGTTTTGCCTCGCAACTTCGGCGAAGGCGGGCAGCAGCGGCTCAATAATCTGGTCAGCTGTTATTGTCTCTTCTCCAACGGCTATGACGAAACCACCAGAGGCCGGGGGCAGGTTGGTTCTTTGAGGCGGCGGGATATAATCCATCTGTTCTTCGGAAAACTCAGGTTTTTCCCCGCCCCCACAGCCGGCGATGATAAGCAAGGTTACTACCAGTACATACGCGATTTTTCTCATAAAACGAACTCCATTAGCAATTACCAAGTCTGTTTAGCTTTAAGGCTGTTAATAATAAGAGGATAAGCCGCATTTGTGAAGTAAAATTTAGAGCAAGAATTTCGAATTTGGGAACTAAGAAGTTTTTTCGGTGTCGAGGATGAAAGTTACGGGGCCGTCATTCGTACTTGTTACCTGCATGTTAGCGGCGAAGATTCCCGTCCGGACGTCAGTTAGGCTAAGATTCATCTTGCCCCCATCATCGCCGAAGATACGCAGGTTTGTGATTTTGTCAGCGATGAACTTAGCGTCCGTCTCTGTGTCGTTGTGAGTGACGCTTAGGTAGACCAGCAGGCCTTTATCTATTTGGCCGGTGACTTTACTATCTACTTCAACTTTAGCGCCGCAGACCCTTTGAACAACGATACGCATAGGTGCCCTTCCGTGGCATTTGGGATATTATAGCCCTTTGTTAAACTTTTTCAATATCCTGCAACCCGATTGACTCAGCTATTCTGTCGAAATCATCGAGCGAATAAAACTCAATAACGATCTTTCCTCTTTGGCCGTTCTTTCTTGTATCGATAGAGACTCTTGTTTTAAGCTGGTCGGTGAGTTTGTTTTCAAGGTCAATGATGTTAGGTGCCTTTGTCTTTGGCTGCCTCTGTGATTGCGCCGAGCCGGTGACATATTTCCTAACTAACCTTTCAACTTCTCTGACACTTAACCGCCCTGCCATTGCTTTGTTAGCGAGCTTTCTCTTTAGCTCATCGGTAGGCAGCGCGAGAATTGCCCGTGCGTGGCCCATCGACAGCGAACCATCGGCCAACATCTGCTTTATCTCGCGGGGTAAGTCCAGTAGCCGCATATAGTTAGAGATGACCGAACGATTCTCGCCGAGCCTTTGGGCGGCAGCTTCCTGGGTGATTGCGAATGAGTTTAGATAGTTTCGGTATGCCTTGGCCCTCTCGATTGGGTTTAGATTCGTGCGGTGGATGTTTTCTACCAGTGCCAACTCAAGCATTTGCTCATCCGTAGCTTTTCTAACCAGAGCTGGTATGGTTTTCAGCATTGCCAGCGCCGACGCCCTGAATCTTCTTTCGCCAGCGATAATCTCGAAGCCGGTCCCTGCAGGCCTGACGATAATCGGCTGAATCACCCCGCTTACCTTTATAGATTCTGCCAAGTCGTTGAGGTCCTCATCGTTCCAGACAGTTCTTGGCTGATAGGGATTCGGCGTTATCGAGTCGAGCGAAATTTCCCTTAGGGAATTGCGTAACTCCTTATCCGGTGGGAAGTTAGGAGTAGCTGGTGCGATTGAGAATGCTCCATTTATCTCTGTTTGCGCTGAAGTTATCGGACTTAAAAGGGACTGAAGCCCCCTGCCGAGATGTTTTGGTTTTTCTTTCTTCTTACCTGCCATATTTTACGCTCCTTCATAAAGGTAGTTGTTTTGGCTCCGTCCTCATCGAGACCGAGGAAGATTAACCTTGTATCTGCTGCCGCCTTTCTACCTGAAAGCTGTGACCTTTGCCAGCTTAAAATTCACAGTTTTTTAAAAATGTTTCACGTGAAACAGAACAATTGATCAATGATGAGTGATTAATGATTATTGCTGAGTCATTGCGGAGGGTAAAACAACGAAGCAACCGGGGTACTCGATAGTTTGAGATTGCCGCGCATCACTTTGTGATGCTCGCAATGACAACTTCCTGGATTCAGCTTTGACACACTATTAGCGATTAAAGAAAACTCGAAGGGCAGGGCGTTACCGGTTTTGTGTATGCGGGAGCAAAATATATGCGGGATGTTTCACGTGGAACATTGAATTTGCTATTTACTATTGCAAGAAAGCTCTGTAACAAAACCCGGACGACAGGGGGGCTGTAACTAATTGCTGGTCAACGAGTTAAGATTAATTACTTTTTCTTTGACAGGTCCTATAATATCAGCCTTAACGCCAAGCCGTTGGCTTCGCAAGACCAACACTGCAGCAGAGTTACTGCCATTGTTTTGAAGTTTGCTATATATAGAGTATGTGGAGGTGTTATGTTTCCTACCTAGGACTCTTTGCACATTCTGCAGTACCGCTAATCCTGTTGTTGCAAGGGTTGATGTGATGTGGTATAAGGATTATTATTATCGCATTACAGGGCAAAAGGCAGATGGAAACAGCAGAACTAAAGAACAGCATACAAGAATTGTCGGCTCGGATATCAACTATCCGGGACTGGCTTTGACTTATCTACCAAGAAAGCCGAACTAACCAAGCTTGAAGAACAGGTTGCCAAGCCTGATTTTTGGGACAGTCCTGAAACAGCTCAAAAAGTCGTCGCCCAGCTAAGCGCGTTGAAATCAATAGTCGAACCGGCTGAGCAGATGGTCACCAGCGTTAAGGACCTTGCCGAGCTTTTCGAGATGGCAATCGCCGAATCGGATGAGCAGGAGATGCTCGCGCTGGAAGATGATTTGCGTGACATCGAAAAACAGTGCGATGAGATGGAACTGGCTGGACTGCTTAGTGAAGCCGAAGACGGAAAGAACTGTTTTTTTAGTATTCACGCTGGCGCCGGCGGAACAGAAAGCTGCGACTGGGCGCATATGCTTCTTCGCATGTACACCCGTTATTTTGAGCAGAACAAGATGAAGTACAAAGAGCTTGAGATAACCCCCGGCGAAGAGGCCGGGATAAGGTCAATTACTTTGAAAGTCAGCGGGGCGTTCGCGTTTGGAAAATTAAGCTGCGAGACGGGAGTGCATCGGCTGGTGCGGATAAGTCCTTTCGATTCTGCAAAGCGAAGGCATACGAGTTTCGCCGCGGTTGACTGCATACCCGAATTTGAAGATGACCTTGATATTGAAATTAAGGACGAGGATTTGCGGATCGATTTTTATCGTGCCAGCGGAGCGGGCGGACAGCACGTTAATAAGGTAAGCTCGGCGGTTCGCATAACGCACTTGCCGACCAATATTGTGGTGCAGTGCCAAAACGACCGCAGTCAGCATAAGAACAAGGCCCAGGCCATGAAGGTTTTGAAGGGCCGACTGTATATGCTGGAAAAACAAAAACGAGATGATAAAATAGCAAAGCTGTATGGCGACAAAGGTGAAATCGCCTGGGGCTCTCAGATACGCAGCTATGTGATGCAGCCTTACCAGATGGTGAAGGACCATCGCACCGATTTTCAGGTCGGCAATGTGACAGCTGTTTTAGATGGTGACATAAAAGGATTTATTGAAAGCTACCTAAGGTATCGAACCAAGGAAAGGAATAAGTAATGAAGAAGATAATCGATGTGTCGTTGAAGTGCCGCAATGTCCATGCTGATAAATGCAAAACCGATTTGCTTTGTGTCGCGCTTTTTTCCAAGGCCAAGACTTTGGAAAAAACATGTGAAAGGCTCGATAAAAAATTAGGCGGCGCAATCGCTAAGCTCATAAAGCTGGGTGACTTCAAGGGCAGCGAAGGTGAAATTGCGGTTTTATACGGTAATAATAAAATAAGCGCTAAGCGGGTAATGCTCGTAGGCCTCGGTGAGAAGAAGAAGGTGACATTAGATACCCTAAGAAGCGCTGCGTCGAAAGCGGCGAGTAAGGCTGTTGCTTTAAAGGCCGCGACACTTAGTCTGGCATTGCATAGTGCTGTCGGCGACAAGTTTGATAACGAAGCTCTCGCCCAGGCGATAGCAGAGGGCGTTTGTATCGGCGGATATCGTTACGATGAATATATAACAGAAAGTGAAAACGGGCGTCTCGGTTCTTTGAAAGTTGAATTGATAGATAGCAATTTGGCTAAACTTGAAAAATTAAGTAAGGGAATCAAAAACGGCTCGGTTGTCGGCAAAGCGCAAAGTTATGCCCGCACGATAGCGAACCGACCGGGCAATGTGATAACACCTGCTTCGCTGGCAGCAGAGGCGAGGAAACTTGCGAGCAGAACAAAAGGTCTAAGCTGCAGCGTATTTGATAAAAAGAAATTAACAGCAAAAGGCATGGGTGGAATATTAGCAGTCGGAAGCGGTTCAAAGAACGAGCCTCGATTGATAGTTTTGAAATACTCTCCGAACGGCGCAGCTAAGGGGCCAGTTGTCGGGCTGGTGGGCAAGGCGGTGACATTTGATTCAGGCGGAATAAGTATTAAGCCCTCAGCTAATATGGACCAGATGAAATTTGATAAGAGCGGCGGCATAGCGGTACTCGGCGCGATGAAAGCTATCGCGGAACTGGGTTTGAAGGTTCGTGTTTACGGTATCATACCAGCTGCGGAGAATATGCCGAGCGGTACGAGCTATCGTCCCGGGGATATCGTGACAACTTATAGCGGCAAGACCGTCGAGATACAAAATACCGATGCCGAGGGCAGGATGATACTTTGCGACGCCCTTCATTACGCCGTCAAGCAGAAGTGTGATATGATAATTGATATCGCGACGTTGACCGGTTCCTGCGTTGTTGCTCTTGGTAAATATAGTGCTGGCGTGATGGGTAATAACGACGGCTTGATAAGCAAAATCGAACAAGCAGCAAAGGACAGCGGTGAGAAGGTATGGCACCTGCCAAGCGGCGGCGATTATCTCGAGGAAATGAAGAGCAAGATAGCGGATTTGAAGAATATCGGCAGCAGGTGGGGTGGAGCATGTACAGCGGCGTCCTTTTTGGGCGAGTTTGTAGGCAAAACTAAATGGGCACATATTGACATGGCTGGCGTAGAAATGTTTGTAGAGTCAAAGCAGGGCGGCGTCGGTTCCAGCGGATATGGAGTAAGGCTTTTGACCAGCCTGGTGCAGAATATAAAGAAAAAGTAATACTTTAAATGGGTGGATAAAATGAGTGAAGAAAAAAGGACAAATATAGATACCGAGCGTATCGAAAAAGCTGTAACAGAGATATTGGAAGCGATAGGCGAGGACACCAGCAGAGAGGGAATCAAGGGTACGCCTGCACGGGTTGCTCGGATGTACGGCGAGTTGACCGCGGGTATGGAGCAGAACCCGAAGGAGCATATCAAAAGTGTTTTTACTGAGGATTATAACGAGATAGTTTTGCTGCGTGACATTCCTTTTTACAGCATTTGCGAACATCACATGATGCCTTTTATAGGCTCTGCGCATGTAGCTTATCTTCCGGACGGCAAGGTTCTCGGTGTTAGTAAGTTGGCCCGCATAGTCGATTGCTTTGCACGCCGCCTGCAGGTTCAGGAACGACTTACCGACCAGATAGCTGGTTTCATCATGGACAGCCTAAAGCCAAAGGGCGTTGCCGTTGTCTTGGAGGCGTCGCACAGTTGTATGACGATTCGCGGAATTAAGAAACCCGGTTCAGCGATGGTGACAAGTGCCTTGCGCGGAATATTTATCAAGGATTCACGAAGCCGAGCAGAGGTTCTTGGCCTGATGCATCACGGAAATAACAGCTAAGGAGTGATGATAAATGCATAAGCTTGTCAGGCAGGTGCGGTTTTCGATAAATCCATTTTTGGATGGCGACGGCGAAGGTTTTAATTCCTACGCCTCAAAGCCGTGCGGAAACGGGTTGGCGATATTTTTTGAGCTTGGCGTTGGCTTGATAGGCCAGGCAAATGCCGATACCGGTTTTGTTGTTAATGTTGTTGATGTCGATAAGCAGGTGCGTGAGCATGTGGTCGAAATTTTTAGCCAGAAAATTCGAGAGTATTATCGAAAGGGTAAACACGTTGGATTTTCCGTGTTGGCGAATCTTCTGGAAGAAACGAATGGGCGTCTGAAAGGTAAATTCGGAGACGCGATAGTCGGTGAGCTTAGTTTGAAGCTTAATCCGTATCGCAAACTTGCGGTTGACTGTGAGGATTTGAAAATGATTTATTTTAGTGAGAAATTTGAATTCGCCTCGATGCATAAACTCTGGAACACCGATTTTAGCGAGGAGAAAAACTTCGAGGTGTTCGGCAAGTGCGCTAATCCCACCGGGCACGGTCATAATTATTCAATTGAAGTGACAGTTAAGATGGACGTCGAAACCGAGTTTAAGGTAAGTGAATTCGAGAGAGTTGTTGATGATAATTTTGTTGAGCAGGTTGACCATAAAAATCTTAACGCCGACGTGGAATATTTCAGCAAGAACAATCCAACGGTGGAGAACCTGGCGGTTTTTGCATGGGGCCGACTCGCAGAGAAATTCCCACAGGTTAAACTTCACAGCGTCACTATCTGGGAAACCGACAAAACCTATTGTACTTATTACGGATAAATTTAAAAACCCCTTAGCCAATTTTTAACCACTGCTGATAAATCGTAAAGATTTATAATATTATCATTATTCTTATCTAAACCGCTGTCCTGCGGCACATCAAGCCACAGAAAGGCAAAAGCAGAAATATCTCCAAAATCGATTAACATGGACCCGTCAGAATCGCCAAACAATTGGTGAAACTCTATTGAGTATAAACCATCGAGGTCTATCGCGTCATCATCCAGCAACCCCAAACCATTTGCATCGGTTATATCAGCACAATCTAATTTTAATTCATACCTGTCATCTTGTAATGGCTGAGTAAACGTCAAAGTTGTCCAATGCGTAGAACTATTATACTCAAATGAAACTTCATTCATATCTATAATGCCGCTATCAATTCCACTGATGTCGATATTTTCTTTAACAATATTTGCAAATCTGTTGAATTTGAATTGTACCTTATCAACTTTTGACCTATAGGGCTGTCCATCATTGATATTTACCGATTCAACATATAGTCCGGTACTAATATCACCCTGAGCTTCAAGTTCCATTATGGTTGTATAATTCAAAGTGCCGCCTGGCCTACCTATAATTCTAATAGCATCCCCGACAGTTGGTGCAAAAGTAAAATCAATCTGCTGATACATAATGTACTGGTCAAGGGGCGTTAGCATCTGCAGATTCGCAGGAGTGACGTACTTCCCGTCTTTCAGGATTTGCACGCTCAAGTCTTCGAAGAAGCCCCCTCTTCCTATATCGTTTTTATAATAGATATAACCGTTGCCCCATACTCTGTCGCCCTCATAGAAAGTTATGCCGGAGAATTTTACCGGTTTTGCAAAGTTTAACTGATACCAATCTTTTACCGGCGGAGTAGCTGAAAAGCTCCAATAAGGCCTATGTCCATTATAAGAATTGTCTTTAATTCCATCGATAATAGCGTCCAGATTGTATCTGTCATTATCAGGGTCATGTGTTTCTACAGCGGCAGATGCAGTTACTGCAATAGAAGCATTTATGGCGTCGGCGACAAGCCCACCGGGGCCGTTAGGGTCCGGTTTTTCTGGCTCGGTTATAATACTGTTTTGATCTGGTATGTAATAAAAATTGGGATCGTTAGCATCCTGCCATCCGCTGTTATTAATTATGTTTTGTTTTGCGATATCGGTTAGTCGCGATGCGATGTTTGTAATAGTATCGTATTGAGGTAAATATATATCGTGGTCTGGCAGATATGGTCTGTAGACATTTTTGTAAACATCACCGCAAATATTAGGGTCTGTTAAGTCTGGAGGCAGTCCGCTATAGCCGTTTATTATTCCGATGAGTCCAGCAGCATGTGCAGGGTTGCAATCATTGTCCCAGCCAGCCAATACACCAATTTGGGCAGTTTGTTTGAAATCACCCTGTCCATAAAGAATGGCAAGTATTGTTGCTCCGGTGTTTACTGTGGATTCAATCCAGAAATAATAACGCCCAAAGCTGTCTGTGCCAAAATATTTGTCGCGGAGTTTTAGTCGAGTGCCTCTCCAGTCCAGCGTTCCATCATTTGCATCTTCTGTGTACCAGTCGAGAACATCTTTTGCAACCTCGTGCGTTCGACTGCTAAGCGGTATTGTCTTTAGACCTGCATTGACCAGATTTACAACATTGGGTTCGAAAAAAGCATAAGCGTACATCGAAGCATATAGCTGGGCGGCATGGACTGGGAAACCGTCATTGCTTACATGTGCAAATTTTCCGGCAAGGTTGATAGCGGTTTGGGGCATGCCGGGTGAAATAGCACCCAAAAATTCGGTCGTTATCTGGGAATCTATAGAGTACCAGTGTTCGTTATAGGCTCTCGAGCCTGTTTGGGGCGGCAAAAAGCCGTCGCCCATCAGATGCCATGCTTGCTTATTCGAGACATATATCCCTGATGTGGTTATGTGCTCTTGCCATTGATTTGCGATATCAACATAATTGCAATCGAGGCCGTTAGCTTCAATTATGTGCATGGCGATATACTCGATATCTGTATCGTCATCTGCGTCCCATTCCAGTTTTATTACCCATGGAACACAGGGGTCTGGAATTGGACCCCATTGATACCCACCCTCATATGGTCTCCCTGCAGCATTTCCGATTAATTGCCCAAGCCACATTCCGTGAAGTTTATCTTCAAGGGTTTTCGTAGAGATCGTATTTGCTGCTTTGAGATTTGTGAGCGTGATTATGGTGGTTATCAGTAATATGGCCAAAAGCGTAGCTTTACTTCGCCAAAAAAGCATTTTAAAACCCTCCTAAGGATTTCAGCCCCCCCCCAAAGTATTCACTATAGTATAGCTTATTTAATGTGGAAATTCCATGTTTTTTTGAATTTTGGTGCTTTTATGCCATCGCAAGGGGCTGTAAATCGCTTTTCTGTAGTGCTTTCAATATTATTTTGGTATTATCGGAAAAAGTCAGGTCAGAGCGCATATGAAATTTGCATTTTTCGGCGCAACCAACAAGAACCTGGCACAGCTATACAAGCTGGAATGTGGCAAGTTGTGATAACTTTTGTAAATGAATTTTGCTTAAGGATTTAGATGAAAGCACTTGTAACTGGCGGAGCAGGTTTTATAGGTTCATATCTTACTGAGCGTCTTTTGCGCGCCGGTGACGAGGTGACAGTAATAGATAATCTAAGTACAGGTTTTCGCGAGAATATCTCCGCGATTGAAGGTGATACTAATTTTAAGTTTATTCAGGGCAGTATTCTTGACGCATCTCTTATAGAAACTCTGGTCGCTGGTAGTGACATTGTTTATCATTTAGCTGCGGCGGTCGGTGTTCAGCTCATAGCAGATGACCCGGTTCATACGATAGAGACAAATATTGCGGGAACCGAGGTAGTTCTTGATTCGTGCAATAAATTCGCCACGAAAGTTTTTCTGGCATCGACGAGCGAAATTTACGGTAAGAGTGAGTCGGTACCGTTTGACGAAGATGATAATATAGTTTTGGGCAGTACGCGTTTTTCCCGCTGGTCATATGCGTGCAGCAAGGCCATAGATGAGTTTTTAGGCTTGGCATTTTATCAGCAATACGGTTTAGAGGTGGTAATCGGGAGGTTTTTTAATACAATAGGCCCCAGGCAAAGCGGCCAATACGGAATGGTAGTTCCCCGCTTTGTTGACAAAGCCTTAAACAATGAAGTTATTGAGATATATGGTGACGGCAGACAGCAGAGATGTTTTTGCTATGTTGATGACGTTATTGAGGCTGTAATAGGCTTGATGAATTGCCCCAAAGCTTGCGGTAATGTTTATAATATCGGGTCAGCCGAAGAGATAACTATCGAGGCGCTGGCTGACAAGATTATCGCGATGACAGGAAGCTCAAGTGGAAAGAAGTTTTTGACCTATGAGCAGGCGTATGGCAGGGAAATTGAGGATATGATGCGCCGCATTCCGGCCATAGATAAAATCAAAGAAGCGATTGGATGGGCACCTGTGACGGGGTTGGAAAAATCGCTTGAGATAATTATAGAAAGTTTCAAGAAATAATATTAAGAAGGCGGTCTATATGAAAAAGGCATTGATAACAGGGATAACGGGTCAGGACGGGTCTTATCTTGCGGAGTTTTTGCTTAAAAAGGGCTACCATGTTTGGGGGGTAATCCGACGTAGCTCTTCGTTTCATACAGGCAGGATAGACCATTTGTATAAGGACCCTCATAATAAACCCGCACTTAGGCTTGTATATGGTGACTTAACCGACGGCAATAATTTGTCAACGATAATAAATGATGTCAAGCCTGATGAGGTTTATAATCTTGGAGCACAAAGTCACGTTCGTGTGAGTTTTGACACTCCGATTTATACAGCAGACACCGATGGCCTTGGGACACTTAGGTTATTAGAGGCGATTCGCCAGATGAAACAGCCTCCTAAATTTTATCAGGCTTCGAGCAGTGAGATGTACGGCAAGGTTGCCGAGAATCCTCAGACAGAGACGACACCTTTTTATCCACGAAGTCCTTATGGATGCGCAAAAGTATATGCTTTCTGGCAGACGTTGAATTATCGCGAGTCGTATGGATTATTCGCCTGCAACGGGATTTTGTTCAATCATGAATCACCCAGACGAGGCGAGACTTTTGTGACACGAAAGATAACACGCGCGGCAACACGAATCAAGCTGGGCCTGCAGGACAAACTTTACCTGGGCAACCTCGATGCGAAACGTGACTGGGGATACGCAGGCGATTATGTCGAGGCGATGTGGCTGATGATGCAGCAGGAACAACCAGAAGATTATGTCATAGCTACTGGTGAGACCCATTCGGTTAAGGAATTTCTTAGCGAGGTATTTGGCTATCTCGAACTTGACTGGGAAAAATACGTTGAAATAGATGAGCGTTATTTCAGGCCTGCCGAAGTTGATATACTGCAGGGTGACGCAACTAAGGCGAAAAAACAATTACAATGGGAGCCGAAGGTGACTTTTTCGGCATTGGCAAAATTGATGGTAGATGCTGATATGAAACTTGCTGAGCAGGAGAAAATTTTAAAGGAACACGGTAAGGATTAAGGATGAGTGACTTTTTTAAAGACAGGCGTGTAGTAGTAACTGGCGGAGCTGGGTTTTTAGGCAACTATGTCACGGCAGATCTCAAGGCTCGCGGCTGTGAGAATATATTGGTACCTAAGATAGAAGATTACGACCTGGTATCGATGGATGATATTAAGCGAATGTATGATGAGATGAAACCCGATGTGGTGATTCATCTTGCCGCTGTCGTAGGGGGTATCGGGGCAAATATGGAACATCCGGGCGAATTTTTTTACAAGAACCTGATGATGGGAGTGCAGCTGATAGAAGAAGGGCGTTTGCGTGGTATTGAGAAATTTGTCGCGATAGGTACGATTTGCGCATATCCGAAATTTACTCCAGTTCCTTTTAAGGAGTCTGAGTTGTGGAACGGCTATCCGGAAGAAACGAACGCACCTTACGGCTTGGCAAAGAAGATGCTATTAGTTCAATCTCAGGCTTACCGTCAGGAATATGATTTTAATTCGGTATTTTTATTACCGGTAAATCTTTACGGTCCCGGTGACAATTTTCATCCCAATAGCAGTCATGTCATTCCAGCATTGATAAAAAAATGCGTCGATGCAATAGATGCTGGCAGTGACTACATCGAATGCTGGGGTACAGGCAAGGTGTCGCGTGAGTTTATTTATGCCGCAGACGCCAGCGAAGGTATATTATTAGCGACCGAACATTATAACGATTCTGAAGCCGTAAATATCGGTGCGGGCTTTGAGATAACAATTAAAGAATTGGTAGAAAAAATTGCGAACTTAACCGGTTTTGACGGAGAGATTCGCTGGGATGCCAGCAAGCCCGATGGTCAACCCAGGCGATGCCTTGATACGACAAAGGCCAGAGAGCTTTTTGGTTTCGAGGCGGCGACAAATTTTGACCAAGGTCTCAAGGCGACGATAGAGTGGTATCGCGAAAACCGTAACAAGTTGAATATATAATCCGGCCGGGAGAAACGGTGATAGAGTTTGGAAACAAACACACGTCAATAGCAAGTGCAAATCCAAATCGTATGTATTTTGCGGTTCTCGCCCTTGCACTTTTGTTTTATGTTTTTAGCTGTGCGCCGGGTGCGTTGTGGCAAGACAGCGGTGTGATACAGTACCGCGTATTGCATAATGATATTGAAGGGGGTATGGGGCTGGCATTATCTCATCCACTTTTTTATATTATTGCGATAGCTGTTAAATACGTTCCGTTGGGGAATTTTTTATATCGCGTTAATTTAGTTTCTGCGATAGCCGCCGCGTTAGCAGTTGGCAACATATTTTTGTTTGTACGGCTCCTTACCGCCAGGAACTTTGCAGCGGTAATCGCTGCGATAACCCTTGCAGTATCCCACACTTTCTGGCGTCACGGTTCGATAATTGAGACCTATACTTTATATACAGCTTTATTTACTACCGAGTTAATTTTGCTATTGTTATATATAAAGAGCAGTCGGGTTAAGTATCTTTACTGGCTTGGCTTTATAAGTGGCCTATCCATTGCTACTCATATGTTGGGTTCGCTTGCACTTTTGTGTTACGGTATATTTTTTGTTTATCTATTGGCTAAGAAAAAGATATTTGTTAAAGACTTTTTAATAATAGTTTTGGTTTGGATTTTAGGCGCACTGCCTTACGAGTTTCTAATAATTAAAAATATAGCGGCTAGTGGTGACTTTTTGGGCACACTTGCGTCAGCGGCGTTTGGAAACGGTTGGCAGGGAGATGTTCTTAACACTGCATTGTCGGCTCGCATCATTAAGGAAAATATTTTATTTATAGGATTGAACTTTCCGACACCAAATATCTTATTGTTTTTCGCAGGGGTTTGGGTTTTGTTTAGAGATTCCAGGGCCAAGGCGATTAGAAATATTTTATTGGCTTTGACTTTACTGTTCTTTATATTTGCCTTTCGTTATACAATAGCTGACCGGTATGCATTTTTTATACCTTTTTACTGTATGGTCTCGATATTTATAGGATATGGCGTTGGTTTTTTGCAATCGGCAGCAAAGAGAAGGATATTAGCATATTTAATTTTGGCTTTTTCGGTACTGCCCGTATTGATATACTGGTTTTTGCCGTCGGTTGTGAAATCAAGAGGAATTAGCCTTGGCATAAGCCGTACAATTCCATACCGTGATGAATACAATTTTTTTCTTCAGCCATGGAAGGACGGTTACCATGGAGCTGACAGATTCTCTACTGAGGCGTTGGAATCGGTGGAAAAAAATGCGGTGATATATGCAGACGGTACGACAGCTTACGCTCTTTTACTAACACGGGAGATAGAAAATAAACGAACAGATGTATCTGTTGTGAGCAATCATGCGACGATAAATAATATAGGTGAATATGGCAGCGAAGCTATAGCTAATCTTATCTCGGAGCGTGCGGTCTATGTTGTATCGCCGCGGCCGGGTTATTGTCCGGAATTTTTACTTGAGCGTTATGATTTTGTTAAGGCAGGAGTGCTTCACCGAGTTGTCGAGAAGCATTAGAAGATATGGGTAAGGAAATCTTAAATGTTGCTATAGTAGGTGCTGGTTACTGGGGCAAGAACCTTGTGAGGAATTTTGCTACAGCATCGCGTTGCCAGTTGAAATATGTTTGCGATTTAAACCCGGAGTTATTAGCAATTCAAAAGAGCAGCTTTCCTTTTGTTGAGACGACAACCAAATTAGATAAGGTTCTCGGTGACAGTGAGATTGACGCAGTTGTTATCGCTACGGATGTTCTTTCCCATTTTAAGTTGGCTCAAAAGTCACTCGAAGCTGGAAAGCACACCTATGTTGAGAAGCCGTTGACTTTGAAAACCTCAGAGGCCAAGGAGTTGATAGCGACAGCGGAGACTAAAGGCGTCAAATTGATGGTTGGGCATCTGCTTGAATATCATCCCGCTGTTAATTATATAAAGCAGATGATAGATAAAGGCGAGCTTGGCGAGCTTTACTATATGTATACTCAACGCGTCAATCTTGGTATCGTCCGGCAAAGTGAAAATGTATGGCGGTCTCTCTCGCCGCACGACATATCGGTGATATGTTATCTCTTTGATGCCGAGCCTGTATCAGTAGCTGCTCACGGTCAATGTTATATCCAAAAAGATATAGAAGATGTTGTCTTTGCGACGTTGAAGTTTGCGGATGGCAAGGTCGCCAATATTCACTGCAGCTGGCTCGACCCGCATAAAATACGGAAGATGACCGTAGTTGGTTCAGAGAAGATGGTGACATTTGATGATATGGAAGTGACAGAAAAGGTTCGCGTCTGCGACAAAGGCGCTGCGGTGACGCAGGACATGAATACATACGAGCAGATAATATCGCTGCGATTTGGCGATATAGTAATCCCGCGTATTAAAGGCGGCGAACCTCTCTCGATGGAATGCCGTCATTTTATAGATTGCATATTGGATGATAAGCCTATACGGACTGACGGAGCCGATGGTCTTCGTGTTGTTCAGGTTTTAGAGGCTGGTGAAATGTCACTTAAAAACAACGGACAACCGATTGATCCGGGGACCCTTAAATGAGTGAAACTAAAAATTATTTTGTTCACGAAACTGCCCGCGTCGATGAGCCTTGCCAGATAGGTAAAGCGACAAGTGTTTGGCATTTTTCGCATATAATGAAAGATGTCCGTATTGGAGATGCGTGCAATATCGGTCAAAATGTTTTTATAGCCAGCGGCGTTGAAGTCGGAAATTTTGTTAAAATTCAAAATAACGTTTCGATTTACGCCGGTACCGTAATAGAAGACTATGTATTTTTAGGACCGAGTTGTGTACTGACGAACGTGATGAATCCGCGTTCAGAGATAACTCGGCACGGGCTATATGAAAAAACAGTTTTTCGCCGCGGTGCCACTGTTGGCGCTAACGCGACGATAGTTTGCGGAGTTGAGTTGGGACGTTATTGCTTTATCGGTGCCGGTTCGGTAATAACCCATGATGTTGCCGATTATGCTTTGATGGTGGGCTCGCCGGGTAAACAAATTGGTTGGATGAGTCGGCATGGGGTAAAATTACCTCACCCAGACTCAGAAGGAATAATGCTATGCCCCGAGAGCGGGTTTAGATATAAGGAAATTGAGGCAGGCGTTTTGAGGTGCCTTGACTTGGATGAACAGGCCCAATTGCCCGAGGAACACAGAGTAGGAAAAAAGTTTTATAAAGATTTTAAGCTTTAAGCAACGGAGAAACTTTGATGCAGGTACCATTACTTGATTTGAAGGCGCAATACGCGACGATTAAAGATGAGATGTTGGCAGCAGTAAAGGATGTATTGGATTCTCAGATTTGCATACATGGCCCGAAAGTTGCAAAGTTAGAGGAAAAGATAGCCTCGATTAGCGACTGCAAATACGCAGTAGGCGTATCCAGCGGTACCGATGCGATACTCAGCGCTTTGATGAGTCTTGAAATAGGGCCGGGTGACGAGGTAATCACGACGCCTTTTACCTTTTTCGCAACCGTAGGCAGTATCGTTCGTGTTGGCGCAAAGCCTGTTTTTGTCGATATTGATACCAAAACTTTCAATATTAATCCGTCCCTGATTGAAGCTGTTATTACCGACAAGACTAAGGCTATCATGCCGGTACATTTATTCGGGCAGATGGCAGATATGGATCCGATTATGGAAATTGCCAAAAAACATGACCTTTTTGTGATTGAGGACGCCGCGCAATCCATTAGCAGCACTTACAAAGGCAGAAAAGCCGGAAGTATCGGCGATGTGGGTTGCTTTAGCTTCTTTCCCAGTAAGAACTTAGGTGGTATCGGCGACGGCGGTATGGCGGTTTGTAATGACCAGCAGCTCTATGAACGCCTTTTTGTGATGAGAAATCATGGGGGCCAGGACAAGTATCATAATAAACTTGTTGGCGGCAATTTCCGCCTCGACGCCATTCAGGCGGCAGCGTTATTGGTAAAGGTTCCACATCTTGACCAATGGTCCGCAGCCCGAAGGGCAAATGCAGATTACTACAACGAGCGATTTTCCGGCACATCTGTCACTACTCCTTATATAACCCCAGATTGTGTAAGTATTTACAACCAATATACAATTCGTGTTGCCGGGCGTGATGCGCTTTTAGAGCATCTAAAATCGCATGAAATAGGCTGTGCGGTGTATTATCCCCTGAGCCTTCATCTACAGGAATGCTTTAGCAGCTTAGGTTACAAACCAGGAGATTTTCCAGTCTCAGAACAAGCTTCCAGCGAGGTCTTAGCACTACCGATATACCCCGAATTATCGGACGAAATGAAGGATTTTGTGGTCGAAACCGCGCTTTCTTTTTCTAAACAAACCCAAAAATCCTGATTTGACTCAAAAAACACCAAACTCCTCAGAACAATATGCCGAAATATGTCGTAAATAGAGCTATGTTTTTAGCTTATGGCAATTTAGGCTATCGAGGATTGTCAAGATATCATGCTGACTAACAGGGGTTTTTTGCGCCTGACGGGGACGGAGTCTAGCTTAAGTTCAGTATTTTCATTTTACTATTTCTTCATATTCAGTAACATTGTCGGTTTAGCTCAAGAATGGAAGGGTAATTTAGGATGCGTTTATCTGTTGTAGGTGTAGGTTATGTAGGTCTTGTCGCCGCAGGCTGTTTGGCTGATGTTGGCAACGAGGTAATATGTATTGACAAGGACAAAAAGAAAATCGCAGACCTTAAAAAGGGCATAATCCCGATTTATGAGCCAGGCCTAACAGAGATAATAAAACGCAATGAAGCAGCAGGGCGGCTTAGCTTTACAACCAATTTGAAGGAGGGCATAGCAAACTCAACCATTATCTTTCTTGCAGTCGGCACGCCAAGCTCTGCCGATGGTTCTGCTGACATATCAGCTGTTCTTGCAGTTTGCAAAGAGATAGCTGATTTGATGGACAGTTATAAAATCATAGTAACGAAAAGCACCGTTCCAGTCGGAACACATAAAAAGGTCCATGAAATAATCTCCTCCAACACTACTGAGTCATTCGGATATGTAAGCAATCCGGAATTTCTTAAAGAAGGTTCTGCCGTAGAGGATTTCATGAAGCCCGACCGCATTATAATCGGTACCGACAATGCCGAAGCTCGCGAGCAAATGAATTTTCTTTACTCACCTTTTATGCGTAAGAAAAGTAAGGTCATTTTTATGGATGCTGCCAGCGCCGAGTTAACAAAATATGCAGCAAACTGTATGTTGGCAACTCGCATATCATTTATGAACGAGCTTAGCGGATTGTGCGAACAGGTTGGCGCTGACATAGAATCTGTCCGTACCGGGATAGGCAGCGACAGCAGGATAGGTAATGCGTTTTTATTTCCAGGTGTTGGCTTTGGAGGCAGTTGTTTCCCTAAGGATGTTCGCGCATTAATACATACAGGTAATGAAAATGACAGCCCGATGACTATAGTAGACTCGGTTCAAAAGGCTAACATCAGACAGCAGGAACGGTTTGCCCAGAAAGTAATAGATTATTACAGTACCAGCGGCGAGAAAATAACTCTTGCCGTGTGGGGTTTGTCTTTCAAGGCACGAACCGATGACGTTCGCGAGTCCCCGGCGATATACTGTATTGAGAAATTTATAGAAGCCGGCATAGCTGTTAAGGCTTATGACCCGGAAGCGATGGGATCGGCCAGAGCATTATTGGCAGACCAAATAGAATATTCAAAAGACAGTTACAAGGCTTTGGAAAACTGCGACGGCTTAGTCATATTAACAGACTGGCAGGAATTTCGTAATCCTGATTTTGAAGCAATCTCAACCAACCTTAAAAATGCCATTATCTTTGATGGCAGAAATCTTTATGACCCTGCCTATATCAAAAAGCAGGGGATAGAGTATCACAGTATAGGGCGATGATGAATTAGTTTAACGAGGGATACATTGAAAGCATTACTCACTGGAGCAGCAGGCTTTATAGGTTCACATCTATCTGAACGTCTTTTAAGCAAAGGATGGGAGATAGTTGGCCTTGACAACTTTGACAGTTTTTATAGCAGGGAAACCAAAGAGGAAAACCTTTCGGTTTGTCGGTCCAGCAAGCAATTCAATTTGGTAGAGGGTGACATTCGTGATGCCGAATGTGTTGACGAGTTATGCGGCAAGGAAAACTTTGATTTTATAATTCATTTAGCGGCAAAAGCAGGTGTGAGACCTTCGATAGAGGACCCGGTTGGTTATCAGGATGTCAACATCAAGGGTACGCTGGTAATGCTTGAGGCTGCTCGGAAGCACCGGATAAAGAAATTCATCTTCGGTTCCAGTTCAAGCGTTTACGGCAACAATGAGAAGGTTCCGTTTTCTGAGAGTGATAACGTTGACTTTCCGATATCACCTTACGCTGCGACAAAGAAGGCCGACGAGTTATTGTGTCATACATATAGCCATCTTTACGATATTGACATGACCTGTTTACGGTTTTTTACAGTTTACGGGCCTCGTCAGCGTCCCGACCTGGCGATACATAAGTTTTCAAAGTTAATAGAATCCGGCGAGGCGATACCGGTTTTCGGTGACGGTTCAATGCGTCGTGACTTTACCTATATTGATGATATTATTGACGGCGTTCTCGCAGCGATAGATAATTGCAAAGGCTATGAAATATACAATCTTGGCGAGTCGCAGCCGGTAAGACTTGATGAATTAATAAAAGCGATTGAACAAGCTCTTGGGAAAAAGGCAACAATAAACCGATTGCCAGTTCAACCTGGAGATGTTAGACAGACTTACGCCGACGTTAGCAAGGCAATATCGAAACTTGGATATAGTCCGAAAGTAGGAATAAAGGAAGGTTTATCAGAATTCGTGAAGTGGTTTCGCAAATCTTCATAACTTATAAGAATTTGAAATGTATTTTTTTGGGTTGGATTGCATGCAAAAACTAAGTTTTATTTTTGGTACACGACCAGAGGCAATAAAATTATCTCCCGTAATCATGATGGCCAAAGAACAGATAGAACGGTTCGAGGTTAATGTTTGCGTGACAGGTCAGCATAGAGAGATGCTTGACCAGATGCTTTCGATGTTTAGCTTAGTACCTGATTTTGACTTAGGTTTGATGCGCCCCAATCAGAACCTTGTTGACATAAGTGCAAGAACTATGCAGGGTGTAAGTAAATATCTGGAAGAATTAAGGCCCGACTGGGTGCTGGTTCAGGGCGACACGACAACTGTATGGTCAGCGGCAATAGCGGCATTTTATTTAAACATTCCGGTCGCCCATGTAGAAGCAGGCCTTCGTACCAATGATAAACGTCAGCCTTTCCCGGAAGAAGTCAACCGACGCATAGCTTCGCAAATTGCCGACTTGCATCTTACACCAACAGAATGGACACAGCAGAATTTGCTGGATGAAGGTATATCTCCGGAGCTTATAGTGGTTACCGGTAATACCGTAATCGATGCGCTTTACTGGATATTGTCGCAAAATGAAAATTATCCCTGTGAAGATGTGGTTTCTATTAAGAAGTGGTCTCAAGAGAATATTGGTTCACGTGAGATGATATTGATAACAGGCCATCGCAGAGAAAGTTTTGGACCTTTGTTTGATGGTATCTGTCAGGCAATAGCTGAACTTGCCAGAGAATTTCCCGACACTTGCTGGGTCTATCCGGTTCATTTGAATCCCAATGTCCAGGAACCGGTTTACCGAATCCTGGGTGATTGTCCCAATGTCTTTCTGCTCTCCCCGCTTTCATACGCGCCTTTTGTCTGGTTGATGAATCGAAGCCGATTTATTTTAACTGACTCAGGTGGTGTTCAGGAAGAAGCTCCGAGTTTGGGAAAACCTGTTTTGGTTATGCGAAATACCACAGAAAGGGCAGAAGGGTTAAAGGCAGGAGTCGTTAAACTGATTGGCAACAAGAAAAAAAGTATTATCGAAAATTGCAAACGCCTTTTAACCTCTGATGATGAGATAAAAAGCACAAAGGTTAATCCCTATGGAGACGGAAAAGCTTCAGAGCGAATTTTAGATGCTTTAATAAATTATCACAGTTCACCACTACTAAAGAAAGAGGTTTAACTGTACGGTATCTGCTGCGTGATGAACAAGTAGTGCTTATAAAAAAGCTGGTGGGGAAATTCTTAAGGTTTTAATAAACTGATGTTCACGCTATCACCAAAAAAAATTGCATACGCCTGCTGCCCAGCAAGATTGCACCCGATGCTTGATAGGATAGAAGCATCAAATATTGGTTATCGTTTGGTCAGGGGAACTTTCTGGTCGATTTTTGGTATTGTCCTCTCACGCGGTCTGATACTGGCAGCTTCAATTCTGGTGGCCAGAATTATGGGTAAGGAAGTCTTCGGTGAGTACGGCATTATTCGTTCGACCGTCAATATGTTCGTGGTCTTTGCCGGTTTTGGTCTTGGCATGACAGCAACTAAGCATGTGGCCGAATTTCGTGACCATGACCCGGCCCGAGCTGGTCGCATCGTTGCCATCTCTGGATATTTTGCTATGATCGCCGGTTTGTTGGTAGCGGCCGGGTTGCTAATCTTTGCTCCGCTATTGGCTGAAAAAAGTTTAAACGCACCGCATCTGGCAGGGGTTCTGCGAATTGGAGCAATTATCCTGTTTATCAATGCTCTCAACGGCGCCCAGACCGGTGCTCTGGCAGGCTTTGAGGCCTTCAAAACAATTGCTTATGTCAATCTTGGTGTAGGCTTGGCATCATTTCCTCTATTGGTAAGCGGTGCGTATTTTGGAGGTTTGGAAGGTGCGGTTTGGGCCCTTGGACTCAATATGGCTATTAACTGGTTGCTAAATCATATCGCATTGCGCAAAGAAGTTGAAAGATTTAATATCCCACTTACTAACTTTAGGGATTGTTTCAGGGAATGGCCAATACTTTGGAAATTTAGCCTGCCGGTAACTCTCGGCGGAATTATGATGGGGCCGGTCATGTGGGCATGTAATGCAATTCTCGTCAATCGACCAGACGGATATGGTCAGATGGGATTGTTTACCGCGGCTTTGACCTTTCACTCCATTATACTTTTTGTCGGAACAACGCTTAATGGGCCCCTCTTATCTATGCTATCACATACGGGACGCAAGGTCAGTGACCAATTTGGGCGAATTAATATTCTCTCTTCATGGATGGTTGCGATGATGATAGTTGTTCCATTGCTATGTTTTCCTGAAATTGTAGAACTACTCTTTGGTAAAGAGTACAGTGGCAGACAATTCCGAATAACATTTTCTTTAATAATGCTCTATACTTGCATACTTATGTATAAGCAGGGGCTCGCACGCGTATTAGCGGTGAATAATCTAATGTGGTGGGGCTTTTTCAGTAACACTATATGGGCAATAGTATTAGTTGCTTCTGCCTGGACTCTAACACGCTGGGGCGCTGCAGGTTTGGCATTGAGTTATCTAATTGCATATATAGTCAATACTCTTATTGTGATACCTGTTTACTATCGGAAAAACTTGATTCCACCAAGCACGATGATTTCATGGCAAACTATCGTTACGTGGTTAACTATATTTAGCCTTCTGGGTTTATCATATTGGGATGTGCCAATGGCCTACAAAGCAATTTGTTTTGTCTTAGCGGCGATAATAATATCTTATTGCATGATGAAAATACTGCGTCCTGCTAAAACAACTGTGCCTCTTCTTTAAGCTTGAATTTTAGAGACATATTTGCTAATCTGTTAAAAAAGAGGCATAGCGGCATAGCTGGGGAAACTTAGGCATTTATTTAAAAGGAAATTTTGGTGAAAGAAAATAATAGCAAAATAGATGAGAATTTATTGAAATTTCTTGCATGCACTGCCTGTACTGCAGAACTAACAATATTAGAAAGTAACCTTGTTTGCAGCGAATGCGGCAAAATTTTCTCCTGCAAAAATGGAATACCGGATTTTGCCGTTGACACTGAATTCTACTATGGCGAAATTCCAAAACATGCTATGGAAAAAGTGTTAAGTATTCATGGGCAATCCGTACAGGAGTCATTAAGGCAGGTCTGTGAAGAATTAGGGGACGACATGCCTGTGCATTATGCTTTGGATCATTTGCGGGCAATAATGTTACTGCTGGCTCAGTCTAAACCTAATATGAAAGTTCTGGATCTTGGATGCGGATGGGGTACCTTGTCATTGTTTGCAGCTCGTTTAGGTGCTGAAGTTGTTGCAATGGATCTTTCATATCTTAGAGCAGCATTTGTAAAAAGGGTATGCGAACAACAGTCACTAACTAACTTACATTGTGTTGTTGGAGGAGATGATAAATGCTTACCATTCAAGTTAGAAAGCTTTGACCTTATCATTCTCAACGGAGTTCTGGAATGGGTGCCGGAAAGCCTGAAGGGAAATCCCAGGGCTATTCAGCTTGATTATCTTAAAAAACTTGCCCTTCTGTTAAATCAAGATGGACAGATTGCAATTGGCATAGAAAACAGACATAACTACAATTATTTTTTAGGACACCCTGATGATCATACAGGTCTCAGATTTGGAGCAATCCTACCAAGGCCAATAGCAAATATTTATTCTTTGCTTGTCAGAAAAAAACCTTATCGCACATACACTCATAACGAAAAGAACATTCGGAAGCTTTTCAAGCAAGCGGATTTACCTTCCACCCAAGTATATGGCTGTTCGCCAGATTATCGACATCCCCAGGTTTTGGCACGTGTTGATTCTAAGGTGGGAATCAAGGAGTTATATTCACGTTATAATTTGGGATGGCTGACAAAGATGATTCTTAAGCTGGCATCATACTTTGGAATAACACGCGAAGCTGTACCATCCTTCATGGCCTTGAGCAAACGAAATGGTTCTGCTGACAACCTGATTTTAAATATACTCAAAGAAAATTCAGGCAAAGATTGGGCTTTAGAGTGGGGGCGCGTCACTTCTTCGGGAGCCTTTGTGGGGCTTTATAACAATCAGGCAGAGAACATCATTGTAAGAGTAGGGCTGGATGATGATTTAGGCAACAAAAGAATACAAGCAAACTGGGATGGGTTGAAACTTTTAGATCCAATTTCAAAGACCATGCCCTCGGTAGTTCCTACGCCTATTTTAAAGACGAATTTTAAGGATATGTCATTAACTTCAGAAACACTGCTTCGGGGCAGCATCCTGATGAAAGAAAGTCAAGAAAGATGCCTCACTGTGATGGACAAAGTCCTTGATGTGATGTCGCAATTAAGTTCACAATTTGAACACAAGATTGCCAGCCAAGCCGATTGGCAACAAAAGTGTTCGGAGATTATTGAAAACATTAAATCGAAATTGCAAATGTCGGACTCTTGGCAGCAATCTGCTACCGACAAACTATCTGAATCATGCCCGGCCTGCCAAATTCAAATCGGCCTGATTCATGGTGACTTACACCCTTCCAATATTTTATGCTCTTCAGATTTAAATGAGTTTGGTATTATCGACTGGGATCTTATTGACGAGAGCAATTTTACTTTCTTTGACGGCATTAAATTCATGGTTCAGTTGATAACAGTAAAACAGAGAGTTAGCTGGACTAAATTTGTTATTGATATTATGAAAAATCAAATATCTACCAACAGCTATGCTAATCCAAAAGCAATCTTGAACAAAATAAGTCAGTTAGGCTATACATCCGAGATGTTCGCCTTTTTTGCTTTAAACGAGATCATGCTTCACCTTGAAAACCGATTGACAGACCAAAAAGAGAGAGATGATTTCATCGAGGTCTGCGAACAAGTGATCGATGCCTTATAATCTTCAATTTTTTGAACAACAAGTATTTTATAGCTAAATCTTCGTAATGAACACACCAACAGTTACAATCTGGCTTGGGCATGGTGCCGAGGAATGATTTCTGCTCCGAACAATATCTGACAACTATACAGAAGATGCGGAATTCTCAATTTGATATCCAGACCTATCTGACTGGGAGAATCCCGGATGTGCAACGCGATGCCTATAAACCGCTTGAATTTTTGAAAGAAATTGTGAAATAGTTCATATGGATTAGAGCTGAAAATTAACAAGTAATCACTACATAATCATTGTTTGTAATATTTGTTCTAAGATTTTTTAATAACCTTTCCTGGTGGATATAATTATATGAAAAAGCTGTGTTTTATATTTGGTACACGTCCTGAAACAATAAAATTAGCGCCGATAATCTTATTAGCCAAAGAACAGCCTGATAGGTTTGAGGTTGATGTTTGTGTTACTGGTCAACATAGAGAGATGCTTGACCAGATGCTCTCACTGTTCGGCATTGTCCCTAATTTTGATTTAGGATTGATGAGGCCCAATCAAACTCTTGCTGACATCAGCGCGCGAACTATCCAGGCGGTTAGCAGCTACCTGGAAGAGAACCGTCCCGATTGGGTATTAGTACAGGGTGATACGGCCACAGTGTGGGCAGCGGCGATAGCGGCATTTTTCTTAAATATTCCCGTCGCTCATGTAGAAGCTGGATTGCGCACGAATGATAAACGTCAGCCTTTTCCGGAGGAAGTTAACCGAAGAATAGCTTCACAAATTGCTGATTTGCACCTTGCCCCGACTCAATGGTCACAACATAATTTATTAGATGAAGGAATTCCCCCAAAACAGGTTGTCGTTACTGGTAACACTGTAATTGATGCACTTTACTGGATGTTGGACCAAAATAAAAATAATCCGAACCAAGAGGTGGCTTCAATCAAGGATTGGGTCGATAAGAATATTGGTTCAAAAGAAATAATTTTAGTTACCGGGCATCGGCGAGAAAGTTTCGGGGCGACTTTTGAGGGGATTTGTCATGCGATTTCGGAAGTAGCAGATAAGTACCCTGATATTTGCTGGGTTTATCCGGTCCATTTGAATCCTAATGTACAGGAACCTGTCTACCGTATCTTAGGGAGCCAGGCCAATATACATCTTCTTGAGCCGTTATCTTATGCCCCGTTTGTTTGGCTGATGAATCGAAGCCGTTTTATTTTAACCGATTCCGGCGGTGTGCAGGAAGAAGCACCAAGCTTAGGTAAGCCAGTCTTGGTTATGCGAAATACTACTGAGAGGCCTGAAGGGGTTGACGCTGGAGTGGTAACACTTGTAGGAAACGAACGAGAAAATATCGTCCAGCATTGTTGTCGGCTTTTGGAAACAGATACGAAGGAACTCGCCGAGGCCAGCCCATATGGTGATGGACATGCTTCTGAGAAAATTTTAGATGCTATTGTGTCATCGAGTATTAGTGAGGAAAAATAACCCCAAAGATAATCATGGCCTGATTGAGAACTCCAGGCAAAATACGAAAGGGATATATTGATGAAACTTAAATTTTTTGTATATGCGGCACTGATTGGTTTGTTGTTCAGACAAATTGAAGTGTTGTTTATCGGCATACCCATGAGGTGGTTTGGGTTCTGGCACCCTGGAGTTTGGTTGGGATACGCTTTAGCTGCCGTTATTTCTTATCTATCTTTTTTGGTCATATTACGGTTTTTCTCTAAAAAACATTCCGTGTATTTCCAAGGACGTCTTGCTTTGTTCTACACATGTTTACTTTTCATCTGGGTGAGTATAAGTTCAAATGCTAATTTTATTTTATCGGATAATGGTGAAGTCATTGGCTATCGTGATTGGCTATTAAATTTAGCTAAAAACCTGGCCATTTTCTTAGTACCAATAATAATAATAATATCATTCATCATTTTTCTTGTGGAGAAGAAACTTGAAAAGAAAAGAGTAGATACTTTTTCCCTTTCGAAAAGGGCTAAGGTGGTAATTTTTTTATTGGTCGGGATTATGTTAGCCGAGTCGATATTTGTTACCTTTTTCATGCCTTCATTCTTTGAGAAAAACAAAAAGAACCCTTATAATGTAATTTTAATTAGTGTAGATACCCTGCGTAAGGATCACCTGTCTCTTTATGGATACGCACGGGAGACCACACCAAATCTGGACCGCTTTTTTAGTAATGGAATTCGTTTTGAACGTTGTATCGCTACTATTCCGGAGACCGGGCCAAGCTACACTTCAATCTATACAGGTACTTATCCATTCAAGCACAAAGTATACTTAAATGGGTACAAGTTTTCGCAAGGTTCGACTTTCATTCCGACCATAGCTCAGGAATTGGGCAAAAACGGCTATTACAGCTCTTCTCATCTGACGAATCCATTTCCTGGCACTACGCATAATCTGGATTTGGGGATTGATGAATTATACCAGCGTGGTGTCAAGATGACCTCTTCATCTGGATATGATGTCTATTCAACAGTTCGCAATATTCTCGCGTGTATTATTACTGTTCAAGACCATTTGACTGACAATCGGCGTCTTGGTCCTGAAACGGTTAGAGCCATAAAGTGGCTTAGCAGCAAACCGAAAGAACCCTTTTATACTCATATTTTTTGGCATTGGCCTCATCAAGAATATGAAGAGCGTAAGGTGGATACTCCGGAAGGTTTCGGTAAGCCGGTAAACTATGAGACTTTTGCCAGTTCTGTTTCTGCTACAAGGGATTCCATCCGTGAGAGACGACGACAATACGACTCAGATATCTACTACACCGATATTCAAATAGGTGCCATTATGGATGCCTTGGAAAAGAACGGGTATCTTGACCACAGTATTGTTATCTTTACCGCCGACCACGGTGAAGATGTAGGAGAACGTTTTGCATTTGCCGGAGAGGGCCCTTTCTTTGGTCACAGTTACTGGCTATACGAAAGTAGTGTATGCGTTCCTTTAGTCTTTTTGTTCCCCGACAAGGAGCTATCCAATCAGAAAGTGAGCTTTCCTGTAAGTTCGATAGACATTTTTCCTTCAGTGCTGTCTTTGCTTGGTCTGGATAAGCCTGAAAGTCTTCAGGGCCAAGCCCTGTTCGAAGGGGATTGGGGAAGCCTCCAAATCCGAGAAGAACTTCCATCATTAAGGCCATACGTTTATTCGTTTTATTTCCACAACGAAAAATCTACGAAATCGGATAATTTCTCGGGAATTTTTGGTGAACAATATACGTTACATCGCACGGAAAAAACGAAGAAAATCGAATTGTATGATATAAAACGTGACTACCATTCCACACAAGAAATTTCTGCCAATAAGCCTGAAATTGCAGCAACTCTCCAAATGGAGTTGGACAACTGGCTTAAAACCCATAATTATTCACATTCGCAGGTGCAGGAAATGAGTCGTAAAAAAGAACCAATGTCAGAGAAAATGCTAAAAAAACTTCGTTCCCTCGGATATATTGATTAACCGTTGCGTGCACTCTAATAAATAGTCTCTAAAGAATAAAAACATACTTAATTCTTAAGAGCATCGAAATTATAGATAGGATAGCGCGAAATCTTCTATAAATTTCAGTTAAGAGGTTTTAATAAATGGCTGCAAATGTAGTAATAGGAATATACTTAATATCTGCTCTTTTAGCACTATCGTCTCCAAAGTTTGCGATATTGTTATTTTGGCCTTTACTGTACTGTTATCCCCATTGGTTGCTATTTGGTAAGCTTCCTATGAATATTGGACTTGATGATGTCTTTATTGTATGTTTGTTCGTGGGTAGCTTGATCAAAGGTGGGAATAAAATTCAGGTTAAGTGGCCACTTATCATGGCTTTCTTGTTTTGGGTGATATTTGTTTTAGGTGATGTATCCTCGGTAGTAACCGGTCATCTTAAGATGGCCCTGGCCTGGCAACAATGGCTCAAAAGTCTCGGTACGATATTTTTCGTATATTCTCTCTGTGTCACGATGACCACGCCCAAGCAAATTCAGAGGGCGATTTATTCATTTCTTTTTGGCGCGATTTTAGGTTCAATATCTATCATCTATTATACTCTTTTTCCGTACACCTATAATCCTTTTCAGATACCGTATTGGGTACTAGGCCAGGATGCGCATCTAAGACAGACCATCGGCGCATTTGGCGATACTGCTCTTGCAGCAGGTGTTCTCGGATTTGCTATTTTGATAGGCTATTTTTACATTAGACTTGCAAAAGACAGGCTTAAGCGTCCTGTTATACTAATTGTAACGGGTATCTTAGTTTTCGCTCTGGTACTGTCTACCGCACGTAAAGGCTGGTTATTCGTTATGATTCCTGTGGTTTTTAGTACCTTGTTTTCAAAACAGAGGACATTAGGAATTCTCTTGCTGGGAGGTATTACCCTAATTGTTGCTGCCGCCTATACATATTTTAGCGTTTTTTCCGAGCGGGTTGCCTGGATGGTCTGGCAGGCAGGCGGTGACGTGCAAGATGTAACTTCCGGTAGATTTGTGATATGGATGGAACATCTATCACATCCGAAGATAAGCTGGCTGTTTTGTGGAGAAGGTTTCGCAATATGGGAAGGACTGCATGTTCACAATAATTTTTTAGGCATACTAATGGGCATGGGGCTTGCGGGTGTAGTGCTGTGGACAGTGAATTATGTCAAGGTGTTTAAGAAGAGTTTATGGATTAGAAAGTACGATACAATTCCCAATATGGCAATATTGTTCAATGCTGTGTTTTGGTCGTATATCGGTTACTTTGTATATTGTATGGTATCTACGCCAGTACAGTGGCCCAACGTGAGATATATTGATTTTTTCCTTATGACACTGGTATGTGTACGTTACAAACAATTAGAAGTGGAAGAACAATATTCCTATCAAGATGAGTTAGAAAGTGAGTATTCCTACGATGACCAATTTGAAGAGGAATATGAATATCAAGACATACCGGCTGAGCCTCAATTATATTATGACTGGTAACACAAAAGAATTTTAGAACAGTTGTTATTAGCCTTTGGGATTTCACAGATAAATCCTTGGAAAAAAGTAAAGTTATGATAGGATAGCACGGTGACAAGAAATAAATTCAAGATAGCATTTCTGATAAATGATATTGATGCAGGTGGTACTACAGTACGCTAATGTTAATTAAAAACCTCAATGGCAGCTATTCTTGGCAGTTGTGTTTTGATCGTTAGGTTATAAGGAGAACTAGTTATGTCTACCGAAGATGTCAGGATTGTTGATGAAGTTGCTCTATCTGAGATTAGAGCTAAAGCAAGGATCAGCAACCTCGGCTCAGATTTTGCGAAAGAGTTCTTGCGATTATTTATTTGTCCGGTTTGTAAAACACAATTAGAAGCTTCGGAAGAACATCTTATCTGTGAAAATGGTCATAAGGTTCCAATTATAAATGGTTCTCCTGATTTTTTTGTTTTCAGTGAAAATATCATTGATGAAAAAATGTCACAATCAAATTTTCATGACGATGAAGAAAAGAATGAGAAGTTTAGTGAAATCGTATTCAGGCCTTATGCTGGTAATAATAAAACGCACATTAATTCCTGGCTATACCATCTCAAGTACTTCAAGAAAATACTTCCGTCAAAACTTTCTATTGGACTAAAAAATACGACCATTTTGAACTGTGGCTGTGGGGGAGGTTTTGAGGCCCAGTTTTTTGCTCAAAATGGTGCCTCCGTGGTTGGCTTTGATATATCACAATTACGCGCCGAAGCATCTGCGACTCGATTCAAGCTTAATGACCTTCCCGGTTTATTCTATCGCGGCGAGGCAGTAACGTTGCCGTTTCGTGACAATTCCTTTGATCTGGTTATTTATCATGATTCACTGCATCATGTGCCAATAGAAGAAATTTCCATAGCAATACGTGAAGCAGCCAGAGTGGCCAAGAAAGGCGTGGTATTACTGGAAGCTAATGATTCACCTTTCACACTGTTCTTAGAGGCCATCGGGCTATCGACCTCTGTAGAGCCGGCGGGGAATTATAGTTTCAGATTCAAGAAAAACCTCATGGAGTTCTGGGCGGACAAGTTTTCGCTGGAACTTGTTAACTATTCTGTGCTATTCACAAAAAAGGAACATTGGCCAAAGATATATGCTATACCTATCGTTGGATGGCTTGTTTACAAGTTAGTTAGACTTGTGGGCTTGTTCTTAAAACCGATAGGAAACGAGGCCTGCATTATTCTAAAAAAGTAAAAAGTCTTAATCTACATTAAGACTTGGATTTGCAGAGAAATAAATGGAATTGGGTTTTTAGTGACAGTCCAGCCACATTTAATTATTTAACGAAGGTAACTAACTCACCTCAATGAAGAATAAACACAAGATAGCTCTTTTTGTCAGTGATACTAACCCCGCCGGTCTTTTATTAGTAGGCAGGTTATTAGCCGAGTATATTGACCGGTCTAAATATCATGTTATCGTGGTGTCGTGCGGACCTGGTCCTTATGGTCAGATTATAGGTGATTATGCGGATGAATATCACAATTTGAAGACCGGCAGCTTTCCTCCTCTGCATAAATTTAAAAAAGGAAAACATGTTATAGACATTTTTGCCGGGATGAAATTATTTTTATGGTTTATAAGATCAAGTTGGAAATTAGCTTTTTGGTTGCGAGCCAACAAGATCGATCTGATACATTCTCATGGTGACCATTTTAATTTGATTGCGGGTATATCTGCTAAAATCGTTGGCACAACTTCTCTTTGGCATATCCATAATCCACAGGTATTTCCATGGTCAAAAGGAGGTACTTTATTAGCGCAAGGATATTTAGGTTCCTTTTTGGCTACTCATATTGTAACAGTCAGTGCCTTTGAGGCCGGGAGATATCATCATTCATGGAAGAACAAAGTTACGGTAGTTCCCAATGGTGTTGATGTTCAAGCTATATCTTCTGGTCAACATTCTGGCGAACTAAGGAAATTAATACAAGCCCGTGAAGGTGAAAGAATAGTTGGCATAATTGCAATCCTATGTGCCCGAAAGGGTTTACCCAGATTTGTGGAGATGGCAGCAAAAGTTTTGGAAAGTCGCAGTGATGTAAAATTTGTTATTATGGGCAGAATTCTTGACGAGCTTAGCGAAAAAATTGTTTCAGACCTGTCCCTCCAAGCAGAGGCACTTGGCATAGCTGACAAATTCTGTTTGGTTAGGGACATTGACAATGCGAGCAATTTCATAAGTGATATGGATGTATTTTTTATGTGCAGTGTCCCATATACTGAAACATTCGGCTTAGTGGTTCTTGAGGCGATGGCGGCTGGAGTTGCGGTTGTATCTTTTGCCAATGATGCTATTCCAGAAATTATTGAAGATAATAAAAATGGTTTTTTAGTTCCAGACGGCGATATCGCTAATGCATCAGCAAGGATTTTGGAATTATTAGAAGATGACGGTCTGGCGGAAAGAATTGAAAAGCAGGCATATAAGGACGTTGGTGAGAAGTTTGACATTTCGGTTTTTATTGATAATATCCAAAAAGTTTATTCAAAACTCTTAAATGAGTAAACAGAGGATGCTGTTTGGAGGTTGTAAGAACTCTTTCTGGTGATGGTTCTGTCTTAAAATCAGGAATTAATTACCAATCATAGCCACGAGGCAGGACGTTTATTTTTTTATAGAAAAGTGAAATTTTATATAAACAGAAGGAATCACGATGAAGATATTAGTAGCGACACAATTTCATGTGCCACATGGCGGAGGACTGTCTTCGCATGTGGAAGATTTAGTGTCATGTTTAATTAACGCTGGTCATGAAACCGAACTTCTTGAGGGCAGTTCAGCCGAGATTGCCTCCTGGTATAAACTGCTTAGCTTCCTTCTTTCATATGGCAGCAAGGATGCTTACTTGCACAGACGTCTTGAGATTCATCTTTGCCGATTAACCAAACATATAGAACGGTTATTGATAAATAACTCATTTGATATTATTCACTGCCATGACGCCGCTGCCGGTTACGCTACACATTTGGCGTTATATAAAACCAAACAACAAATACCCGTTATCGAAACCATTCATGGCCCTTTAGCTTATGAGGCAAGTATGGATCTTGGTAAAGAAATTAAAGATTATAGGTATTTGGAGAGGTTGTTTGCTATAGAAAAAGAAGCTTTTGAAAAAGCAGACCATTTGATAGCAGTAGACACCGGTCAAGGGAATATTGCTATAAATGATTTTGGTATCGACAAGGAGAAGATAAGTGTTATTTTTAACAGTGTATCGAGTAATGCGATAGATGAAATCATTAAAGAAAGGCCCTCGATAGAGATACCGAAGCCTTATTTATTGGTTCCAAGAAGATTAGTAGAAAAAAATGGAGTTCGAATTGCGATAGAATCATTGGCTGAGTTTGAAGGGCCGGATAAGATTAATTTGGCGATAGCAGGCAATGGTCCTTTGCGAGATGACCTGGAATCTTTAACGGAAAAATCAGGTTTTGGTTCGCAGGTTTTCTTTTTAGGTTCTATCGCCCGAGACGAAGTATTGCGATTAGCCAACGAAGCTTTAGCTGTTGTTATCCCCTCGATACCGAGTTGTGGTGTTATCGAAGCAACGTCAATAGCTGCTATTGAGGCGATGGCGTGCGGAACAACCGTGATAGCATCTAATATAGGAGGCTTGACAGAATTAATAGAGGACAATAAGACAGGTTTTTTGGTGCCTCATAGCAGTCCGCAAGAGCTTGCCAATATAATCCAGCTTATTTTAGAAGATAAAGAACTCAATGCAAGGGTATCATCTCAAGGTCGTAAAAACGTATTAGAGAATCTGGATACGCCGATATGGTTTAAAAAGGTTGAAAGAATTTATGAAGCAGTCCTGTAAATCAGCCTCGCTGATGAATCGGGTGTTTTTAAGATATGCAAATAACAAAAGAAGCATCAAATCGAGTGGAACACAATTTTGATATAGCAATTTTAATAGATAACAAGCGGAAAGTTTAGATAGAGGGGAAATAAGTTGAGGAATAATGCTATGAAGAAATTAAAGATTGCCATTATTGCTCACTGCTGCCGAACAGGAGGGGGATTATCTATGACATTAAACTTATTGAGAGCGATGAACGACATAGCTCAAGATGAGCAATTTCTATTGATTTATTCAAGTGGATATGGTTATGAGAACATCAAATTATCTCCGGGCAGTGAGAGTTTTTTTTATAAAGGAAGTCATTCGCCGCCAGCGCGCTATTTGTTTGAAAAATTTAAGTTACCAAGACTAATAAAAAATTATAATCCAGATGCAATTTTCAGTGCATCAAATGTGGGGCTGCCATCGATTTCCGTTCCTCAAGCTGTTCTTATCGGACAGCCACATTTATTATATGATAAAAAACATTATCCTCAAATACACTTAAGATTACAATTGCGAATTGAGGCATTAAAAATACAGACCAGAAAATTCCTACCTTCCACTGATATAATTTACGCTCAAATACCTGTAGTTAAGCGCAGGTTTGCGGAAAGATACAATTATCCGGAAAACCAAATCAAAGTATTACCCCTCCCAACACCTGCTGAAATCAAACCGGTTGAAGGAATAGAAGCACCTGCTTTATTTGATAAATCTGCGGACAATTTTTATATCCTGATGATGACACGATATATGGCCCATCGAAACCCAGGCATTCTTATACCTCTTTGTAAACGATATGCTGACCAGCTACGTGACAAAAAGATTAAATTTATAACAACTGTGGAACGAGAGGACGATATACTTGTTGATAAGTTTTTAAAAAATATTTCCAGATATCACCTGGAAGATATTATTACAAACGTTGGAAGTCTTTCACGTCAGGAAGTTGTGCAATACTTTTCACATAGCCAGGCTTTTTGGATGCCAACTACTATGGAAACTCTGGGGTTGCCATTTTTAGAATCCATGACTATGGGAGTTCCGATATTGGCGCCTGATCTGGATTTTGCACGTTATGTTTGCGGAGAGGCAGCTCTTTTCTATGACCCATGGGATATAGACTCTATGTTTAATAGCGTAATTTCAATAAGAACAGAAGAGTCTTTAAGGCAAAAGCTTATTGCCAAAGGAAAAGAGGAAATCGCAAATAGTGAAAGATTTGCTTCAAATTGGGAAGAGCCTGCTGCACAGATTATACAGGATTTAAGGTTTCTGGTTACTGGTGACAAAATATAATCCAAATGCTTTTATAAAGATGAAAAATTTTTGTTAGATGAATAAAATGGACAAATCTAAACCACCTCGTATCCTATTTTTAAATCAAATGGCGGGACCGCTATTCAGAGAACTCGCAGAAGACATTTCCAAAAAGTGGCCACCGGGAACACTTTTCACCGGGCATCCAGATACCATCAAAACGGTGCAAAAAGACTTCTTGAGAATCATACCTGCCCCAGGTTATGAATGTAATAATTGTATCTTGCGGCTATGGTCATGGTTTAAATACCTTTTTTTAGCATTTTTTCGGTATCTATTCCTGAGCAAGAATACGTTTGTTTTCCTTGTACCTTTTCCGCCATTCCTGCATTTCATAGCGTATTTGTTTAAACGATTACGTGGGCAACGATATGCGGTGTTGGTGTATGATATTTATCCCGATGCACTAATTAATTTTGGACCATTAAAGGAATCTGGATTAATCACAAAAATTTGGCGAAAAACAAACCGAGTGGCATGGGAAAATGCAGATGCGGTATTTACTATAGGATACAAAATGGCAGAAAATCTGGAAAGTATGTTTGATTCCAGCAAGACCTCTGCAGGCGAGGTAATAATGATCCCGAATTGGGCAAATACGGAGTGGATTCGTCCGATCCCAAAAGAGAAAAATGAATTTGCCAAAAAACATAACCAGGTTGATAATCTAACCGTGATGTACTCAGGCAATCTCGGTCAGATGCATGACATAGAAACAATTCTTGCAGCTGCCAAAGAACTCAAAAATAATAATTCAATCCATTTCATGATAATAGGAGATGGAATAAAAAAGAAACTTGTTGAAGAGGCGAAGGTTCGCGACCAGTTGGATAATTTGACGGTTTTACCTTTTCAGCCTGAGGATATTTTGCCTCAGTCTTTATCCACAGCAGATATTGCCATTATCGCCCTTGGCAAAGGTTCGGAAGGCCTTAGTGTGCCAAGTAAGACATACTATTCTATGGCATCTGGTGCCGCAATAATTGCTTTGTGTCAAGGCAACAGCGAGGTGGCACTTACAATTAATAGACATCAATGCGGTCTTTTAGTGGACCCTGGAGATGTTCATGGGATGGTAAATGCAATTGAAGGATTGCTTGGAGATAAGCAGCGGTTGAATCTCTATCGGCGCAACAGCCGTGATGCAGCTGAGAAATTTTATTCGAGGAATAATACGAGTCAGTACATAGATATATTATCAACTGTTTGCAATATCTAACCTTGCCGGGAAGAAGAAATGAATTTTGAGATAGTTAAACTCACTAATGAACACATTAAAGATGTTGTTGAAGTTCACATCGGGGCCTTTCCTGAGTTTTTTTTAACGTTCCTCGGTCCAAAGTTTCTATCGGAATTTTATAAATCTTTTCTCGATGACCCCATGGGGATAGGCTTTGTCGCTCAGGATGTTGAAACAAAACAGGTTCTTGGCGCCATCGTAGGCCCATTGGTTCCAGATGGCTATTTTAAGAGATTGATTAAAAGAAGGTGGTGGGCATTTTGCATTGCAAGTATTAGTGCCGTATTAAAGAAGCCTACTGCAATAAAACGATTATTTAGAGCAGTATTTTATCGAGGTGAGTCTCCTTCGGGTTCTCAAAGGGCGCTGCTTAGCAGCATAGCTGTATCGCCCGAGACGCAGGGCATGGGTGTGGGAAAAAGTCTTGTTGACAATTGGGTAGAACAGGTAAAACAACGTCAAGGCCTGGGATGTTTTTTGACAACAGACGCAGAAAATAATGATGCGATTAACGGTTTTTATCAAAAACTTGGCTGGCAAATCGAATCTACCTATAAGACGTCCGAAGGAAGAGTAATGAATCGTTATGTGTATGACTTTAAAGAATAGGGTCTTTGCCAAAATGGTCAGGCCGCTATGTTAGGAACAGCTACTTCTTATTATGTATATAATCCAGGACTTCATTAATAAGCGCAGTTAATTCCTTCGCCGCCGTTTCCATGGAATATTTTTCTAACGCGACAGCCCGCGACCGTTGACCCATTTCCAATCTTTCCTGGGTATTCATGTTCATCATTTGAAGTATAGCATTTGCCATAAGTTCGGCAGAACCGGGTAATACTGAAATTCCAAGTTTGTTACTGTTAACTATTTGCGAGAGGTCAGAATTTTCACCAGCGCCGCATATTACCGGTTTTCCAATAGCAATATATGTGATAAATTTTGACGGGACAGAAGCTGTGCCCATTGTAGCCGATGCCGTCAGCAGTAATACATCACTTGACGATTGAACTTCGCAGACACGCTCTCGCGGTTGAAAAGGAAGCACCACTAAGTTATCCAGGTTTCGTTTAGTTTTTTCAGAAATAATGCGTTCTTTAAGGACACCTTCTCCTATGCAAACAATTTTTATTCTTTTATGTTCCTTGAGTAAATCAGCTACATCTGCAAGTATATCTGCGCCGCTGGCATGTCCCATGGTACCGGAAAACATACAAACAAAATCAGACGCATTGATGCCAACTTCGCTTCTCCAGCTGTCATCTACTTGAACCGGTTGTATAAAACTTAAATCGAGCCAATCCCACAATATTCGCACTTTTGAGGGGTCTAAGCCTCGGTTTTTAATATAATGGTCGTACATCGTGTTTGAAATTACCAGGTTCTGCCAGGAATTTCTGCAAATAGCAGAGTCTACACATGTCAGCATTTTTGAAATGGCGCTATCTGACGATATAATACCGCTCGACATTGCTAACTCAGGATAAATATCCTTGATATAATTAATGACCGGAATCTTAAATAGCTTTGCATAAAGCATGACGGGTATCTGTGCAAGAATTGGCTAGGTCTCAAGAAAAATTAAGTCCGGGCGATTGCTGAGTACCTTTAGGGAAGATGTTATACCAAATGAAATATTCTCCAAAAGTCGATGTATGAAACTTCGCTTACGATTAATAAACCAAGTCAGGACGCGAATAACACGAACCCCATTTTCGTCGGTAACTGACGTCCATTTACGTTTATATCCGGGAAAAATCTCTCCATGAGGGCGATTGGGGAACGGGCAAACAATGGTAACCGAGTGCCCCTGTGAAACAAGATGTTCTGCAATTTGTTTTGCCATCACTGCTGTAGGCTCACCTTCGGGAGGATAAACAGCAACTATAAACATAATATTCATTAGGCTATTCCTTTTATTAATGTGTCCACTTAATACCGGTTTTATTATAAAAAAATATCCTCGTTGGTCAATAAATAATGACCGGTCGATAAAATTGATATCGGGCTTATAACAAGCCAAACAAGGGGTAAGATGAGAAGCCTTACCAGCTTTTTTTGTTGACATTTACACGTTTTTTGTATATAGAATTGTGTTTCAGTATAGTTTATTAGGCAATAGAAAGGGACTTAAAATGAAGAAGGCGCTAGTTTGCGGGGCAGGTGGTTTTATAGGCGGTCACTTAATAAAAAAACTTAAACGGGAAGGATTCTGGGTCAGAGGCGTGGACCTAAAACATAATGAGTACAGTGAAACTGCTGCTGACGAATTTATTATCGGTGACCTTAGGGAACAAAAAGTTTGTATAGACATTTTAGACTGTCCTTTTGATGAGGTTTATCAACTCGCAGCGGATATGGGCGGCGCAGGTTATATCTTTTCGGGCGAACATGATGCTGATGTGATGCATAACTCGGCAACTATTAATCTTAATATGGTGCATTATGGACATAAAGCCGGAATAAAAAAGATATTTTACTCCTCTTCGGCATGCATATATCCTGAACACAACCAGATGGATCCGGATAACCCAAAGTGCTCAGAAGAATCCGCTTATCCAGCAGACCCGGACAGTGAGTATGGATGGGAAAAATTGTTCAGCGAAAGAATGTATCTTGCATACCACAGGAATCACAATTTGGATGTCCGTATAGCAAGATTTCATAACATCTTTGGACCGGAGGGTACATGGACCGGCGGTAAAGAAAAAGCGCCAGCGGCTATTTGCAGAAAAGTTGCCCAAGCACAAGAAGGCGGAGAGATCGAAATATGGGGAGATGGAAAACAGACAAGGTCATTTCTCTATATAGATGAGTGCCTCGAAGGGGTAAGAAGACTAATGGATTCCACAACTTTCAGGGGCCCCGTAAATATAGGCTCAGATGAAATGGTAACTATCAATAAGCTTGCAGAGATTGCCATGGAAGTAGCTGATAAAAAATTATCATTAAATCACATTGAGGGCCCACTCGGAGTACGTGGAAGAAATTCAGATAACGCCTTAATCAGAAAAGAGTTTGGCTGGGCGCCTTCAATACCACTAAAAGATGGTATCGCAAAGACTTATAATTGGATTAGCGAACAGCTTAAAGCAGCAAAAAATGATTCAGACTCCTGAGACTAATAAGCGATAGTACAATACTGGGATTGCTCTATAATATCAAGGCAGGCCATGTCTAAAATAAATCTCAAATACGAGCAGGAATTTGCGGAATTTTTTAATGCCAAAAACGCTTTTTCTCTATGGAAGGGCAGAGTGGCATTATACGCTATCTTAAAGGCTCTCGGTGTGGGCCAGGGCGATGAGGTAATTCTTCCTGGCTATACCTGCGTAGTAGACGTAAATCCAATAAAATATCTTGGGGCAAAACCGGTTTATGTTGATATTACACTCGACACCTACAATCTTGACGCCAGTTTGCTCGAAGCAAAGATTACGGATAAGACGAAAGTTATAATTGCTCAACATACCTACGGCTATCCATGCGACATGGATGCTATTGGCGATATTGCTGCACGCAGGGGCGTCACGGTCATTGAAGATTCCTGTCTTGCTTTCGGCTCGACATATAAAGGCAAAGTTACAGGAACATTTTGCAAGGCAGCTTACTTCTCTTCGCAGTGGAACAAATTCTACACAACTGGTATAGGCGGAATGGTACTGGTCAATGATGAAGAATTAAGCAGCAAAATTGCAGAGGTTTGTGGCCAAGAATTGTGCCAGCCCTCACCTAAAGAAATTATCATGCTCATTTGCCAGTTGATGGTTTATCGTACATTTATTTATCCGCGAACAACCGCTTTGGCACAGAGCATTTTCAGATTCCTGACAAAGAAGGGCGTTGTCGTTGGCTCGTCTAAATACGATGAATATTCAGCAGCCTCTATCGAAGAAGATTTTTTCAAGGCGATGAGTTCTGTCCAGGCTTTGTCCGGGCAACGTCAGCTTAAGAAAGCTCATGGCAATATCAGTCATCGGAAGAAATTAGCAGCCTTATACGACAAGCTCCTTGAGGAAAATGGCTGGCGTGGACGGGATTATGACCGCAGCATATATGACCCGGTAATGGTACGCTATCCGATTCGTATTAAAGAGAAAGAAAAAGCCTTGGCACAGGCAGCTGGCGATGGTATTGAACTGGGCAGCTGGTTCGATTCTGTGCTTCATCAGGTCGAGACGTCACTCGATGCGTATAACTATGAAGTTGGGATGTGTCCTAATGCAGAAAAAGCTGCAAGAGAAGTTGTAAACTTGCCTTTGCATCCAAGAGCTAACTTCGCCACTGTTAAAAGAAGCGTTGAATTTATTGCTCGTTTCACGCAGGCTGATTAAGCAATAATAAAAAAGGGGAGAAGACCTTGAAAGAGCTATCATCAACTAATGCAATGACAATCGATGTAGAAGACTGGTATAATTCTTCTCTCGATTTATTTGAAGATAGTGACGTTGCTCATGGAGCCAAGCCCGACCCCAGCGTCGTTGATAATACACTTTGTACGCTTGAACTGCTTTCAAAGACAAATAACAAAGCGACTTTTTTCGTACTCGGCACCGTCGCAGAGCACTACCCCGATTTGGTTAAGGAAATGATGATTCAGGGCCACGAGGTGGCAACGCATGGTTATGCTCATAACTTAGTTTACAAGTTAACTCCTCAGCAGTTTGAAGACGACCTCAAGATAGCTATGGAACACTTGTCGAATGCGGGATGCTGTGATGTGCTTGGTTATCGTGCACCATATTGGTCGATAACCAAAAAGTCCTTATGGGCCTTGGATATTCTGCAACGTTTAGGATTCAAGTATGATTCAAGTATTTTCCCGATAAAACGAGGGCTTTATGGCATCCCTGACGCAAATCCTGACCCGCATGAGATATCAGAGGATTTTTGGGAATTTCCGCCCGCGACAGTGCGTATGGTTGGTATGAACTGGCCAATCGCTGGAGGCGGGTATTTGCGATTGGTTCCTTATCCGATAATAGCTTCAGCGATACGCCGCTCAGCAGGTAAAAAGAGCCGAGTATTTTATTTTCATCCATACGAGCTTGACCCGAGTGATGTGAAATTAAAACATAAGATAAAGTCCGCAGGTACATTATTGTATTGGATGCAGCAGCGTCTTGGTCGAAATTCTAATCCCGATAAGCTAAGGAGGCTTTTGTCCGAACATGATTTTACATCAATAAAGCAGATTCTTTCTGACCAGCAAGTAAATTAAGGGGAAAAATAGTAATGCGAGTATTAATAGTAACAGAGGAAGATGAATTTTATCTGCCATTGTCAATAGACTACGTTTTAAAGAATTGTCCTCACGAAATTGTGGGGGTAGTCTGTGTACTCAATCCTCGAATGCCGAGTAAGCTTCAAACCGCACGAAAGTTTTACAAGGCATTTGGGCTTTTCCCGATATTGTCACATGCATCAAGGCTTATTAAGGCCAAAATTTGCGATGCATTACCTTGGCTGAATTTTTCATCTCGCTATTACTCGGTGAAGAGGGTTTGCCAATCGCATAAAATGGATTATATGATATGTCCCAATGTAAACGCTGAGAGTTTTCTAAAATATTGCAGGGACCTAGATATCGATTTAATAGCCTCGGTGTCACCAAGCCAGATTTTCAAAGACGAGTTGATAAAGCTTCCAAAGCATGGCTGTATTAACATCCACACTGCCAAACTTCCAAAATACAGAGGATTGTATCCAACATACTGGGCAATGGCACACGGAGAAAAAATGCTTGGAATCAGTATACATTACATAGAGAAGGGTATTGATACGGGAGGGATTTTGCTTCAGGACGAAATACCTATACCGGCAGGGACGACTATGGACAAAATGCTTACCGCTTCAAAATTAAGAGGAGCCGAACTTTTGCTTGAGGCTGTTGACCAAATTGCAAAAGGTACTTCAAAGCCAATCTATCCCGAGGGAGAAGGCTCATACTTTTCGCAGCCGACACCGGAATCATATAAAATGTTTAAAAAGCAGGGATATAAATTGTGGTAATAGCAAATTTTTCTAAACGCTTATTTGATTTATCAGCCTCATTTCTGGCGGTCGTTTTACTATTGCCTGTCCTTATTGTTATATCAATTATTATCAAGCTCGGAAGTAAAGGGCCCGTGCTTTTTCGCCAGGAACGAGCCGGAAAAAGCGGTAAGCCCTTTACGTTATATAAGTTCCGCACCATGAAAGTAGATGTTGACCCTTTCGGACAAAGCCCACAAACCGGAGATGACCCTCGTTTAATTAAAGCAGGTAAGTTTCTCCGAGAATATTCACTTGATGAATTGCCGCAGTTTTTCAATGTATTAAAGGCAGATATGAGCCTTGTAGGGCCAAGACCTTTGTACCTCTCTCAGATTGCCCAATGCAGTGAAAACCACAAAAAACGTCTTTTAGTTAGGCCTGGCATAACAGGAATGTCCCAGATATATGCCCGAAGTGAGCTAATGACCAAAAGAAGCTTAGATTTAGAAGTCGAATATGTTGAAAAACAAAGTTTCTGGTTTGATATTAAGATACTTTTTACTACAGTATTAGTCGTATTAAAAAAACAAGATGTTTATGAAGAATCCTGACTTGAGTTTTTATAAGGGCTAAATATTAAAAACGGGAGTATGTAAATGAAAATATTAGTGATTGCGCCGCATCCGGATGACGAGGTTCTTGGTGTCGGCGGTACGATATCCAAGTTGGCCTGTCAAGGACATGATGTGACCGCTGTTATAGTTACAAAGGGGTGGGAACCTTTGTTCCCAAACTCACAAGTCGAGCAGGTTCGCAGCGAGAGCGCAAAGGCCGCTAAAATATTAGGAATTAAAAATCTTCGCTTTATGGATTTACCCGTAACCAAACTTAATGAGTTACCAAAATACGAACTAAACAAAAAATTTGACGATTTAATAACGCAAGAGCAGCCCAACTATGTCTTTTTGCCTTTCCATGGGGATCTGCACGAAGACCATCGGCAGGTTTTCCAAGCCTCTATGGTAGCACTTAGGCCCGTGGCAGACCGGCAATATGTCAAACGGATATTATGCTATGAGACGGTTTCAGAAACACACTGGACAGCACCGTATCTTGAAGTCGGTTTCGAACCGGACCTGTGGGTTGATATTTCTGAACATTTACCTGCCAAGCTTGAAGCAATGGGTAAATACAAATCGCAGTTGCAGCCGGAACCATCGGCCAGGTCACTTGAAGCGATAAAGTCTTTATCCAACTGGCGAGGCAGTATCGTTGGTATGAATAATGCAGAGTGTTTTGTGACAGTACGTCAATACTGGTTCAGTGGCGATAAAAATATAGAATGATTTGATGCCATGACAATAACAATAAGTTTTTTTACAAGCCCTTATCAATTAGGGGCTGACTTTCTAATTATCAGGCCTTTTTACAAATGAGAACTTTATCACTTACTCTTATATTTTTGCTTCTTGTGTTAGCTAATGTCAGCATGGCACTTGAGCCCGAAGAGATTCTGGTAATCGCCAATGGCGATATAAAAGAATCGGTGGAATTAGCCAACTACTATTGCGCAAAGCGAAATATCCCAAAAGAGAATATTTTACTTCTGAGTTTGGGGCCAAAACTTAACAGTTGGATCGGCAGGGCCGGTTACGAAAAGAAGATATCTTCGGTTGTTTATAATCGTCTCAACAGTACGGAATTTATTGGTAAGATTAAATGCTTAGTAACTACATACGGCATTCCGTTTAAAGTTGCAGGCCGGGGGGTGATACCAGGGCAGGAAGATACCCTTAAGAAACTCAATAATTTACTCAAAATAACAACCGACCAATTAAACAGGTTAAAAGCTCAATCTGTTTCCAGAACAAATAAAAGTTTAGAGAACCAAAAAAAGCAAGTTGAACTTAAATTGTCTAAGTTGAAATTGAGGATTGAATTTATCAAAGGAAGTAGAACAGGGGCTTCGGTTGACAGTGAATTGTCGATGGTTCTTTTTGGGAAATATGAGTTGTTTCACTGGACTTCAAACGAGTTACGTAATCGATGGCCTGAGATGCAGTATAATACGCAGATGGTTTGCCGACTTGATGGCCCTACCGTTGAGATTGCCAAAGGTTTGATTGATAAGTCACTTAATGCGGAAAAATACGGCTTGAACGGAACTGCTTATATCGATTCGGGTTATTCGGCACTAAGGGGAGGAAAGCCTTTGTTTGTCGAATTTGATAACTCAATGCGACAGCTTGCTGAGATTATTAGAGTAGAGATTGGAATGAAGGTGGTCGAAGAGCGTACAACAGCGCTTTTCCAAGCAGATCAATGCAAGTCAACTGCGTTGTATTGCGGATGGTATAGTCTGAAAAATTATATCGACGCGTTTGATTTTGTGGATGGAGCTATAGGGTATCATATTGCCAGCTTTGAAGCAATTAATTTGCGTGACCCGAACTCCACTCAGTGGTGTCCGGCCATGCTTCGTGATGGAGTAACCGCCACTATCGGAGCTGTTGCTGAGCCATATCTTCATGCCTTTCCAAAGCCAAAAGAATTTTTCGTTGAACTCTTTAGGGGATACTGTCTCGTCGAGGCATACTATCACACCAATCCATTTAATTCATGGCAATTAATGCTTATAGGGGACCCATTGTATAAACCGTTTGGAATGACTACGAAAAAGTTCGTGCCGGCGAACGTCGACAAAAACAAGCAAAGAGAAAATTTACTGAAACGACTACTGAAATCGCGGTAACAGCAACAATAATATCACCCTTACTAAAAAACCTGCCTGAGAACACAGAATAAAATTTGACAGTCATTAAAAGGGCCAAAGGCGCAGCTAATGAAACCAGAAATCTTCTTATCGATTTCGATTTTAATTCCCAGAAAAGATTCATGCACCGCATCCAGACCGCGGTAAAAAGTGCGTACGATGCGAAATGAAATAGCAGATTTATTGCAGGCATCAGTTCTGCGACATTGGCTCTGGCAACATTTGTAATTAAAAATATGACGATTGCGGTTACGAAAAGAAAAGAAAACCAAAAACTAAATATCGAAAAAAGAATTAAGCCAGCAAGAACCCCTGCCATATCAGCAATGAAATCCATCATATCGCAATTTCTTCCCACAACACCCTGAATCACTTCATCCATCACAGCATATACACCTATAATTAGTATGACCCACCACACAGTTATTTTACGCCAATTTACTTTCTGCTCAGGCCTTAATGAAAACCATAATAAAAAAACCAGTATCATATAGGCAACCAAATGAAGGTTTTTATCTGATACACGTGCCTGATAGACGAGTTCAGGTATTGGGATGTGTGATATTATAGCCAGGAAAACCCAGTATATGATTAAAGTTATTATTGTTAGCTTTTTTCTAAGCAGTACCGACATTTGTTACCTTCGCGAAATGATTAAGGTTCGTTATTAAATGAACAATAACGATTAGTAATGGGCAGCCGGCGGTCTTTACCGAAAGCTTTGGGAGTGATCTTGATACCAGGCGGTGACTGTCTGCGCTTATATTCGTTTCTATCGACCAGGGTGATGACTTTTCTAACCACCTCTTTTGGGAAAGACGATTCGATGAGTTGTTTCGCCGATTTATCCTGCTCGACATATCCTTTGAGGATTTCATCAAGCATGTCATAATCAGGCAGTGAATCGGTGTCTTTCTGGTCTTCTCTTAGTTCAGCCGTAGGAGGCCTTGTCAAGATGTCCTTTGGTATAACAGGTTTTTCACGTGTGCTGTTAACAAACTCGGCTAATTTATAGACGAGCGTCTTGGGAATATCCTTTATAACCGCGAAACCTCCTGCCGTGTCACCATATAGTGTAGCGTACCCGACCGCAGTTTCACTTTTGTTGCCGCTTGTCAGCACCAGAGCACCGAACTGATTGCTAAGTGACATTAGCAACGTACCTCGTATTCTTGCCTGTAGGTTTTCGTAAGCGGTTCCCTTATCGTCCCAGCCGGGGATGCTTTTCAGCGATGAATGGAACTGCTGAACAATCTTTTCGATTGCAATATTATAAAATTCAATTCCGAGATTCTCAGCAAGTTTCGTCGCATCGGAGATAGTTTCGGCGCTGTTAAAACGTGTCGGCATTGTGATACCAATCACATTTTCTGGACCTAAGGCAGCAACTGCTATCGAAGTGACAAGTGCAGAATCAATACCTCCGCTAACTCCGAGTAATATTTTTTTAAAGCCGTTCTTCCTGGTATAGTCGCGAGTCCCAAGAACAAGTGCCTTGTATACTTCTTCAATGTCGCCGGCAGGCTGAGAAGATACCGGACTCACTTGTTGTATATCCAGATTGTTCTCGCCCGAAAGATTTAAGTCAGCAATCAGTAACTCTTCTTCAAAGGCGCCAGCCAGACATCTGATTTTACCAGTGCTGTCAGCAATCGCGCTTCGGCCGTCAAAAATTAGTTCATCCTGTCCGCCGACGTTATTGCAATAGCAAAGAGCTGCATTGAATTTTTGCGCACATTGCGTGATAGCGCTTAGTCTTTTCTGTATTTTTCCGACGTGGAAAGGCGAGGCAGAGATGTTTAATATCATATGAATCGGATTACAATCAGCTAAAAAATCTTTGAGCCAGTTGCTGTCCCAGATATCAAGACAGATGGTGATAGCGACATTAACCCCTTTGATATTTATCATTACAGGTTCGTCGCCTGCTTTAAAATATCTTTGCTCATCGAAGACTCCGAAATTCGGCAAAAGTCCCTTTCGGTAGACGTCTTCAATCTTGCCATTTTTAAGTACCGCTGCACAATTGTAAATCCTGCCGTCTAAGAGACCAGGATATCCGACAACGATAGTTATGTCAGGGCAGGATTTTGCGAGTTTTTCAACAGCTAACAGGTTGTCTTCGATGAAATGTCTTTTTATCAGCAAATCTTCGGGCGGATAACCGCAAACTGCAAGTTCCGGAAAAACAAGCAGGTCAACATTTTGCTTTACTGCCTGTTCGTACATGCTGCGCATTTTTTCGACGTTGCCTGCTAAGTCACCGACGTGGGCATCAAATTGTCCAAGGGCAATACGCATTCTAATTAGACTCCCGCTAAACCTTAATTTTCAACCGGAGAGAGCGGGATTCGAACCCGCGGTACCCGTAAAGGGCACACCGGTTTTCGAAACCGGCTCCTTCAGCCACTCGGACACCTCTCCAAAACGGCTGATTATAACAGCGGTTAGGTGAATTGGCTATAACTTTAATTTGAGTAAGAGGATAGGGGAATTTAGGATATAAAAAAAGACTGCAAGTAATATGTCGACTCACAGCCTTTTGTGGTGATTCAAATTTAATCGAGGGACAGGATCTTCCAGAAGACCGGAAATAACCACCACTCCTCGACCGTTAATAGTAACCAATTAAATGTCATTTGTCAAGCGAAAATCCCCATTTTTTAGCAGTAAATGACAAATTGTCTAATCCCATATAAAAGTTGTAAGTCTTTTATCTATAGTTCTTTATGGTTTGTATTTTAGCTGTATTTGAGGGTTTTTAGGATAGGGTGAAAGCGGGCACCGCTTGAAAAATTTCTGTAAACATCTTCTGCTAAGTGCTTCTACAGTGTACTAAAACAAAATGTAATACGTCTCTTTCTTTCCTACTGGTAACTAACTTAATCCTACCATAATTTAGGTGAAAAGCCAAAGGAAAATCGTCGCTGGCGACCCGTATTGGGGTAAAAATGGGGTTTAAATTGGGAAGTTTGGGAGGAGTCGTAATTAAAAATTGATGTAAGTCGTTTGTTTGCGCTGTTTGACAAAGAAGTAATTGTGGATCCGTCTTCGTTCTTTGAACTACGACGCGACAGGCAAGCGGGGACGAGGGGGGTGAGGTAATCATGGTTTAGGAAGCCGGAACGAGGAATGGTGGATCCGTCTTCGTAATACTTCGACGCGACAGGGGGTGGGAAGTATGGGAGTTAAAGTATCCGGTACTTCCTTAGGTTGGTTAAGATGTAGAGATTAGGTAGCACAATTTGCGCAAGTTTCTCATATTGAGAGGAAAAAGTGGTCAAAAAGTGGTTGAAATTTCGTATTTTTTCGTATTTTTTCGTAAAAAAACGCGCGATTTGCACCAAAATGAGCGCAATTTGCAAATTCTCAAAATTGGGACTTGCGCGTTTGATTGATTTTTTGGTGGTTTGGGGAGTTTATTCTCATTTTGAGAATAAATCAGTTACCTAAGTTAACACAAGAAAATGTGAGACGATCCTCCGTCGCCAAGGCTATGGAGGACTAGGAAAAGTTGCCTAAGTTAACCCTTCGATAAACTCCCTTCGGCAGGCTCAGGGTAGACAGGGCAGGCATGGCGGATTGTTTGACGGATATATAAAAATTCGGTATTGTATGGCTTGAAATTTAATGAGGCATAGATATATGAAATTTTTTGTACCAATGGCTGAAAGTGAAAAAGAAGCTGGAGAAGCATATCAAGGATTTGCAAAATTTGTAAATGCTCCAATAAGCGATAAAAAGATTTGGAAATTAAGATGGAGACACGATAAAGAAAATATGGAATGTGAGGTTGGAAAGTCAATACCTGCTAATTGTCAAACTGGTAACGAACCAGTCTTAGCTATTTTCGATTGCGGCAATCTTTATAAGATATGTACACCAAACCGTGGAGGTATAAGAGGTGAGCCAATATTAGCAGGAAAGAACCATGATTCTTTTGCGACATATTTTGATTAATATAAAAACTTTATTCCACCGGTGGTGGCCTGACCCCCTAAAACTGTACCATTGCGAATTAGAGAGTATCCGATAAAATGAGTTGGTTTTATGGAAAGGATG